>NC_002942.5:1232500-1855000 GCF_000008485.1 Legionella pneumophila subsp. pneumophila str. Philadelphia 1 | reverse complement strand
TAGCTATGGAGGTATTAACCGAAATGGCTATAGAGAATATCCAAAAAGAAAAAGCTGGAAGCATCTATAACAGTTTACAGCATGATAAACAATCGCAAGAGCGATTGCTCGTTCCTTATCTGGAGACTTTGCAAAATCAAATTAATTGTGGCGATACAGTTGTTTGCAAAGCATTCCAAGAAAAACTCGCCCAGAAAAATATAACGATTGGTTTTACAGACGAAAATTATAGTCCGGATCCCAGAACACCTCAAAATGGTTGGAACGGCCAACATGATATGAGGAAATTTATGTTTGAAATCAATAGTATATTAAGTTCCTTGCCGAGTTCCAATATGGGGTTTTGGAGTGAAGTTATCCCAATCCAGTCAAAACCAGGGTTGCTTGCAGTAGTACGTAAAAATGGGCTAGGCTTAAGTTCTGATACTGATATTGCGATCGTTAATATGGATCCAAGTCAAAAAGTCGAGTTAACCAGAGACGATATTCATCAATTAGCCTGTAATTTCCAGAAACGAGTAATTCCTGAATATACTTATTACAATGATGGTAAAGACAAACAGTATAATTGGCATACAAATAATCCTGATTTTAATATGGCTTATCATACAGTGATGTCGTGTATCGAAGCCAAAAGGATACATGTTGATGATTCGATTAAAACTAATTTCCCTGTTCATTCAGCAAATCCCTATGGCATGTTTAGCAAAAAGCAATCATCGAAAATGAATATAGCCAAGATAGCAAAAATGTCTGGGGAAGATACCACTTTAATTGAAAAAGGTACTAATGATACTGAGGGTATCATACACGATGATGAGCAAATTCAACCCACTATAACTGTAGAAAACAAAAAATAAAGAAGTACTGTAATAAAAGTGGTTTCAACTTGGTGACAGGATATTATTTTGATAAATCGGATACTCTGCAATATAACTAATTACAAAGACCGTATAAATAGTAAGTTTAGGTTAATATGAATTGGTGTCTAAGTCATACCTATTTCATCTAACAACTAGGGGCTGTAAATCTTTTGTTATTTTTCCTCATTTGTATTGCCAGGAGGTGGAATTAGTTTGCTGATTCTCTGTTCTAATTCTGATTGGTAGGATTCACTTGAGCTTTCGGAAATAGCAAAAGCGTTAGTTACAAGGATTCCTCTTACAGCATTAGTAAACCAATAATCCTCTTCTTTGTTTTCTGTTACACATTTATCCAAAACCGCTCGAATTTTTTCAAGGGTTGTATCTTTTTTTGACTCAAATTGTTCAAGCAATGAGCTGGTGGCGTTATTAGATCCTGAGCCAAATTTTTTATCATAATATTCTTTATAAATGCTGGATGCTTGATCTTCTAAATAAGCTAAAAATAAATCTTGTAAATGAGCGCGCTGGTCTTCTGAGATTGAAATTTTACACTTGCTCGAGAAATAGTAACATCATCAAGCTTAGCACCCTGAAATTGGTCTCTAAATACAGGTTCACGGAATTGGTTCCTTTCTGCTTGATCATAGAGATTTAACATTTTTTCTCTTAAGTCCGAAAAAGGGGTATCACTAGCCATGACTAGCCTTTAATCTATAAATTGATGTATATCTGAATTATAGATCATTATTATGAGATACTTATTGTAAGGTCAGTTCAATTAAATTCAGCATTTTGAATGCTTACCCTGATTAAAAATATAAGTCATTATGTTTTGACTACAGATAGTTCAGATGACTAATAGACTAGTCTTTTCAATCAGTTCATGCTAATTATAAATAATGTCAAGGACGACAAAAATTGGTAAAATATCAACCAATTATAAATACTCAAGGATTGCTATGAAAAAAATAGCTATTATTTTATCATTATTTCCTTTTTTGATTTGTTGCGGCTTGGCAAACGCAACTGCCTCACAAAAACGGCTTCCAGGAGAATCTTATCAGGATGCAGTGAAGCGTATCATAAATAACAAACCACAAAATGAACTGAAGATGTTAATTGCCAGGGGAACTCCTTATTCAAAGAAAGTCTCTTTACAGAAAATAGATTACTCAACCGTGCCAAAGGTTAGCAGTTATGACGAGATGACTAACATGTTTAACCTGATACGAGACACTCGTTTTTTGTATTCACCTGATAAACCTGATTTTCAAAGAAGAATCAGTTGGCTTTATCCTGATGATGGTTGCTTTGCCAGAGCAGCACTGTCCAGAATTAAACTGGATAGTGAACATTTTGTTATTCCAGCAAAAATTTTTGTTTTTGGTGATTTGGAAATGCAAACACCATACTCTTCTGAGGGAACAGTAAGTTGGTGGTATCATGTGTCAGCTGTTGTCAACTACATGGGTACCATTTATGTGCTCGATCCCGCTGCCAAACCAGAAGGTCCAATGTTGATTGATGATTGGTATAACAAAATTGGGATAATGGATAAAATGGAGGCGGTAGTTTGCAATCCCTATACCTACGATCCTTTTGATCGTTGCTATGATGCAACAAATAAAACAGATAACAAAGCGTTAAATGATCAATTGAAATATTTGGATAAAGAGTGGGTTAGAATCGAATCATTAGGTTTTGATCCGTCTGTTTTATTAGGTGATAATCCTCCATGGATAGGTGACATGCGTAATTCTACTCTTTTGTCTTATAAATCATGATTTTTTGTGAGTCGTTGTTACGATACCCAAAAATTAACACGCTTTCGTTCAATCTGACGAAATATCAAGTTCGATAGATAAAAGAGTGTTCATTAAACTCGGTTAACATTTGTAGGAAAATCTACAAGTTAGTATGGGATAGTAGTTCTGGAATACAAGGAGGTCACACCCATGATAAGATTTTTTATCATTTGCTTTATTTTTTTGGTTTCCCATCTGGCATACGCCAATCCCTATTGGGACCGCTATAAAGTGCCCAGAGACAGTCATTACCCAAATTTAAAGTTTCATTACATCAATCCTGATTCTTTGAAGATTGTGCAGGAAAATTCAGGGATTGATGTATTAAGAATCCAAACCGATTGGTTTGAAGAAACAGATTCTTATCAGGTTGGTACAGTAATAATAGAGTCCTCTGGAACACCGGCATTATTATCACGAAGTATTCACAAACCCAAATGGGGGAGTTATTTGGGAGTTTTAAAAAGCAGATTCGGTGGTGATACGGTCTATTATGATGCGATTGGTACTGGTAAGGAATATCGCAAGCTGGCACGTGCTATTAATTTGCGTTTCCCCGTACCCTCCCATGATATGATCTTTGAACTTTATGCAGAAAACCCGCAAACAGGTTTAATGGAAAAGGTTGTTGAGAAAAATATCATTGCTAGTGAATTAACAAGAGATAATCGTCATTTCAATGATTTGGAAGTGAGGCAACTATTACCCGCAGTGAAAACTCCCTCTTTAAGAGTGAATATATATGCTGAAGGGTATACTCAAAGTGAGAAGATGAAATTTTGGAATCGAGCGATTAAAACTGTGCAGGCATTACAAAGTCAACAGTTTCCTGGTATCGATTATATGGATTTTTATGCAGTCTTTAATCCATCTCATAAGCGTTTGGGAGTCGCTGAAGACTTAGGTTTACCAGTACCAGAATTTGATTCTTTTCTGGGTTTATATTATCCATACTGGGATAATTTTGGACGATGGTATCATATAGTATATCCTACACGAGAAAACAAGTTTCGTCAGGGATTGGCGTCAGCACCTTACGATTATCCAATAGTATTAGTTAATAATAGTCAGTACTGGGGTGTAGGTAATTACAAATCACACACAGCAATACCTGCTGATAATTCAACTTATTTTACCTACATTCTGATACATGAATTGGGTCATTTTTTTGGACTCAATGAAGAATATGAAGGTGGTGGACGGACTGAGTTGGAATTTGCCCCTGAGATGAAGGAACCGTGGTCACAAAACATCACTTTTCTGACTACTCCAAGCTATTCCGGATTAAAATGGAATGAGTTAGTCAATCCACAAATGTCTATTCCTACCCCCTATAGTGACTGGCAGTCAACCCCTCCGCAATATGGGGCATATCGTGGCGGCTATGGAGATTCACCATCTCATCAGGGTGCAAGTCATAAACCAGGCTTGAATTGTATTATGGAATCTCACGCATCATTTTGCGATATTTGTCAAAAAGGAATTATGGATGTAATTCGTTTCGATTTGGGAACCTAAATTAGGGGTTCCAGATTGGACCCCCCCCAGCTCAGAGTTCAGAAAAATTAATAATCAACATGCTACTCTTCCTATATAAAAAGAGAGTCAATCTGAGTTTTATCCTGCACAGCGGAACACTGGCAATAGAAATGCTCACCTAATAATTTCTTAACAATTAAATGCTAAAATTTGTCATTTATTTAAGTAGTAGAGTCCAACCTATGGGAAAGAAAGCATATATCATTGGTATGGGGCCGGCTGGCTTGGCTAGTGCACTTGCATTATTAGTTAAAGGGTATTCCGTTGAATTAATTGACCGCCGATCTGAAGATGATGTTTTTAGTCGCAAACAAGGGGTATTCTTAAAGGATGATACCATCAGAGATTTTTTTGCTCTAAGTCAACTGGCAAGCAAAGGGTATTCCTTGGAATTCAAAGATAATTTTATCTGTAAATTAATCCGTCCCATCGATGAATCCAACTTGCAATTGAGTGCAGAAGATCAATTGGATTTAGCTTTTTTTGAATTAATTGAAAAAGAGCGCACTGTAATTCCTATCGCAGAGTTGCAGCGTTATCAGTATAGTAAGTTGAAATATATTTATGACAAAGGTGGTTTTACTTTTCAGGACGAAGAAGATCCTTATACTGTAAAATTCAATAATGCAGAGCAGCAGCTCATTTTTCACCTGGGAGACACGCAAATTGCCAAGGTTGATGCTGAGAATCAGAAGTTAACCTTGGATCATAATGGTAGCATACAAAATCACAGTTTTGATTTGCTGGTTGACGCATCCGGAAAAACATCAAAATCATTTACTCAGTTGTGGAATTCGCAAAATCCAGAGTTCGCAATTGGTTATGAAAAGTTAGATAATCCTGATCACAATGCTTTTGGTGTGATGTATCTGTCGATCAATAATCCGCCTTTGGCGATGATAGCTAATCCGGTGTTAAGCCCAACTGAGGGAACCAGCTTCATCCCTTTAGATAAGATTACTCCGTTAAAGGCCATGGGCTGGACGCATGATTATCCACCTTTAATTTATTTGAAATATTCAAAAAAGAATGGAGCTGTTTATCTCACTGGGGAAATTCCTGAATCCATTCTCAAGGATAATAATAAAAAAGAGTTAAAACAATGGTTTGACTTGGTATTGCAATTATTATTTAACAATACGGATTTTAAGATGAGCGCCCCTGGTTTAGCTTCTGTTTTTAAAACAGATATTGAAATTGCTGATAAATTCGCTTTGCTCCTTCCCAAGGGAGGTGTGTTTTGCTTGGTTGGGGATGCTTTGATGTCGGCCAATTTTTTATTGGGTTGTGGCATTAGCAATGCTTTGGATGATGCTAATAAGTTACCAGATATGGTTGATAACCAATTTAGCCAAAGTGAAGCTGAAGCCTATCGTAATCTTCGCTATTTAGATTATAAAGATGATTGGTTATTTTTTAAGGAGCATATTGCTCTCAGGCTAAAATCTCTACAGCTTGAAAAGCAATTGGATTTAAGTAGGCAGGAGCTGGAGTTGAAGCAACGAGAGTTGGAAAGTATCCAGCAACAATGTTCATTTTATTAGTCTTTATCCCCCCTGCGGCAGGGCAAAACCATACTTTGATTATATAATGTAAAACTTAAGCCATTACCATGCCGGGCTGAGGAATCTATTCTTTAAGATCCAACAGTGTTTGCTACAAAATAGATTCCTCCCTAAATAGTTTTATCTCATCCTCAAGCTATGATAAGTATCTCCTTCATTTGTCGGCATGAGCAAATATGAGGGCAATTAATATTTATTAGCAAGCAAAGTCAAGAATCAAAATCTGACTTTGCTTGCCAGCAATTAATCTTCTTCTCTAGACACTGTAATGACTGATGAAGAACCTCTTGCCTTCGTATTTGGGTTATACATGGCTTCTGCGTAGGCTGGTGGAACTATGTATTTACCAACGTTAGTCGCTTTTATTTTATAAACTAATTCTTTTGCAGTTAAATCTACCCAGCCGAAGAAGTTAACTCTGTCTTCCCGGACATCGGCATAATCCATATTGTCCGTTTTTACTGAGTCTCTAACGACCTCAAACCCACCTGGCAAGAGATCTTCAATGGCAATGTTGCTCAGATAATTATTATCTAATGATCGGACTTGCAGGTGTACTTCAATTTCTTCGCCCAAAACCGCTGAATCAATGACATTGCCTTTCTCATCTCGATATTCTCTGTAGATTTCTATGCCTTGCTTTAAAGGTTCTGTCGGTATTATTTTATCAAACCCTGACTGAACAAGCTGATAAAAGAATGTTTGTTTGTCAGGATTATTAAAGCGGATTGTTTTGACAGTTTCATCAATATTTAATTTTTGATAATTATTTTGATCGGCAGGGATGTTTCTCTGCTGATTGTTTGCCAATGCCTCTGTTATGGACAGCTTATCAGATTGCTCTGCTGATTCATTTTGTGGGTAAGCGCCCAAAGCCAGGCTAGAAAATCCTGATAAGACTGTATTGATTTCATCATTATTTATCGCTTTTACCAAATTCATGAGTATATTGTCGCTTACTTGAGGCAGTAAATTAGGAAAATGTTTTGCAACAAGATAGAGATATTGCGCATCGGCGATATTGCGATCATAAAAATCAGTCGTAAATGCATTATTTGTTGCTGGTTGATATTGGCCAATCAATTGATTCGCTTCACTATAACTTTTTAATAATTGATAGGTGGCTGCAATGTAAACTGCTGTGATGTCTTTTAGCCAGTTTTTTGAAGAATCTTGCTGTAAATACAATTGTAAATTGGCTAAATAATTTGTAGTGACTAATTCATTACGGGTTAAAATATAGATGGCATAGGCTTGAATTCTTGCTGAGTCTGCATCTGTGGGATTATGACTAGCCAATTCTTTAAGGTAATTAATGCCATTGTAGAACATCTCTCCGGGGACGTTGAATCCTTGTGCTCTTGCTTCAGTTAAGAAATGCATGGCATAAACTGATGCAAAACTATTCGCTGAATTGTCACTTAGACCAGGCCAATAGCTAAACCCACCATTAGACATTTGTCTTTGGCTTAACATTTGAATTGTGGTATTAATTTTTTCGTGAATTGGGCCACTTTCCGAACTAAACCAGGGTAAACTGTTCATAACCAGCCAGGGCAGGGCCTTGCTTGTCAATTGCTCCGTACAACCATATGGGAAATTATCCAAATATCTTTGTAATCCAAAGATTAGAACTAATGGACTGGTAGATATAGTCGCTTCTACCTTGCGATGCTCCGGATATAATGTCTGGATAACCTCTAACGATTTTTGAGAATCTTGTGATTTGCCACTATTAATGTATGTTGTGAAAGGATTGGCAGGCCTGACGCTGAGCGTACTATCCATCTTGCTTGATTTATCTCCTGATTTGGCAGTGATAGTAATCCTTGCTGATCCTAACAGTGATTTAGCGCGCAATTTAAAATACACAGTTTGCTCATTGCCTTCGCTGATTTCCAGAGACTCTTTCGCACTACCGATTACTTCAATCTCTGGTGATGCGGTAAGTTCTACTTCAACTTGAGCGTGTTCTCCTGAATCTTTAATATTATTTGCCACAGTGGTTGATATTTCAAATTCATCTCCAGGCGCAACGAAAGTGGGCACATTGGGACTTATAATAAAATCACCGCGAACCTCTGCTGAAACTTCGCGAGATCCCACAGAGTCATTAGCGACTGCCACAGCGATTACCCGAATGGACCCGTTAAAATAATCAGGTATTTGATAAGATAATTGCCTGTCAGTACTGTCTGAGTCAAGAATACCTGACCAGTAAACAACTGGTAAATCAGTCTTTCTCTTGAATGGATTGAGGCGACTCGCTAAAGCCGCTTCACCCTCATCACCTCCAACAGCAGATATTTCTCTATCCTGGATGAACTTGGGTAAAATCTGATCAACTGTTTGTTGGGTTAACACTTCTAGTGCTCGTTTCTGGAAAAAGAAACTGAGTGGATCGGGTGTAGTATAATTGGCAACCTGCAATATTCCTTCATCCACTGCAAATACGATGATCTTACCGGGTTTGTCTGTGTGATAATCAATCGTAAAAGATTCTCCGGGACGGGCTAATTCAGGTGTTTTTAGTCCAATTTTTATATCGTGTTTATCATGGTTCACATTGAATGGAGCAACACTATAACTTAATGGGCTAATGAAGAGCTCAGGAGACTCCCAATCACGAATAAAAGCCACATTCACATATCCATTACCCTGGAAATCAGCAGGTATGCGGATGGTTTGTACAGAGTTTTGGGCTTCTGTCTTAAACCAATGCACAGCATAGACTTTATCTCTTTCAATAGTGATCAAGCCTGAGCCAGTATAAGGAGCAGTGATTTGGATTTCTATATCTTCATTAGCTTGATATTCCTCTTTATTAAGTTTGATAGATAATTCTGCATTTTTAGCGAGAGGAGCCTGGCTAGTACCAACTACGCTAAATTGCAGTTGGCTAAGAATACTATCATCCTTATCTAATACGTTGAGGGAGTAATCACCAATAGTATTCGTTGGCAGGCTGTAGTTAATGCCAGATTCTTTAATTTCGAATGGATTGGTATTGATGACTGTAGATTGTATTGTGGATTGATATTGATAAGTGCCATCGGCTTTTTTAACCAGAGTTGTGACGGGGCGCAGGGAAATTAATTGTATCTTTAAATTTTTTACGTCTTCTTTACCCAACTGTGGATTAATTGCAATATAATTAACATTTCTGACACTGTTCTGTTTAATAAAATGCAAATCGCCATCAGCTTTATAGCCAATGAAATAGGGTAAAGGGCTGACCAATGTTTTAGTTTGTGCAGTAACACTTCGCCCACTACCAGGCTCAAAGCCTTCAGCAAAAAAAGTTAATTGATAAGTTGCCTTTTCAAAACGTTCAAGATTCAGGCTAAATTCAGCCTGCCCATTCTCGTTAGTTGTTGCTTCTGCCAGATTTTCTGTAAAAACTTTTGGGGGTTTTTTCGGATCATACAGTGGATCCGCAAAAATATAATCAGGATAGTTGTCAAATTGCACTCGCTGAGGAGTTAATAAAATTTTGCCGCTTACTCTTCTATTGGCAGCTGGGGCACCATACAAGTTCCAAAGATCTACCTTTGCTTTCAGGTCAGTGGGTGAGCTCCAGCCATCAAAAGGTTTGGGTTCAAAGCTGGAAGTAATACGCATTCTGTCGGGTTGGAATTCGGAAATACGAACACTGGTTGAACCGAGAAGATTTTGCGGGTGGTTATCTTTTACCAAGTATAAATAAACCATATACTGACCAGTGGGAGAATTGGCACTGGTAGTAAAATCAAGCTCTATATAACCGGTGTCATTTAATGTTACTTTTTGGTCTTTGATAGTAGTTCCCCTGGCATCTACTACAGTGGCTTGTAATGGCAGACCAGAAGGTTGTGGTTCTGCAAAGGCTCGTTTTACAATCATTCCAACATGCACTGTGTCTCCGGGCCTATATATTCCTCTATCAGAAAATAAATAAGCTGTTAAGTTCTGCAAATCCTGATCATTGGTATAGATTCCTCCAATATCAAATTTTGAAAAATTCAATTGCCTGTTGTAGTTATTGAATGGAATAAAAGACACATCATTATTCAGGTTTGCCAAATACACAGTTGGTTCTCTGTCTTCAATAAAATCTTTCAGAGTAGGAAAATTTGCTCGCCCTTGTTCATCTGTAACACGAGATAAAATGGGCAAGCCATTTTTACCTAAAATCGTAACTGTTGCCCCTGCAACTGGGAGTCCTTGTGTAATGGAGCTAATAAAGACATCATGGCTCCCATCATTATTGTCTTTTACCACCATCCCCAGATCCGTAATCAATATCAAACGACTGGCCTTAACATCGAGAGCATACTGATTGGCTACATCCCAACCTGTTGCTTGTAATAAGAACAATCCTTGCGGTCCTGAGGCATTGGCTTCAGATGCTAAATATTTTCCCAGATCCAGGGATGTGTATTGCTGTCTGGTTAAATCAGTGGAGTCATACTGCTGGATTTCCGAGAAAATTTGACTGATGTTTTGTTGATTAAAAGAGGGATTAATAAAATAAGGATTGCTGAAATCGCCTTGGGTTTGCGTAACCAGCTGATTGACATTATCAGGCAACACACGCGCGAATTCATACTTAACTGCAGGCACTCCGCGTATCAGAACTGACAGTTTTTTCTCACCACTCAGTGCTAACAAAGAGCCCTTATGCAAGAAACTGATTTCTTTGGGGTATTCTGGTACTGGAACGATAGCCGTGTAATCATTGCTTAATTTAAAACCACCAAAACCCTTCATTCCTTTATCAATCTTGATATACAGGTATCTGGGAGTTTGAGCTTTAAATTTGAAGCCATGCAACGTAGTATAATTTTGTTCCGAAGGGATCACCTCTTTGGGTAATGGAGTCGACAGAGACAAAATGTTATTCGTTACTTCACCTGGATTTTGCCATTCGTAATTGGATTTTTCTGGTTCTGCAGCGGTAGCAGGATAATTCTGCGGGAGCAAATAGACATGTACTGATTTATTAAATTCACTTTCATTAACACCCAAACTGGTCTCAATACTAAGTACCTGTTCGGGCCTGTCTTTATCATTACGGACTATATTAGCCGATGTTGAAACTATTTTTAGAAAGTTACTTGCATCGGGTATTAGCAAATTTTTACTAATTGACTGCCCAAGAATTGCTGAATCAGTTGAAGAACTAACGTTTTTATTCAAAGTTAAAAGTAAATAACGCGATACATCTTCTATTTTGATATTTGCCGAATGAAGATAGGCAATTCGTTTATTATTATCATAAGTATAAGAAAAAGGAACGGATTCTGCAGTGAGGTCTGCTTTTCCATTTTTAATGGTTTGGAATACAACGGAAGTATTTTTTTCAAGATTTTTTGGATTTACTGGATAGTTGAACTCTATAGTGGCTACAGCCTGCCTTGTTTCTGCATTGACGGGATCTTGGTAAAATTTGAACTCGCGGATTGTGGCCTGAAAGGGCTTTGTCGTAAAGGATAAATCATAACTTTCAATATTCGCATTGGGTGCAAAAAAATTTTTTGCAAAATGAATAGTATATTTTTGCCCTGCAGGCCAATCTTCAGCGGGAATAAAAATTAATTGGCTATCACTATTCCAGCTCCATTTGCCCGCAATTTGCGGTGCCATTTCTATCCCTTCATCAATTTCTTTGCCAATTAAATTAATGGGAGCAACTGATTGTGGGATAAATTCATTATTTCTAATGCCGAAATCAATAATGAGATTATTGGGAACAAGGTTTTCCTCATTAGGTGTGATGTCCGGTATTGTGATGGATGCAGTAGTATAAGTTGGTTTTGGCAAATTATTATACCAATAAGCACCATATGCTCCTGCACCCAATAACACGATAAATAATAGAGTTGTTCCCCAAAATATTTGGGGAGAGTTTTTTGATTTGTGTTTTAAATAAACTAACCAGGTCGGGCGATTCCATTTTATTTTACCGAATAGAGTTGAAAATATTGAACACAATACATTCATAATTAGGGAGAATGGGTTTTTGTTCATGGTGATATGGAGTCCTGGTTGGTCTAAGTTTATTTTAGGATCTGGTAATGAGGGTGCGGTAAAGCATACACCCCCCGCAATAAATTATTAATTATTAGTCTATCCTTTGCCAATTCTAATGCATTTCAATATTAATTTGAATATAATTTAACCTTTATATCATCCCTGTTGTGGGCAATGAGAAAAGTAATAAAATATCTTAGCATAATCCTGGGTTCGCTATTTGTCAGTGGGTTTTTATTATTATTTTTTTCTCCCAAGCCTTCTTTATTAGAAGAATTCAATTTTTCTAAAGCGGTATATGATGATAATCAACAATTATTAAGATTAATTTTAAGTGACGATGACAAATACAGACTTTATGTACCGTTATCTCAAATACCCAAGGAGTTAATGGAGGCCACACTTTTACAAGAAGATCAGTATTTTCTCTGGCATAAAGGAGTGAACCCTTTTTCCATGGTGAAAGCCATCTGGCAAACTTATGTGGTTAAATCGCGCAGAATCGGGGCTTCAACAATCACAATGCAGGTGGCACGAATTCGTTTTGGAATTAACTCCAAGAAAATTTCTGGAAAATTATGGCAAGTTATTAGGGCGTTACAAATAGAGCGTCATTATGATAAAGATAAAATTCTTGAGGCTTATTTCAATTTGGCGCCTTATGGTGGAAATATAGAGGGAGTAGGGGCGGCGAGCTTAATTTATTTTAATAAGCCTGTTAGTAAACTTGGTTTACCAGAGGCACTAACTTTAAGCATTATCCCTCAAAATCCAGTAAAAAGGACATCAAAAAACAGTGAATTAAAAAAAATAAGAAATCGCTTATTTGCCAGATGGCTGAAGCAGCATCCGCAAGACCAGGAGAAGCAGCCTCTGTTTGGACTGCCTTTAGTTATGCAAACCAATCAAAACCTACCCTTCCTGGCTCCTCATTTTGTAAATATGGTACTGAAGGAAAATCCTGGTTTATCACAAAGTATTTCAACAACTTTGGATTACAGGCTTCAGTTAATAGTTGAGCGAATTACAAGGCATTATTTAGCAAGAAAAAAAATGTTTGGTGTTCACAACGCGGCGGTTTTACTTGTGGATAGCCGTACTATGAGTATTAAAGCGTTGATGGGATCTGCTGATTTTTTTAATAACAAGATAAGTGGACAAATCAATGGTGTAGAAACCAAAAGGTCGCCTGGCTCAACTCTGAAACCATTTATTTATGGATTAGCACTCGATCAAGGTTTAATTCACCCCAATACAGTTTTAAAGGATGTACCACAGAGTTTTAATGGTTATAATCCGGAAAACTTCGATTATGATTTTATGGGGCCCATCAAAGCAAAAGATGCTTTGGTACTTAGTCGTAATATCCCGGCCATCGAGCTTTCCAATCAATTAACTAATCCAACATTACATAAATTACTTGAACAGGCGCATATAACTCAGTTGCGTTCTGAATCATATTATGGCTTGTCTCTTAATTTGGGTGGTGTTGAACTCACTATGAAAGAGTTAGTCGGTTTATATGCTATGCTGATTAATGATGGGGTCTGGTATCCAATCAATTCATTAAAAGGGGTTCCGCGACAAAAAGGTCGACACTTGCTTAGCGCAGAAGCAAGCTTTTTAGTTTTCGATATGCTAAAAAATACTCCAATGAAAGAGTCGAATAATGATGGCAGTTTACAATTACCAATTGCCTGGAAAACAGGAACTTCATCAGGATACAGAGATGCCTGGACAGTTGGAGTTTTTGGTCCTTATGTATTGGCAGTTTGGATAGGAAATTTTGATAATCAGGCAAATCCGGCTTTTATAGGTAAAGAAATTGCTGCGCCTTTATTTTTTGAATTGATTAATGCAATAAAACATGAAAGAGGACCAATAGCTCGAGTTGAAAAATACCCTGAACACATGCATTTGGAAAAAATAGAAGTATGCAAAGCCTCAGGTATGCTTCCTGGTCGATATTGTACGGATACAGAATGGACCTGGTTTATTCCAGGTAAATCCCCTATTAAAACGGATACAATTTTTCGAGAGGTAGCAATTAACGGGAAGACGGGGCTTCGTACTTGTCACATCGATGAAAATACTCGTTTTGAAGTGTATGAGTTTTGGCCCTCCGATTTATTAAGAATATTCAGGAGGGCAGGGATTCAACGCCATACCCCGCCATTTTTTGAACCAGGTTGCGCTTTGTCGGGAAATAGTGGTATTAGCCCCCAAATTACATCTCCCCAGGCAGGGGTAAGTTATATTGTCCATGCTAATACCCAATCAAACAAGATAATCCCATTAACTGCGGTAACAGATGCTGGAATTGCACATTTATACTGGTTTATCAATGAAAGTTTTGTAGCTGAAACAAAATCGGATGAACCTTATCTCTGGCAGGCGAAACCTGGTAAATATGTGGTAAGGGTGGTAGATGACCGTGGTTTATCTGATGCGCGGGATATTACTATTCAGATGGTTAGTTGACGCATATTTGATAATATATAAGTGAGCCCTTGTCCTAATCGGAGCAAGGGATTTAAAATTAAACTGAGGCCGAGTTTCTTGACTCTTCATCTTCGTTCTCTTCTTCAGATTCCGCTTTGTCTTCTGATACAACTTTAGGCTCAGCATAGGGATCCTTGGAAAATTCACTAGGGGCCCAGCCCACTAGCAAGGTTCCTCTGTATAGTAATTGTAATAGAAATATTGCCTTGCATAGATCAGCATCCGTATATTCCTCACACTCTGTTCCAGTAAAAAGCAAAGCAATACCAAGACCCATTTGTGTTGCCGCTATACTACCTTGCAAAAGATGGATCAGTTTTTCAGAAACATGAGTATCAAATCTGAATAGGGAATAAATTGAGATTAAAGTTTGAGCGAGTTTTGTTGGAATTGATGCGGCAGGATCAAATGTTTCAAGCGTTGTGCCCAATACTTCGGATCCGGCATTAGCGCGTTGAGCGTTACGATGTCCCGGTGTCGAGGCATACGGAGCTCGCATAGAAATGGCAGACAAACATTTTCGAAAAGACTCAAACATAATCATATCCTTATAACAATTTAATACGTGATATCTTTAATAAAAGCGGACATTAACAGACAAGTTATTTTGATTCCAGTATTTCTTGATGAATTTAGCATCAATCTACATCAAAAAATGTTCATTTGATTTGACATTTCAACATGGCTTTCAGATTTTAAAATTAATTTTTAGCCAAATTAGGATTTCTAAAACGCCTGATAATTTTGGGGTGTTCGATAAAGATGAGCTTACTGACATAAATAGTTGCTAGAAATTGAATACATCCCATGATGATAAACAAAACATCAAATGATGTTTTGGCAATAATTAGACCACCACATAACAAGGCGATCCCAGTGTAAATACTTGATAACCCATTGGCCAAACCCCAAGTGAGTCCTTCATGCGTTTTATCTTCATAGCGGGCATACAGAGCATACCAGGTTGTAGTAGAGAGCCCACCTGATATTCCAAGGCCAATTTGCAATAAAGCCAGTTGCTTTTTACTTGTTATAAAGATGTAACAAAAGGTAAATATGGTTTGGAGTGCATACCCCGCAACCAGCAATTTTTCTTTATGAATAAAATCTGAAATATAACCCAAGCCAATTACCACAATTCCAACTGAAATTAAATACAAAGACCATACCCATGATATGTCTAAGGGAGACGAGTTGAACCTTTCGCAAAAAATACCGAAGAGCGGGCCTAACATTCCTTCTGACAAGTACCACAAATTATTGGCAAATAATAATGTACGTTCTTTTTTACTAAACATTAATTCAACTTCAAGTTAAGTCAATCATGACTAACATACAAGTTTAAAAGAGATTTTCATATAGATTTTAGAAATTTAATTTTTATTTTTGATATTACAATTTGCCACTCGTGGTAAGATAATGGGGCTCAGTTTTTTATAAATCCATTTTAAATAGCGCATGAATACTGTTCCTTTAAAACCCCAACGCCTTTTATCCCTTGATGTATTTCGCGGGATGACTATTGTATTGATGATTTTCGTTAATGGTCAGGCAGCTATTGATCCCTATCCGATTTTTGAGCATGTGGACTGGAATGGTTGTACTTTGGCGGATTTGGTTTTCCCATTTTTCTTGTTTATCGTTGGCTTAACGAGTGTTATAAGCCTGAAAAACCAAATGGAACGAAAAGCAAAAACCTCATTATATTCTGCCATCATAGAGAGAAGTGTTGTTTTGTTTCTTTTAGGATTATTTTTGAATGTTTTTCCCCATCCTATTGAATTTGATAGCATAAGGATATATGGGATTCTGCAGCGAATCGCTGTTTGTTATTTAATTTCCGCTTTCATTTATCTGAATACTTCAATTAAAACTCAATTTTTTATTTTTCTTGTTCTTTTATTAGGATATTGGATTATTATGACTCAAGTACCTGTCCCAGGATATGGAGCAAATCAATTAACCAAAGACGGAAGTTGGGTTTCATACTTTGACCAGTTATTTTTTTCAGCTTCCCACTTATATGAAAAAACGTATGATCCCGAAGGTTTTTTAAGTACTTTTACATCTATTGCCACTACTTTATCAGGTGTCCTGGCCGGTAGTTTACTAATTAGTCCATGCAATCAATTCAAGAAATTTTATCTATTAGCAGGGATTGGCTTGCTATTTTTGTTATTGGGATGGTTATGGAATATGAGTTTTCCTATTAATAAAAATTTATGGACTAGCTCTTACGTACTCTGGACCAGCGGCCTGGCTCTGCTTGCCTTTGCCTTTTGCTATTTGCTGATTGATAGATTTGGGGTTAAAAAATGGTCCGTTTTTTTTAAAGTATTTGGCATGAATGCATTATTTGCTTTTGTATTTCATGTCCTTCTTTTAAAACTGCAATATGCTTTTAAAATAACAACACCTGATGGCTCTAAAATGGTATTGATATCCTATCTCAAAGATTATTTTTTTGGAGGATTCAGTAATCACAATGCAGCATTGCTGTATTCTATCTGTTTTCTTTTCCTGAATTTTCTGGTTGTTTTGATTTTATATAAACGTAATGTATTTATTCGAATATAAAGAGGTAAGGTTGGTTGGGCCTCGCAGATTGCTCAGCGCCAACTGTGTACATCGCTAGTGAGAAATTATAATTGAGTGTAATGTGTATTATCCCTAATGGAGATGGACACTATGACTCGGTAAAGAAGAAAGTTCATTTTTATTCTCTTCTTGCCGACTCTTTGGGGAAATAAAAAATAATGGAGCACTTTTGCTAGTAGGATCCGTATTCAAAGTATTTGGGGCTTTTTCTTCTTTAGGATTGTCACTTGAAAACTCATTTTCATTCAAATTACCGGAATTATTTTTCCCAAGAATTGCCTCAAGAATATTCTGATTTCTAAAATTGAAATCAATGTATTCTAGTGTTTTGTTAGAGTTTAGGGCATGTTGCAGCATAAGGTACTGTGCCAAAGTAATATCCTGGTTAAATTTTAGTTCTTTTAATTGACATCCAGGATCACGTAATAAATCACATAGACTGTGAATTATTTCGTTAGAAGGTGTATATCGACAGGTGTTTGAAATAGATAGAGACGTTATATTTTTATTGTTTTTTACCAGATCGATGAAGGCTTGTAGCCCCTCATTTTCAATATAGTTATCATCCAGCACCAATGTTTCAATATGAGTATTGAAAGTTAACGCTTTGGCAATCTTTATCGCGTCGTCACCCATATAAGCATTTTTGGACAGATCCAGTTTTTTCAAAGCCTGGAGATTATTCGCTAATAATTCGCATAAACTATCCACATTAAGCCTGCTTAGATTATTGTCAATGAGTATAAGACTATTTAAATTGGGGCATGCACTGAGCCAGGTGAGTACGTCTGGCGAATTGACTTGTCCAAGATTAGTTTTACCAAGGATTAAAGCAACCAGTGACGAGTTGGATTTCATAATATTAGCCAGCAACTTCAAATCATGTTCTTCGAATTGCATGTCATCAATAGCTAACATTTTTAAGGCTGCTGTTTGGGGTAAATATTTCAAGGTATTTCTACCTGAATTAAAACCACGAAGGATTAGGAACTCAAGAGTTTGATTCGGTTCTTTCGTCTTAAATAGCGGGACTTGTGTTTCTTTGGTCACTGAAAGGCCCAAATTCAAATAATTAAGCGGGATTTTATTGATAGATCGTGCTAACTGGTTGAGATGTTTATTGTGAAAAGGAGTTTCCATCACTAAAAAGTCTATAGTTAGCTTATTTAGAGCAGGTTTGTTTTTTAGCATGTTAACCAATGCCTCATGGAGTGGCGCCGCTATTTTTTTTAACCGATAATCGTCTATAAAATCTAACCAACCAATTGGCAGGTTATGTTTAAAATAGAAATCGAAGTCCAGTTGCACTTCAAATGTTAGTTTTTGTAGCTGTGAATTTTTAGCAATAACCTGACTTAAATCCCATAGCGCTTTAGAGTTTTCCCTAGTGATGGCCATTGACAAGTCAAGATCTGTTAAGGGTGTGACTTTTAGATATTCAGCTAAAAATAATACATCTTCATAAGATAGAGGGCCTGATAAATCCAAATCTTTGATAGCGAATGCCCCATTCTTTGTTGCATTAATACATTTGGCAAGTGATAAAGTTAACATAATTACTCCTCAAGTCCTTTTGAAAGAAAATAATGATGAACTCATCTATCTTCTACTTCAGGTAGTTGAAAGTAAAGAGTTACCTACAATTTATCTAAAGAGTAATAGAATGTGATAGGACGTGAGAAAATATTTCATTAATCCATACTGTCCCTTGCTTCCAATAAGTCTCTTAATGGTTTGGGAAGTATGGATCGAAGCTCTTTAGTAAGTTTCGCTTCATTTTTTTGCCAGATTATTCCTAAATAAATGATACCAAAACCTATGGCAGTCAAAGCAACAGGGAAAAGCATACTGAATTTAAACACCTGAAATGCCAGATGACCCAGATAATAAGAACATCCTAACGCACCAAAAATAACGAATACTTTTCTGTTTAAAATGACTCCAGTCAGAATCATGAAGAGGTTAATGCACATATAGATAAATTTGGATATTTCACTGTCGGAGGATTGGCAGCTTAAACCGAACCAAAAAGCCATGACACCGAATATATACAGCCAAAAAGCATAATCTGCTGATTGACTGGATCGAACATCAACCCAAAAGGCAATCAATATAGTAATTAAGCCAAAGTACATTGAAACCATTGCCCTTAGCTCAAAATCAAATTGACCGTCACCCAACATGGCTGCTATATCCATGGACATATACCAAAGAGTGACCGCAATTGGCATAATCATAAAAGGATACCGATATATCCAGGCCAGGATAGTACCTACCATTAGCGTACCCAACTCCATGAAGATCCAATGCCATTTGATATAAACATGATAGTCATGATAAACGCTGTCATCTGGCCACCAGCCCATTCCTTTTTGTAAGCCATAGATTGCCAAAGGAGTAAGGCAAATGACAAAAGTAGCGCAAATGCCAGCAGGAATGACATATCCTTTCCCATTGAATTGACTGCAAAGGCCTAGGCCGAGTAGGGCATAACAAATTGACAAATAGAAAATACCCCAGCCTCCAAACAGTTCCCATCCAAGATTCATAAACAAAGTCATTGCACCAATAGCTATAAGTCCTCCAAAATAATAAAGGACATTGGTTAAGTTAAATCCTGGAGTTTGTTCGGGAAGATTTTTTATGAATTCAATGAGGTTCTTGGCCTGTTCCTCTGTAATTATTTTAGCCTGGACAGCCTGAGCAATCATATTCCGTGTCAATTTCATCATCATCTCCGATGAGTACTGAATTCCTGCTAAAATTTAACCTGATTTTACAATAACTAATGATTAATATCTCAATTATAGCTGAGAGTATGAAACTTGCGTCTGAATTTGCAAATCAGGATTGGATATTTCTTTTCATGTAAGAACTCTAGGTCTCCTCCAAATAGGAATCAAGGTCATTATGACCAGGAAAATTGCGCCAAGCAATGCATAAATCAATTTGGAGCTAATGGCGAGTGATGGCGGTGGCGTCAAACTTACAATTAAGGTAATGCCACTGCCTGCCAACCCCAGGTAAGCGGGAATCATTATATTTAGCTTACTTAAAATCGGTTTTGAGGAAACTATTTTGATAGCGCTAATGAAGAGCAAGAGGTACATTAATAAATTAATTTGTGTCGCTGCATTCAACATGATCCAGTAAGATGCATTAATCGAAGGTACGATAAGAAATAAAGCACTAATAATCGATACACAGAAAGCTTGTGCGACTAACAATCTGAAAGGTGCGTTATGTTTATTCACTTGACTGAGTTGCCTATTTAAGAACCCTTCGTTTATTGCAAATTCTAATCCTTTTATAGGTGCAATGAGCCAGTTATTTGCTGCACCTATACAACCTATTGCGATCAATCCATTAATAATAAAGGCAAAATATCCATAACCAATTTTATTAAAAAATAATTGTATGAGCTGGGGAATGCTGCTGATAAAATTTAATTGTTCTGGGGGAATGATCATAGCCAATACGATCGAACCAAATAACATCGTCAGAAAGATTGTAATAACTGAAATAGCTATGGCTTTAGGGAAAGCCCCTTGTTTACTGTCCCGTGCGTGAACCGCGGCTAATTCAATACCGCAAAATGACAAAATAATTGCAGTAAGCGAAGTCCAGGAATAAGGTTCGGCTGGTGGTAGAACTGTGGTACCAGGTTTAACCTGCGTAATCCACCAGTACAATCCCACGAACAGGATAATAATAAAAGGAAGAATTAATCCCGTTATGGAGCAATAAGAGTTAAAACGACTTGAGAGATGAATTCCTTTTAAATTAATCCAGGTTAAACTCCAAATCAAAAAAATAATAATTAGAAAAAGCATACTTTTGTTTTGAACTAAATCAGGGGAGATGCTGTAGAGCAGGGTGCCAGCAATAAAACTCAATAAGGTAGGGTAAATTAAAACATTCTGAATACATTGAAACCAAATGGCGATGAATGCCCACTGATTCCCTAGTCCTTGTTTTACCCACCCATACACACCTTGTTCTGATTGCCTGGAGAACCAAACTGCAACAATGGCGCAAGGGAGAAGAAAGAATAGCAAGGCCAATGCAAAGTAATAAAACAGCTGGTTCCCCGCTAAAGCGGCTGCTGGAAGATTTCTAATGCTATCAACCGAGCAAACAGTGATTAAGGCAAGACTTAAAACAGATAAGCGGCTTTTCATTAAAATCTCAACGACAAGCAGCTTAAACCACCATCCAACTTTCTAAATTCGCTCATATCCAATTCAATAATTGAAAACCCCAGTTCGGATAAACGATGGGTTATTTTAGGACACCCTTTGGGTAATAACACAGTCTCATTAATCATAATGCAATTAGCTGCGTACGCTTCTTCATGACTTACTACTATTTGTTTTAAATGACCAAATGCTTGATGATTGATTAATTCTCCACTAACCAATACATAATCATTATTCAGGTAACTCACTCCTGTTTTAAGATGCAGAAATTTTTTTAGCTGAATTACTGAGGCTGTATAGCCATGCTGATTCAGTAAATAAATTAGTTGCTCAGCCCCCTCTTTGTTAGTTCTTTCTGAGAGACCAATAAAAAAATGATTGTCTATTCTAAGCACATCTCCAGCCTCAAGTCTGCCAGGCGTGCTTATTCTGAAAATCCTGTCTTTAAAGAATGCTTGAATGCTGGGTTCAATTTCCTGAACTTCATCTCGCCTGGACTCTGCGCCAGGGCATGTCAAGACAGCAAATTGTTCAGTTAATAATGACACGTCTTCTACAAAACAAGCATCCGGGAATTGTTCTAGATCTGGAAGCACTGTCACTTCAAGACCACATGTTGATAGTGCTTTGATATAATTTTGATGCTGTATTAATGCAAGCTCATAATTGGGTTTCCCCAAATCAGCCGATGTGGTTAGTCCATTGATCATTGTAGAAGATGGTGTTCTTACTATAGCATTTTTAAACATTCATCATGTCCTTAAATAAGTGATTTCCAATACACACGCAGCCAGAGATTAAACAAAGAGTCTTCAAAATGCAATCATTGTTAATTTGATTAAATTAGCTGGTTGATTTGCGATGGGGGTATATAGATTTAGTTTAAAAAGATAAGTATTCTTGTATCATTTGATACGGATTGTTTCTATCATGACCTCTAACAAGTGCGATATTGTCCTACTAACACAGAAGGATTTTATAGACCCGGCCGATATTACTCCCTACATTCAAAATGTGCTAACAGAAGATAGATTATTAACCGAAGCTCTGGAGCAAAAGGGATTAAAAGTTAAACGAACTCATTGGGATAATCGACAATATAATTGGTCAGAGACTAGATATGCACTGTTTCGTGCCACCTGGGATTATTTTCATCGTTATGACGAGTTTCATCTCTGGCTAAATGATTGCTCAAAAAGAATTCAATTTATAAATCCGATTTCTATTATTCAGTGGAATATTGATAAACATTATTTGAGTGATATGCAGCAAAAAGGAATTAATATCCCTCCTACTTTATTTTTAAAAAGGGGGAGGCTAAATATCTTAAATAATTTAATGAAGGAATCGGGATGGAAGAAAGCGATACTAAAACCTGCAATTGCAGGCGGAGCACGCCATACATATTTATTTGATCAGGATTCCGCGGATCATTATCAAGATGTATTTGAATCATTAATTAACAATGAGTCGATGTTACTCCAGGAATTTCAGGAGAACATTGTAAATAAAGGAGAAGTCTCTTTTATGGTATTTGGGGGTAGATATAGCCATTCTATACTAAAAAAAGCAAAATCTGGCGATTTTAGAGTACAGGATGATTTCGGTGGGACTGTACATCCTTATGAGGCATCTCAAGAAGAAAGGGAGTTTGTTGAGAATGTCATAGCTCAATGCGATGAGTTACCTGTGTATGCACGTGTTGATGTCATGTGGGATAACAATAATAAATTGTGTTTGAGTGAGTTGGAAATGATAGAGCCTGAGCTTTGGTTTAGGGAAAGCAGTCAAGCCGCGTCTGCTATGGCTGATGCAGTATGCGAACACATATCAGGAGTCAGTGAATATAAATAAACGCTGTAAGACACAACAATAGTCAAAGACAGGGAAAAAATATGAACACACGGATAGTTTCATTATTAGCTGTTTCTATGGCAAGTGTTAATTTGCAAGCTGCTTCAGAAAATATTATTTGGCAGGCGGGCGATAACAATTTAAAAAAATACAATTTTAGTATCTTGCAAGATAAAAAAGGATTTATGTCAATTACTAATAAAATCACGTCGTTAAATTATCAGCTGAAACCAGTTGATCATGAGGGCAATCGTGATTATAACGATATTCGTTACCAGGTTTATTATAGAAATATTCCTGTTTGGGGTCATGAGCTAATCCTTCATAAGACCAGCAAGTCAAAAATTTTTCTGACCGGTGTCGATGTGTCTGAAATTGAAAAGGATGTTCATCAGACTGATGGGAAATTAAGTGCTGCTGATATTGAAAGCCAGATAATAAAATATAATAACAATTCGATCGTATACAAAAATATAAAAAAAATCATTTATCTGGATTCACATAAAAAAGCTTATCTAGCTTATCATTTATCAATGTATGCAAATGATCCATTACATTTTGTCTCCGCTCCGAATTATATTATCGATGCCAATTCTGGTGAGATTTTAAAAAGCTGGGATGATTTAACACATAAGAAAGTTGGTCAGGGCTTAGGTGGTAATGTATTCATTCTTCCCTATCGGTCGGGATTGTTTCAACATGGGGATTCGATGAAGGATATTCCTTCTCTCGGCAAATTTGAGGTAACGATCAAGGGGAAAAATTGTGTTGTAGAAAGCCCTGAGGTAAGGGTCATTAATGCTGCGTATACTGATTTGGACAAGAGATCCTTCCCCGTTCTAAGCATTGTGGAAATCTATAAAAATATACCAGCATTTTCCTACCCCTGTAGCAAAGAATCACAATATATCAATATTAATGATGGAGATACATCACCTGCAAACTACAGTTTTTCTTCAATTAATGATGCTATGTATTTTGCCGGAGTCACACTGGAAATGTACAAAGAGTATTATGGCGTTGAAAAACCTTTAGGTGACGACTTGCCTTTGCGAGCCTATACCCATATTAAAAATTTTGATAATGCCTTTGCTGTGCCTTCTATTAAAATAAAAGGATTGTACTTAATGCATCAACAAATTGTGATTGGTGATGGCGATACTCAATTAACAGCACCGGCACAGAGCACTTTATCGCATGAGTTGTCTCATAATTTTACCAGATTGCATTCTAACCTGGTCTATAATGGGCAATCCGGAGGAATCAATGAAGCATTCTCGGATATGGCATCGATTGCTATGCAGGATTACTTGCGTAAAGATTTTCCATGGTATTGGGATGGTGAAGATTGGTCTATAGGGCGTGAGGCTACTATAAGTGGTGAGCCAATTCGCTACATGGACTATCCAACGAAAGATGGTCATTCTATTGAGCATTTCGATGATTATCATGATGACTTGGATGTTCATCTGACCAGCGGGATCTTTAACAGGGCTTTTTATCTTTTAGCCCATCAACCGAACTGGTCAGTGAGAAAGGCATTTCAAGTGATGGTAGATGCCAATATAAAATATTGGACATCAGGGACTTCATTTGAAGCAGCTTCTTGTGGTGTTATCCAAGCGGCAATTGACAGGCAATATAATAAGCAGGATGTCATCAATGCTTTTAAAGAGGTAGGAGTGATTTGTCCTGTTATAGGTCTCATAAATTAAATACAGCAATTCAGGTGACTTCGATACTGATTGCTGATAAAAAGAGATAATCATATTAATTCAACTTTCCGGCTCACAACCAATTCTTTTTTAATTTCAGACAATTAAGAAAATTCCTATTTGTTTTAAGGGGGTTGGATTATTTTACAATAAGTTGTCTTTATATATGGGTCTGAATTCGCATTAAAGGAGTCAATGATGGATGAAGTAAAGAGAATACATGCCAGACAGAAAGTCGCCTCTGCCAAAGAGCTTGAAAAGAGATATTGCATAAAAGAAGCAATGACCGAGTATCTAAGAGCAATTGATTTATTTTTACAAATTTCCAATAAAACTCCTGAGGATATTAATGCAATAGTTAATGTACATTATGATCTGGCGAACCTGTATTTTAATAGAAGAGATTATTTAAGCGCCGGTAGACATTATGAAGCGGCGATAAATCACCTCACAGAAACCCCACTCAAAGATGACTCTTACCGACTTCTAACAGAGTTATATATTGATTTATCTGATGCGTGTTATGAGCTGATGAATCAATCTGCTGGGGATGAGGCAATGGCTAATGCACTAAAAGCATTTGGATTGATTCAAAATAAAACATTTGAAGAACAACAAATTGGGGATCCAGTTGCTAATTTCAAACAATTTCATATTTTTTATGAAAAAAAACTATCAACAAAGTCTTATTTAAACTCCGCAAAATTTATGAATCATGAATATCTGCTCGGAGAGGGGCAAGTTGCAAGGCAGAAGGAGCAAGCACTTTTTGAGCAGTTTGAAAATATATCGATTAGTGAAATACAACAAATTGATCGTAGCTTAGAAAATATGTTATCGCAATTGTCTTTGGCAGCAGAACCCCCAACCCCTAATTCAGTCTCTGGAGTTGATCGAGTTATTTTTAATCCGATTTTTGTAAATGTAACGCCTAGTGATAGCTCTTATCGCGGCATGGCAATGCAAGTTCTAAATTTAGCCAAATCTTATATACAAAATCAAAAGATTTCAGATGCAATAGCTACCTATCAACAAGCCATTAAAATCCTGAATACAATTAAATCACCTATAGAAAGTGATCTGCAAATTGTTCAGGAGCTAACGCAACATATAAGATACTTACAAAATAAACCTAGCTCTACAAAAGATCAATTTTCATCCTGTTATAAAGAGGCTCAAACTCCTGTAATTGCCACTGCTTCAGAGGTGGGATTTTTTAATTACAGGCCACAAGAGGCTTTTCAGGTATCGGATTCATTTCATAGCCCTAATGAAATGGATGTGGAATACTGTGATGTCGATTTGCGCCCATAAGTACGTTGCTAGTTGAGTGACGATAATTATTTTTGTGTTCAAACGGCAGATAGGTAGGATTTTAGGGTCCTTGCCTTTTGCAGCAATATTGCAAAAAACTACCAAATTTAGAAACCACTGCATCTCAAGTATAATTAATTCTTGTAACTTGTGATTGCAGTGCAGCAAGAATTTGCGTGGCATAGGGTGTTGCGCCCTTTGTTCCATGAATTAACTACTTATGGTGATTTAAATTGGGACGTTGGCTAAGCGTGTCCTCTTCACGCCAAAAAGTGTTTGTTTAATCAGCAAACCTCCATTATCGGGGTAAAGTATTATTTTATCTTCAATAATTTACACTTTGATATTTTTCTTGCAACCTGGCCGTGATAACATCATGCACGAACAGAATTTTCATTAGGGACAGATAGTTACATGAACAAGGGAATGAACGCATTTGTATTCCTGATCGCGGTAATTGCCGGATTTGGCGGTTTTTTATTCGGATTTGATTCCAGCGTCATAGCTGATGTGAAAGATCAGGTTATCTCCCAATTGGCATTAACAGACTGGCAATGGGCGCAAGTTGTCAGCAGTAGTTTATTGGGATGTATATTGGGAATACCCATAAGTGGTCTTGTCGCAGATAAGTTAAGCAGACGATCCTTATTAAAAGTTGTAGCTTTAGGCTTTATACTGGGGAGTAGTTTGTGTGCTTTGGCTCCCGGCTTCGTTTCGATATTACTCGGTCGATTTATTATCGGCATTTGCATAGGTATTGCCTCCTATATTGCTCCTTTATTCATTGCAGAAATCGCGCCGCCTCATCAGAGGGGAACTTTAGTATTGATTAATGGACTAACCATCACGTTTGGTCAGGCTATCGCCTATTTAATTGGCTATTTTCTCCATGACTATTCTTTAATGAGTTGGAGATATTTATTTTGGATAGGAAGTCTACCTGCTCTCGTTTTATTTTCAGGAATGTATTTTGTCCCTCATTCACCCCGCTGGATAATGATTAAATATGGAGCTGATGCTACTTTAAAGACCTTAAAGCAAATTAGGCCAGTTGGGTATAATATTCAGCAGGAATTGACTGAAATTAGTAATAATTTAGTTAATCCTGCACCAGCCTATATCCAGATGTTTAAAAAACCAATTGTTTTTGTTCTCTTATTAGGAGTTGGTTTAGGACTATTCCAGCAATTTTCCGGGATCAATGCTTTGATGTATTATGGACCTGTTGTCTTTGAATCATTTGGGTTTTCTCCAGTTAAAAATGCAATTCTCGCTACCTTTTTTTTGGGTCTGGTCAATTTTATTTTTACAGTGGTTACCCTTTTTTATGTTGATAAATTAGGCAGAAGGTTTTTGTTAATCAGTGGTACTTTGATCGCATCAATTAGCTTATATTTTGTTAGCTTACTATCGTGCCACTCTTTATTTGTCAATAAATTCTGGATTTTAGGTGGTTTATCATTTTATGTGATGGGGTATTGTATTAGCCTGGGGTCTCTGTTCTGGGTTTTAATATCCGAAATATACCCCTTATCAGTGCGTGGTTTGGCAATGAGCATTGCTACTATGTTTCAATGGGGCGCTAATTTTGTTGTATCACTTTTGTTTCTTCCCATTTATCAATTCTCAGGTCAAACAGTTACCTTTGCTATGTTCGCTACCTTTTGCTTGTTGGCATGCTGGTTTATTTATTATTTTGTCCCGGAAACTACATCAGTATCGTTGGAAAAACTGGAAGAAAATTTAAGCTCTGGAAAAAAAGTAAGAGATATAGGTCAACCAGTATCGAAAAATATAAAAATAGCAAAATTTAATTTAATTATGGATTAATCATGAAAAAGAAAATATGTCGAATTGGGATAGTAGGTGCGGGAAGAATTGGTAGACTGCACGCAGAAAATATTCTATTTCATTTACCGCAATTTGAATTAGTGGCCATAGCAGATCCCCAGATCGATAGGAATTGGGCAGAAAAATTAGGGATTGCAATCGCGTCTACTCAATCAGAAGATGTGCTATGCCACCCTGACTTGGATGCCATCTTGATCGCGTCACCATCTCATTTACATCTCGAACAAATTATTACAGCGAGTATTCATGAGAAAGCGATTTTTTGTGAAAAACCAATTGGTTTGAATGAAGAAGAGATAGAGAAAACATTAAACATAATCAAAAACAATAATACTTTATTGCAACTTGGATTCAATCGTCGATTTGATCCAGGTTTTGCCAACATTCAGAAAAGAGTGCAGTTTGGTGAAATTGGCACTCCTCATATTCTTCGAATTACTTCTCGTGATCCGGCTTGTCCATCCAAAGAATATTGCGCGACATCTGGTGGAATATTTATGGACATGTCTATTCATGATTTTGATATGGCACGTTTTTTAATGCAATCCGAGGTTGTGGAGGTTTATGCAACAGGGGCTGTTCTAATTAATCCTGATTTTGAGCAGTTTGATGATGTAGATACAGCAATCATTCAACTACGGTTCGCTAATGGCGCATTTGGTGTCATAGATAACAGCCGTCAAGCAATCTATGGGTATGATCAAAGGATAGAAGTATTCGGTTCAGGTGGTATGTTATTGGCTGAAAATCAGTTTGAGCATACGGTATCTCGATACTCGGCTAATGGAACGGATGGCGCAAAACCTCAATATTTTTTCCTTGAGCGTTATCATCAAGCTTATCTGGCAGAACTGAATGCGTTTTATAGTGCCTGGAATGATAATCAGACAAGTCCCGTTTCAGGATTGGATGGACTACAAGCCTTGCGCATCGCAAAAGCAGCGAAACAATCTTTAGAAACGCATCTGCCAGTAGTATTGAGTTGAGGCCGCTATGAAACAGTTTCCCGGATTTTATTTTGATAAGAATAGAGCAATCGATTTGATTTGTATGGGACGCGTAGCAGTTGATCTCTACGCGGAGCAAATAGGATTGGATTTAAAGGATGTTGCAAGCTTTAAAAAATATTTGGGTGGTTGTGCAGGAAATATTGCCGTTGGAGCTGCCCGATTAGGATTAAAAAGCCAGATGTTTTCCTGTGTTGGCTCAGATGAGTTAGGTAAGTTTCTGAAAGAAGAACTGGAACGTGAGGGAGTTAATATTGAGTTATTATTGGAAACAGATAATCATTTAACTGGCCTTGTACTTTTGGGTATTAAGCCTCCCTCCAATTTCCCTCTGCTTTTTTATCGTAATGATTGCGCAGATATGCAGATTAAATCAGATCAAATTAGTTTTACTGATTTAAAAAATGCAAAGTCATTATTGATAACGGGAACAGGTTTATCCACAGAATCAATGAAAAATACTACCCTGGAAGTAGTTCATTTAGCCCGAAAAGCAGAAACGACAATAGTTTTTGATCTCGATTATAGACCTGTTCTTTGGCGGTTAACTGTGATTGGTAATGGGGAAAGTCGTTATTGCCAGAATGAATATGTAACTCAAGTGTATCAACAAATTTTGCCTTTATGCGATTTGATTGTTGGGACTGAAGAGGAAATATGTATTGCAGGCGGTTCGAATGATATTGAAGTTTCATTAATCAATATCAGGCAGCGAACCGATGCGCCAATAGTTGTTAAATTAGGAGAGAAGGGTGCTCGTGTTCATTTTGGAGCAGACAAAGGTCTATTACAGGCAAAATCTTTTCCTGTTGAAGTATTGAATGTTTTGGGAGCAGGTGATGGTTTTATGTCCGGGCTTTTAGCTGGTTTGCTGCAAGGAAAATCATGGGAGCAAGCAGTAACCTATGCTAATGCTTGTGGCGCCTTGGTCGTGACTCGTCATGGTTGCGCTCCTGCAATTCCATACAAGGAAGAATTGAACTATTTTATTCAAGAATATGATCATGAGCCTGAAATATGGAACAGCTCCCAGTTAACACAATTGCATGAGAAATTAAGTAAAAATCGAAAGACACAGTTGCTTATTAAAAATCCATGTGGATTTGCCGATGGTTTAAATTCGATTGTAACGATGCAAGACTCACCTACAGCAATGAGTTTTAGTTCCCTTAAATTAAATAAGGGGCAAAGCCACCAATTTAACTCGAGTTATGAATTTGCTGCCCTCTTAATGACAGGAAAAGTTGTTTTCCAGTATGGCTGTTATAGCCAGGAGGTTGAACGTACAGATTATTTTTCTCAATCACCCTATGTCTTGCACTGCTCAAAGAATGAAGTAAGTTCAGTAATCGCTCTGACTGATTGTGAAATTTTATTAATGGAAACGGAAAACGAAAATTTATTTTCTCCGATTTTATTTGATGCATCTAATATGCTTGAGTTAGACAATAGGGGAGAAGGAGTTCTTGAAAATACTTCATATCGACTTGTCAGAACGGTATTTGATAAACGAAACAGACCCGAATCTAATTTGGTAGTTGGGGAAATTATTACGTTTCAAGGGCGTTGGTCAAGTTATCCTTCACATTATCATCAACAACCTGAAATTTACCACTACAGGTTTTCAGAGCCTCAAGGCTATGCTTTTGGCGAAAATGGTAAAGAGGTGATGCGAATTGAACACTATGATACCTACCAGATTGCCAATAATCAGGAACATGCTCATTGTACAGCGCCCGGTTATGCACTTTATACACTGTGGTTTATCCGGCATTTAAATAATAACGCATATACCTTGCCTACCTTCACAAAAGACCATGAATGGACAAGGACAAGCAGGGCAAATTTAAGAACATGGCAACATAAACAGTAGTAATCCTTATCTGCAGTATGATTTTGAGAGTCAAATAAATGAAGATTAAATTAACTATGGCTCAGGCCCTATTAAGATTTTTAGCTAATCAGTATGTCGTTCTGGATAATAATGAATACCGTTTCATCAATGGTGTATTTGGAATATTTGGCCATGGTAATGTAACCGGATTAGGTGAGGCATTGGAATACGATGCTCAGGGTTTAATTTATTATCAGGGACATAATGAACAAGGAATGGCTCACGCAGCAACCGCCTATGCCAAACAAAAAAATCGGCTAGGGATAATGGCTTGTACTTCATCAATTGGTCCTGGCGCTACTAATATGATTACTGCAGCGGCGACAGCGACAACCAATAGAATTCCATTACTGTTGTTGCCAGGTGATGTATTCAGTTGCAGGCAACCAGATCCGGTTCTCCAACAATTGGAGGTGCCATATGACTACACCATATCTGTTAATGATTGCTTTAAACCAGTAAGTAAGTTTTGGGACAGGATAACCAGACCTGAACAGTTAATGACAGCGTGTATGCATGCTATGAGGGTATTAACCGATCCAGTTGAAACAGGTACTGTTACTTTATGTTTGCCTCAAGACGTTCAGTCTGAAGCTTATGAATATGAGGAATCTTTTTTTAAAAAGCGCTTATGGCGTATTGAGAGAGAGAGGATAAGTGATGCAATGTTGACAGAGGCCATAAGGCATATCAGAACGGCTAAGCAACCATTAATCATTGCAGGTGGTGGTGTACATTATTCACTGGCTACGGAGACTTTATCAGAGTTTGCATTAAAACATCGCATTCCTGTTGCTGAAACCCAAGCAGGAAAAAGTAGCCTGACAGCGAAACACCCCATGAACGTTGGTGGAATAGGTGTTACTGGATCTGAAATAGCGAATTCTCTGGCAGCTCAGGCTGATGTTATTTTGGTTATCGGGTCTCGATTACAGGATTTTACGACAGCTTCCAAATGGGCTTTTAAAAACCAGGACTGCCAAATCATTCATCTTAATGTATCACGTCTTGATGCCATGAAAATGAATGGAGTTATGTTAAAAGGAGATGCTAAAGCTGGTTTGGAGCAATTGGGGAAAGAGCTGGCAGATTATCAAACCTCTCTCTCTTATCAGCAGTTAATACGTCATTATCAAAATGAATGGGCTCAAGAGTTAGATAAATTGACTCAGTCTTATTCTACAGAGCAGGCTGGGTTACACCAAACTACTGTTTTGGGACTGCTCAATCAGTATGTTACTGAAGAGGATGTGATAATTAGTGCAGCGGGGAGTTTGCCAGGTGATTTGCATCGAATTTGGCAATCCAAAAAGGCAAAGGATTATCATTTGGAGTACGCTTATTCCTGTATGGGATATGAGGTTGCAGCGGGTCTAGGAGTACGTATTGCAAAAGAAAATCAGGAAGGAGAGGTCTATGTTTTAGTTGGAGATGGCAGTTTTGTCATGATGCATTCAGAGCTTTTAACTGCCATCCAGGAACGCAAGAAAATTACAATTCTCATTTTTGATAACCATGGATTTCAGTGCATTAGAAATTTACAGGAAGGGAATGGTAGTCTGGGTTTTGGTAATGAATTTCGTTATAGGGAGCCAACTACTAATGCTTTAAATGGCGATTATTTACCCATAGATTTTTGTAAGTACGCAGAGGGATTGGGGGCAGCTACTTATTTTGTTAAATCCTATGAGCAATTCCGGACTACTTTAGACTCAGCAAAAAAACAGGAAAATAGTACGGTTATTGTTCTTCCTGTATTACCAAAGACCATGAGTCAAGGATATAAGACTTGGTGGCGGGTTGGAGTTGCTGAGGTATCTCAATCGGAATCAGTGAGTAAAGCTTACCAAATGATGCGAGAGCAAATTGAAACAGTTAGACAATATTGAAGATGGAAGTGAAGATGAGTATTCAACTTGGTATCGCACCAATTAATTGGTGCAATGATGATGATCCGAATTTAGGTAAAGACATTAGTTTTGAGCAATGTATTAACGAAATGGCTATGGCAGGTTATTCTGGCACTGAGCTGGGGAATAAATACCCACGAGATGTAAGAACGTTAAAGGCTGCTTTGGAACAACGAGGTTTACAATTATCCAGTTCATGGTTTAGCACTTATTTTACTGAGGCCAATGCTTTTGAAAAAACCGTATCAAGATTTCTTGAACACTTAAGCTTTATGCGCGCATTAGGTGCATCGTATATTAATGTTTGTGAATGCGGTCATGCTATTCAAGGCACTGATTTACCGATATTAAGTGCTCATATCCCTCAATTTACTCAAGAGCAATGGAGTTTATTGATTCAAGGGCTACATACCTTAGGCCGAATTGCTTACGACTTCAATATGAAGATCGTTTATCATTACCATGCAGGGACTGGGGTGTTTTGGGAGAAAGACATTGATTTTTTAATGACCAATACCAGTCCAAAGTTGGTTTCTCTATTACTTGATACAGGACATGCTGCCTTTTCAGGAATAGATCCGGTTAATTTAATAGATAAGTACGGTGATCGTATTTTGTATGTTCATCTGAAAGACATTCGCCCTGAGGTCTTGAGACGAGTTGAAATGGAGAGACTCAGCTTTATGGATGCAGTAAGAAGAGGGGTATTTACTGTGCCTGGTGATGGAGCAATTGATTTCATACCTATATGGGCAGGGCTGCAAAAACATCGCTATAATGGATGGATGATAGTGGAGGCGGAGCAGGATCCGGAAAAAGCACATCCTTTGGAATACGCCAAAAAAGCATATGATTATTTGCATTCATTTATTCATTAAAGAAAGGCTGATGATTGAAGATTTAATAAAATTTACTTTATTAAAAATACCAGGGAAGCTTAAGAGTTATCTATTTATAGGCTGAGATCTGGTTAAGTTCACTATAATAAGGAGATTATCCATGTCAATGAAGGATAAATTGGTACAATCTGCCATAAGTGCTTTTTTAGTTCTCATTGCATCAAACACAGCAATAGCAGAGGATTTGAGTAAGGAGAAATGTTATGGTGTGGTTAAAAAAGGGATGAATGATTGTTCAACAGCAACTTCAGATTGTGCTGGGTCTTCAACCAAGGATAGCCAAAAGGATGCTTTTATTTTATTACCCAAAGGGATTTGCGAAAAACTTGTTGGTGGATCATTGGATATGGGTAAATAAAACATTAATTTAATTTGGGAGTTGAATATGAAACGGATTTACAGGCATTTTATTGCTCCAATATTGGCAGTCTTTGTATTGTCGTCTTATGTCTACGCAGAACCACAAACCTTGACCTTAGATAATCAGCATACTTATGTGTTATGGAAGATCAAGCATTTAGGCTTCTCAACTCAAGCTGGAAAATGGTATGCAAGCGGTCAACTTGTTCTTGATAAGGATAACCCGCAGCAGAGTAAAGTGAATGTTACTATCAAGGTCGATGATATCGTCACAGGTATACCCGAGTTGGATAAACATTTGAAAGGTAAATTATTTTTTGATACCAAGCAGTTTCCAACAGCAACTTTTGTTAGTAACAGAGTGGAAGTAATGGGAAAGAATAAAGCAAAAGTATATGGAATGCTTACTTTGCATGGCGTCACAAAACCCATCATATTGAACGTGATATTAAATAAAGCAGGAATTAATTTATTAAATGACAGAGAAACAGCTGGGTTTAGTGCTACCACTTCATTAAAGCGTTCTGATTATGGAATAAAAGCTTTAATACCAGAAGTAGGAGATGATGTTGAAATAGAAATAGAAGCAGAAGCCTATCTTGATAAGAAATATGGATAATCTATGCAATTAAAAAATACTTCAACCAGCTTTGGTCTGGTTGCGATTTTTTTCCATTGGATTATGGCCGCTTTAATTATTGGGCTATTGGGAGTGGGTTTATACATGGTCAGGATCCCTATTAGTCTTGAGAAATTAAAATTATATGGTTGGCATAAGGAGTACGGATTTCTGGTATTGTTTTTGGCTTTTTTCAGATTGATTTGGCGTTTGACTAATCAATTACCGGAATTAGCTATTCCCCTGTTAGAGAAAATTGCAGCTCGCAGCATGCACTGGGCTTTTTATTTTTTCATGTTTGCTATGCCCATCAGTGGATGGCTAATTACCTCGGCTGCAGGATTGCCTGCTTCTTTTTTTGGTTTATTTGTTTTACCTGACCTTGTTGCGCCCGATGAGAATAGAAGAATTTTGTTCCAATTGATTCATGAATGGTTGGGTTATGCATTAATTATGGCCATAATCCTGCATGCAGCGGCGGCATTAAAACATCATTTTATTAATAAGGATGATATATTACGGAGAATGTTATAGTGAATGTCTATATTAAATCTTCCCTTTGGGTATTGATATTTTTTGTGAATACATTGATTTACGCCAGTAAACTCCCTGAATGGGAAATCGTGCCAGCACAAAGTGAGATTACTTTTACTGGTACTCAAAATGGTGCCCCGGTTACAGGGCGATTTAAGAAATTTACTGGTCAAATTTTTGCTGATCCTTCAAACTACAAGACAGGGTCAATTGATATCACTATTGATATGAATTCGATTGCAGCACCTTTTGAGGACATCGTAACGACATTGGCCTCCCCTGACTGGTTCAACGTCAAGACATTTCCTAATGCAGAATTTAAAGCTTCGAAATTTAATCAATTGGATGATAAAACCTATGAAGCAGAAGGGATTCTAACTATAAGAGATAAATCAGCTCCGGTTACTCTGAAGTTTGTTGTGGAGCAAATTTCTAACGATCAGGCTTTAGTTGAAGGTAGCTCAACAATCAAACGCAGTACATTTGGGGTAGGACAAGGTGAATGGGCTAGTACTGATGAAATACAGGATGCAGTAATTGTTCGCTTTAAAATAAGCGCTACACGGAAAAAATAATTTAAAGGTTAACATGCAAGCAATAATATGTAGAGGAATGTTAAATAATTTTAATTATTTCAAATTTTAAGAAACTACATGGCATCATGCATTGGCCGGGTTTTTTCACAAAAATATAGAGTTTTGTCCATAGGATAAGTAAAATTAGTATTTTAATCGCTGATGCAAAACAGATACGTGTCATATAAGATAATAGCTGTTTTTTGACTTAGTAAAAGGAATTATTCGTGTATTTAAGTTTGCCTGTTCAGTCATTCTTGTTGTTTATCTTTTTCAGTTTTACACCTTTATTTGTTGTAGCGGCTGAAAAAACACAGCTCAATTTTTTTCTAAGACCCGATATGTATTTTGGATTTTCAGTTATTAGAGACACAGCCCATTACAATTTTAAAAGGAATGAAACCAGTCAAGAGCTTAATTTTACTGACTTTGATCATTTTGACTGGTATGGTTCGGGAGTTGGAGGAGAAATTTATTTAGGCTATGAAAAATTTTTCCGGACACATTATTATTTTAGTTTAGAAGGTTTTTTTAACCGTAGTTCCAATGAAGGAAAAATCTACTTTTTTGATTCCAATGAACTTTATTCAAGAATATTAAATGGTGCATTCAAACAAAAATGGCAGTCTGGTCTAGCTATACACCCTGGTATTTATTTGCCTTCTGTGGGAATCATCTATGGACGAGTAGGCTGGATTATCAGTGATGTCAACCTAAGCGGAAGCATTACTCAGAGTGGCCTTTTTGGCTCATTCAGTGGAAGATTTTCAAATACCAAAAAGAAGAATGGAGTTCAATTAGGTACAGGTCTCGAGTTGGAGTTAACTCAAAATTGGCGTTGCCGTGTAGAGTGGGATTGGAATCGGTTGCAAGATTTTACTTTTGATACACAGGGTAAGGACTCTAATAATCATAGGTATCAAACGACCAGAATCGCCAAGCATCCAATTTTAGAACAATTCAAATTGGGTTTGAATTGGCGTTTTTCATGATGCCATTCACGTCAATCTTAATAAATTTCTAAAAAATAAACTAAACTTCCATTATCTTCTAAATTAGATTGACTAAAGTATAGCTGTTAGCAATATACCGCGAAGCAAAAGTTGTCTTTGAAAGTGACTTACTGGTTAATAATATTTCATCAGAAGGTGCAAAGGCTGCAGATGAAAATTAGAATAAAGAGTACGAGAGGACAATGTGTCTCCACAATAGACGAAGCGATACTGTCAGGCCTGGCAGGGGATGGTGGGTTATTTGTACCTGACAGGTTTCCCAATTTAACAATAAAAAAATTTTATGAATACGGTAATTTAATCGACTTTTCTGTTAATTTACTCTCGCCATTTTTTTCAGATAGTAAAATTGATGTAAATAATGCTTTTTTTCAAAAATTCCTCACCTTCTCCTTTCCGTTACATCATCTTTTTAAGAAAAGTTATGTACTGGAGTTGTTTCATGGCCCAACCCTGTCTTTTAAAGATTTAGGAACTCAATTTTTCAGTGAATGTTTATTGCATCTGATAGAAAACAAGAGCGCCAAAGTTCTGGTCGCAACATCTGGTGATACTGGCGCTGCGATTGCTCATGCTTTGGATGGGAAAAGAGATCTGGAAGGAATCATTTTATTTCCTAAAGATAAACTTACTTTCAGACAACAATCTCAAATTACTTGTTGGGGAGAGAATATTCGTGCATTGGCTGTTAATGGCAGTTTTGATCAATGTCAACAGCTGGTGAAGCTGGTATTTGCCAAAAGAGAACATAAAGGAATATTGACTACAGCCAATAGCATGAATATAGCCAGATTATTACCACAGATTATTTTCTATGCTTTTACCAGCATTCAATTGGCATTAAGACATAATCATTCTGTTAATTTTATAGTTCCAGGCGGAAACCTGGGGAATGTTACGGCTTGTTATTGGGCAAAAATGCTGGGTTTTCCGGTTGAGCAAATTTTAATAGCTAATAATATTAATAGTGCACTGGGCGAATTTTTGTTAACTGGAGCTTATCAAGCCAAATCGGTTACTAAAACATTGGCAACAGCGATGGATGTAGGTGAGCCAAGCAATTTGGACCGCTTATTCGTTTTATTTAATAATTATTCTGAATGTAAAAAACAGATGAATGCAGAATCTGTTAGTGATGAGCAAATTAAGCAAGCTATCCTACATTGTTACAATAAATATCATTATATAATTTGCCCTCATACCGCCACAGCTTATCATCGTCTAAGTACAATCAATCAGGACAAACCCTGGGTTATTGTGGCACCAGGGCACCCGGCCAAATTTGAAGAGGTATTAGAACCACTATTGAAAAAAGAAATTCCTGTCCCGGAACAGCTGAAGGTCCTTTTAGGCAGAAAACAACATTATTCAATCATAGAGCCAAACTATCATGCTTTGTATCATTTCTTAGTTGAATGAAGGCCATTACAGAGGCAAATTGTTGTGATGGCATATAACATAATAGCATTGGTTAATTATCACCAGCGTCTTTGATTGGCTCAAACTCATAAGCTAAGTCAGCATAATGATAGAATATTGAGCGATCACGCATCCTTTATTTATTTTTACTTCACAGATTAAGACAATTTTTTAAGTTTATAATATTCAGCTTAAGGTTAAATTAATATTAACTGTATATAATATGAACAATTTTATGTAAACAGGATTGGACTCATGGCTAAAATTTATAATGCACCAAAACCTAAATATAGTGGTTGGGAATGGTTTAAATTTATTGCAATTCGAACGGTTTTTCCCCCTGTTTTATTATGGGATTTAATAAAAATTGGGGCCAATAAACTGCTTGGTGAATGGGTTAGTGGTTTAGTGCTGCCAGCACAAAATGAAAATTTTGATGATTTAGCTATTAGTGATGATACTGTAAGTAATTATAATGAAGACGATCTGATTTGTGAGAAACATGATGTAATTACTCATGATGGAGCGCATTTAGATACATTTGAAGTAAGGCATAGGTCACAAGAAAGTATTGATCCCAAATACCAAAAATATATTATCAATTTGGTAGGGAATGGTATGTGTTATGAACATATCATTGACGATATAAAAGAAGATTCGAAGGCTCTTAAGGCCAATGTTATTGGTTTTAATCTTCGTGGTGTTGGTCAAAGTACAGGCAAAGCCAAATCAAGTGAGGATTTGGTTGCAGATGGTATTGCACAAGTGCAAAGACTATTAGATCAAGGTGTTTCGCCACAAAATATTACCCTGAAAGGTCATTCTCTTGGTGCAGGCGTGGCTTCCTTGGTAGCGCAACATTTTCATCAACTTGGACAGCCAATTAATCTATTTAATAGCCGTTCTTTCTCTACTATTACTAATTTCTTAGTAGGGCATATGCGTTTAGAGCGTGATGAAATTGGTCGAGCAATAGGTCATAAAGACAGCACAGTAGGGACAATACTTGGATGGTTGGCTAAGCCCTTCATTAAATTCGGTGTTGCTTTAGCTAAATGGGAAATTAATGCAGGCAGTGCATTCAAGAGTGTTCCTGAAGCATATAAAGATTACATAGTGGTTAGGTCAAGAAAAGAGATAAGGGGCGAACGTATCGATGATGCTGTGATTCCACATTATGCATCTATCCATAAAGAACTGGCTTCTGAGCGGCATAAGAAAAAGGCGGAGATTGATGAAGAAATTGCAAATCTGGATGATATCATTCGAAAAGCTGATCCTCTTGCGAAACCAGGGTTGGCTAATGCAAGAGACGCTTTAGTCCAAGCTAGGGAAAAAATCAAAAGTGACAGAAAAATGGAGACTGATGTACAATATGCTAATGGTCATAATTCAGACTGGAATGCATTGCATAATCGATCAGGTAAGAGCGCGCAGACTTTCTTTAGAGAGTTTGTTCAAAGAACAGAAGCGGATCATGCCGTAAAAAGTATACCAGAAATAAATTAGAACCTTTTTATGATCCTCGTTGAACAGACGGGGATTTTTTTATTTCTGAAGAATTTCAGCTACGATTCTAAATCAATGACACCAGACTGTACTTATTCCACTCAAAATTTGTTTGCTGATTGCCGGAAAAATCATATATAACAAATTTATTCTATACTTTTTAAGGCACTATAAATCTCTGATTTTTCAGCATAATAAGGATGATTGTCATGAAGGGGGTATGCCTGGGTCTAATTATTTGTCTTGTTGTATTTCATGATGGATGGGCTGGGAAGCGTTTGCCAGAGCTTGATGATCTTTATCGTATACAAGATATCAGCGAGCCAGATCTGTCACCAGATGGAAAATGGGTTGCCTATACCGTATCCCAATTAAATGCCAAAGATAACATTTCCACGACTGAGGTATGGAAAGTATCAGTGGATAGTAAATCCAGTCAACGAATTACCTTTGCAGAAGATTCATCAAGCTCGCTACCCAAATGGAGTCCTAATGGTAAATGGTTAGCTTATTTATCCGATGGCGGAAAAGAGGGTACGACACAAATTTGGATAGCATCTGTCCAGGATAATAAAGAACATCAATTAACTCATATTGATGGCGAAGTGAGCGATTTTACATGGTCTCCAGATTCTAACAGGATTGCATTTATAGCTCAGAAGAGTGTTCCATCTAATGAGGAAGAACAACCCATAGTTGTAGATAGATATCAATTTAAGGTTGATGGTGTCGGTTATCTTGGTAAGGGAAGAGATCATTTATATTTGGTTGAACTTAAGAGTAAGGCTATTACTCAACTGACCGATGGAAATCATGATGAATATTTACCGGCTTGGTCACCTGATGGAAAATACATCGCGTTTGTCACAAAGCGTGGAAAAGATCCGGATAGGCATTTTAATTATGATATTTATTTGATCGAACCCAAGTCTGGGGCAAAAGAGCGCCAACTCACTCATTTCTCCGGTAGTGATATGAATCCTGATTACGATTCAAATCTTTCATGGAGCCCAGATAGTTCAAAAATAGCTTATCTTCGCAGTAATGAACATCAATGGACCTATTATTCGCCCAATCAATTGGCAATTATTGATATCAATACTAAAGATGAGAAAATCATTGCACCTCGGGATAATTGGTATTACAAGCCAAAATGGTCTCAAGATGGCAAATTTATTTATGCATTAATAGAAGAAAGCAGAAACACCTATTTGAATCGCATAGACACTCATTCCGGCCAGATAAAAAAATTGACAGGCGGCTTACGCTATGACATGGATTATTCACTTGCCAAAGGGAAAATTATTTTGTTAACAACAGATGATACACATCCCTCTGAATTATTTATTTTGAATTCCGGATTAATTCCTTTAACACAACATAATAAAAAGCTATTGGATGAAGTTAAATTTCAACCCGCAGAAGACATACAGTGCAATAGCTTTGATGGAACAAGAGTTGATGGATTATTAATGAAGCCAGCTGAATACCAGTCGGGTATTTTATTTCCTGGTTTTGTCTATCTGCATGGAGGACCAGTCTATCAATTTAGCCATGAATTTAACTTTGATATGCAGTGGCTGGTAGCTAATAATTATGTCGTTATTGCTCCTAATCCAAGAGGGAGTTCCGGAAGGGGATTTCATTATGCCAAAGCAATTTTTGCAGATTGGGGTAATTTGGATGTAAAAGACGTCTTGGCTTCTGTTGATTATGTCATAGGTAAGGGAATGGTCGATCCAAATCGTCTGGGAATAGGCGGATGGAGCTACGGAGGAATGCTAACCAATTATGTCATAGCTACAGATAGCCGTTTCAAGGCGGCTATATCAGGTGCTGGAGCAGCGAATATTTTAGCTGGTTATGGTGTCGATCAATACACCCCGGAATACGAGCTGGAATTGGGAAAGCCTTGGACCAATCCTAAATTGTATTTAAAATTAAGCTACCCTTTTCTTAAAGCGAATAATATAAAAACACCTACATTATTTTTGTGCAGTGGCTTGGATGTTAATGTCCCTTGTGTTGGGTCAGAACAATTATACCAATCCTTGAAATCGCTAGATGTGCCAACACAGTTAGTTATTTACCCCAATGAATATCATACTTTGGAGAAACCAAGCTTTGTCATCGACAGATTAAAAAGATATACCAACTGGCTAGATGCTTATGTTAAATAGCAATCCTGCCTAGTCGGTCAAAACAAGATGGTAATGAGTCCAATAATTAAAAAAGCGCATGCAGCTACAGCATGAATTATTTTCATGGGAATTTTATGGGAAAATAAATTTCCAAAATAAACAGCTGGTAAATCAGCAAGCAACATTCCAAGGGTTGAACCGGCAATAACCAGGATCGGGGAGCTGTAGTGTGCTGCCAGGGCAATGGTTGCAATTTGTGTTTTATCTCCTGTTTCTGACAGAAAGAAAGTGATAAACGTTGCTCCAAAAACACCAAGATATTTGGATATTTTTTTCTCATCCTGTTCAATTTCATCGGGTATCAGCGTCCATATTGCCATTAGAATAAACGATATGCCAAGTATCCAACGCAAAACATTCGGCTTTAATAAAGTGGTAATCCAGATCCCGATAAGTCCAGCCAAAGAATGATTTATCAAAGTAGCAGTCAATATTCCCAAAATAATTGGCAATGGCTTTTTAAATTGTGCTGCCAGAAGGAAGGCGAGTAATTGTGTTTTATCGCCAATTTCTGCAAGGGTAATCACCCCAAGTGATACGATTAAAGCTTCCATTGGAAAGTATGTAAGGATTCAAAATAAATTATTATACCTCTATTTTGCTATGAAAGAGAGGAAACAGTTATTAATTCAAATAAAAATTCATTGGCAGGTATATACTTAAAATATTATGTGCCGGTGAATCAAATTGGGGAGAACATGATGATTAATCCAATTGAATACCATCCCAAAGGGGATAAAGTCAATTCAGACTATTTTAATGAATATAAAACCAAGATTTACGAAAGGCGTTTATCATCCGGACTTGAGGATCTATTTGGTGATATGTGTGGGGTAGTTGTTCAGGTACAAACGGGAGATGCTATTCCATATATTAAAGAACTCTATTCAATGACCCCTTATCGATATTCTCGAAGTTATATTAGTGACACACATAAAATTTATTGTTTACTCAATACCAAAAATTCTCCTGCTTTTCTGGTGCTTGAGCCCCTGGATCCTAATTTTAAAGACGATATCACAAGATTAAACAAGATGTATCCCAACTCAAGAGCTAAATTCAATGCTCGTTATGTAGGTGAGATTTATAAATGCAAGAATAAGGATGAGACGCGTAACATATTAGTTTCCCATGATTTTAATTTTCATAATCCTGATATGACTGAAAACAAGTTCTATTGTAATAAACATATACATTTTACCCGGTTATCGGATTTCACCTACAATTGCGCTGGGTATACCGATGATAATATTTATGATTTTGACTCTCTGGAATTGGGACAACGATTTTATTTAACCAAAGAACAAGAGGCGATGCTGGACGCGAAAGATCAGGAAAGCCACGATAATGGGATCAAAGACTTGATCAAAGGCATTGACCATATGGCTACTCGAATCCTGGCTGGTGAGCGTGAGGATGCTATTTTAGAGTTTTTATGTTTATCCAAATATTATTTTTGGGGTGCTTATAATATCTATGATATGAACTCCTCTACCAATGTAAATAGAAATCCACACGGACATGACATCAAGTCGCCGGCAAAAGTGTTTACTGCTAACAACACTCCGTTCATGGTGAATTCCTTTGAAAATCTCCCTATGCCCACAGAAACCTTTGTGCGTAACTACGGGAGAAGAATGCATCATATTGCTTATGAAGTAAAAGATGGGGATCACTCTTCTGGTAAAAAGAATATTGATTTTGTCGTTGAAACTCTTCGAGATAAATTAAATATTGAATTTTTAGCTAAAGTATTTGGGGCTTGCGAGGATTCACCTGATTTAAAGCAAATTTTCTCCAAACACTCCATTTATTCCATATTAATTACTGAATATGTTGAAAGATGTCACCATTTTGATGGGTTTTTTACCAAGGAAAATGTAGCCGCATTAACGGAAGCGGCCAGTTTGGATGAGACTACCAAGCAACAACATAAAAAAGCCTCTATTATTGGAGATTAGTAAAGTGGTTAATTACTTTGAATGATAATTCCAAAATTTAGGCAAGGCATAGCAGCATACAGTCACTCCAATAATACATAAAATACCGCCTGATATTAATGCAGCAGGTATGCCTAAACCTGCTGCAACAAAGCCTGCTCTGGTATCACCCAATCTTGGGCCGCTCAAATAACTAATCATTTCAATTCCAGACAGGCGGCCTCTCAATTCTTGCGGGATGGTATGATTCCATAAGCTGCTTCTGAAAATACCACTAATGGCATCAAATGCTCCTGCAAGAGCAAGAAACAAGAGAGATAACCACAAAGAAGTGGTGAGACCAAATCCGATAATTGCCACTCCCCACAAAGCAGCAGCAATTGCGATCGCTTTTCCATCATGAGTAATTTTTGCGGTCCAGCCACTAACAAAAGAAATAATCAGCGACCCTATAGCTGGCGCAGCATAAAGTAGTCCTAGTGTTTTAGCTCCTCCAAATTGTTGGGCAATAGCAGGCAACAATGCATTTGGCATAGCAAAAACCATCGCAAAGAAATCAACGAAATAACTACCCATCAGCTCTTGTCGGCGCAAAGCAAAACCTATACCTTCTTTCAAAGAAACTATAATGGATGGATGCTCTTTGGCTAAAGGCTTGGGTATGGTGTGCATTAAGCTCAAATTGAGAAGTGAAATGATAAAGGTTAATAAATCAATGAGATAAGTGATTACAATACCATATTGCGCAATAATCAAGCCAGCAGCAGCTGGTCCAATAATCATACAAAAACTGAATTTGAAGCTGCCAAGAGCGCCTACTTTCTTGTAATCCTCTGGTTTCACGATTTGTTGTATCACACTATCAAAAGCAGGCCTATGTAAACCTGTAATGGCGGACATTAATGAGGCTATTATAAATATCAAGCTAACACTTGGATTAACCAGTTTGGAATTGAAAGCCAGAAAAAGACAACCAACAGCAAGTAATAATTCACTAATGATTAGTAATCCGCGTCGGCTATATCGATCAGCAAACACTCCACCAAGCAATGCAGTAATCAGTAGAGGCAGTAATTGTGCCAAGCTGAGTAATCCTACCATCATGGTCGATTCGGTCAAATGATAAATTTGATAGGGAAGGGCGACACTGGTAATCATTGTGCCTATGAATGAAATGAATTGGCCCAAATAAAGCAAGGTAAAGTCGCGATTTTTTTTAAGGATGGATAAATCTAGTAAATGACTCATATTGGCAATCTGTAAATTATAGTGGGGTGAATTATAAAGATTTTGAGATATGAATTTTAAGCTCTTTTGATGAAACAGTACAGAAATTAATAAGATCAGACTATAAGAGCATTACGAAAAACCTCACGATCAAGGCAAAAAATGTTTTAACGAAGAATCTTAGATAAACTAAACGACTGAATTAAAAACATTTCCTAACAATGAGATTGGGTATTTCATAAATCCTGCTTAATCTGGGTGTGTTTGGTTAACCAGTACAGTGCAATATCTATTCTCTTTGCTATCCATATATTTTGAAATTGTCGAATATAGCTTAGAAATTCATTAAGGGCATGGCAACGATCGGGTTTGCCGCTTAATCGCGGATGTAAACCAATAGTCATGATAGATAATCGATTTTCTTGATAAATGTAATCAAAAGTATTTTTAAGACGTTGATAGAAATCCTGTGCCGTGACAAAGCCGGGAGAAATTGTGAAACGAAAATCATTACAGTCTAATGAGTATGGGATTACAAGATGCTTGTTAATGAAATAGGGGAGTTCATCGGCGTAACTATCTGAATCATAAACAAACCCACCAATTTGAGTTAGCAGATCGCGGGTAAATGGGCTTCTTCTTCCAGTGTACCAGCCCAATGGCCTTTGTCCAGTGAGTTCCTGCAAGGTATCAATACAGCGAGAGATGTGTTTTTTTTCCGTTGCCTTACTTTCTTTTGAATAATCTATCCATCGCCATCCATGTCCAGCAACTTCATGGTTATGACTTGCAAGATAGACTGAGAATTCAGGATTTAATATTAAAGCATAACCTGTTACGAAAAAAGTCAAGGGGATGGAATGCTTGTCAAAAAGACGGATTAAACGCCAAATCCCAACTCGACTTCCGTATTCATAAATAGATTCGATACTATAATTCCTTTCTGCATTTCCTTTAGGAACGAAAGGAAAATCACTTCCGTAAAATTCAGCCTTTGTATCACCGTTAAGTGGAGTTAACTCTGCTCCTTCTTCATAATTAATAACAAAATTAATAGCGATTTTAGCCTTATTGGGCCAGGTCAAATTAATTTGTTCTGATCCATATCCAGTGAGATCTCGGGTCATGGTTTATCCTAATTCAAAAGTAGTAATTCCATAAATACTTTCTTTTTTAACCGGGGGTTCTCCTTTTAAATACATACGTGCTGTAGCGAATACCTTCTTCATTTGATATTGACTGACCAGCTCAATTGCTAAAGGGTTATTCTCTGGAATATCCAGAAATATCAATTGACCCTTAGCATATGGGACCAAATTACTGAAAAGTTGGTGTGCAATTTCCGGAGTACCCGCAAATAGTGGCCCAATCTTAAATCCTTTATGACAGGTCCTGATAACACCATAACCCTTAATTTGGCCATCAATTAAATAAGCCAGAGCCAAGCTTTGTGGCTGATTTATCCAGCATTTTAAAAATTGAGGACGAGGTGCTGGAAAATGTAAGCGGTCATAGGATGATAACTGCGAAAAATCGATTTGATTTAATGGAACAATATGAGGTTCAGATGATATTGGTTTTATTGTCTTATTAAGACAATATCTGGCGTTATTATGTGCTAATTGATAACCAATGCGGGCATATTTATCCAGCATGTTGATCACACCATCAATTCCCGCGTTTCTGTTACCAATATAAGCTAGCCTTGCTTTGGTTAATTCCAAGCCATAACCTTGATCCCTATAGGACTTATCAACAATATAGAAACCGCAAAAAGCAAAAAAATCATCATAGATAACAGCAGAACCAATGGCTATCGTTTTTCCATTCAGCTTACCTGCAAAAAAACCATGAGGATCAGTTTGATAAAAGCATGTTGCATCATGAATTCCTGGATTCCAACCTTCCTGGGCAGCCCACGTTATAGCAAGATTCACCTCATCCTGATTCATGGTTTCTATAAGATAATCTTTTATCATGACGATCCCTGTATTCTTTAAAAATAATTATAGTTATAAGTAAGCGTTTTTTCTTACTTAGTCAGACTTCGTGATATCAGTTCCCTTATCTTATTGGTGGCTTCTACTCCATGAATGGGTAGTTTATCTGAATTGAGTAAACCGAGTTGTACAAGAACGGATGCCTGATCCCAATAAATATGTTCGCTTATGATTTTTCTATTATGAAATCTGACAATCGCAATTAGAGGAATTTCTACACGTTTTCCAGTAGGCTCGATGCCATTTAATATCCAATCCATCCTGATATTATGAGTAAATTTAAAAATGAGTTCATCTACAATTTGATGAGTCCCTACTGTTCTTGAAATCAGTTCAACCTCAGTATCATCTGGTTTTTGGGGTATAAACAATTGGCTGTAAAATTGTTTGACTTCTTCTTGTCCAAATCCGCCTATCATGGTAGGTATGTTATTGACATAGGGATTGTCTTCCATGGTTTTCATAGTATCTGCAACATTTTTAGTGTCAAATTCATAATGGGTATGATTTTCCCATACTTGAACCATGTATTTTTGTTCTTCAGTCAGAGAATCTTCTGTTATTGTGTTCATATCATTTTAATCCTTTAAAAAGATGTCTGTATCCTTAATTTAGACTAAAAAGACTATTTTTTCTGATTGAATAGTAGTCGTCTTTATGATTTAGCCCTAATTATCTGGTAGTCTATAATGAGAAGATTAATGGAGGAAAAGCTAGGAAAAAATTATGATCCCGCGTTTGACCTCTTCCACCGCAACACCCAGAAAAATCAGGTTATTTTTACAGCAACTTGAGAAAATACCCGATTTTCATGGTGAGATTGATGAAGCTTTAAGTAGCCGAATTGTTTTATCAACGGATAATAGTGTTTATCAAATTATTCCTGAAGCCATCATTTTCCCTAAAAGTGAAAATGATATATCTCATATTTTTAAATTAGCCAGTAGTGGGCAATTTCGTGATTTAACTTTCACCCCCAGGGGTGGCGGCACTGGAACTAATGGCCAATCACTAAATGCTGGAATAATCATCGATTGTTCTCGTTTCATGAATCATATTGTGGAGATAAACTCTGATGAAGACTGGGTTTTGGTTGAAGCTGGAGTAGTTCTTGATCAATTAAATGAATACCTGAAGCCTTATAACAAATTCTTTGCACCTGCTTTATCCCCAAGTAATCGCGCTACCATTGGAGGTATGGTTAATACAGATGCCAGTGGCAAAGGCTCAAGATTGTATGGAAAAACCAGTCAATACATACTTGCATTGACAGCTGTCTATCTTGGAGGAGAGGTCCATACCAGTGAAGAGATAGATGTCAGTCTTCTTGATAATATGAAAAAATTGCCTGGGCAGGTAGGGCAGTTTTATAAGCAATTGGATAAAACTGTCCAGGAACATCGAGAGACAATTGATAGGCAATTACCTAAATTGCATCGATTTGTCTCCGGTTACAATTTGGCAAAAATTTACTCAAATGATGGCAAGAGATTCAATGCCAATTATATTCTCGCAGGTTCTGAAGGAACTTTGGCCTATGTCACTAAAATCAAGTTAAAATTAACGAATATACCCAAATACAAATGCCTGTTTGTTGTTTTGTATCCTACATTTAGTGATGCTCTTGAGCATGCAAAGCATTTGGTGGCATTTGATCCAGAAGCCATTGAAACAATGGATAGCACTATTTTGAAATTGGCCAAGACAGATATTATTTATCATTCTCTGAAATCTTTTCTGAGCTCTGGAAACAACATCCAAGTTGATGCAATTAATTTGATTGAATTTGTGGCAAACGATGAAAAAGTGTTACTACACCATGCGCAATTATTGAAGAAAAGTTTAAAAGGTACGGATTTTCATTTTGTTACTAATAATGAGGATATTATCAATCTTTGGGAGTTAAGAAAGCGCAGTGTTGGGCTTTTAGGTAAAGTAAAGGGTGTAAGAAAACCCATATCGGGTGTTGAGGATACTGTTGTTCCTCCAGAGTATTTGGCTGACTATGTCAAGGAATTTCGTGAGTTACTTGATTCTCATGGGGTTAGTTATGGGATGTTTGGTCATGTTGATGTAGGGTGTTTACATGTTCGCCCTGAATTGAACTTGATGGATGCAAAAGATAGGGAAATCTATTACGAAATAATAGAAAAGGTGGCGCAACTTGCCCATAAATACGGTGGGGTATTGTGGGGCGAGCACGGTAAAGGATTTCGAAGTGAATTCGTGCCTGTATTTTTTGGAGAGGAACTCTACAATGAGCTCAGGAAAATTAAATCAAGCTGTGATCCTTTCAACCAATTAAATCCTGGAAAAATTGCTGTCCCCTTAGGTAGCCATGATTCACTTGCCAGCATCCGTTCGGAAAAAACCAGAGCAGATGTAGACAGTCAAATTAACTACCAGTATAGAGATTCTTATCAATTACCTTTAAACTGCAATGGAAATGGAGCGTGTTTCGATTATAAATTACAAGATGTGATGTGCCCTTCTTATAAAATAAGCAGGGATAGAATTCATTCTCCTAAAGGAAGAGCCAGCTTGGTTAGGGAATGGTTAAGGCAATTAAGTGCTTTGACAGGAAAGCGAGAATTAACATGGCCGTTGAAAAAGCGATTAAATACTTACAAAAGGAATCACGGCCAATATGATTTTTCCCATGAAGTTTATACTGCGCTAGAAGGATGTCTGGGATGCCATGCATGTCGTTCTCAATGTCCGGTTAATATCAATGTTCCTTCGTTTAAAGCAAAATTTTTGCAAACCTATCACACACGATATTCTCGCTCAATAAAAGATTATCTTATTGCTTACAGTGAACGTGTTGGATATTTTCAAAGCCTGTTTCCAGAATTAGCTAATTTCTGTCTCTCAAATAAATTAGTAAAATATTGTTTACATAAATACACAGGGTTGGTTGATCTCCCTTTGTTTAGTAGTCCAAATCTGAAGTCACTCTTAAAGGCAAATAATATTCCATGGCTTGATTTAAACCATTTACCTGTCAGTGAGAAAACTGTAATTTATATACAGGATTGGGTGACCAGTTTTTATGAAGCTGAACTTGTGCTGAAAGCTTGTCAGTTAATAAAAAAACTGGGGTTCCAGGTTTATGTATTACCTTGGTTTGAAAATGGTAAAACTCTGCACGACAATGGAATGCTTCAGTCATTTGCAAAAATTACCAGAAAAAATGATTTAATGCTTCAAAAGCTATCAGATCATCGATTAACCATGATAGGACTAGATCCAGCTATGGTATTAACCTATCGATATGAATATTCTGAATATTTACACGAAAATTACACTAGTAAAATCCTGTTGATTCAAGAGTGGCTCTCGCAAATACTGGGTAGTGAAAAAGTCAACGAGTTACCAATAAAAGCTAATGAAAAACTTAATCAGTATTTATTGCTAAGTCATTGCACAGAACAGGCAAATTGCAGTGAAGCTTTAATGCAGTGGCAGAAAGTCTTTCAATTTTTTGGTTTGACTCTAGTTGCTGAAAAAACAGGGTGTTGTGGTATGGCTGGAGCTTATGGACATGAGTCAATCCATCAATTTAATTCCCATGGCTTGTTTGATTTATCATGGAAGAATTATTTTGAAGACAGTACTGGTTTAGCTAATACTTTAGTCGATGGCTATTCATGTCGAGCACAAGTCAAACGATTAACTGGTTTAAAAGCTTCTCACCCTGTTGAAATATTACTGGGATTATTTGAGTAGGTATAAGCTGGAATTGATTATCTCAGCCAAATATTTACCGAATTACTTTCTCATGCGGGTTAATCCTGCAGCATGGTGCAACTGTTATCAATTTCCAGTTGATGATGTCAGTTCTGATTTTAGTCGTTGATAATCTGATGCAAACAGGAATTGGCCTATATGAAATATTCCATAAGTAATAAATGGGGCTGCAAAAACATCAATACTATAATGAATATGACCAATCAGCACCGTATAAGCGAAAAAAACTGCAGCAGCAAGGCAAATATAACGTAATGTTGTCTTATTCCAAAAGATAAGCATCATTAAAAAAGGGCCTCCGACATGTCCAGAAAAAAATAAATCTCCATCAAATAAAACAAGAGATGAAAAATTATCTGGAATAGACAGTTGATTAGGAGGTGCACCGAGATGGGTCATACTAATAAAGGCACAACGTATCAATATAAACAGCGCGGCACTTTTAGTGATAAAAGGAATGAAGGCTGGATTTAACAGGGTATAAATAGTAAAAATTGTCCAAAAGATAATAGCCGCATTAACATGAAAAAGAGTTACATCACGCAGAGGTAAATTATCAAGAATTAAATCATTTACCGGATTACCGGCCATAAGTGAAGCATATTTTCCTGCAAAATTCATAATGAGAAAACTTATAAAAAGCAAAAAAAAGCCACTAAGCAGACTTCTTATGAATACTTTTTCCTGACAAAGAACATAGTAGCGATTTGCGACTGCTTTCATTAACTCACCATCGATTGATAGAGTGTTTCATATTGTTCGATAGTTCGTTTGATATCATGCTCTTGAGATAATTTTCTGCTCTCCCTTCCCATTTGTTCACTGAAAGTCCTATCACTAAGAATCTTGACCATATAACAAGACAATGTCTCAACGTCATTAGGGTCAAAGAGATAACCATTTACTCCTTCTTTAACAAGTTCAGGTAAAGCCATCGCTTTTGCAGCCAAAAGAGGCAATCCAGAAGCAATTGCTTCCAAGGCAACAATACTTTGTAATTCAGCAGTTCCCGGGTTTACAAAACAATTTGCTAAACTATATACCAGCGGATATTCCGCGTCTGATAGATATCCTGTAAAAGTGACATGCTCAGTGAGATTCAGTGTCTGAACCAGTTTTTTTAATCTTTGTAATTCCGCACCACGACCGGTTAAAACAAAATGAGCATCAATGGATTGTCTTGCTTTATAAAATGCTTTTATGGCTATTGATAAATTTTTTTCTTTATCCAAACGACCAGCATACAATAGAATTGGCTTATCAGGGATTTTATAACGTTGTCTAATGAGATTGGCATTTTGTTTTGGTTGAAATTTTTGTAGATCCACTCCACAAGAAACAACATGAATTTCTTTTTGTATGTGTACTTCTTTAAGTAAGTTAGCTGCAGTGTGGGTAGGAGTAGTGACTATCTTTACATGATTTAGCATGTCAATCACAATATTCCATGTGGTGCGATGAAACCATTTTTCAAAATACTTGGGAAGGTGAGTATAATGAAAAAAATTTTCTGGCATAAAATGATTAGTAGCCATTAACGGGATACCCTTTTTACGACAGGCTCGATAGCAAATTCCACCTAAGAAAAATTTTCCCTGCAAATGAACGACATCAGGATTAAAGTCTGTTATTGCTTTTAAAATACCCTTCTTGATGAAGAAAGGCCAGCAAACACGAAAGTTTTTGTAACCAAGGGCTGGCCATGATCGTACTCCATAGAGATTGACTCCTTCATAGCTTGTATAACCTTGCTTCAGGCTTCGAGAGGGGCATATCACAAGAACTTCATGCCCTTTGGCTTGTAAGAATTTTGCCAAACGGTGAGTAAAATAAGCACCACCATTTAAGTCGGGAGGATAGCTGTCCAGTACAGTCAGGATTTTCATGCATATTTTAGATAACATATAAGATTAGATAGATTATCATTTATACAAATGCACGGCAATTATTTACCAACCAACCTTTAAAAAGTTCTCTTTGACTATAATAGGCCTTATAGTACAATAATTGCTCCATCCTTTAACAAGTCAGTTCTATGTCGTCAGCAAAAATCATCGGAATGGGAAAATATTTACCCGCAAACATAGTGTTTTCATCTGATCTGGATAAAAAACTCAATCTTCCTGAAGGCAGTGTTCAGAAGAAGTCCGGATTAGTTTCCAGGCATTTTGCCAGAGTCAGTGAAACAACCTCCTATATGGCAAGTCAAGCTGCATTACACGCTGTGGAACAAGCAGGAATTACTTTAGCTGAAATTGATGCCATTATTGGGGCGTGTGGAGCCGGAGAGCAACCTATACCATGTACGGCGGTTCTGGTTCAAAAACAATTGGGATTAGATAATTCAGGAATCGCCTGTTTTGATATTAACAGTACCTGTCTTAGTTTTCTCACTGCACTCGATGCGGCATCATATATGCTCTCAGGGGGCAGATTTAATCGTATACTTATTGTATCAAGTGATATCCCTTCATTTGGCCTGGATTGGAGCGACTTGGAAACCTGTACGATTTTTGGTGACGGGGCAGCTGCTTGTGTTGTTGAAAGAAGCAATGACTATAGTCGAATTCTTGCTGCTCATATGAAAACATACAGTTTTGGTGCTGACTTTTGCCAGGTCCAGGCTGGAGGAACATTCATGCCGCCTGCAAGTGAGTACGATAAGAAATACGGTTTATTTAAAATGGATGGAAAGCGTGTATTCAAACTGGCCAGCCAAATGATTGGACCCATGCAAGAGGAGTTATTTGCTAAAGCTAGTATAACTCTAAATGATGTTGATTGGGTTGTCCCACATCAAGCCAGCTTGCTTGCTATGCATCATATACGTAAAAAGCTTGGCATCCCTGGTGAAAAATTTGTTGATATTTACACGACGCATGGCAATCAAATGGCTGCTTCTCTGCCTTCCGCATTGTGTCATTTGATCCATAATCATAATTTAGAACGCGGGCAGTTGGTTTATTTATTAGGTACTGGCGCTGGATTGTCAGCTGCTGGAATGATACTGGAGTATTAGTATGATTTCAGTTGTAACCGGCGCTACAGGATGTTTAGGTTTAAATCTTACAAGACGCTTGATTAAGGAAGGCCATGCAGTCATTGCATTAGGACGCAATTTGCAGTTGGGTGAAATAATAAGCCAAATAGGAGCAACATTTGTTCCACTCGATTTAAAGGATCTGGAGTCTTTGTCTTTGATAAGTCAAAATGCGGATTTCATATTTCATTGCGCAGCTTTATCAAGCCCCTGGGGAAAATATAAAGATTTTTATCAGGCTAATGTCATAGGGACTCACAATGTCGTTCAGGCAACTCCCAGTCAGGCTCGACTTGTTTATGTCTCCACTCCTAGTATTTATTTTGATTTTACCGAGAAGCACAATATTAAAGAAAATGCACTTTTACCAGCAAAACCGGTCAATTATTATGTGCAAACCAAATTAATTGCTGAATCCATCGTAGATAAAGCTCAACTACAGCATGATCTGGATGTGATTACCATACGTCCCAGAGGAATTTTTGGACCATATGATCGCGCTATTTTCCCCCGTTTATTGAAAGCAGAGCGCCAAGGGGTGCTTCCAATCATTGGTTCAGGTAATCATTTGATTGATATTACTTTTGTAGAGAATGTAGTGGAAAGCCTGATTTTGGCTGCTTTGGCAGATAAATGCTATTCAGGGAAAAAATATAATATCACTAATGATGAACCTCGGACTTTTATTGATATCATTTCAAGGATGTTTTCTGCTCTTAATAAACCATTAAAAACCAGAAGCATTCCTTATAATCACGCAAGATTTGTCGCAAAGTTTCTTGAGTTTTTGCATCGGTTGCTTTATCTGAAAACAGAACCAAAGATTACAGAGTATGGTGTCGGAGTGTTGGCTTTTGGACAAACATTAAATATTGAAGAGGCAAAAAAAGATTTAAAGTATAAGCCAATTTATAGCATTGATGAGGGTATAATGAAATTTGCTGAATGGTATTGTTCATGCATATAGAGTATCAGTTATTTGAAGCTGGCTATTGCAAACATTGCGAACGCATGACTTTAAAAAATGGGAAAATCAGACAGCGTGAATATCCATCCTTCTGTGCTCTTATAAAACACCCAAGTCACGGATATATTTTATTTGACACAGGATATTCTGACCGTTTTACCTGCTTAACCCAAAAATTTCCAGCCTCTATATATCGTCATTTAACTCCTATGACACTTGTAAAATCCTTAAAAGAACAGTTGCTAGAAATTCATATAAAACCCGAAGATATCAATTATATTGTGATTTCGCATTTTCATGCTGATCACATTGGAGGATTATGCGATTTTCCTAATGCTCATTTTATATGTCATTCTGATGCGATAGACGATATTCAGCATACAAAGGGGTTGAAAGCGTTATTGAAAGGTTTTTTACCTGGACTGATACCTGAAGATTTCTTTGAGCGTTTATTACCACTTCAAAAAACAATCCAACTTGACGAGCATCTTTTACCTTTTTCTGATGGTTTTGATGTATTGGGTGACAACTCATTGATTGCTATTCCTTTACCGGGACACGCTAAAGGACAAATCGGCTTATATTTTAAAGCGCCTGGCGACATTTTCCTGGTTGCGGACAGTTGCTGGCACCAGGAAACTTTTAAAGAACTCATTTATCCGAGCGCTTTGACCTATTTGATTCATCATGACAAGCGTGCCTATTTAAAGACAATTCAAAAATTGCACGAACTACATCAGAGAAACAAGACTATTGAAATTATTCCTTCTCACTGCCAACAATTGCGCTCGAGAATTGGGAACCCATTATGTTAGCACGTATTCTATTTCACTATTTCAATACACTTTATCTTAATAAAACTATTACTACCCCGGCAAAATTAAAGCTTCATCAAGCAAAACAATTTAAAAAACTTATAAAAAATTGTTTGCATCAATCCGCATTCTATAGAGATTATCTAAAAACTCCTTTGGAACAATGGCCAATTGTTAATAAAAAAATCATGATGGAACACTTTGATGATGTTAATACAGTAAATGTCAAAAAAACTGAGGCATTGGAAATTGCTTTACGTGCTGAGCATACACGTGATTTTTCCCCAATGATAAATAATATTGCTGTTGGTTTATCTTCAGGGACTTCAGGGAGCAGAGGCTTGTTTTTAGTAAGTGAACAGGAACGTGATGCCTGGGCCGGAATAATCCTTGCCAAGGCTATGCCAAACGGTTTGCGTTCGCGAGAACGAATTGCTTTTTTTCTAAGAGCAAATAACCAGTTGTATACCACTTTAAATAAAAGCAGAACAATACAATTCCATTTTTTTGATCTTTTTGCTGATTTTGATACTCATATCCAGAGATTAAATGCCATTCAACCGACTATTATTTCAGCTCCAGCCAGTGTGCTTTTAATGCTTGCTAGTCAACAAGATATTTTAAAAATTACACCAAAAAAAATATTTTCTGTAGCCGAAGTACTCGAACCAAATGAAGAAGAGATTTTAACCAGAGCATTTGGTTGTACCATATCACAAATTTATCAATGTACAGAAGGTTTTCTGGCTATTAGTGAACGTAAGACCAATCGCTTATTGATGAATGAAGAGTTTCTTATTATTGAAAAGGAATGGTTGGATGAAGAGCGATTCGTGCCAATTATTACTGACTTGTACAGGTCTACTCAACCAATTATTCGTTACCGTCTTGATGACGTTTTGGTGACTGAAAGATCGAATGGTGTATTTACTGAGTTAAAGAATATTGAAGGTCGTTTAGGTGATGTTTGTTATGGGAAAAGAGGGCAAGAAATAGTTCCCATTTTTGCAGATGTTATTCGACAGCATATGATTAGCAGTGGTGTAAGTTTTGAAGATTATTTAATTTGCCAGCAGACATTAACCCAATTTACAATTCAGATATCACCCGAAATAAGCAATAAAAATCAATTCATTGAACATTTGAATCAACTTTTTATCTATAAAAATTGCGAATTACCCCAATGGAACTGGGAGCTCTACGATAAAAGTCAACCTGGTGTGAAACGCAGAAGGGTCCGCTCACTATACTGCCCTAAAACAGAATAAGCGGGTACAAAGAACTGGTTTGCTTTGCACAACACAAGCCAGGAGCTTACAATAATATTTGCGTCTGTAAAAGACAGGCTCTTAATTTAGTCGTTAAGCCTTTTTTACTGTGAATGCAAATGGCGCGTAGAGTACTTTCCCATCAATTTGCACCTGGGCAAACATTTTAATGAAACCTGCTTTATTAGGCTCAATATGGAACTGTAATTGAGGTCCTCCACGTTCAGTGCTATTTGCAGGCTCTTTGCCCATGGGGTGGACATGGATAACGGTTTTAAAATCTTCATTAAAGCCGACAATGTGTGCATAGGCCCCCATAATTGGTTCTAGTGTACGGACTGGATGCCCTTTAGAATCAGTCACATCGATTTCACCCATCGCAGGTTTACCTGCTAGTAGAGGCATTTTATTGAAAGTTAATTTGAATTGATATCCATTCACTGTACTCTCTAATACTGTTCGATGATGTATAGGATTCATTGTTCTTGTTACTGTCTGGGGAGATGTTAGATCAGCAGTGGCATACTCCTGTTTATTGGTATTGGTTGGTAACAGATCAGCCCATGCCCGATAGGTGGCATTCTTGAAATTGGGTTGCCATTCAAATTGATAAATCCCCGGAGTAGCAGTTTCTGCGGGATGAACATGACTATAGTCAATAAGATGATTATCAATGATCAGTAAATGAAATTTTTTTGTATGTATCTCAGTAAGATCATTGAAAGTAATTGGTTTATTCGATTTTATATCAGTGAGTTTGACAAATACCAGTTTCTTATCCTTTTTATCAATTATCTTCTGGACTTCCAATTGTATTGTGGGTGTATTCTCCAATTTAGAGGAAGGCGTTGAAAGATCTTTCACCGTGTGATGATGGGAATTATCGGCATAGAGCAAATGATGACAGGTGTTCATGAATAAAAAGCCAATTAGCGTGATGAGAATTTTTTTCACAATACAATGATCTCCGTAATTTTTTATTGCCAAGCTAAATTTTTCTTCTGTCAACGATGAATTATAACTGAAAGTAGCTGATTCTTACAGGGTAAGAAATGCATTATTTATTATGACCTTGTAGATATAAACCAGTATAACAGGGTATCATGAGCTAATTTAAATGGTTATAAATTCCAGGCAGAATAAAACTACGGATAGGTGAATAATGGCACACAACCACCATGAAGGTCATTCCCATGTTCATAATGAACACCTTTGTTGCCACAAGAAAGATAATGCACATAAACCGCAAATTATTTCAGATGGAACAATTTTCTATACTTGCCCCATGCATCCCGAAGTTCGCCAGGCTACCCCGGGGATTTGTCCACTTTGTGGAATGGCATTAGAACCAGAAGCAATTTCCATTGGTGAAGCAACAAATCCGGAATACCTTGATATGAAGCACCGATTTTGGGTGGCGTTGATATTGACTTTGCCTGTAGTAATCTTGGAAATGGCTGGGCATGGATTCCAGCATTTTGTTTCGACAGGTATTTCAAATTGGATTCAATTGTTGTTCGCAACACCCGTGGTGCTATGGTGCGGTTGGCCTTTTTTCCTGCGTGGTTGGCAGTCACTCAAAACACGCCGATTAAATATGTTTACTTTGATAGCGATGGGTATTGGTGTCGCATGGATTTATAGTGTGGTGGCGGTTTTTTTCCCCGGATTATTCCCCGCTGCGTTTCGAAGTCAGGAAGGGGTGGTCTCTGTGTATTTTGAAGCAGCCGCTGTGATAGCCACACTTGTACTGCTGGGGCAAGTACTTGAATTAAAGGCTCGAGAGCAAACAGGTAGTGCCATTCGTGCTTTACTGAAATTAGCACCAGAAAATGCGCATCGCATCAAGGAAGACGGTAGTGAAGAGGAAATAGCACTCAATCAAGTAGAGGTCGGTGATTCGCTGCGTGTACGGCCAGGTGAAAAAATACCTGTGGACGGTGAAATACAAGAAGGACGTAGTTTTATAGATGAATCTATGGTAACGGGTGAACCTATGCCTGTTGCTAAAGGAATTGGAGACAAGGTTATTGGCGCTACAATTAACCAAACAGGTAGCTTCATTATGAAAGCATTGCATGTTGGTGCAGATACCATGCTGGCACGTATTGTTCAAATGGTGAGTGACGCTCAACGAAGCCGTGCTCCAATTCAGCGTGTGGCGGATACTGTCTCGGCCTGGTTTGTTCCCGCAGTGATTTTGGTAGCGGTACTGTCTTTTATTACATGGGGGCTATTAGGTCCCCAGCCATCTCTTGGTTATGGCTTAATTGCTGCTGTATCAGTTCTCATTATTGCTTGCCCATGTGCGTTGGGTTTGGCAACACCAATGTCTATCATGGTAGGTGTGGGAAAAGGCGCGCAAAATGGAGTATTAATCAAAAACGCTGAAGCACTTGAACGAATGGAAAAGGTAAATACGCTCATCGTAGATAAAACGGGCACACTTACGGAAGGGCACCCGAAACTTACCCATATTGAAACCAGCGAAGATTGGGATGAGAGACAAGCATTGCTATTAGCTGCTTCTCTGGAATATCACAGTGAACATCCCCTGGCTAGCGCGATTGTGAAAGCAGCACAAGAAATGCAAATAGCTTTTATCTCAGTTCAAAATTTTGAAGCGCCAACCGGGAGGGGGGTAGTAGGTAGAGTAAATAGCCATCATGTAGCTATCGGTAATGCAAAATTAATGCATGAGTATGGAAGCGACGATACTTCTCTTTTTGAAAAAGCTGATAAATTTCGGGCAAAAGGTTCTTCTGTTATGTTTATGGCAGTCGACGGTAAAACAGTAGCGTTTTTAGTTGTAGAAGATCCTATTAAATCTACTACCGCAGAAACCATTCATGCACTTCAGAAAAAGGGTATTGAGATTTACATGCTGACTGGTGATAGCAAGAAAACCGCAGAAGCTGTGGCAGCTACTCTGGGCATAAAAAATGTCATAGCAGAAATAATGCCTGAAGATAAGGGTCGTATTGTCAGCGAATTAAAAGGAAATGGTTTAATTGTCGCGATGGCTGGCGATGGAGTAAATGATGCTCCTGCACTGGCAAAAGCAGACGTTGGTATTGCTATGGGTACAGGGACTGATGTTGCTATTGAGAGTGCTGGTGTTACCTTGCTACATGGAGATTTGAGTGGTATTGCCAAGGCCAGATATTTATCAGAAAGCACAATGAATAACATACGTCAAAATCTCTTCTTTGCTTTTATTTATAATATGCTGGGTGTTCCGCTAGCAGCAGGTATTTTCTACCCACTAACAGGCCTGCTTTTAAATCCAGTGATTGCTGCGGGAGCTATGGCACTTTCTTCCGTGTCAGTCATCGTTAATGCCCTAAGGTTGCGACGAGTTACATTGTAAATCTGTAAATAAAATATTTTGGTAAAGTGCTTTAATCTCGTGCAATGATTCCTGGTTATACTAATTGAAAATAAATTTATTAATAAACAACAAGTTATAGTGCAATATAGAATTCCATTAATCAACTCTATTTCACCTGAGTTTTGAATTACCCGCTATTTTTAAATGATCATTTGAGTTCATATTTTCTTAAGTATTTCTTGTTAAAATTGCTCAAATTTTGGTTATCAATAGAGAGGTTTGCATGCAAAATGAGAAAGAAGTAAAAGAACTCATTCAATCAGATAAGAAAAAAAGAGTCACATGGAATGATAATCAAAACGAAGGGCAGATTGATGAAAAATTTCTTAAAATAGGCACTGCTTCAACGCCTTATAAAAACAAATTGGATGAGAGTATTGCCCAATTGATGGAAGAAGGTTATTCAGAAATTGAAGCAACAGCAATAACGGGAAAATCGGTAACACCAGCGGGTATGGTTATTTACAATAATCCAGTTTTTTATAAATCCAAGGAAAGCATAGACATAGAAAAAGCGAATCGTTATAACTTTTTCTCAATTAAAAATATTGGATTAGGTATTGTGGCTTTAGCAGCCGCTGCAACAGTAGGACTGGTTGTATCAAAAAACAGCTAAAACCAATACATTCCAATTGATTTTTAAGACAAATACTCTAGCAAAAACTCAGGAATTCGCTGTTCAAGCCAATACACAGGTTGGCTTGAGTTTTTTCCTGTACCGGCAATAAAACCTACATGCCCTCCATATTCGCTTAATTCCAGAGTGGTTTGAGAAGATAGTTCCTTCGATGCTGGGATGGCATCTGGTGTCATGAATGGATCATCTTGTGCATGAATAATCAAAGTTGGTGTGGTGATATTCTTAAGGTATTGTCTTGAGCTTGCTTTTTGGTAGTATTCGTGGGCATTTTTAAATCCGTTAATCGGTGCTGTAATTCGCTCATCAAAATCCCAGAAGGTTTTTAAGGAAAGTAAGTCACTTTTTGAAAATGGTGAATTATTTAAGTGATTTAATTTTTTTAGAAAAATACGACGTAGTCGACTTAATAAGTAAGCTTGATAGAGGCGAGAAAAGCCCTGATTCATCCTGTCAGCCACTGAATTTAATTGAAATGGAACTGAAACAGCAACAGCTGCATCTATCCATAAAGATGATGCTGTCTCGCCCAACCATTTCAGCAGAACATTGCCCCCCAAAGATATGCCGACGACCGCTTTTTTTGTCGCAGGCTCTCTATTTGCCAAAATTTCAAGAAAATAGGCAAAATCAGCCGTGTCGCCGGAATGATAGGTACGCAAAATCCGATTAGGTTCTTCACTGGCTCCGCGAAAATGCATTAAAACACAACGAAACCCAGCATTGGCAAACGCTTGCATTAATCCACTGACATAAATAGAGTTAATACCTCCACCCAAACCATGGAGTAATATGACTAAGGGTGTATTTTTATTTAAGTCATTAACAGACCAGGCCAGATCAATAAAATCACCATCAGGTAACTCCAGACGCTCATGAAAATCAATTGGTGGTTTTAGCCGCTTTTTTACCAAAGTAGGATATAAAGTTTGCGCATGCTTGTTTCTTAGCCACCACAGGGGTCTAAATGAACTGTTTACAATCATATTAATAGCCTGAAAATAAAAAATCGAACTCTATCCGGATAAATTAGACCAAGATTAGAAGTAGCAAAAAAATACTTACTTAAATTATAGTCAATCAATAATTGAAACCAATCATTGTTGGTAATCTTGCATCATAATGTTTTATAGTCGCTATATCAAACGATGTTAAGATAAATAATGTATCAGCTAAACCAATAAGTTCTGAATCTCTTGATATCATAGTGAATTTGTAGATTTAGTTTAGAACCCTTTTTATTGAAGGAGATCTTGATGTACTCTTTAGATTGGCCACGTGCCTATGGTATTCCAAATTCTACAGCTACTTTTAAGTTGTTTCCGGAAGATTTTCAAGTGAATGAATTGTTTGAAGGACAGTTTAGCGGTGAAGGAGAACACATAGTTCTTAAAATTGAAAAAAGAGGATTAACCACGGAAGAAGTTGTCAAATCATTGGCCAGGCTAATTAACAAACCTATAAAACTTATCAGTTACGCTGGATTAAAAGACAAACAGGCATTAACAACGCAATGGCTTAGTGTTCATGCACCCGGGGAGATAATCGATGGCATAGAAACACTTGAAGCACCAGGTTGGAGAATACTGGAGTGCACACGTCATAACAAAAAACTCAAACCAGGTTTTTTATCGGGCAATCATTTTATAATCACTTTAAGAAATGTCTCTGATGAGAGTGATCTAGTGCATCGTATTGAACAAATTAAATTCAAAGGTGTTCCAAATTATTTCGGTGAGCAGCGTTTTGGTCGAGATGGTGGAAATTTAATTAAAGCAGAGGAAATACTAGTACAGGGGCGCAAAGTAAAGGATAGATTTTTAAAAGGAATGTATTTTTCCGCAGCCCGATCATGGCTATATAATTTGATCCTGTCTCGCCGTGTAAAGGAATCATCATGGAATTTGCCCTTATTGGGGGATGTCATACAGCTTGTTGGATCAAACAGTATATTTGTTAATGATAAAAGCATGGATGAGCAATTATTGCAACGAATCGGTGACAAAGATGTTTCTCCAGCAAGCCCTCTGCCTGGCAGGAGTAAGAATCTTGTAAAAGGGACAGCTTTGCAAATAATAAACGACGTTTATGAAGAGTGGTCTGCCTGGCTTGATGGGTTAGAAAAAAATGGTTTGGAAGAAGCCTGGCGTGCAAATATCCTTTATGCAGAGCAGATTGAATATAGGATAAACCAAGGTACAGTTGAGCTTTCGTTTGTCTTGCCGGCTGGTGCTTACGCGACAGTGGTATTACGTGAATTGGTTCAATATTAAGCTTTGTTTGCACTTGAATAGCACTTTAGTCAATGTGGAGTAATTATTTTTAATTGAATTGATGAATTAATCACTATGTTTGATGTTATGCCATAATAAAGAGAAATGTTTATTTAATTGAAGGACACATTCATGAATCTGGTTCAAAGGATGAACCCTTTTTTTTGGCTAGTGATCCTGGCTATTTATTCAACTCCATCCATGGCATTGAGTGTGGAGCTTATCGAAACCAGTCCTAAATCTCCTGTTACATTAAACCAGGATGAGGCTTTGTATGTGCTTATTCGATATAAGAGTGACCAACCTTTGCGATTCCAGGCTATTGGGGAAAATCTGCGGCAAAAAATAATGGATAGCGCCAGATTTAACCCATCACAAGCGTACCCAGCCGGAGAAGGTGAGGCTATTGCCTGGGTAGCTTACGATAATACCACAGAAATTGATTCCATTACTGTCACAATCTATGATGCCAATTGGAGGACTTTGCAAACCAAATCAATTCCTGTGTCTGCAGTCTGGCAAAATGAGAATGGCAGAAACAATCAAGCAGCAGCCCCCTGGGTTCAAAGACTGAATCAACAACAGCAATCCAGTGTTTTTACTCAGTCACAAACTCCTGTCTCCTCTGGTAATGCCCTGTTTATTCAACTCCTTTTTTTACTAATTCTTTTGTATTGGTTTTTGCAAATTATTGTTATTTTTAATTGGACGGGGAGATGGAAAAAATTGGCGTGTTTCCCTTTATTATTTAGCGTACCTTTGCTGTTGTATACGCTTTATGCGTTATATGCGGGTTCTAATTTATGGCCTTTGATGATGTTATTTGTGACACCATTTATCCTGGCACTTTTATTGATCATTATCGGGTATAAAAAAGTCTATTCCAGATGATAAGATGTATCCAATTTAATCTATTATTATATTTTATCTCTTAATATTTGCTTAATAATGATTCTTTATAATCAAAAATCAATGTAATTGTTTCAAATAACAAAGAGATAGAATAAATTATGCACACAAAAAAGGATAAAAAAGTAATATCACTTCAAGAAAGAGTAGAAAATGCAGTTGATGTTTCGGGGGCTTTTGATAACTGCTTTTTCCATAATTTCGCACTTTACCTGTTAACGAATAATTTACCACTTCCTGATGATTTATTTCACTTCAAATCAATCATTAATAGAAATAGTAAGGCAGAACAATTATTTGAATTTTTTCATAACCCGGAATCATTGAATTTATTTTCTATATTAGATAAGGAAAATGATGTTTCTGAACCCTCTGGTTATCTCTTTGAAAAGAGCTTGATTTTAGGATTTCTGCTTAGGGAATGGTTCCCAACTCAACTTGTTAATAATTCAGCAGTTAAAGCGGAAATGCTGGAAGGTGAGAAAGGGGTATTCAGTGCTTTTAAAAATTATAAAGAGTATCGCTCATTTATGTCGAAGGAAGAATTAAAATCAACGGAATTTGGTGCGTTATATGAAGCGAACGAGGCTTTTTTAGAGTATTTTTATAATCGCTCTGAAAGTACTTTAATAAATAAGGATTCACCTTTTGAAAAATATTTTGTTGGCTCGTCCTCAGATGAAGAGGCAATTAAAAATTATTGGGACGCAGAAGGGTATACATTATATTGTCAACATTTGGCGAAACCTCAGGTTAAATTATCTTATATTGAAATTATGACCATGATGAAGGTCATCAATCAGCCACTTACAATATATGATCGTTCTACTTCCTCAATTGTAGCCGAGTATGTCAACCCAAAGGTCAATTTACCTGATTTTGAAGTGGCTATTGATGCTCTTCAAGGGCATTATTTTCTTTTAAAAACAGAGGAAACGGAAAAAGAGTTAGAAGAATATGAAAGAAGTTATGCTCAATATAAAAGAGATAGAAGTGAAATCCTTGCACACTCCGATAAACCTGTTTCTTCCTTATTGGTTCGAGCTACTTGCCCCAAAGGTCATTTGGATGAAGATCCTTTTATTGCATTAATTGAAAGCCTTTCCGAAATAAACAGCCTTAGCCAAATTGATACTAATTTGAAAAACGAGAATACAGATATTCCCAATTGCAACTTCCTTTTAAAGGTAGGTGCTTCTGTAGTTGGTACCTCTTCTGCGCTAATAACTTTAATGGGGATAGCCATATTATCTGGCCAATATGATCCCGGAAACAGTCTGGCTGAAGAGGCATTAGCTACTACTGTTGTATCCAGTATTGTGGGTTTAGGTTATGGGCTTTATAGCTTCTTTAGTTCTAGCCCCAAGGTATCAGAGCGTGATTCTACCAATGGATTATCGCAAAAACTTAAAATAAACTAACCTCCTGAATTAGCAAATATTGTCTGTAAGCCGATCGTGTTGATATTAGATATCAACACGATTGCGCCTTGAGTAAACTGTTCTCACGTGTAGAGAAGTATTTTCCCCATGACTATTTTAACTCTACTATTTTTATAGTAGGATACTACTATAAAAATAGTAGTAGCGTATGTGGTTATTGGAGAGAAACATGTCGGCAAAAAAAAAATCGATAACTCATGATCGACTTCTTACAGAAGTAGAGCTTGAATTAATGAATATTATCTGGAGCCTTGATAAGGTAACTATTAAGGAGGTTGTTTCACATCTGCCTAAGGAAAGGCCTTTGGCTTATACAACCGTGGCAACAGTACTAAAAGTGCTGGAACAAAAGGGATTTCTTGAGTGTCAAAAAAATTCCTATGCTCATGTTTTTACACCTATAGTTACAAAGTCAGATTATGAAAGCACTTGTATTGATCATATGGTTGCCAATGTTTTTGATGGGGAGCCCCGAGCACTTGTCCAAAGACTTTTGTTAGCCAGAAAGTTACAGCATGATGACATTCAAGCCATTGAAGAAGCACTTAAACAATTAAACGCTGGTGAAAAACAGCCAGAGGTGATGTAATGTTATTAATAGAAATCGTATTGACTATTCATTGCCTGCTTCTTCTCAGTTCACTATTTATAGGGCGTGCCTGGCTAGCAAATAAACCATCATTTAAATTGAAATTACTCCGTTTTTTATTGGCCAGTTGCATTATTTCACCAATAATAGTTCATTGTGTAGACTCTGATCAAAAGCCTGAACGACAAAACTATGTATCATTTGATGCTTTGCAACAGTATGCAAAGCAATCCATATTTAAGACAGAATCTTCAAAATTTAATCATGGATCGTCTTCTGCCTTTACATCAATGAATGTGAACTACTGTCAACTCTTAAGCGTGATGTTTTTTTTAATCGTCTTGTTTCGTAGTTATCACTTGTTATCAGGTTTAGGTCGCTTGAAATTGATGTTGACTGAAGCAATCCCATATCGAACTTCCGGAAAATTAGTTATTAAGGTTTCTCACCACTGCCATGTTCCTTTCTCAATATTGCTATTTAATAAAGCCTACATCGTATTGCCAGTATCCATATTTTCTTCTGCCATGAATGTGAGGATTGCTATTGCTCATGAAGGGCAACACCATCGTAATGGAGATTGTTCATGGGCCTATTTTATCGAAATCATACGCATTATCTTCTTTGGAAACCCGGGTGTAACTCAATGGTTTCGTGTTTTAGCAGATTTACAGGAATTGTCATGTGATGAAGTATTGGTTGGACATCAAAAAATTTCGGCACATGACTATGGTCACTGTCTATTGCAAGTGGCAGAGGCAGTATCCCAATGCTCTCTGGCATCTAACCGGGAAATTGCATGCACGGTGGGTATGGCTTTGAACAAAGAAAACGAAGACTGCAAATTTATAATAAGGAGAATTTCAATGCTAACTGCTTATTCACCCAATGCATCCAGACCTTTGCTATTAGGGATAGTCTTTGCAGGATTTTCTATCCTGTCTCCAATCTGCGTTGCCTATTCAACAGCAGGATCTTTGACGAGTTCCAGGGCAAAAGAAGTTGATATTTCTCATTTAGATCCCAGAATGCAGCAGATTGTGGAGAAACAAATTACGACAGCCGTCAAACAATATCATGCAAAATCTGGAGTAATTGCAATAGCTGATCCCCAAACAGGCAATATCATTGCATTTGCTGAATCAAGTAAAAATAAGGGGCTAGAGAGCTGGAAATCACGTATTTTTTCACCCGGATCTACTATAAAACCTTTTATTGCAGCAGCTGCAATCAACTCTGGGAATAGCTCTGAAACAAAAAATTATGATTGTCATTCACCTTATTACATAGCAGGCAAAACATTTACAAATTATAATTCCAATGTTGAATCAGCTTCCTTAGCAGATGCCATCGCAAAATCTATCAATGTATGCCTTATCAGAGTTTCTCAAGAGGCTGGAGTGCCGGTAATCCGTAAAAAGCTCACTGAATTTGGTTTTGACATGAACAGTTGGTGGCAAGCGGATCAAAGTGACGATTTACAACTGGCAATGGCTGCACTTGGAGAGAATATCCCTGTCACAATCGAATCGCTAATAAAATCTTATGCCATTCTTGCTAACAAAGGACATTCATTTGACAGGGGAAATAGTGCCATTATTTCAGAAACAAGCACTAACTCAATAAATCATATGCTTGAAAATGCTGTTACAAATGGCACTGGAAAACTCGCAGTTATTCCTGGTGTTTCTGTAGCTGGTAAGACAGGAACTGTAATTGAAAATAATGATAAATATCTTGCTTTGTTTGCCGGGTATGTGCCAGCTGATAATCCGCGTTATGTTTTATTAGTCGTGATTGAAGAGGGTTATTTCAGTAAAAATGGAAAGACATTAGTTTCGGGAGGAGAATTGGCCGCACCGGTATTCCGAAATGTCGCAATGGATGCTCTGAGCAGTGCAAATCGATAACTAGCTTATGGGTTTGCATATCCATATATTCAAAAATGTTGAGGTTGTTATGAAGAAAATAATTATATTTTTGTGTACAGGATTATTATTTTGCGTCTCTACTTGGGCTCAAGGCACCTGTTTTTTAGCAAAAGAAAATCAAACTGTTTTAAAACGTGAGGGCAATGATTGCGATCAACGCTATTCGCCAGCATCAACTTTTAAAATTGCCCTTAGCCTCATGGGCTTTGATTCTGGAATATTAAAGGATGAGTTGCATCCTGAATGGCCATACAAAAAAGAATATGAACTTTATCTGAATGTATGGAAGTACCCTCAAAACCCGCATACCTGGATCAGAGATTCCTGTGTTTGGTATTCACAGGCATTAACTCGACAATTGGGCATGAAACGGTTTAAAGGGTATGTCGACGCATTTCACTACGGTAATCAGGATGTTTCGGGAGACAGAGGTCAAAATAACGGCTTAACCCATGCCTGGCTTTCCAGCTCACTTTCTATCTCACCCACAGAGCAAATTCAATTTCTACAAAAAATAATCTACAAGAAACTACCGGTGAGTCAAAAAGCTTATATCATGACTAAAAATATCATGTACATCCAGGAGTTGCCTGGTGGGTGGAAGCTTTATGGAAAAACAGGAACTGGTCGGCAGTTAACAAAAGATAAAAGCCAAAAATTGCCTTTGCAACATGGATGGTTCGTAGGTTGGATTGAGAAGGATGAGCGTGTAATTACCTTTGCAAAGCATATTGCAGATAGTAAAGAGAATAACACTTTTGCCAGTTTTAGAGCGAAAAATGATGCTCTGATTCAATTGTTTAACCTCATTAATGAGTTGGAGAAATAATCTAAGACATTGTCGGAGCAGGATTATTCTGTTCCGATTACCCAAATCTGCCAACTATAGTCACACACATTCCAGGAGTTGCTGCTGCTTGTCATCGGTAGCTACAAAGTCCTAAATTATATCCTTAGTCATTAATTTCGCATTTTAGTTTGGATGATTGTCTGTTAACCCAGATTAAAAATTTAATGAGATCATTAATTTCTTCCGTAGAGAGGTTTTTGCCTATCGGTGGCATGTATCCTCGTCCATGCTTTACAAGCTTACTGATATCAGAAGGTGTTAAGTAGCTCGTCACTTTGCCTAAGTCTGGTGCGCGTCCTTGAGCACCCTTGTAAAATATAGAGTGGCAAGTGGAGCACATATTATTAAAAATATGATGACCATTTTTTATAGACTCTGATTCATGCAAAGGATTTAAGAAACGAGAAAAAGCAAGGTCTTTTTTATTCACTATTTGAATCGAAATAACCTGGTATGGCCAACCGGCAGGGTAGGTGCTTGTATTATCCCATACAATATAGAAAGGGCCGGGATTATCTTTTTTACCGTGTTGATTAATATAACTCCAGCGACCATCTTTGGTGATGTCCTTGTCAGAAATTGTTTCGGGCGCTTCTTGATAAGCAAGATAGGCTTGACCTTTTGTCGTAAAATACAACAGGGGGGTTTGAGACATATAGTTATCTGCTGTTTGAGCTAATAATACCTGGTCTACATTGTTCTTTTGTAAATCTACTGCCAACAATTTTGTTAAAATCTGATTCATATCAAAAGCATAATATACTTTTTTCACATTATTATAAGCAGGATTAAAGGGGATGCTAACACGTATGGTTTTAAACTGTTTTTTAAGATCTGACAGCGTATATGCCTTATTTGCAATAATTATTTTAAGTTGTTTTTCTATTGAATTGGGTGCCCCAAAACAACATGCTGAAAGTAATACAAGGCTAATTACATAAACCAGTAGAAACATTAATTTTAGGTTCTTATCCATAAGTCCTTCTTGTTTTTTGAAAACAATTCAGATTTTTTCTATCCTGACACTAGTTATTATGGTTTATAATAGAAGCACTTCCAAGTGATATTTCCCGGTTGATAAAGTCATTTATATATAGAGTATAAAAGGAAAAGATAAGCCAGGAAAAAATAATTTTGAATATAATATTGACATCTTCAACTATTTTAATTTATATTCCCTGTAATTTTTTACCAGTTAAAAGGTAGGTTTAGGCCGTCATGAAAATTACATCTTAAGTGCGCCCAACTATAGGGCAAAGTAAACAAAGTCCTTTGTGACTTTTAGTTTTTTACTGTCCTGGCAGACATGCTTAAGAGTAAATCATGAACCATAAACCGATTCAATTTAAAGACCTCAGTCTTATCTATCCGCATAAAACCTGTTTTCAAGACTTTAGTGGTGAAATCCATTTCGCTGATCGCATTGCACTGATTGGCCGTAATGGCTCAGGAAAATCAACGCTACTCAAGATGCTTTGTGGTCTTTTTTTAGCCCCTGCGGGCGAAATTAAAATACCCCATGATGTTCGCTTTGGTCATTTACCTCAAGTGCTTGAAAATTGTCCTGATTTAAGTGGCGGTCAGCGATTAAACCGAGTATTAAGCAAAATACTGTCGTATGAGCCTAATGTATTGTTGTTAGATGAGCCCACAAATCATCTGGACAGACGTAATCGTTGTTCTTTAATGCGCATGCTTGAGCATTATCCTGGGACATTGATTATAGCCTCTCATGATATAGAACTCATCAATACAGTCACAGATACTCTATGGCATATTGATTTAGGTCAAGTGACTGTATTCAGAGGAACTTATTTTGATTATCAACAAATTCTTGAAGACAAGAAAGCATCGATTGAACAGGAGTTATCAAGGATTGTACGACAGAAAAAAGAATCACATCTTGCTTTGATGAAAGAGCAGGAGCGTAATAAACGTGCGCGTGTTCAGGGTGAAAAGAAGATAACCCAACGCAAATGGCCAACGATTCGATCTCATACAAAGCTCGGTTCAGCAATTACAACAGGCAATAAACGATTAAGTCACATTAACTATAAAAAACAACAATTACTCGAGGAGCTTTCTTCTCTAAACTATCCGGAGGTAATTAAGCCCAAATTTAGGTTAAAGGGACTTGGGCACCATAAACCCTTAATCAGGATTCAAGACGCTTCTGTTGCCTATGAGGCTGTTGTGATTCTTGAAAATATTCATTTTCACCTTAGCGGTTGCGAACGAGCGGCATTATATGGCAAGAATGCATCAGGTAAGTCGACCTTTGTCAAAGCGATTTTGGGGGAAAGTCAAATTAAGAGAACAGGGGAATGGGCTGTGCCTGATTGCAATACAATAGGCTATATCGATCAACATTATCAACATTTGAACTTCAATGAAACAGTCCTGGATTTAATGCGCTCCAGTATGCCCCATGCATTTCATACAGAAATTCGTGCTCATTTAAATGATTTTTTATTTCGCAAAAATGAAGAAGTAGAAATTAAGGTCAAAAATCTTTCTGGTGGTGAAAAGGCAAGGTTATCGATGGCATTGATTGCTGCAAATCCACCTAAACTACTTATTTTAGATGAGATCACGAACAATGTAGATTTGGAAACACGCACTCATATCATTCAGGTGCTGCGTGAATTCCAAGGTGCAATGCTGGTTATTTCTCATGACTATGACTTTTTAGAATCCATTCACATTGAAACCAGGTATCAGATTCATCAAGGGAAGATACATCATTTCAATGAGAAACAATTAGAGGTAGTGCATCATGACTAATCGTTTGCCCAATCACTTGGGCTCTTTTATGTGGCATTTTTTAAAACCATATCGAGGCATAGTGATATTATTTATCCTGTTTGCTCTATTGGCCGGGTTTTGGGGACCATTCAATAGCTTATTGATTAAGTCTTTCATTAACACTTTGGCTGAAAAAACAAGTCAGGACCTATCTTCTTTGTATTGGATTGCTGGATTATTGGTATTGAACTTTATTGTTTTTGACAATATAACCTGGCGAACACTTGGGTACTTGAACTATAAATATCAAGCGATCATTAAAAACCAAATCATTAGCCAAACATTTGAGTATGTGTTAGGAGGAAGCACGCAATTTTTTCAGGATAATCTATCCGGGCGAATTGCCGATCAAATCACGACCCTTGCTGATAATCTTGAGATTATTTTGCATCGTGTGTCTGTAGATTTTCTTCGTGGCGCTTCATTATTAGTGGTTTCATTTATTACAGCCTATTTTGTTAATGTCTTGTTCTTTTATATTTTGTTTCTCTGGTTCGTCGCCTTTGCCTCATTTAGTATTTGGATGTCAGCGCGATTAGTCCAGTTGTCTGATGATCACGCAAGTTCTGAATCACAGCTTTCCGGGCAGTTGGTAGATAGCCTGGCGAATCAATCCAACATTCGTATCTTTTCACGAAAAATCTACGAAGTGAAACGTATGAACACTTTCTTTCGCTTGGTACAACAGGCTTTTCAAAGAAAAGAGCTTTTTATTGTTTTGTTATGTTGTGCACAAGGAGGAATGATTGCAGTCATGATGGGTTTGGCATCGATTACTTTAATCTATTTGTATGGTAAAGGTCTTGTGAGCATTGGTGATTTTGCCTTGATTCTCGGACTGTCCATGGAATTGGGTCATATGATGTGGTACACCATGTACCAAGTGGATCAATTTAACCAAGCCTTAGGCAAAGCAAGGCAAAGTTTGAATGCATTGGTGATCCCTCATGACATTAAAGATAAAAGTAACGCATCTCAATTAGTAGTTACCCAAGGACGAATTGAATTTTCAAAGGTAAAATTTCATTACCAAGGCGGTTATTCTCTGTTCCAAAATAAGTCTGTAACGATTGAACCAGGTCAAAAAGTGGGTTTAGTAGGCTATTCAGGCAGTGGTAAATCGACTTTTGTGAATCTGATTTTACGACTTTATGAGGTTGTGGATGGACAGATTCTCATTGATGGTCAAAACCTTGCCGAAGTCACGCAAGAAAGTTTAAGGCAAGCTATTGCTATGATTCCTCAAGACCCAACTCTTTTTCATCGAAGCTTAATGGACAACATACGCTATGGCAGAACGGATGCAACGGATGAGGAAGTGATATTAGCCTCCAGGAAAGCTCATTCACATGAATTCATAAGTCTTTTGCCAGAAGGCTATAAAACCCTGGTAGGGGAGCGTGGGGTTAAACTATCAGGTGGTCAGCGCCAGCGCATTGCGATTGCCCGAGCCATCTTAAAAAATGCTCCGATTTTAATGCTGGATGAAGCCACATCTCAGCTTGATTCCATTACCGAATCCAATATTCAAGAGAGTCTCTGGGATTTAATGCAGGGAAAAACAACCCTGGTAGTTGCTCATCGCTTGTCTACCCTCCTGCATATGGACCGAATTTTAGTCTTCGATAAAGGCCATATTATCGAAGACGGTACGCACACTGAACTATTGAATCGTGGCGGTTTGTACAAAACCTTGTGGGATGCTCAAGTTGGTGGTTTTTTGCCAGATCAACAGAATGAAAAAGGAGAATAAGTAATGTCAGTCAAGCAAGAGCAGTGTCTCATTAAAGTGGTTTCTTATGATTCGAATTGGCCTGTGCAATTTGAACAGGAAGCAGAGCGGATTAAAAAAGCGTTAGGCAGTAACTGCATTGAAATTCATCATATTGGTTCCACTTCAGTACCTGATTTGGTTGCAAAACCAGTCATCGATATGATTCCAGTTGTATTAGATATTAGCAAAGTAGATGGAGCTAATGCTGCCATACGAGCACTTGGCTATGAAGCAAAAGGAGAATACGGTATTCCCTTTCGCCGTTATTTCCAAAAGGGAGATAATCGACTAACGCATCATGCTCATGTTTTTGAGCTTGGAAACCCCGAAATCGAGCGCCACTTAAAGTTTAGGGATTGGATGAGAATGCACCCGAAAGATAGAGAAGCTTATGCACGTTTAAAACAAGAGTTGGCGCGCCGATATTCGGATGACATTACCGCCTATTGCCTGGGTAAAGAAGATTTTATTGCAACAATTGATAAAAAAGCCGGGTTTAATGGATTAAGAATGGTTAAGGCACTAACAACACGTGAATGGGATAAGGTGCGTCATTTCAGACAATTTTATTTTTTTGACAAAGCAGGGCTTTCTGATCCTTATACCTGGACTTTTGAGCATAATGCGCATGTTCATTTTGTTTTATTTCAAGGAAGCGAAATCACAGGTTATGCTCATCTGCAATTATGGTCTCATAACAGAGCAGCACTAAGGATTATCGTTATCGATGAGCTTAAAAGAAACCATCAATACGGTACCCGTTTTTTGGCATTATGTGAAAAATGGCTCAAAAGTCAGGGCTATCAAAGTTTGCATGTCGAGTCGTCACCAGATGCTCTGAAATTTTATCGAAATAATGGTTATATCGATATGCCTTTTGATGATCCCGATGGCTATGAAGGTGATCCACGGGATACTGCAGTAGGAAAAATATTATGATTCAAATAGAAATTGTCATTAAAACACTGGAGCTATCCGACATCCCCATTCTGGTTGATGCATTTCAGAAAGCAAATTGGGAAAAACCCGCTTCATTGTTTGAAGCCTATTACCAGGAACAGCGAAAGTCTCTTCGGATAGTATGGTTGGCTTATTCTCAAGACCAAATTGCTGGTTACGTTACTCTAAAATGGATATCGCAATATCAGCCGTTCGCACATCAAAAAATTCCAGAAATTATGGATTTAAATGTATTGCCCTCTTTTCGTAAACAGGGAGTGGGGACTGCTTTACTGCAAGCCGCTGAAGAAAAAGCAGCAGGCGAAAGTGATGTTGTGGGGATTGGCGTTGGTTTATATGGCGGCCATGATGGAGGATATGGGCAAGCTCAACGGCTTTATGTCAATCGAGGTTATATCCCTGATGGTTTAGGTGTCACTTATAGTTATAAGCCAACTGTTCCAGGGCAGATCTATCCTTTAGATGATGATCTCATTTTATGGTTTACAAAAAAATTAAGATGAAATGCTTGACCCTTACGTTACGTGAGCACTTATCTTTAAATGGAATCATTTGAGAGGACAGTTTAATGGCTTATACGGTAAAACAATTAGCAAAAATATCGAATGTAAGTGTGCGCACTTTACATTGGTATGATGAAATAGGCTTATTAAAACCAGCCTATCAAGGTGCTAATGGCTATCGTTATTATGAAGAAAAGCAGTGCTTAAAATTACAGCAAATTTTATTCTTCAGAGAGCTGGGATTCCCCTTGAATGATATTCAAAAACTGCTTATGCAAAATGATTTTGACCACATCAAAGCATTGAGAGCGCATAAACAGGTTTTGGAAAGCGATATCAATCGAAAAAATCAATTGATTGTAACGATTGATAAAACCATTCAACATTTAAAAGGTAAGCATAAGATGTCTAATGAAGAATTATATTATGGCTTTGATTCACTGCGGCAAAAACAATACGAAAAGGAATTAGTTAAAGAAGGCGTGGTTAGCCAGGATTGGATGAATAACTACAAGAAAAAAACAAGTCAATGGACTCAGGCTGATAAAGACCGATTTATTCGGGAGGGTAAAGATATCAATCAGGCACTGATTTTGGCTATTAATAATCAACTTAAGCCTGCTTCTCCAGAAGTACAAGCCATTATCCATAGGCACCATGCTTGGGTAGGTTGGAACCCAAACAAGGAAGGGTATATTGGGTTAAGCCAAAGATATTTGACTCCTGAGTTTAGAAAGCTTTATGAGCGGCAGCATCCTGATCTACTCGAATTCATTATTGAAGGGATGCTGTTTTATGCAAACAAGAACCTTGATTAAGCTGAGAGAAGGGCTGCGTCTTATCAGCCCTATATATATTGGATTGAGAGCATTGTGCGTGTTAGCAGAAATAATACTGATTTATGCATACCAGCTTATCATGTTGTTCCAAACCAGGAGCTTTTGTGAGTTTTTTGCTTAATAATTAATCTCTTGGTAGGTTAGAAAAATAATGATTCAAGAAATTTTAAAAACTGCTTGACCCTATTGTTGCTATAGGCATTACCTTTGTCTTGAAGGGGGAAACACAATGACACAATGGTTCGTAAAAGATTTAAGCCAATTAACTAGTGTATCAGTGCAAACGTTACATCACTATGACCGTATAGGATTGCTAAAGCCTTCATTACGACTTGCCAATGGGTACCGTGTTTACTCTGAGAAGGATTTATTGAAATTACAACAGATTATTGCTTTGAAGTTTTTCGGTTTTGAGTTGTCACAAATCAAAACCTTACTCGCTGAAGAAGGTAATGCGCTCAATCATTTTAACAGCCAAGCTCGGGTGTTAGAACAAAAAGCATCCACTTTACTTGATGGAGCTAAAACTTTGAGGCGCATCATTGACTCTGTTGACAAAAATCAATCTATCCCATGGGAAACCATTATTCAACTTATAGAGGTATATAAAATGACAGAACATCTTGAGCATGGCTGGGTAAAGGAAATATTCACGCCGGATGAATTAAAGCAGTACGCTGAGTTTGAAAAAGAAATGAAAGCCAATGCCACGCCTGAGCAAAAAGCAGCTATGGAAAACAATTGGTCCCAGCTGGTTGATGAGGTAAAAAATAATCTAAAGCAAGATCCAGATTCAAAAATAGGAATTTATTTAGGAAAAAAGATTATGGATTGGGTTAATGGGGTCTACGGTAAAAAATATGCCCATTTAAGAACCAAAAAATTTGAACAGGGTTTTGGGGAAGGAAAAGGTCTTGATGAGGTTGGATTAACACCACAAATCGTATCCTGGATGGATAAAGCGATGGATGCTTACTGGAGAGACCGAATCTATGGGATTCTTGATCAAGTAGGAAAAGCTCCTTCAGCAAGCGTATTAGATCTTTGGAATGAAATGCTGGTTGATATGTATGGTGAGGAATCGTCACGAAAAAATGTCATATATGAAATCGCTTTAAATGACGATCAGGTTAGCCCTGAGGCAAAAGCCTGGCTTAGAAATATTTTAGATTCCTAAAAATATCAATAACACTGTTGGATCGGTATTGTTTTACCGATCCATTCAACTTGATTTGATACCTTCAATTATTAATTGATTTAGCATCTTAGGCAGACCAATCGTCTCTAAATAAATTTAATTGCTATAGACACAATAAACCATGATTTTCAAACTTCTGTTTAATGCCATAATTTAATATTTTAAGGAAAAGTTATAAATGAATTATCAATTAGAACTTGTTGCAGATCTTGTAATGCCCTTAATAAACCTTAGTTTGAATCTGGTGTGGTCATGTTTGAAGGTAACTAAAATAGTATATACCCATAGCGATAAAAAAAATGGTTTTTGCCCAGAATAAGTATTATGGGATCTTTATGATTATTGGAAAGACAAATTTAAAGCATACTGATATTCTTGATATTAAGAAAAGCTTGTTTAGAAATATGAAATGAAAATTATTATAAAAGTCGGAACACAAAGTATTTTATCGGTCGACGGAAGTCCAATCTATTCCGTACTCAATAATCTTGTAAATCAAATTATTTATTTAAAGAACCTGGGGCATCAGGTCATTTTAGTAAGCTCTGGGGCTGTGGGCTCTGGTCGAAAAATAGCTAAGAACTCTCTGGGAAAAACATATGGCGATACAGTGGGAGAGAAGCAACTCTTGGCTTCAATAGGCCAACCCGAACTGATGAATCTCTATTCTAGCTTGTTTAAAAATGAAAACATTTTAGTATCTCAGTTATTACTTACCAAACAAGACTTCCATACTAGACAGCATTATTTAAATATTGCCCGTTTATTAACAGAATTGCTAAAGCATCAAAATATTATCCCTATTGTTAATGAAAATGATTCGGTAGCCATTGAAGAATTAATGTTTACCGATAATGATGAATTAGCAGGACTTATTGCAGCTCAAATTAATGCTGATTATCTAATACTCTTAACCAATGTCGATGGTGTGTTTACATCTCATCCCAATGATCCTGAATCAAAACTCATTAATACAATTGACCCCAATTCAGGTTGGCCCAATGTCTCTGCTGTAAAATCAAAATTAGGCCGAGGTGGTATGGTATCCAAACTGGATACTGCCAGAAAAATGGCTGGTTTAGGTATCAATACAGTGATCGCAAATGTAAATGTAGAATCCATTGTTCCAAAAATTCTAAATAGGGAAGCAGTTGGAACCATAATTCTTGCTAGTAAAAGAAAATCCAGTATAAAGAGATGGATTGCTTTTAGTCATAGAACTTCCTTACCATCTATAGTAATTAATGATAATTTAATTACCTTATTACGAAATGGTAATCGTGTAATGAGCATTTTACCAATAGGGATAGAAGATTTTCGTGGAGAATGCAAAAAAGGGGATTTAATTGATATCCTTAATTCCAACAATGAAAAGATAGGAGTTGGAATCGCCAGGTATGATTTCTTAAGATTAAAGGACTATCTTAGACTTCAAAATAAGCCTGCATTTATACATTACGATCAATTGCATATTCTATAGGTATCAAAATGAATACTAATATTGCTAACCAATTAAGGGCCGCTAAAAAAGCAACTACTGATCTTAACTTAATACAAAGTGATACCCGAACAATAATTTTGAAAACATTAGCGGCTAATTTAGAGAAGCACATTGAAAACATAATACAAGAAAATCAAAAAGATTTAAGTTTAATGCTTGAGCAAGATCCCAGATATGATCGTTTATTGTTAAATAAAGAGAGAATTTTGTCATTGGTGAATGATGTGAGAAAAGTAGCCAATTTACCTAACCCATTAGGAGTTAATCTCTTTGAAAAATCAATGCCAAATGGTTTGAGTATTAAGAAAATCACAGTACCTTTAGGTGTCATCGCAGTCATTTATGAGTCAAGACCTAATGTAACTATTGATATATTCAGCCTATGCTTTAAATCTGGAAACGTTTGTATTTTAAAAGGTGGAAAAGAAGCACATTTTACTAACAGTTATCTGCTTTTATTAATTAAAAATACATTAAAGAATTTTAATATAAACACAGATATTGTTTGTTTATTACCACCAGAAAGAGCATTGATGACTCAATTATTAAATGCCACAGGTCTTGTTGATTTATGCATTCCAAGAGGGAGCCAGAATTTAATAAATTTTGTCAGAGACAATGCCAAAATACCTGTCATTGAAACAGGGGCAGGTATCGTGCATACCTATTTTGATAAAAGTGGAGATTTGGGAAAAGGTAAAAAAATTATTAACAATGCTAAAACCAGAAGAGTAAGTGTTTGCAATGCGCTGGATACTTTGATTATTCATGCTGATCGTTTAAAAGATTTGCCAGAACTTGTGGAGACCTTGTCTCAAAAGAATGTGATTATCTATGCCGACCAGGATGCATATCATGTTTTAGATAAGAATTATCCTGAACAACTTTTAATTAAGGCAAAACCACAAGACTTTGGCCATGAATTTCTAGACTATAAATTAGCAATAAAAACAGTACCCAATATAAAAGCAGCTATTGATCATATTCAACAATTCAGTTCCCATCATAGTGAGGCTGTTATTGCAGAAGATGAGTCTGCAATTGATAAATTTCTAACTGAAGTGGATGCAGCAGCTGTCTATGCCAACGCTTCTACTGCGTTTACAGATGGCGGGGAATTCGGATTAGGGGCTGAAATTGGAATTAGTACGCAAAAAGTTCATGCAAGAGGACCCATGGGACTAGAGGCTTTAACAAGCTACAAATGGGTGATAAGAGGGACGGGACAAATTAGAGATTGAGCATAACCATATTTTCTCAGCACCCCACCCAACAATGACAACTGCAATAATCACCACTTTTCTGATATTGGATTGTTATCAAAATATTCACCGAGTCTGCGTTTGGTTCCCGGGCTCACCATTTCCGGTAATGCATCAAGGGAAAACCATCCTATCTGCTCAATTTCCCCCGAGTGAGTTACATGACTTGTAAAGTTTTTAACAATATAAATTACTGGATAATCATTAACTCCAAGATATTTGTGGTGATAAATGCCGAATAAAATCACGTCTTGTTCTGCAACAACAAGACCAACTTCTTCGTGCAGTTCACGGATTACTGCAGCCTTGGTTGATTCTCCTTTTTTTACTCCGCCTCCCGGTAAATACCAATGAGGTTGGTAGGTATGTTTTACCAATAACACGTGTCCCTCTGCATTCGTCACTATTGCTCGTGCACCCAGAGTATTCAATCCCAACCATGACTGTATTCGTTTCACGACACGGGTAGCGACATAATAAGGGATATTTTTTATCTTCATACTGAAACTCATTTATTGTATATTTTATATTTCTCAACTTATCCCTATTCTTTACAGAATACTTGCCATGACGAGCACTGGATATCTTTTAAGTTCAAATTTCATTAGTTTTACAATAACATCGCCACTCTATTAGAGTGGCATCAATAACGCTGTTTGCTTCTATTATCCTGTTGTCAACATACCACAAGAAATGCCTGTGACTGTTTTTCTTAAAAGAGGTAAGTCTTTCCTTTTCATGGCTTCAATCTGAATAAGATTTAAAGGATGAATCAATGTTGATCGTAATTGAATACTTTCCCCAAGCCAGGGTTGGTGAAAACAGAAATCTTTCTCATCGGTTATTTGATAGAAGAACTGGATAGTTGACTCTAGTTCTGATTGAAAAGGCCTTAGGTATTCAATAGAGCCAGTCAATTGAAGCAGGTACTGTTCCCAGACGGGTAGATAAACCTTGGAGAGGGTTACACCTAATTGCTTTACAAAAGCAGCAAAAAGAGCATTTTCTTTATAAAGAGCCTTAAGTCTGTTTTTTTCAATGCCATTTAGCTCTGACCAAGTGGAACCTATACCCCACCAGGTTGGAAAAAGAAGCCGTGTTTGAGTCCAGCACAGAATCCATGGGATGGCGCGAAGCTTTCGTTGATCAGGGCCTGATTTTCGTTTGGTTGGACGAGAGCCAATTTTCAATTCTTTCAGAAAATGATAAGGGGAGGCTTGTTCTACTATTTGCCAAAACCAGTCACTTTGGATAAGTGTTTTATATTTCTGGCTAACTCTTGTCGAAAACAAGGACAACTCTTCCGGATAATCATTGTTATTGCTTTTGCCTTTCTGCGAATAGATATCAAGAAATTTATCAATCTGACTTTTGAGTATGGAACTGGAACCAAAGAGTCTTGCTACCATTTCTCCCTGGACAGTGACTTTATAATTAGACATCATTTCCTTCGACCAGGAAGCAGTTTGTTCTTTGATATCCCCGCCTCCTCGCTCAATACTACCGCCCGAACCATGAAAAAAGATAGGACGAAGGTTTTTATTTTCCAGGGTAGACTGAATGTTTTTTAAACTTTTCGCAATCATAAGCCGAGAGGGCAGTACTCCATTTTCTTTGGACGAGTCGGAGTAACCCAACATAACTTCATAGTTTCCTTCCCACTGTTTGAGATGCTTCTGTCTGATATCCTCAGTGATTGAATTATTTAATATTGTATCTGCGTTAGTGAGGGCAAGTTGATTTTCAAACAAGGGCACAACTGGCAAGGCATAGCTTTTAAAAACTTTTTTAACCAGATTAATTCCATTTTTTATATCCTCGGCTGATTCAACCATACTAAGGATAAAACCGCGTATATAGTTTTTAGGATCAGTCCCATGAGTTATAGAGTGTACCTGTTCAAGCATTTTAGTAATTGTTGTTTTTTTTATGCTTGTTAAACTCTCTTTTACAACGGCTGAGTCCTCTCTAAGCTCTATAGGCATGACCAAAGCGGGATACAGATGAAAAATACTGGAGATGATGGAGAATTGCTCAGGTTCGAAATTTAAAAATTTTAGTGCATTTATCTGTGTAGCAGTCAATTCATTTTTGAACGCCGATATTTTTTCATGATCTTTTGATTGTATCTTTTTAAGACCATACGCTTTTTTAACAAGCTGATTAATCTGATCTGCCAAGGATTTGTTTTTACCTAATGCAGTTGAAAGCTTAATGATTTCCAGCACTTCTTCTAAGCATTCCTGAATATAGGCAATAAAAAAAGAACGAGAAAGCTCTAGGCTTTTAAGCATGATTTTTTCATTAACACCAGAGTGCCCATCCTTATCACCTCCTACCCAGGTGCGTAATTGAATAGGGACCCCTTTTGCTAAAAATGAATGATACAGTTTGATGTTGAGTGGATGGAGTGCGTACTGATAGATGTATTGAGCCTCGTCTTCCACGCTTGGTTTTTCATGATAGGAAATATTAATTTGAAGTGAGATTTTAAGCATTTGATCAAGATGAGATTCATTCATCAGATAGGGGGATTTAAGAACTTCTATAAGATAGTCACGAATTTCTTTGAAAAGCTTTAAAAATTCATTGGTACGAGCCTCTGTTGGGTGTGCTGTCAATACATAATGAATACCTTGAGGCATATCAGAATAAACTTGTTCTTTTCTTTGGTTGATACGAAAAATGCGGTAGGCATTTTCACAGGTATTAATCAGCTCCATCATAAGGGAAAAACCATGAGCTATTTGATATAACTGTTTTTTCTCAAGTTTGGAAAGCTCGATTTGAAGACTATGAAGAGCTTTCCCAAGTGAAAACGACTCACTTCCGATCGTGTCTTGCATGGATAGTCGAATTTGCTCGATTCTTTCATATGTTTCTTTTCCATAGACTTCTGCAATGGCTTTCTTTAAACAGGTAAGTGACCAGAAAACCATACGGCTGAGCTCTCTTGGCAGGTGGGACACATTTTCTTTCATCGAAAACTCCATTTTATCCGAATGGTTTATTCTGTAGGGGAATGCCGTCTGTTGGTTATCTAACTCTGATGCAGTAAATACTTCATTGTCTACTTCTCTAGTTGATTCTCAAAGGATTTTGGCACAACCATTCAAGAATACTTTGGTATGCAATTTTAATATACTTAATTTGTGTTGAAAAATATTTTTATTTTTTAAGGCAGACCAAAATCAATGTCCTATAAAGAATACTACTATTCATTTCAGCTTTTCCAATAAAATAATATCTGTACCACGGATATGCGATATTTTTGTTGCTGTTACTGATGTTTCCTGCAGGATTTTTTGTATGTCAGAAAATAAATCAAGACCATGGTGTTTTAATGGACGTAATAAAAAATAAGCTTTACCTCTGTTTGCAAGTGAATTTCCCAGCGCTTGAATATAACTCTGAAAAGAGCTATCTAAATAAAATCTGCACCGATTTTTAAATTTTGAAGGGGAAAGCATTCCGTGACCTGGTTGGAAATAGGGTGGATTACTGATAATCAAATCGAATTTGTCTTCCCATTTTTTTTTATGTAGTTCATCATAATTTAAGAGATGCCAGCGAAATTGCAGCTCAGGTCGATTAACGTTAGCTATGTTTTGATAAAAACATTCAGTATAAATATCCTGGATCTCAATAAAATCAATCTGCCGGATTGCTTGAAGATACCATGACAGTTCAATTCCAATTACTCCACAGCCTGCACAGAGATCTAATACTCTTAATGAACCAAGATCTGGATAGGATTCCAATTGTTTTGCAACAAATTTAGCCAGATGAATTGAATCAAGACTGAAATGGTAGTCGTCAGGTTGTTTGTAATTATAAGTAAAATTTATTTTTGGTTCGCTCTGTATTGTATCAATCATATTGAAATTATTTTCTCTTAACTATGGTTTTAAAGCACCTTATTCCCTTGCTTGTTGCACTGTTAATTGATTTTTGAAATTTATTTCATATTCTGCATGTCAGATCAATGTATTTTTCATTAAATGAGCATTTAATTCACTTAATATGTCTTTTTGTAGACAGTTGTCTCTTTGGAGACTATACTATAGTAGAAAGCAGTCAGGAGTTTAGTATGCAAACTAATACAAGGTCTTTACAAAGCATACCAGATGAGGTGGTATGGAAGTCTTTAACCAATCTTGTAGAACGTTTTGATTTAAAAGAAAGTGAAGCCCGTATTTTGATGGGGGATATGCCACGCTCTACGTACACTTCCCATAAAGCGAAACTAAACAGGGATCAAAAAGAACGAGTCTCCTATCTTTTAGGAATTTATAAGTCTTTACGTATATTGTTTGAAGATGGGGAACAAGCCAGAACTTGGATTAATCGTAAAAACGATTTACCTCCGTTTAAAGGTTTAACACCCAAAGAATATATGCTGGAAGGGGGGATGGTTCGTCTTGCAGATGTAAGGAAGTTTCTGGACTTTTGGCGAGGTTATTAGGATGTATTCCTATATAGATTTTAATGATAAAGTGCATAGACTAATACCTTCTAAATTCCCTCCCGTGACTTTATTCGATTGGGCAGATTCTGCAGAAGAGCTCGAACAAATAGCGCTACTTGAAGGCTTAACCAATGAAAGGATACTTGCAGAGTTAGGTAAAATAAATTTGATAGATCAAGAGGATTGGATTGGTGGTCCTGGATCTACTCCAATTATGGCTGCTTTTACACATACTGGATTTGAATCAAGATTTAGTGATGGCAGTTTTGGTATTTATTATGCCGCTTCATCTCTTGAGACAGCAATAAAGGAAACTTGCTTTCATCGAGAACGGTTTTATAGCGCATCAAATGAAAAACCTTGCTCCATCTCAATGAGAGAGTATGTAGCTAATATAAAAAAACCATTAATAGATATTACAGATAAAAGTTATAAAGACTTGTTTAATCCTGATCCTGCTTGTTATAGTAAAAGTCAGGAATTTGGCAAGAAAATTTGTGAAAAGAAGGAATGGGGCTTGCTATATCCAAGTGTAAGAGATTTAAATGGCTTATGTGTGGCTGTATTAAGACCTCCCGCGCTCACTATACCGATACAAGGATGCCATTTAAGATATATTTGGGATGGTGAAAAAATTTCAGATATTTATAAAGAAAGTAAAATTACCAATATTTAAGATATTTTTCCCAAATTGTGGCTAGATGACTTTCTCATTAATGATGCAAATGCATTAAACGAAAGAGGTATCAATCTATCTTTTTCCCAGTTGGCTTTCCACTGATTTTTGCCGGAGTAAGGTTGTTGTTGATACGGAAAACTGTCTTATCTACTCGTCTTTGCAGCATGATTTCAACCATTACGGTTTCATTCGGATGAAGTATTTTGTGAATGTCAGCAAGCGATGAATGAAAATCAAGTAACCTGTAATAGGCAAGGGCTTGCTCACTTGATTCAGGATATGCTTTAACACGGAACCCAAGATTACCCTGCATTTTTGGGGTATTAATTCCACCTTCCATGATATCGTAGTCAAGAAAATAAGTCAGTTTACCTCGATTATTGAGATTTCGCTGACGATCTACAAAAAAACCTGCAGGAAGCGCCTGCTCGCTATATTGAGGTCCGGCAGTTAGGTAAAGATCATAATCGATAAGGTGATTGCCGCGGTCATCAATAAGCCGGAAAATAATCATAGAGTAACGATTGGTTATATACTCACGCGTAAAGACAAGTGTTTTCACAAACTCCTTATGCTCATTTTTCTGAGTCTCTTTAGTAATATTGTCCAACTCTTTTACTAATTTATTATAGGAGTCACGACTTTTTACTTGCAGACATCGCAAGACCCATATCGCCGTGGGGTGAGTGGCTGCATTGGCCATAGTAATACTACGGATGATACCGATATTTTTACCGGAATGTGAAAGTCCAGGTAGAACTCCAAATGCCATTGGCTGTGTTCGTGTCATTTTGGCGACAACAAGGCTTTCACCGTTATCCCCCTCCTGATGTAATTTCAATAAGCTATAATTCATATTTGTTGCAGCAACGCGTACCACCCCATCGGATCCGGATTCTCCTGTGTAGGAGTTCACTGCATCATAAAGTTGGCGATCAATTTTCTGGCCAGTAAGTACAAAGGAATAGACACCATTGGCAGTACAATCATAATCAAGCCAGCTTTCATTAAGTTGCCAGCTCATATCGCTTCCGAGTTCAAGCCAATCAAGTACACACTTTCCCGGTTCAATGCCTTCAAAAAAACTCTTTATGCGGCCTAGCCGGGATTTACCAAGTTGAGCAAGAGCAGAACCGTGGTTGGCAGGAGCCAGCATGATAAGGTGACTCAACGGACATTTTGCAAGATTATTTTTAAAGTATAAATCCATCCATTTGCGGACAATAGGTCCACCAGTAGAGTGAGTGATACAAGCAAAACGCTGCCCATCTTTTACTTTAGCAGCAATTTCATCACGTACCGCTTGATCAAATGCGCGTGCTATATCGTCAACCGTCACCGTATCATCAAAACTAATATAGCGCCCAAGATAAATATTGCCGACTTGAATATCCAGCTTTCCCTGTTTACTCTGATTTTCAAGCCATTGAGGAAGTTCCCCATAAGTATTGGTATGCGTGACACTCCAGCCATGGACGAAGATAACAATCATAACGCTCCTTGAATTGTTGGCTCACAACAAGACATTGTTGAGTAACTTGATGATATTAGATTATTTTATACTCAACCCTCAAGTTTTTAATTATGACCCAGAATTTTCAGTGTTAAAAAATAAGCAGCCTTTTAATGAATATTTTGCCTACTGTTAAAAGACAAGAGCAATATAAGCTTGAATGATATCTTTTGAAATATTTTTCATCTAATTAATTAACTGAAAGGAAATCGATTATTTATATATGAATTATACAAAATTTCTAGTTGATTCAACGACTGCTTATGCGGCTTTGAAGTTTTGAAAATTATAGTCCATAAGATATTATGGATATGGATGGGTGATATAGTACAATATTGCACGGCGAGAAAGATTAGGACAGATTAAGGTGAAAAGACATAGCTTTTGTAAATCAGCTCGTATTCGCTTTTTTTAGCCTTGCAAAGTAATATAAGAAGCATCCATGCGCGTTGAACTATTTAATCCATCCATTAAAAAAATCATTGTCAAATTGAGTCAACTAAAAGGCTTGTGGATTGTCCAACTCAATTTGTCAAAAAACCGACTGAGTGAGAAAAAATTCACTGACTTGGCAGTTCTGCTCAGTATGCTCAAGGCTTTTGGAGTCACTTATCTTAATTTGCATTTCAATAACCTTGGGCAAAAGACTGGAACTGAATTGGTAGCCCTGTTTAAGATTCTTAAGGACTCTGGAATCAGCCGTCTTAGTTTAAGTGCTAATGAGCTTTACCAAAAGACCGGGACGGAATTAGCCACCTTGTTAACCGCTTTAAGCGATTCAGATATCATTCAGCTTGATTTAAGCTGCAATTGGCTGGGACAAAGACAAGACGCTGAACTAATCGAACTATTTAAGGCATGGAGTAGTACTCCAATCATTGATCTTGACTTGACCAATAATGATCTTGGTAAAAAATCGGGGATCGTGTTGTCGGAAATGTTCCGTGCATTGAAAGTATCTTCAATTAGCCATCTTGGTTTACGTAATAATGATCTTTATCAAAGGACAGGTGCCGAATTTTCATCCCTGTTGAGTGCCATAAAAGATTCTCCAGTCACTCACCTCGATTTAAGTGATAATGGATTGCATCTAATGGTTGCTGCTGCTTTTGAGACTCTATTTGATGCTCTAAAAGACTCCTCCGTCACCCATCTCAATTTATGCCGTAATGGCATTGGGCATCTGGACATGTTTCAAATGACAGCGATGTTTTGTTCACTCCAGTGTACAGGGGTGACTCATCTTGATTTAGGCGAGAATAGTCTGGAGTTGATGACCGCTGAGGAGTTAGCAGCTATATTCCAAGTCTTTAAAGACTCCAGATTAATTCATCTTGGTTTAAATGATAGCTATTTAAATAACAGAACAACAGAAGATTTGCATCTTATTTTTAATGCATTGCCAGCCAATATAGCGACGATTAAATTATCGCTTGAGGAGTTAACTGAGATGAGCAGCGAGCAACGTCAGACGATTCAAAGGCGTTTTCCCAGGGCGGAGCAAGTTATTCTAGTTAATAACATGGAGGGTAGGGAGTTAAACCCTTCATTAAGCTTGGGCGATGCCAATGTATATCGGCGGTTGGGCTTTGTTGGGGTGTCTCCCCTGTCTTTAGCTGGTTTAGCTTCCTTTTTTGTGGCCAGCAACAACCTCAGGTTCGCGCGTGAAGTGCAAAAGTTACTCCCGGATGAAGTAACAGAACGTATTGTCAAGAATATTCTCGGCTGAATAGGTTTATATGAATTTATAAGCGATGCCTTCGGAATAGACCGATTAAAAATGGCGCGCCCGGAAGGATTCGAACCTCCGACCCCCTGGTTCGTAGCCAGATACTCTATCCAACTGAGCTACGGGCGCGTTGATTGGCGGAGAGAGAGGGATTCGAACCCTCGATGGGATTTCTCCCATACTCCCTTAGCAGGGGAGCGCCTTCGACCACTCGGCCATCTCTCCAATCAATGGTTGCGGAGTATATCAGGTATTTAACATGCGTCAATAATTCTTATTGCATAAAGTGATGAAATTCAAAATTGAGCATAATAAATATCATTAATGCATATAAAAATATCAGCAGATTTTTTTTTAAATGTATTTATGTTATGACACTACCTATTAAAGGGATTTAAAGGATTATTATGTGGTATGACACTCTATTGGAATATTTAAGTGAAACAATTTGTCCATCAAACAAAGAAAAAGCCAGGCTATTTATAAGCCATTTATTCAAATTATTAAAAGAAAACTCTGATTTTGGAGAAAATTTTGAACCGGAGTTTATTTTTGGTGTGATGGTCGCTCTTTATAACTATTCAATAAGTCATGAGAATCAAAACGTCACCTTAGATGAATTTGGGAAATATTGTATGGGATTAATTATGGTATTTTCCAAAATATCAGACGATCTATCCATTTATTGTTCTGATTTTACATATATCTTATCAGATAAGACCATTTTACAAGAATTAAAAATTGAAGGGGAATTAGCTGCGATTAGAAAAGATTATTTAAAGAAAAAAAGAACAAACCCGGAGGTCACTCCATTTGTTGATCAAAAAGATGTAGCAAATCCTTTCGAAATATACAAAAAGATAGGTGAATTAGCCAAGATAGATCTACTGAAGGATTTGGAAAACCATACACTTGCCTATCTGAATTTCTCAGTAAAAATCCAGACAGAAAAAATAGCCGACATGCTAAATGATTTATTAAATCGTGTACAAAATCAGCAAGTTATAGTCTCTGGACTGTACCAATATCTTCTACCTTATAAAGGCAAGGATGATTTGTTCGATGCCTTGATATTTTCACTCAAAAGAGAATTAAAAAAATTAAGTCATAATTTCTCTCCTAAAACACAACCTTCCAGTATATCAAAGATAAATCTCGTGCTTGTTCCAAGTTTAAAACTTGACCACCAGCCCAGGCACAATCCAGAAATAGTGAATATTTGTGAAAAATTGGAAAACTATGTCTTTAGAGGATCCAATAAGAAAAGTTCATTTTTTTCAGCAAAAAATCATTGTGGCTACACCAAAGAGGTAAATGAAATAGTGCAAAGAATATTGAGGGGAGATCTTTTAACAGCAGAAGCAATTTTTCATGAATTAGCTAAAATTAATATAGAGAGTCGTAAAGATGAATTGATTTTGCTTAGAAATGATTTGCAAAGTGAAAAGGTATGCGTAAGAAAGCTTTAACAGAGTAAGGCTTAAAGAATAAACACCTCCAGAATGATTTACGTAATTTAATGTCATCAAAAAATCATCTTAAGATTTCCAAAATATCAAGAATACTGCTAATCTTTGAATCTGTTGATTTTAATATAGATTCTTATGCAGAGGCCCTAACAAGGAGGACTAATGAAACACCAGTCGAATTTAAGTGGTCGTAACGTTTATGTTGTCGATGGAAGTCGAACGCCTTTTCTTAAAGCAAAAGGAGTAGGTCCATTCTGTGGTTCAGATTTGGCAGTTGCTGCAGGAACAACTTTGCTAAATCGTCAACCATTTTCTCCGGACGAGCTTGATGAGGTCATTATTGGTAGCGCTATGCCTGGACCAGACGAGGCCAATATCGCTCGCGTGGTTGCTCTGCGTTTGGGATGTGGTGATAAGGTGCCTGCATTTACTGTAATGAGAAATTGTGCGTCAGGCATGCAGGCATTGGATAATGCCGCAATCCAAATTGCTACAGGGCGCAGTAATTTGGTCCTTGCTGGTGGAACAGATGCCATGAGTCATGCACCGTTGTTATTTAATGAAAAAATGGCTTCCTGGCTTGCAAACTGGTTTGCAGCTAAAAGTATGGGGCAAAAGCTGGCTTTAATTACAAAGTTTAAACCTTCTTATCTGGCACCGGTAATCGCTTTGCTCAGAGGCCTGACTGATCCTATAGTAGGATTGAATATGGGACAAACAGCTGAAAAAGTAGCTTATCGATTTAACATCACAAGAGAGCAAATGGATGAATTCGCAGCTCAAAGCCATTTAAGAATAGCTCAAGCTTATGCTGAAAATAGAATGTCTGAAGTTGCCCCAATTATAGATTATAAAGGTTGTATATATCCTCAAGATGATGGGATTAGGGCAGATTCCACAGTGGAAAAATTGTCAAAACTAAAACCTTTTTTTGACAAAAAATATGGCATGGTCACCCCAGGCAACAGTTCACAGATAACTGATGGTGCCTGTATGTTGCTATTGGCCAGCGCTGAGGCTGTAAAAAAATATGCTTTACCGGTATTAGGTCGAATAGTTGATTCACAATGGGCTGCTCTAGATCCCTCTCAAATGGGTTTGGGTCCTGTTCACGCGGCAACCCCTATATTAGAAAGACATAATTTAAAGCCACAAGATTTGGATTGTTGGGAAATCAATGAGGCCTTTGCCGCTCAAGTCTTAGGGTGTTTGGCTGCATGGAACGATGAAGAATACTGCAAAACACAGCTTGGCCTTAAGGAGGCAATTGGAGCGCCATCGCTGGAGCGACTCAATCGGGATGGAGGAGCAATTGCGTTAGGTCATCCTATTGGTGCCAGTGGGGCTCGTATTGTATTGCACGTTCTTAAATCTTTAGAGCAAAGAAATGAGTCGCGAGGTATGGCAGCAATTTGTATCGGAGGTGGTCAGGGAGGAGCTATGTATCTTGAACGAGTTACTGAGGTGAAAGGACATGAATAATTATAAACATTGGGATTTACAACGAGATAAAGACGCCATTCTGTGGCTTGGATTAAATAGAAGGGATGCTGCTGTTAATAGCATTAATGAAGAAGTCCTGGATGAGTTAAACAGCTTGCTGCATGAAATATCGCATGATAAAAAAGCAATGGGATTAATTATTTATTCGCTCAAGGAAAAAGGGTTTATTGCGGGTGCTGATGTTAACGCTTTTTCACAATTTGAGAGCTCTTCACAAGCGGTTGATTTTTTGCAGAAAGGACAAACTGTATTTGCTCGGTTGCAAGCTTTATCAATTCCAAGTGTCGCAATGATCGATGGTTTTTGCATGGGCGGTGGTTATGAGTTAGCTTTAGCCTGCACCTACCGAATCGCAACGGATGACAAAGACACACGTATTGGTTTGCCTGAAGTAATGCTGGGTATTCATCCAGGGTGGGGCGGTACTGTGCGTTTGCCTCAGTTAATAGGTGGTTTTAAAGCTTTATCACAAGTCATATTAACCGGTAGTGCAATACCTGCTGCAAAAGCTAAAAGCCTCGGTATGATTGATGAGGTAGTACCTGTTCGTCAGCTAAGAAGGGCTGCTGTTTATTTCATAAAGAATAAACCACCACGACACAGGGCATCATTTATTGAAAGTTTAACGAATAGCTCTCTGCTCAGAAAAGCTATCGCTTATTTACTGCGTTATAACGTAGCCAAGCGAGTTCGAAAAGAACATTATCCTGCACCATATGCCGTGATTGACCTGTGGGAAAAAGAAGGAGGAGTGGGAGAGAGGGCTTATCTTAAAGAAGTGGACTCTATAGAAAAACTTGTATCCCAAAATGATACCGCCAAGAATCTTATCAGAGCATTTTTATTGCGTGAGCGATTAAAAGGGTTCGCCAAAGACAGCCATTTCAAAGCGACCCATGTTCATGTGATTGGAGCAGGGGTTATGGGAGGGGATATCGCTGCCTGGTGTGCTTTGCGAGGTCTTCAGGTCACATTACAGGATAAGTCTTATGAACAAATTGCCCCTGCAATAGGGAGGGCACATAAACTTTATAGCAAAAAACTGCGTAAGCCTCGATTGATCCAGGCCGCAATGGATAGATTAATTGCAGATCCCCATGGGCATGGGGTAAAACGAGCAGATGTCATTATTGAGGCTGTTTTCGAGAATTTGGTTGTTAAGCATGAAATAATGAAAACTGTGGAAAAAAATGCCAAAAAAGATGCGATCATAGCGACAAACACCTCTAGTATCCCACTTGATGAAATCAGCAGTGTAATGAGTAAACCAGAACGCTTGGTAGGCATTCATTTCTTTAATCCTGTAGCTAAAATGGATTTGGTAGAAATAGTCAGCAGCTCATCTACTACAAAAAAAGTTCAGCAGAGCGCTTGCGCGTTCGTCAATCAAATTGGCAAATTGCCTTTGCCTGTCAAATCAAGCCCTGGATTTTTAATAAATAGAGTGCTCATGCCTTACCTGATGGAGTGCGTACAGTTATTGGATGAAGGATATAGTGCGGAGACAATAGATGAGGCCGCATTACAGTTTGGTATGTTTATGGGCCCTGTTGAACTGGCTGATACAGTAGGAATGGATGTTTGTCTTGCTGTGGCTGAAAATCTGACCAGTCACTTTGGTGGTACTATTCCACAAAGATTACGTGATTTAGTAAAAGAAGGTAAGCTAGGCAGAAAAACTGGAGAAGGTTTTTATAAATATAAAAATGGAAAAGTAATTAAGAAAAAGGCTCCATCACATGTCGATAAAACCATTGCAGACAGATTAATTTTGCGCATGGTGAATGAATCTGCAGCTTGTATACGTGAGAAAGTGGTTGAAGATTCTGACTTGTTGGATGCTGGAATGATCTTTGCCACAGGTTTTGCTCCATTCCGTGGAGGGCCTATGAATTACGCAAATGATTTTGGTAAAGATAAACTGGAAACTTTATTTAAAACATTTGAATCTAAATACGGCGAACGTTTTAAGGTAGATACCAGCTTATAATTTCTCTGCAAGGTAAGACGTTATGGTTTTACCTTGCTTTTTAGAGAGAAAAGCATCATATGGAGCAAAAATCAAAATCTATAATAAGAGTTTGGTATTTAATACTTTTACTCAGTCAATATTCTTTTGCGAATGTTTATGTATTGCCTGAAGCCGGAAATACCGTCGGTGAAATTCAGGTCGCATTTTCAGAGTATGGAGAAACTATAGATGAGGTTGGCCGGCGTTTTAATGTCGGTTATTATGAAATGGTACGTGCTAACCCGGGAGTGAATGCCAGATATCCGCTAGCTGCTAACACAAAATTAATTATTCCATCTCGTTTTATCCTCCCCAACGTTCCCAGAAAAGGTGTAGTGATTAATTTAGCAGAATATCGATTATATTATTTTCCTCCAGATGACAATGTTGTCATGACTTATCCTGTTGGGATTGGTAAAAAAGGATGGGAGACTCCTTTGGGATTAAGCAGAATCATCTCCAAGGAAATTAATCCTACCTGGCGACCTACAGTAAAATTACAAAAGGCAGCTGAAAGCATTGGTGCTCCTATTCCCAGTGAGTTCCCCCCTGGTCCTCACAATCCTTTAGGTCAACATGTATTGCGTTTAGGGTGGCCAGCTATCTTAATACATGGTTCTAATCGAGTTGATGGGATTGGGGCCAAAGTCAGTGCGGGGTGTATTCGTATGCTTCCTGAGGATATTGAGCATCTATATAGTTTAGTGTCTGTAGGGACGCCAGTAAGAATTATAAATGCTCCTCTACAAGGGCAAGCTGATTTTAAGCAATAACTATTTTCAGGTATGGGTTTTCAGTCAGATTAATGCCTATAAATCCAAATAACGGGCCTCAACTTTAATTACAGTTAACAGATAATAAGATAATCCAACAAGTATTATGGCCGCCAAAATGTCAATCGGGTAATGCCATCCCAGCAGTACACATGAAAGGATTAATAGAACATTAATGATTGACAGCAATAGGCAGGGTATAAACCAGTCTTTGATTAAGTAGACGCACAAAACTGCCCAGATTGTATGAAATGAGGGAAGAGCTATTAAACCACCCTCAATAGTTGTGGGGTGTATATAATTATGAATTTGATGAAATTTAAGTCCTGTAGCTATTTGTTCAGGGGCGAATAAACTGCTTTGTAGTTCACTTGCAGGTGCTGTAGTTGGGAAAAAGTAGTAATAAGAAAACCCCATTAATGTTGTACAGAGTAATAGGAAATAATAATCTTTAAGGATATAAAATCGCCCTGATACAATTACGTAAAGGGGTAAGATACTCATTTGATATGGTAGGGTATCGTAGATAATCGCCAATAAGTATTTAAAATGTTGATATTTATTCGTCCACTCCAGAATAGATATCATATTAATACCCAGTTGCGCCTCCAGTTTAATAATTTGCTTGTCTATAGGAGGATAGGGAGTTAATTGAACAGCGTTTGTCGCTAAAGCAATGATTGACATCACAATAAAAAAATTGATCAACTCTAATCCAGAGCAAGTCACTCTATTCTTTTTGCCAAAAAATAAAATCAACCCGGTATAATTTAACAAGATAATGCATGCCATAACTGGGGTGTTAGGTGGAAAATAATTATTCCCGGGGAATTGATAGATAAAATGATTGATAACTAAAGCAACTAGCGATAGAAATACTATAGTTCCAGCCAATAAAATAAAGTATCTGAAAGGTATAACTTGCATTTATTTGTTATTAGTCAGCTGTGCTAAGAGTTTCTTTTTGTTTAATTGCATGGAAAACCTCTTCTCTGTGAATATTGATTGACCTGGGTGCCTCAACTCCAAATTTTATATTTCCATTTTCCTGTGTTTTAAAAGCCAAAATTTTAACAACAGTATTCGAGATACGAATGATAAGTGGTTCTTCAAATTTAAGATTTATTATATCCATTTAAAAAAAACCTCTTTTTTCATAAATTATTCCTAAGGCCAATATTCACTGCTGAACGGTACCTTACTTTGGTGACGGTTGTCACTATAAATTGCTGTAAAATTTATAAAAAAATTTATTTAAAGCAGCTATGCGATTTTGTTGCCTATAAAATAGGCAAAGTTAAGATACGCAGCATTAATAAATATCTTATTTTAAATCGCAATGAGATTGTAAGGACTAAATAAAAAAGTTATAATTGGCAGCTTTTTAAAACCCTTGCCTTACCAGTACTCAATGCTGGAAGGCTTTATCCATAAGGAGAATTCATGAGACATTATGAAATTATGTTTCTAGTACATCCAGATCAAAGCGAACAAGTACCTGGTATGGTTGAGCGCTATGAAGGGATTATTACCAAACATAACGGCAAAATACATCGTAAAGAAGATTTAGGTCGACGCCAGCTGGCATATTCAATAAATAAGGTTCATAAAGCACATTATATCTTAATGAACGTAGAATGTAATCTTGACGCACTTAATGAAATCAAGAATGCATTCAAGTTTAATGATGCTATTTTAAGACACTTAATCACTGTTCAAAAACAAGCGATTACTACAGAATCTGTCTTAATGAAGAAAGAAAAAGAAACTAAAGTCGCTTAAGAGGAGAACATCTATGTCAGCTTATTTTCGTAGAAAAAAAATGTGCCGCTTTAGTGCTGAAGGTGGTAATGAAATAGATTATAAAGACATCAATCTATTAAAAAATTATATTACTGAAACTGGTAAAATTGTACCAAGCCGTATTACTGGTACTCAAACTCGTTTCCAAAGACAATTAGCCAAGGCAATTAAACACGCCAGATTTATTGGTTTATTGCCTTATTGCGACAGCCATAGATAAAATGAATCTTGCAGGTAATTTTATACTCAGACAAAGTAAAGCAACTCTTGAAAACAAACAATATGCTATTGTTTGTGCGGTTGTTCTTTCAATAGTCCCATTCGCCTCTTGGCTATCGGTGGCTTTAATGAGTTTAATTACTTTGAGAAAAGGTGAAAAACCTGGATTTGAAGTCATGTTACCTGCGATGATTGTTCATTCTGTGCCTTTAATGATGTTTTTACCTCTGGAAGGGGCATTGATCAATACATTGGTTGCTTATTTGCCTTGCTATATCGCTGCTTTGACTTTACGCAAAACAGCCAGCTGGTCAAATGTATTTGGAGCTTTTCTAATTCAAGCATTCCTTGTATTTCTGTCCATTGAAATATTGATACCTGACTTCGTAAGTGATCAATTTAATCATTTTAAAGTGCTATTGTCTCAATTTCAGGATTACAAACAGTTGGTAGAAAGCAGTACAGATGGATTGAATAATTTAAGTTTGGCTCAGTTATTTTTTGGTATCCAGATATTAAGTGTGATTGCTTCAGCCTTAATCTCACTAATGTTTGCCCGAACTATACAAGCTAAGCTTTTCATGCCCGGTGGTTTTAAACAGGAAATATTAGAATTTCGTAGTGGCAGATTTTCATTTTTGATGTTAATTATTGTGTCTGTTGCCTCTTATTTTGAGGTACCAGTGGCTATTAGCACTTTACCACTACTTCTTGCATATTTCTTTTTATCGGGTTTTTCTTTGGCCTATTATATTTTAGCCAGAAAGTGGCAAGTTAGAGTGGTGGTTCTTTTATTTCTATTGATCTTGTTAAAACCATTCTTTGTCTTATTTGCCTATATTGTATTTGGCTCGCTAGATAGTTTATTTAATTTTCGATTATATCTACCTGCAAGGGTGAGAGAATCAACGTAAGGGGTTATTAAGATGGAAGTAATCTTATTAGAAAAAGTACGTAATCTGGGAAATCTAGGTGATAAAGTACACGTTAAATCAGGTTATGGACGTAATTATTTGATACCACAAAATAAGGCCGTCTTTGCAACAGAACAAAATATTGAATTATTTGAAAAACGTCGTGCTGAACTAGAGAAAAAAGCGCAACAGGCTTTGGCTAATGCAGAACAACGTGCTGCTAAATTGAACGATACCACGATAGTTATTAGTGCTATGGCTAGTGACGAAGGTAAATTGTATGGTTCAGTCGGAGTTAATGAAATTAAAGACGCATTGATAGAAAAACAAATTGAAATCAGCAAGCGTGAAATTGTTATGCCTGAAGGCCCTCTACATTCTATAGGTAATTATGTTGTTGAAGTACATGTACATAGTGATGTAGTAGCTAATCTTCAAGTTGAAATTATCCCTGCTAAATAATTTGTTTGATATCGACCTAAAAATATTCAAATCAACAATATTTATATAAATTCTTACTTCAAGTTGTGCGTCACGTCGCACAACTTGTTATCTATTAGTCAACATGCATTAAGATGTTGTAGTTTTGTAAAAAATTGCCCAATTAAATGTGACAAAATAGCATTCCTTGATTATAATGCGAGCACACTAACCATCAAGGAATCATTCTATGTCTCATTCCAAAAGAGAACAAAATCCTATTGCTCGGAATTTAAGTGACTTTAGGCAAGTTGCAACACTATTAAATAACGAGGGTCTTGTTGTTACTGAACATAACTATAAAAAAGTCCAAGCCTTATTAAATAGATATAAAGAGCTAGCAACCTTCATTGATCAAAACCAAAGCAAATTAAATGGAAAACAAATAGGTGAATTAAATCAAATTAGATTAATTATTTCTCCGGAAGAGCGGCGAGAAATCAGAAAAAGTGTTACACGTATCGAAAATGGAATAAAAAATAGAGAAGAAAGAATAAAAGAAGAATATACCAGAATAGAAAAACAACAGGCTAAGGCAAGAGAAGTAGTTCAAGTTTTATGGCCACAGTTGCAAAAAGCAGCCAAAAAATTTATAAATTCTGGAATAGCAAACATGGAAGAGCTATTGAAAGAATATAAAGACTTAAGAAACGAGTTATATAATCATGCGCTTAATCTTCCTACTCAGGAAAGAAAGCAAAAAAATCAAGAGATGGCTGAGTTATCGCGTCTTGTTAATATACATGAAAGCAAATTATACGAAGAAATTAATCGAGCCAGGAATGTAATTGAAGCTGCAGTGACTCAAGCACAAAAGAATGTAGACAGTATGTCATTGCTGCAAATGGTTCGACTCATGCTGCCTAAATTGAAAGACGCAGATATATTAAAAATTGCTCAAAAAGCTGGAGTACTTTCCTTACAGGATACAACAACCTCTGAACATGGGGCAAATTTAGATAAATTGGTCGTAAGAGAACAGCCATTAGAAAAACAATCTGCTCTAATTTCTATAATGTTCAAGGAATTGGCTCTCAATGGTGCTCAGGCTGGTCCTCTGGCAAAATACCTCCAGGCAGTTCAAGAAAATGCAAAGGATCTAATAAGTGGTAAAAAAACTCACTTTACTTTGCTTTATCAAACAAATGAGGGTGAAATTGGAGGGTTTTATTTTAACATTCATGAATTGTTGCAGAATCAGCATCAAGCAATTTCCAAGCTTGTACATGAAATGTATAAGAGAGGAGTAGATCAAAACAGTCGAGTTGTAATGGCTTTTGCTAGTCCAGAACAAACTGCGTCTTTGATGTTAGCTAATGGAGAAAATATTAAAGCATTAACTGAAGCCGGTAATTTACAAGAGTTAACTGAGCAATTATTAGAAAATGCTGGTGATTCAAAAGCATTGGCTCGCATAGTAGGACATGATGTTGTAATTGGCCAGAAAACTTCAGAAATAATTAGAGATCTTAATCGTTCAAAAGAGCAAAATGGTATAGAGCCAGCTGAAGTAATGAAATTATTTCAAATAATTGCAGTAATATTTGAAACTCGAAATATTTTAATCAATTGGATAACTGCTCCTGTGCATTTGAAGGAGCAAACGGAGGAAGCTTTATTGGGCGCAGGTAAAACTCCTGCCATCGTTGAGGGTAAAGGAACCCAACCCAAACGCGTAAGATTTCTACCTGATTTAGTGGAAAAGCCAAAAGCTACATCGCCAGATACTGAACAACCTGTTACCAAAAGAAAAGATGATGAACTACTTGATAAAAAAATACAAGTTGCATTAGAAAAGGTTGATCAAGCATTAGAAGAACTGAAAGGTAAAATAGGGGATATCAATCAACATAAATATGACAAAGCCTATGAAGCAGCAAAAATTCTTCTAAGACAATTGCAAGAAACACGTGATCAATATGCTATTGATTTAGCTAATCCCCAAATCAATTTCAAAGAGGCAGGGCTTAAATTTAAAGAAGCTAGTAACCTGGTGATTCAACAGGCCAAACCTATCCTGGAAAAGGATTTAGGTTGGGGAGAATACCTCAAGAACTTGTTTAAAGTGATAGTAAACGCTATTGTATTTTGTGTGACTTTTGGAGCAAGTCAAGGCTTCTTTGCTACGACACGTGCGAAATCTGCTGAAGCAGTGGAGAAAGCGGAGAGCGAGCTGGAACTAAATCAACTCGGTTCATTACCAAAATAATACATATGGTTAACTAGTTTGTTATGAGAGCAACATTCGATTTTTATTATACATATAATGAGTAATGGAAATCGATGTTGCTTTTTTGAATTAAAGATAGATTCAGCCTATATTTTCCACTTGATGTTGCATCCAATACTTGGTTTTTGTTCAAAATCAAAAGGTTTATTATTTAATAAGCAATCCAAAGCCTGGCGTATTGAGTTGCCAGTTACAGGAATACCATTTCCTGGTCTTGAATCATCTAATTGCCCTCGATAAACTAAAGACAAATCAGAATCAAAAACAAAGAAATCTGGTGTGCAAGCTGCATTATATGCTTTTGCTACTTCCTGGGTTTCATCAAAAAGATATGGAAATGGATACTGATGAACTTTAGCAGTTTGAATCATATTTTCAGGTGAGTCATCAGGGTAACTCTCTACATCATTGGAGTTAATAGCTAAAAAACGAATTCCTTGGGGAATATAGTCATTAGCAAGTTGTGTTAATTCATTATTGATATGTTTCACAAAGGGACAATGGTTGCATATAAACATAATCACAGTAGCCACATAGCGTGGAGTCTCTCTTAATTTAACTTTGCTTCCACTAACTACATCCAATAATTCAAAATGAGGAGCTACTGTACCTAATGGAAGCATGTTTGATAGAGTTCTAGCCATTTTATTAAATCCCTCAAATAATCTTAAAATACCAATTGATAAAGAGCATATGACGCAAATATTGTATTAAGAATGCCCCATATGTAACAGATGTATTGACCTCTATACGCACTATAATAAGAATATGCAGCTACGCCTGAACTTCCAGAAAAAAATATGATTTGATTATGGTAGGCAAGCCCCATCGAAAGCAGTGCTATTCCTATAATGCCGGTTAATAAAAAAATACTGTTTCCCTTGCCAAACATTAAATAAAAAATCAGTAGCTGTAAACACAGTAAAGAAGGTAAAGCTAATCCAATATATCTCCCCATACCAAGGAGTAGGGAGGTATGGCCTGCCCCCAAAATTAATTCCAGAGCAATAAAATAAATCAATTTATAATGAATTGCTGTAATCATGAGAGCAAGTGAGCCAGTAATGTAATAGACTTGGGGATTATTCTGGCTCAGCCCATAAATAAGTAACAAAGCACCAACAATACCTAGTACCAGATATAGCGTGTCATGCTTTGTTTTACTCACGGATCACCATTTTAGGTAAATTCCTTTAGCAACCGATTCCTGTATAACTTCATTTTGTGATTTATTAGTAGAAATCCAATAGTTTCCCATATTACTAAGTGCAAATTTAACACGAGGATATTGGCAGACTTCGAGAACATCTCGACAATCAACTAAAGCAGTATTTTCATCAACATGCTTATAACACTTAAAGTTTAAATTTTTTACATCTGAGGCGAATGCTGCCCAACTCATTGGATCTAGCGATGCTTGTAAGGGAGGAATCATAAACGCATCTGAGTTATCAAAACGTTCAAGCTCAATTTTCGAATCTGAACGGTTTTGAATGAGATAATAGGTTTGATTACCTGTTTCATTTAAAATTAAATAATTTTCACTATAACCAAAACCAGTGACTTCACAGCCACGGGGAAAAATCGAAGCAGCCTGGACTGCATTGGTCGCAAAAGCTGTGATTAACAGCGTTTTAGTAAAATAATTAATTAATGACATAATTTCCTCAGAAAACAAAATTAAGATGCTATTTTAATCATTAAATAGACAAAGTCTATCATGGAATAAAAAAATCAAACGCATAGAAGCTATTAATTCGTCTTTATTATATCTTTGTTATCAGGTATTCATAAGTTATTGGCATAATTTAACTTCTATAGAGGCGTAGATTTTATATCAATTGCTTGCATTACCTCTCTATTTTTTCAGTAAACAGATACTATTTAAAGCAATAAGAACAGAAAAATTCCTAAAAGAGTAAGATAAAACAGTGCCGCCAGAAATGTAATATCTGCATGGAAAACATAAATTACATTTAAACTCAATCTTTATTATTTGCCGTAATCTTAGCTTTGAACATCGGATAATAAGTCCTGTAGAAACTTAAAAATAAATACATGCCCACATAGCCTAAAGATAGGCTTACCCATAATTTATTTGTTTCGGGGTAATTAACTAGCAGGCAAAATGAACTGATGCCATAAAGAGCAGAACAACAATGCATTAATATTTTCAAGACTCTCGACTCAGTCAAGTAATCTAACCTTGATGGGTAAACATATTTTACTGGAATAAAAATCAGTACACAAAAAAGGGACAAGAGGACAGTGTTCACAATCATAGAAGTGTTAAAAATATACATATAGAAGACAGTAATATTCCAATAGCAGGGGAACCCTTTAAAAAAGTGATCAGGAGTTTTGGCGTCATCCTGGCAGAATTGATAGGCTGATGTAATTGTAATTGCGGCTGTAATTGGTACGACATAATCAGCTGGCAGCATACCCGGTTTAACTAGCAAGAAAAAACATGGAGTAATGACATAATTCAAATAGTCAACTATATTGTCTAATAAAGCGCCATCAATTTTAGGCAATACGCTTTTTACATGAACCAATCGAGCAAGGCTACCATCTACTGCGTCAATAAATACAGTAATTGCCATTAGCCATAAAGCAAATACATAATCATGCTGGTAAATTTTATATAAGCTAAAGACACCAATACAGGCAGCGCTGGCAGTAAATACATGGACAAACCAGGCGGCAAAATATTGATTAAGGGTAAAGGGAGGCTTTATTGGATTCATTACTTATCCTAGAGTTAATCAATGTAATTAGGGCTTCAGTCTTTTTTGTAAAAGCAAAAAACAAGTTACCTTTAAAAATATCCAGCGCAATGATTAAATCTGGATTGTTTTGTTCATTAAGACGATGTGTTTTTGCTTTTTACTAAAACAGTACAAGTCCTTTTTACTTAACAGGTTGATTTTTATTACTGTTCTTTAAGACAATGTCGTTTAAAATAAAAATAGTATCAATATTCAAAAGCAAAGTGCAAGTTAGGTTAATTATTTAAAATAAAAAAAGCTTTGATTTGGTCTAAACTATAGGCAACGTTAATCATATCGAGTAATTAAATGAATATTCAAACTGTCAACCCGACAACTGAAGAAGTTCTAAATATCTACACATGCTTGGATTTTGATTCAATAGATAAAAAAATAGCGTGCGGATATGAGGCTTATTTAAATTGGAAAAATTCTAAATTCGACATAAGGCGCTCTTTAATGCTCAATCTTGCTCAGATATTAAAAGATAAAAAGCAAGAGTTAGCGCATTTAATGGCTTTAGAAATGGGTAAACCTATTGCAGCAGGTCGTGCTGAAATTGAGAAGTGTGCTTGGGTATGTGAACATTATGCTGAAAATGCAGAACAATACCTAATGCCAAGAACTGTTCAAACTGAAATGAAAACAGCAAAAGTTTGTTACAGACCACTAGGAATTGTATTTGCCATAATGCCTTGGAATTTCCCATTTTGGCAGGTTTTTAGATTTTCAGCACCAACTATCATGGCGGGTAATGGGGCTATTTTAAAACATGCTCCAATATCGAGTGGAACAGGGAATAAAATCGAAGAATTATTCAGAGACGCTGGATTTCCTTCTTCATTATTTCAACACTTAATTGTAGATAATGATGGGGCATCTCATATCATTGAAAATCAATTTGTTACCGCAGTTACTTTAACTGGAAGTGAACGTGCCGGTCAAAGTGTTGCAGCGAATGCAGGTAAAAATTTGAAAAAATCGGTTCTAGAATTAGGCGGTTCAGATCCCTATTTGATTCTTGAAGATGCGGATTTAGATCTTGCTGCTCAATGCATTGTGGCTTCACGATTAAATAATACCGGGCAGGTCTGCATTGCGGCCAAGCGAGTTATAGCACTTCAATCGATTGAAAAAGAATTAATTTCTAAAATCAAAGAACTCATCAGCAAATACAAAATGGGAGATCCATTAGACCCCAATATTAATTTGGGACCCATGGCAAGAAAAGATTTACGAGAAAATTTGCATTCACAAGTAGAAAAATCTGTTAAACAAGGTGCTAAATTATTGCTTGGTGGTATAATTCCGGAGGGTAAAGGGTACTTCTACCCGCCGACATTATTAACTGATGTTAAACCTGGAATGACAGCTTTTGATGAGGAACTATTTGGGCCTGTTATTGTTATTATTACTGCTAAAAATGAGAGTGAGGCAATTTTACTGGCCAATATGAGCCAGTATGGTTTAGGTGCTGCTGTATTTACAAAAGATCTTAATAAGGGAGAGCATATTGCTACTTATGAAATTGAAGCGGGAACCTGTTTTGTTAATGCTTTTGTAGCCTCTGATCCAAGACTTCCTTTTGGGGGAATAAAGCGATCAGGATATGGTAGAGAGTTATCAAGAGAAGGTATATTAGAGTTTGTAAATACCAAAACAATTGCGATTAGTGACCCAAAACATGGTAAAAAATAGTAAATTCATTTTTATTTCAATAAAAAAACAGGAGATGAGTTGTTTTGAAAAGGATCATTTAATTGCAAACTATGCTATTTCATCCGGGAAAAATGGCGTGGGTGAAAAAATTAATAGTGGATGCACCCCGAGAGGTTGGCATAAGATCTATTCTATACTTGGCATTGATCTGCCAATTAATAGTGTGATGGTTGCCAGAGAATGGACTGGTGAGATTTATTCAGAATCATTGGCAACTCAATTTCCAGAAAGGGATTGGATATTAACCCGAGTTTTACAATTGGATGGATTAGAGCCTGGTCGAAACAAGGGCGGAGATGTAGATACTTTACATCGTTACATTTATATTCACGGCACACCAGATACAACTCAACTAGGTATACCTGGCTCACATGGATGCATTCGCCTGAATAATGATGCAATTATTGAGCTGGCAGCTTGGGCAACAAAGAATACTTTAGTATACATACAATGATTAATAACAATTAATGCTTCGGAGCATAAGTGAACCTGAAGGGGTAAATGAATGTCCTATAAATTTGAAGAAGGTAAAGACGCAATAGTAAAAAGCGTTGTTGAAAAAATTAAGCAAACAATGACTGGCGAACAAACAGAGTTTTGCGCTGAATTCGCGAAGCAATTTTATGGGACTGTCGCCCTTGAAGATCTTTTAGAGTGGGAGATTGATGATCTTTATGGAGCAGCAGTCAATTTCTGGTCTTTGATTTGTGAACGCGCTCCACACGAAACAAAAATCAGGATTTATAATCCTGATTATGAACGTCATGGATGGCAAACTACACATACTGTTGTAGAAGTTATCTGCGAAGATATGCCTTTTATTGTAGATTCTCTGAGGATAGTAATTAATCGAATGGGATTAACATCTCATCTTACTATCCATATGGGAGGAATTAGGGTGAAAAGAGACAGCCATAACAGGGTTACTGAAATTCTTCCAAGAAATGGTGGAGCTGCTAGAGATGATGTTTTACATGAGGCTCCCATTTTTATAGAAATTGATCGACAAACAGACCCGGCTACCTTAACGGAGCTGCACAAAAATTTTGAACGCGCTCTTGAGGACAATCGAGCGGTATTTGAAGATTGGGATAAAATGCGTACTAAAGTACGAGAAATTATTAAGGAGCTTGATACTGTACCAAAGACAATTGATATCAGTGAAATTGAAGAGACGAAAGCCTTTTTAAATTGGATGGAAGATCACCATTTTACTTTTTTAGGATTACGAGATTATGATTTGGTTAAAAAAGGAAAAGAAACCATTTTACAACCTATTCCTGAAACAGGATTGGGCGTTTTGCGCCAAAGTCTGAGCAAATCAAATGCAAGAAGTATTACGGCAATGGGACCAGAGGCACAAGGATTAATTTCATCACCCCGTATTCTTGTAATGTCCAAAACAAATACTTTAGCCTCTGTTCATAGAGATGCTTATACCGATTATATTGGTGTTAAGCGCTTCAATAAAAAAGGAGAGGTGATTGGCGAAAGGCGCATTATAGGACTGTATACTTCTGCAGCTTATCATACAAATCCCAAGCATATTCCGTTTTTGCGACATAAAGTCGCATTAATTATGAAAAATTCTAATTTAAATCCCTATAGCCATGCAGGTAAAGTATTATTGAATATACTTGAAACTCTTCCAAGAGATGATTTAATTCAAGGCACTGAGGATGAGTTACTGGAAATAGCTATGGGTATTTTCTATATGCAAGATAGAAAACGTATCCGCCTGTTTGCCAGAGCCGATGTTTACAAGCGATTTATTTCATGCTTGGTATATGTTCCCAAGGATCGGTTTAATACTGAATTAAGATATGCCATGCAAAAAATTTTGGCAGACAGTTTTAACGCTGAAGAGATTACCTTTTCTACTCAGTTTTCGGAATCGGTATTGGCAAGAATTCATTTTATAGTAAGGGTTAATCCCAAAAATTTACCCGATTTTGATTTAAAAGAAATAGAGCAAAAATTGATTGAAGTGGGGCGGTCGTGGATTGATGATTTGCAACATCATTTACATGAAGTCTATGGCGAAGAACAAGCCAATTCACTTTACTCTCGGTATAAAAATGCGTTTCCAATATCTTATTCTGATACCTTTTCACCTAGAACGGCTGTCTATGATATTAAGCATATTGAAATGCTAAGCCCTGAAAATTCGCTCGGTATTAATTTCTATAAGCCATTGGATGAATCTGAGAAGAGCTTTAGGTTAAAGGTTTATCAGCATGACACCACTATTCCTTTGTCTGATGTATTACCTATCCTGGAAAAACTTGGTTTAAGAGCAATTAGTGAACGTCCTTATGTTTTAAAATTTGAAGATGGTAAAGTAGCATGGATTAACGATTTTGCCATGCAATACAACAAAGAAAGCGAGTTTAATATCGACGAAATAAAAGAGTTATTTCAAAATGCATTTGCCAGAGTATGGTTTGGTGATGCAGAAAATGATGGCTTTAATTTATTGGTATTAGCGGCCGGACTAAATTGGAGGGAAGTTGCTGTATTAAGAACCTATGCAAAATATTTCAGGCAAATAGGGTTTACATTTAGCCAGGATTATATGGAAACAGCACTAAATAATAATGTAAGCATTGCCAAGAAATTAGTTAGGTTATTTGAAATTCGGTGCAATCCCCATGACTCCAAAAAGAGAGAGGATAGATACGTTGCACTTGTCGCTGAAATCTTATCTGATCTTGATAATGTAGCCAATCTGGATGAAGACAGAATTATAAGACAATACGTGCATGCCATCGGTGCCACTCTTCGTACCAATTTTTATCAAGTAGACGCTCAAGGTAATCCTAAGAATTATATTTCTATAAAATTGTCCAGCAAACTCATTCCTGGTGTACCAAAACCATACCCCATGTTTGAAATTTTTGTTTACTCGCCACGATTTGAAGGGGTGCATTTGCGCTGTGGTAAAGTGGCTCGCGGAGGTTTACGCTGGTCGGACAGACGTGAAGATTTCCGAACCGAAATTCTTGGCTTAATGAAGGCTCAACAAGTAAAGAACTCTGTAATTGTCCCCAGTGGCGCCAAAGGTGGTTTTGTACCCAAACAGATACCAGCTAATGCTACTCGTGAAGAAATTATGGAGGAGGGAATCAGCTGTTATAAACTCTTTATAAGAGGTTTGCTGGATATAACAGACAATTACAAAGAAGGACTCATTGTAAAACCCCAAAATGTTGTTTTTTATGATGAAGATGACCCTTATCTTGTGGTCGCTGCAGACAAAGGCACAGCGACATTTTCTGATATTGCCAATTCAATTTCCCAGGAATATGATTTTTGGCTTGGAGATGCTTTTGCCTCAGGTGGCTCTGTTGGTTATGATCATAAAAAAATGGGGATTACTGCTAAAGGGGCATGGGAATCTGTTAAACGCCATTTCTATGAATTGAACAGAGATATCCAAAACAATGATTTCACTGTGGTTGGCATAGGAGATATGGCCGGGGATGTCTTTGGAAATGGCATGTTGTTGTCCAGGCATATCAAGCTTGTAGGCGCTTTTAATCATATTCATATATTTATAGACCCTAATCCTGAAGCTGAAGCTAGCTTTAAAGAGCGTGAGCGATTATTCAACCTTCCCAGATCTAACTGGACAGACTATGATAAAAAACTCATTTCCAAAGGAGGAGGGGTTTTTTCTCGTAGTGCAAAATCTATCCCGGTTAGCCCTGAAATGCAGAAAGTATTTGGAATAAAACAAACTTCGATTGAACCTAATGATCTAATTAAAGCAATATTAAAAGCCGATGTGGATTTACTTTGGAGTGCTGGAATTGGAACCTATGTCAAATCGAGTACTGAAAGTAATACCAGCGTAGGAGATCGAACAAACGATGCAACTCGTGTTAATGCCAATCAGTTGAGATGCAAAGTTATAGGCGAAGGTGGGAATTTGGGATTAACCCAGTTAGCACGAGTGGAGTATAGTTTACACGGCGGCAAAGTCTATACAGATTTCATAGATAATTCTGGTGGGGTTAATTGCTCAGACAAAGAAGTTAATATTAAGATTTTATTGAATAATGTTGTATCAGCTGGGGATCTGACTCCAAAACAAAGAAATGAGCTTTTAAGTAATATGACCGATGAAGTAGCCAAATTAGTGCTCAGAGATAATTTCCTACAAACCCGAGCCATTAGCTTAACTGCTTCTCAAGCCTTAAGAGCCATTGAATTACATGCAAGATATATTAACGAACTAGAAAAAACAGGAAAAATTGACAGAACTTTAGAGTTTTTACCTGATGAAAAAGTCCTAATGGAACACAAACTAATGGGGAAAGGATTAACTCAACCTGGAATTGCTGTTTTAATGTGCTACAGCAAAACCATACTAAAAGAGCAAGTTCTTGCTTCTGAAGTTCCTGAAGAAGATTATATGAATCAAATACTTATTGGTTCATTTCCCAAACCTCTGCAAGAGCGTTTTAGTAAACAAATGCAAGATCATCCCTTAAGAAGGGAGATAATTGCTACCCGTTTAAGTAACATTATTGTTAATGAAATGGGCTTCACGTATGTTTACAGGTTACAAGATGAAACTGGGGCCTCTGTTGCGGCAATTGTCAGGGCCTATATGATTGCCAGAAGTGTCTTGAATCTGGAAGCAATATGGAAACAAATTGAGGAACTTGGTACAAAAGTCAGCGCGCAAGCTCAAGTTGATATGATGATGCTGTATGTTCGACTATCCAGGAGAGTGACTAGGTGGTTTTTACGGACACATAGAAGGTCGATGAGTATAACGCAGGCGATAGAGTTATATGCAAAAGGGGTTGATGAACTGAAAAAATCCATGCCTGCCGTTTTTGGTGAAACAGGCCGGATTCAATATGAAGAGCATTACCAAGAGCGGATAAAAGAAGGGATACCGCCTCAACTTGCCCATGAATTAACAGTGACTCGAGGCTTGTTTGCCGCAACAGACATTATAGAAATTGCCTACGAGGAAAACATAAAAATATCAAAAGTAGCTGAAATATATTTTGGTATTGGCGAATTTCTTGACATAGCTTGGCTTAGAACCCAAATTATTGTTCACACAACTGAAAATCATTGGGAATCTTTATCTCGAGAGGCATTACGCGATGATTTGGATTGGCAACAACGCCAGTTAACAGCTGCCATAATGGGCTTTGAGCCTAATAATAAGGATTTGCAAGAACGATTAACAAGATGGGGAGAGACACACGTTTCTTTAATTGACAGGTGGAACTATATTCTGACAGCTCTGAAATCAAGTACAGCTTTGAACTATACTATGTTTTTAGTTGCTACCCGAGAGTTGCTGGATTTAACCCAAACGACATTACAATCCAATTTAAAAATGGAAGAGTCATTTTGACATGAAAGGAGTTAAATGAAATGGAGGCTAAAACTGCTTCAGAATATTCAACACTGAGCAAATTATTTCATTGGATCATTGCATTGGCAGTTATAATCATGCTAATAGCAGGTTTTTTTCTTGATGAAATACCTGAGCAATTTCAGGGGGTTGCTTATATGCTTCATAAATCAACAGGAATTACTATCCTTTTCTTGATGATTTTGAGGTTTATTTGGATCCATGCTAAAGGAAAGCCTGCTTTACCTGCGTCTGTTAAATCTTGGGAGAAAATATTGTCAAGGTCTGTGCAATATGGTTTTTATGTACTCTTGATTGTTATGCCATTGAGTGGTTGGATCATGTCAGTTGCAGCAGACAGAATACCAAATTACTTTGGCTTGTTTAAAGCGCCACTTCCATGGATTGAACCTAATAAATCTCTAGCAAAATTAATGGCTGAATCCCATGAAATTATTGCGTGGATTTTAATCGCCTTCATCACACTGCATGTTTTGGGTGCTCTTAAGCATCATTTTATTGATAAAGACAATGTATTGAAGCGTATGCTGCCTGGAAAAAGCAAATAGCCCTCTGTTTTTGAAAATTGAGCCTGAACTTCAAAGTTCAAGCTCAATTTTTCCTTCTAATTGGATTGGAAATTTATTGCCTTCCAAACAGACAGATGAAAAGTTCTCTTTTAATATACTTGCAGCAACCAAATATCGATTTTCACCAAGCATGGAGTAATCAATTAACTCTCCAACCTCTGTGTTTTCATCCGATTTAAATAATTTTTGACCAGAATATAATTGATTATCTGACTGAATCACAAATTTCTTTAATTCATGCTTAAGAGTGGCTCTATAGTGAGTTCTTGCGATGATTTCCTGACCTTTATAACACCCTTTATCAAAACTGACGTACGTGGTTTGATGTAAGCCAATTCTATGTGGTAAAAAGAGCCCCCTAGAATTAGGATAAATATCAATTTGATTGTTAAATAATCTAAGGGTATGCCAGGTTAATGAACCAAGTAATTGATTATTTTCAATAAAAGGCTTGCACAAACTATCATAATAGTCTGAATGGATTAAATAGATATAGAATCCTTTGCCTAAGTGATAAACACAACCATGAGCCGTACAAGATAAAGCATACAATTCGCTGGGCAAAGGTAGTAGCTGTGGTATTTGATCATTATCATGCTGTAAATAAAAGCCTAAAATTTTATAGTTGTTATTTGATGTGATTTTAACACGAGAAAGCAGTGCAACTTTGTTTAATGAATTCTGAGTTACTTCAATTAAATCTTGGGGCAGAACTAATTTTACACCTTGCCAGTTGATAATATCCAATAAGGAAAGAATTCTCCCTTTAAGGTTACATTGGGCCCCTTGAACCATTGAAACATCCGATACCAATCGTAAATCACAAGTTAACTGCCCTTGCAGAAAATCTATTGATTTCTCTCCAAACAAATCGATGACACCTAGATAGGATAAGTCAAAAAGATAGTTTTTCTGCTTATTTAATAATAATTCAGACTCTATAGGGCGGAATGTTATTAAAGACCTATTATTCACTAAATGTTCTAACATAGTTTTCATATCAAGATCAGTGATGTTGTTTATAATACAGAGTAGTGTATCATTTGGCCTCTCAAAATCAGATATCATTATTGAATAATTAGGGTTATGTTGTATTTATCGTGAAGTAACAGAGGAAATCCATTGTGGACAATAGAGAAAAATCAAGGTTATTATGGAAATGCAGGCGAGGAATGCTAGAGCTTGATCTTGTTTTACAGAAATTCATAGCCAATGAGATTGATCGACTTACAGAAAATCAATTGAAAGCATTTGATAATCTATTAACCCACAATGACCCTAATTTATATGCCTGGTTAATGGGGCATGAGGAACCCGAAAAAGAGTTGCTTGAAATTGTATCATTCATCAGAAACTGTGATTAAACCAGGTAAATCCAAAGTATATCTTCGATTAATTACGATTCTTTATTTGTGCACCATTGGATTAGTTTTATATTCTTCTTTACCTGTGTTGATAGAAGGCGTCTTAATTTTTCTTATCGTTATTCAATTTAAAAATGACGTAACTTACCAAAGTGCTTGCCAAAAAGTTAAAGAAATCAAATGCTTGAAAGATCTTACGTGGTCACTGGAAACAATAGATGGTACTACTCATCATTATGACAAACTAAAAATTCTTATTCATAATATGCTATTTCAAGTTATTCAATTATCTTCAGATAAAAAAAATCAGATGCTAATTCTATTTAATGATCAAATACCTACCGATCAATTACGATTATTACACCTAAACAGCAACAAAAATAGTATATAATAATACATAATGATTAAAATAAATCCAAGTTAACAATGATTAGACTTTATCTTATCCTAACGTAATAACAAGCAAAGGAATAATGAGGAAGCTATGCATATTGAGACCTCTTTAAGTGATGAATCTCTAATTGAATTAGCTCAAAAAGGCAACGGTTTAGCTTTTGATAAACTGTTTGAGCGTTATCAGGGCAAAATTAGACAAATGATTTATTTTTACACGCATGACTGGACAAATGTCAATGATTTAACTCAGGAAGTTCTTATCAAAGTATTTAGGCATTTACCTTATTTTAATGAACGCAGTCAGTTTTCAACCTGGCTATATAAAATTACTCAAAATACTATTAAAAATTATTTTCGTACCAATAATTTATATGCTGATTCAGAAATGCAGTATATGGATGAACAATTTTCTACACCACATAATTCTCCAGAGTCAGACATAATGGGATTAGAGTTTGAGAAACAAATAGAAGCAGCAATGTCATGTTTATCTGAAGAGTTACGATTATGTTATGGGCTGCACATATTTGATGGACAAACTTATCAGGATATTGCAAAAGAAATGCATTGCCCCATCGGAACTGTACGCTCACGTATATTTAGAGCTCGAAAACAGCTGATGGATATTGTAAGTGAGAATCACACTTTATAATATCATTTTGATATCATATAAAATCATCAACCTTAATCGTGAAATCAATTGCATTTAATTATTAAATAAATAAGCTTACAAAGATCTGCTATTAGATAAACCTATGTTAAAATGCTTTCATTCGAATGAACCCGATAAAACCTCTTATGCTCGAAAGTGATCGCCTAATAAGTAGTCAAAGTATTGTCTCGGAAGACGCAATGGATAGAGCCATCAGGCCGCTTAGCTTGAGCGAGTACGTAGGGCAAGATTCTGTTAGCTCACAGATGCAGATATTTATCAATGCGGCAAGAAAGAGAAACGATCCTTTGGATCATGTTCTTATTTTTGGCCCACCTGGCCTTGGTAAAACTACCCTTGCAAATATCATAGCTCACGAAATGGGAGTGAATATCAGACAAACTTCTGGGCCAGTGATTGAGCGTGCTGGCGATATTGCTGCTATATTGACGAATCTACAACAAAATGATGTACTATTTATTGATGAAATTCATAGATTAAGTCCTGTTATAGAAGAAATTCTTTATCCAGCCATGGAAGATTATAAGTTGGATATCATGATAGGAGAGGGGCCAGCAGCACGATCCATTAAATTGGAGTTACCTCCCTTTACATTAATTGGAGCAACGACAAGAGCAGGGTTGCTTACCTCGCCATTAAGGGATAGATTTGGTATAGTGCAACGTTTGGAATATTATTCTGTTGATTCGCTTACCCAGATTGTGGCACGCTCCGCGCATTTGCTTGGTGTCCCTACAAAACCCGAAGGAGCCAGAGAAATTGCATTACGCTCCAGAGGAACACCACGAATAGCCAATCGCCTGTTAAGAAGAGTCAGGGATTATTCTGAAGTGAAAGGAAATGGCATCATTACTGTTGATATGGCTCAACAAGCATTGGAAATGCTTGAAGTGGATCAGCACGGGTTTGATTTAATGGATAGAAAATTATTGTTAGCGGTGATAGAACACTTCAATGGTGGTCCAGTAGGCATAGATAGTATTGCAGCTGCTATTGGCGAAGAAAAAGGGACTATAGAAGATGTTTTGGAGCCATTTTTAATACAACAAGGCTTTCTAATGCGCACTCCTCGCGGTAGAATAGCCACTTCGAAAGCTTATCAGCATTTTGGCTTTAGTGCGATCGAACAGGAATAACACATGAATCTTATATCAAATCATCAGCATAACATTAGAGTCTATGCAGAAGATGTTGATTATATGGGAATTGTTTATCATGCTAACTACCTTTGTTATTTGGAAAGAGCTCGAACTGAATTATTAAGGCAAAACAATTTAATTCTAAGTGAATTCGAAAAATCCGATATTTTATTTGCGATTCACGAACTCACAATTAATTATGTATTTCCGGCCAGGTTAGATGATCAATTAACAATTAAAACAGAAATTAAAGAATTTAGAGCGTGCAGTTTTCTATTTAATCAAGAGATATCTAATCAACATAAACAATTAATTTGCAGGGCCAGTGTTCAAGTAGTTTGCGTTGGCAGTAATTTAAAGCCCAAACGACTACCTAATATTATGAGAAATGAATAACGAAACCTTTCAGTGTGGAGATTAATGGTGGCTAATCAAGCAAATGTACTAATGTATTTTATGCAAGCGGGTTTGGTAGTAAAGTCCGTTATGTTGATATTATTAATTGCTTCGATAATTTCATGGACATTAATCTTTCAAAGAGCATGGTTCTTTAATCGTAGAAAGCAAATGACTGAAACCTTTACCAGAAGGTTCTGGGATTGTGGAGATTTGAGCAAACTCTATGCTGATGTAGACAGTAATAGTGATGAAAGACAAGGGGTGGCCGCTATCTTTCACGCTGGTTTTAAAGAGTTTGTTCGCTGCAGAAAACAAGGCAAAGTATCTATTGAGCCTATACAAAGAGTAATGCAGATAAGTCATGCCAAAGAAGCGGAAAAACTGGAGCAACATTTACCATTTTTTGCATCTGTAGGGTCTATTTCTCCCTATGTGGGTCTATTTGGTACAGTTTGGGGTATAATGACATCATTTCAGGCTTTGGGACATGCCCAACAAGCCACTATCGCAATGGTGGCACCAGGTATTTCAGAAGCGCTGGTTGCTACCGCTTTAGGGCTATTTACTGCAATTCCTGCGGTTATTGCCTACAACCGATATACGACACGTGCCAATACTTTGCTGAATAAATATGATTTATTTCAAGAAGAACTGATTTCTTTAATTGAACAACAAACTTCTGGTTCACCTAGAGGATAAGACCTAAAATGAATCGATCTAAAACCAATCGTGAACGTCCAATCTCAGAAATTAATGTAGTGCCTTACATTGATGTTATGTTGGTTTTACTGGTTATTTTTATGATTACTGCTCCAATGCTGACACAAGGTGTTACAGTAGATCTGCCCAAAGCAGCTAGTCAAACTTTACAGGCTGCTGACAGAGAACCTATCATTGTGTCAGTGAATCAATTAGGCAGCTATTTTTTAAATATTAGTAGTACGCCAGCAGAACCTATTGAAGCTCAGGCATTATTAGTACGAGTTGCGGCAGAACTGGAGTTAGCCAAACAGTCAGGTCAAAAACTCAATGTGCTTGTTAAGGGAGATCAGGGGGTTGCTTATGGGAAAGTTGTTCAAGCCATGGCACTCTTAAAGCAAGCAGGGGCTGAGCAAGTGGGGTTGCTTACTGACTCTCAGACTGGTGATGAGGGGCAAGCATGATAAGTGATCTTACCTATAGAAAAGCTTTTCTTTTTGCTGTAACACTTCATCTTTTTTTACTTGTATTGCTTTTTACAGATAATAGCAGCAAAAAACCTGTGCTAACCATTGAATCCAAAAATTCACCTGGCATGATGCAACCTACTGCTTCTCAACAGGAAGTAGTAAAAGCGGTCAGTGTAGACAATAAAGAAATAATGAAAACCGTTAATCGTTTGAAACAAGAACGTGAACAACAGAAGAAAGCTGAACTTAATCGACAAAAGGAATTATTAAGGCAAGCTGAGGCTGCAAAACAGCAAAGAATCAAAGAGCAACAAGAAATTGCAAGATTGAAAGAAGAAGCTAATAAAATTGCAATTGCCAGAAAAAAACAAGTTGAAGAAGAAAAAAAACGGTTAAAAGAATTAGCTGAGCAAAAAGCATTAGAAGCGAAACGCATTGAAGAGTTAAAGAAACAAAACGAAAAGTTGGCCAAACAACGGGAATTGGAAGCTAAAAAACTTGCTGAACTCAATAAGAAAAAACAAGAAGAAAAAGAGAAAGCCGAGAAACTTAAAGCTGAACAGGCGAAGGCTGAAAAGCTGAAAGCGGAAAAAGCCCGTGCTGAGCAAGAAAAAGCAGAGATGGAAAGAAAAAGACAAGCAGAAGCGGCTGCAGCCCAACAGGCAGCCCAAAATGCTGAAAGACAAGCACGGATAGCTGGTGAAGTTGATAAATACAAGGCACTTATTGTCAATGCGATCGGACGCAACTGGATTTTACCTGAAAATGTCGACAGTTCTCTGTCGAGCCAATTCAGGATACGCCTTGCACCTGATGGAACTGTACTGGAAGTGTCTCTAATCCGCAGCAGTGGTGATCCTTTGTTAGATAGGTCAGCACAAACAGCAATATACAAGGCTTCACCACTTCCCGTGCCTCAAGACGTTGAAACATTTAATTTGTTTCGCGATATCAGTTTAACCGTTCGTCCAGAACAAGTTAGGGGGTAAAGCTCGTGTTCAATCGAATTATTTCACTTTTCTTGCTGTTATTTACCGGTCAAGTGATTGCTCTTGATTTGGAACTAACTCAAGGAATTAATTCAGCCCTGCCCATAGCCATCAATTCTTTTGGCTCAAACGCGGCGGCTCAGGAAATAGGAAATGTCATAGAGAATGATTTGACTATATCAGGACAATTTAAAATTATCTCTGGACCACAAGGCGCGAATTCTCAATCTTCCGTGAGTACATTACGTCAACTTGGCGCTGACAGTGTAGTCACTGGCCGAGTTAATCAGGTTGGTAACCGGATTGAAGTGAGCTTTACTTTGGCTGATGCCGTAGCGAATGGCAATATTTTGTTGACAAAAACCTTTCAGATCAATGCCAATCAGGTAAGAGCTTTGGCTCATCATATTAGTGATGAGGTATACCAAAAACTGACTGGAGAACGGGGGATATTCTCCACCAGGATAGCTTATATTTCGGTACAACGAAATGGAGGAAGGTCTCGCTACTCCCTGGAGGTTGCTGATGCTGACGGACACAATCCTCAAAGCTTACTCGTCTCTTCAGAGCCCATTATGTCACCTTCATGGTCACCCAATGGAAAGTCGATATCCTATGTTTCTTTTGAAAAGAAAAAAGCTGAAATTTTTACCGTCTCTGTTGAAACAGGACAGCGTCGCTTAATTACGAGCTTCCCAGGAATTAATGGAGCGCCCGCATGGTCACCTGACGGTCAGCATTTGGCAGTTGTATTATCCAAAAGCGGTACACCCAAAATTTACGATGTTGATTTGAGCAGCGGTTCTATGAAACAGCTTACTTTTGGCAATTCTATCGATACGGAACCACGTTATTCTCCTGATGGTCGCAGTTTGCTGTTCACTTCAGGGAGGGGCGGGTCACCGCAAGTCTATCGCTTATCATTGGCCGATGGCCAAATAAGTCGAGTCACTTTCGAAGGCAATTATAATGCCCGTGCCTCCTATACTCCAGATATGAAGCATATCGTCATGCTGCACAGGGAGGATAGACAATTTAATATTGGTGTACAAAATACAGGTGGTGGCCCGATTTCCAATTTAACCTTTTCTGGCCTTGATGAATCACCATCAGTCTCTCCAAATAGTCGTTTAGTGCTTTATGCTACCCGTTATCAGGACAGAGGGGTTTTAGGCATTGTTTCAATTGACGGGAGAATTAGAATGAGACTTCCTGCTCGTGAAGGAGATGTTCAAGAGCCCGCTTGGTCCCCTTACCTGAGTTAAGAATGATAAGAAGCATATTGGTATTATTTTTTTTATTTATTGCTAATGCTGGTTATGCATGGAACGCGATAGGGCACCAACTGGTAGCCCAGATCGCATATGATAATTTGACACCTCAATCCAGGAGAATGTGTGATTTATATTCCCATTCAAAATCGAAGACGTCGTCTAATGTTAATTTTGTAAAATCAGCTTCATGGCTGGATTCCATAAGAGCACATGATGTTCATTGGTTTGATGCTTTACATTACATTGACATTCCTTTTTCTATGGATGAGACAGAATTACCAGTCTTGACAGACATCAATGCACTCTGGGGAATTAATCAGGCAATTGCTGTGCTGTCTTCCAAAAAAGCCAGTATTGCTGATAAAAAATTGAGCTTACGCATATTGGTGCATTTGGTTGGAGATATTCATCAGCCTTTGCATACCGTTACAAAGATAAGTAAAAAATTACCTAAAGGTGATTTAGGTGGTAATTTATTTCAGTTAGCTAAAAATCCTATTGGGAATAATTTGCATCAATATTGGGATAATGGTGGCGGTATTCTGATTGGTCAAGACAAATTTTTTCAGATTAAAAACAAGGCGAGGCAATTGGAAAAGAAATGGTCTTGCCAATCAGCCAGTAAGGAAAAAAATCCGCAACAATGGATTAATGCATCACATCAATTGGCATTGACTAAAGTTTATAAGGTTTCAGCTCATCAGGTGCCCGGCAAGCAATATCAGTTAAATACTCAAAATATTACAGAAAAACAGATACTTCTGGCTGGGTGTCGACTCGCTTATCTGCTAAATAATATTGCCGAAGGTAAAAATAAACTTATTTAATTTCAGCTTCCTTTTTAGGAGGGGTGAATTATTGGGGCATGTCTTTATTGTAATTGTCAGTTACTCCCTTTAAACCATTTTCTATATATTTAACAGAAGCAAAGCCAGCCTTGAGAAGTATATCTAACGCCATCTTGCTTCGCGTTCCCGACTGGCAGTACAGAATAATAAGCCGATTAGGGTTTAGTTCATGTAAGCGTTGAGGCAGCTCATCTAAAGGAAGCACAATACCCCCTATATTTTGTATTTGATGTTCCTTTGTACTACGAACATCAATTAGATGAATGTTTTTATTATTCGTAAATAATTGATAAAATTCATCAAGAGTTATTCTATGATGGCATGGCTCAATTTGAGCTGAACAATTAACAGGATTAATTAATTGTCTAATTGACTGATTCTGAATGCAGAATTCACAATCCGGATTTCTTGAAATAATGATGTTCTTAAAGGTCATTGTTAACAGGTTAATAGTAAGCAAACGCTTTTTTAATGGATTGCCAATTTGTAGTATCCATTTGATTATTTCTGTTGCCTGAATAATACCTAGCATCCCGGGTAAAGTACCAATTACCCCGGCTCCCTCGCAATTGGGAATATTGATATCGCTTACAGAAACCGGGAAGATACAATGGAGGCAGGGATCTTGTTTCCCATGGAATATAGAGCAATACCCTTGGAAACCTGAGGCACTAGCATACACATAAGGTTTTTCCAGTTCAAAGCAAATGCTGTGAATCAAATATCGCGTATAAAAATTATCGGTTCCATCTGCGATGATGTCATACTGCGTAATTAGCTCAGCCGCATTTTCTTCTGTTAATCTACTGGAGTAAGATTCAACTTGAATCAGGGGATTAATAGCCAGAAGTTGCTTTTTTGCAGTAACAGCCTTTTTTTTATTAATATGGGTATGATTATAAAGAATCTGCCTATGCAAATTACTTAGCTCAATGATGTCATCATCGACAATCCCTAACACTCCGACACCTGCTGCAGCAAGGTAAAGTAAGAGAGGCGAACCCAAACCGCCAAGCCCAATGCATAATACTCGAGAATTCTTAAGTTTCTCCTGTCCGTCTAATCCAATTTCTTCCATCTTTATTTGTTGAGAATAGCGGGTTAATTTGTTCATTGCCAAATTTGATTTATTCATTATGTGATTCATTCATTTGAGTTAAAAATTGTTTGGCTGCAACTAAAGGTGCTGATGCTTTTGTAATGGCAGAGATCACTGACACACCATCAATTTTTGTTTTTAAGACATCTGAAAGGTTCTTTAAAGTTATACCTCCAATGGCAACTAATGGATAACGAAGCGTTTTTCGCCAACGTTCAAGTCGTGCAATTCCTTGTGCTTGAAATGGCATTATTTTGCTGGTTGTTTCATATATGGGGCCGCAAGCGACGTAGGAAGGGTTAAGAGCATGAGCCCGAGCAACTTCGTAATAGCAATGCGTACTTATACCTAAGAATAAACCTGATCGATTAATTCTATCGACATCAGCTTTTTCCAGATCCTCTTGGCCAAGGTGAACTCCTGCAGCACCATAATGAATAGCAAGTTCCCAGTGATCATTAATAAATAATGCAGCATTATACTGATTTGCCAAATGGACACTCCGTTTTATCTCTTCTTCCAACCGCTCTTGAGAGGCTTCTTTTATTCGTAACTGAATGCACTTAATTCCCAATGGCAAAAGCATTTCTAACCAGTGGCTACTATCCACAATGGGATAAAAACCCATAGAATATTTTTTAAATGAAGGAACTGGTTTAATGAACGGTGTTGGTGATAAATAGGGGAGATCGGCCTCATCTTCTGGCCAACCATCATGATAAAGTTGCGAGGCGTCTTTATCAATTTCTATTGATTGGCGTATGCCACGATTGACATACATTTTAGCAATAACAATAGCATCTTTTATTGAGTAGCCTAGAGCAAGACAAGCTGTGAGTGCTGAAGATAGAACACAGCCTGTCCCACGGTAATTTGTTTCAGGAAAACGACGATTTGCAATCCAAAACGACTCTTTTCCATCAGTCCAATAATCTTGACTGAATGAGTTATCTTTTACATGTCCTCCTTTCAGTAATACCTGCTTTGCTCCAAGTGATAACAGATCTGAAGCAGCATTGATTATATCCTGATAAGAATAAATGCTCCGATTTAAAATAATTTCTGCTTCTATCCGATTAGGAGTAATAATAGTAATGTACGGAAACAATTGAATTAAATTATTTTTATGCTGTTGTAAATCTGGAAAAAACAGGTTAGTTCCCGAGGAGGAGGTAATTATCGGATCAAGAACAACAAATCCTTCATAACCCTTTAAGAAATAAGCTATTTCTTCACAGATTGGTGTAGAACATAACATACCAATTTTAATGGCATCCGGTTTTAAATTTAATTCCAAGGCACGGCACTGAGCAGCAACCTGATCTCTGGATATCTCTTCTACTGCTATAATTGAGTGAGCATTTTGTGCAGTTACTGCGGTGATGACTGAACAAGCTCTGACATTCAGGCGACTAAAAGTTTCCATGTCAGCATGGACACCAGCTAATCCGGATGAGTCAACACCAGCAATTGTCCAAACAATCGGTTTTTTCATAAATTGTTTACCTGATGCCAAAATGGAGTATCGATTAATGGAGTACTTGGGTGAGCTACATTTCTCTCAGACATCATTCCTCCTGTAAATGCCTGATGACCTGCAATAACAGCATGGCGGAATGCTGTTGCCATGAGAGCAGGATGATTAGCAAGAGCTACAGCAGTATTTAGAAGCACGCCATCAAAACCCAATTCCATCACCTGTACAGCATGAGATGGTTTACCAATCCCGGCATCAATGATTAATGTGATATCAGGAAATCGATAACGCAAAGTTTCCAAGGCATAGGGGTTAATTAAACCCTTACCTGAGCCTATAGGAGCTCCCCAGGGCATTAAAATTTTACAACCAGCATCAACCAGTTTTTGACATAAAACGAGATCATCTGTGCAATAAGGAAAAACTTCAAATCCTCTGTCAATCAAAATTCTGGCTGCCTTGATTAACTCAAATGGTTCGGGCTGTAAATTATAATCATCGCCTATCACTTCCAGTTTTATCCATTGAGTATTAAATAACTCCCTCGCAATTTCAGCTGTATTGATCGCTGCCTCCGCATTACGGCAACCAGCCGTATTGGGCAAAAGATGACAATCTAGTTTTTTTACCGCTTGCCAAAAGGACTCTCCATCCAATCCTGCAGAAGTCTGGCGTTTTATTGATATTGTAATAACTTCTGTACCCGAATTATGAATTGCCTGCTGCATATGCTCTAACGAAGGATAACACGCAGTACCTAAGATCAAACGGCTACTTAATTTTTTTCCTGCCAAATTCCACATCATTAACCTCCTTGCATGGGAAAGAGGATATCAATGCAGTCATTGGCTTGCAAAATTGTAGTTTCATAAGCTTTATGTGGTACATGATGATTATTTATAGCGACAGCAAAATGCTGTTGAGTATAATTAAGCTGCTTTAAAAATGCGCTTAATGATAATGAGGGTTGGATGTTGTAAATTTTATCGTTGAAATAGACATTAATCACAATAATTCTCCCAAAGTTCTGGATAATTCAGATGACGAAAATTGGATGTCACACCCCGTAAAATTTCTTCTGCCAAGGCTGGGGCTATTAAATAACCATGACGATAAAGACCGTTAACTGCTATTAGCCCGTCGGCAAATTTAATACGTGGTAAATGATTTACTAAGGTTGGACGGCAATGGGTCACTGTTTTTATAATGCGTGCTTCATCAAAGTTCCTATGTAAATAATACACAGCGGTCAATAATTCCAAAGCCGTACGTACTGAAACCGGACTAAAATCTTCTGCCTCAATTTCGCTAGCGCCTATGAGGTAAAAATTTCCAGGTCTGGGTACAAGATATAGACTGTACCTTGGATGCAGAAGACGAATAGGGCGATGTAGTTGAACTCCTGGCGCATGAAGCCAAATGAGTTCACCTCTAATACCTCGTAAATCAGAAAATACATTTTGCGCACCTAAACCACGACAATCGAAAACGACATCAAAATGATATCTTTGTTCTTTTGTATTGATCTCTCCAGGTTTAAGCGATAAGACAGGAGTATTGGTAATGTGAGGTATACAAACAGAGTCGAGATAATTTTTTAAAGACAACATTAGTGTTTGGCAATCAATATGCGCTTCATTTGGAAAATAATAAGCAGTTTCAAACTTTGTCAGCTCAGGCTCAAGCGCAATGAGATTTTCATGGGATAATTTTTGAAAAACAGAATTACTCGGATTGAGTTGACTCAGAATACGCCGACTAAAGTGAATCCATTCCGCCTGATCGCCTGGGTGGCATAGCACCAGACTACCCGATTGTTGAAAATAAACAGATTCAGGCAAATCCTCAATAATACGTGGCCAACAGTTCTTAATAGATTCTTGACCCAAGGTGGAAATCAATAGAATTGATTTATCCAATTCAGAAAACGGTGTTAATAGACCTGCAGCAGCAGTACTGCAATTCATGCTTTCATTAGAGCGATCAAAAAGGGATACCTGCCAGCCCGCATTATGTAATACAAAAGCCAGCAGACGCCCCATGATCCCTGAGCCTACAATGCCTGCTCGCATAATTAATTTTCAAGACAACAGGCGATTGGTTTCAAATCAGAATAAGGTGTATCTGGCAAAAAACGATTCGTATAGCATTGCGAGATATCAAAATGTTCATCAATAATTTTTAGGTGCTTGGTATAGCGTCCAACCTTATCCCAGTCTCTGTCAACATTAATTAATGTACGTGAAAAAAATGGTAATGTTCTTGTAAAAATTTTTTGATATAAAGGAGTCCGCAACTGTGGTTTAGCCTGACATAATAACTCATAGGCTTCTTCAGGTTTTTCTGTCGTGTAGGCTGCACCGCGCTGTGTTGCTCTGAGAAATCCTTTGACTAATTCGGGTTGCTGTAATGTTATTTCAGGAACAATAAATTGTATTGAGCAGAAACAACAACAGCCTAAACCAGCTAATTGATCGATTCGTAAAAATACAGTTTCTCCGCAAAGATGCTCCAGTTCAACTTTTTGAAAATTAATAAAACCAATACCCGTGTCGATAACATCCCGATAAATGGCATCTGTGACATTCATGCCAATACGTACTGTTTTGTAGCTCGTCGGATCAATACCTGCGAGGCTGGCCAAATCATCAATAATTTTTTTGCCGAATTCGCCGATATAACCTACTCGTTTCCCAACAATATCCTGGAAAGAATTGATGCCACTTGATTTTAAAGCAATAAGTCCGGTAGGGGGCTCATCAAGAAGCGTTCCTATGGAAGTAACTGGATAACCTTTTGCTTTGGCTGCAACAGTATGAATCATTGCTTTAACACCGAAATCTACTGTTCCCAGGCCAACAATTTCGGTCACATCACTGGGATCTGCAGGCTCCAGAATGGCGAGCTTGATATCTTCTTCCGAATAAAATCCCAATTGTTGTGCCACAAGTATGGGGGTATGATAAGGGTTGGTGTACCAATTAAGCAGTAGGGTAACCCTGGATTTTAGTGATGACATCGCCATAACTCCTTATGTTATTATTTTAAATATTATGGAGATGGCAAAAGGGAACCATGCTTTAAAAAAGCCATGGTTTTTTTGAAGGCGTCCTTACGCTGATATGATTCAGATCAAGTTCAACGGGTAACTCTCAGCCGGATTTCCCGACACCCCGCGCCATCTAACAAACTCAAATATACTAAATTTTATTATATGCTTTGTCAAACTAGCGATAATATTGGCAGAATAAATAACACATATGGAGAAAGGATCTGCTATGGAAAATTTAGAGCATGGACATTCGCAAAAAGAAATCAGAGATCGATTAGCACAGGTCCCATCTCAAAATTACTTGCGAGATTGGATATATGGAGGAATTGATGGTGTTGTCACTACTTTTGCCATTGTTTCTGGTGTTGTAGGTGGACAACTATCTTCTTTAGTTATTCTAATTTTAGGTTTTGCCAACTTGCTTGCTGATGGGTTTTCAATGGCGGCAAGTAATTATCTGGGTACCAAATCTGAGGTCGATCAATTTCAGCGTTATAAAACAATTGAAGAAAAACATATTGATTTTATTCCAGAGGGTGAAAAAAACGAAATAAAACAAATTTTTCAAAATAAAGGTTTGCATGGCCAAACATTGGATCAAGTTGTTGAGGAAATTACAGCGAACAGAGCATTATGGATAAAAACCATGTTACAAGAAGAATATGGGTTGCCTGCTACACTTCGATTCCCGCTTAAATCTGCGCTTTATACTTTTAGTGCGTTTCTACTTTTTGGAATTATTCCATTAATTCCTTACGTGCTGGTCATGAACAATTCGTTCATCTGGTCTTGTTTTTTCACTGCAATTACATTTTTTGTCATCGGCTCAATCAAAAGCCACTGGTCAACCAAATCCTGGTTATATTCCGGTTTTGAGACACTAATAATTGGCACTGTAACAGCCTCTCTATCTTATGGTATTGGACTATTTTTACATCATTATCTGACTTAAAATACGGCATGGATCTGCTGCTTTCATCCTATAATCCCAATGGATGCTTTTGTTAGATAGGAATTTTGTAGTTAATTATATAAGGTCATGCTAGAAATGATTCATTTATTAATCAACTGGGTGAATTTAAAACTCACCATGCGAGCAAGTACCATCAATACTATTTTATTTCTTTTTTTAGGTGTTTGGGGGGATTTATCACATGCGACTAAATCAATCCACACAAATCAGGTAGATAGTCTGTTCAATATTGTTAAAATGAGCACTGTATTAAGCAAAGACAGTCTAATCTCTCCTTACAATTACTTACTTACACAGCCATTAATGACGACCACTTTGGAAAAGTACTATCAGCGCACCTCCAGGATTAAAGTAATTACTGCCTTTACAAATCCGCATAATAATACCTATTCTCGAATTATCATCCTGTATGTAGACCGAAATAAGAAAAGAAATAATGTAGAGCTCGCCCAAAAGAAAAATGAAATCATTCCAGTTGAATTAGCAGCTATTAACATTAATTTTGAAGAACTGCCGGAGAAACTTATTACTGATATAACTCACACCAATATCCCTTTTGGAAAATTATTAACTCAATATCATCTGAAAGTTTTCAGTAAAGACCGTCGCTATTTCTCGGTTATTTGCAACAACATGTTGGCTTCACTAATCCATTGCAAACCAAATAAAAAATTATATGGCCGTACCAATGTGCTTGCTAGAGTAGACAATAAAAAATGGGTTGCCCATGTTATTGAAATTTTATCTGATGAAAAAGAAGTCAAACATCGTTTAAGATTGAATTAAATAGCTTGTAATTTTTTCTTTCAGCCAAAAAACATATAGTTAGTTAAAAATCTATTTACCCAATTTTTTGCAACCAGCGAACTAACATTCGTGTTTTATTGGAAAATAATTTAGGTGCATAAAAACTACCAGCAACTCGTTTGCTGATTTCACTCAGAGTAGGGTAAGGAACGATTACATCAGTAAAACTTCGGAGGTTTTTTTTCTCACGAATCGCCATAACCCAAGGTAAAATGAGTTCTCCGGCATGTGGGCCAACTATGGTGACTCCAAGGATCCTTGCTTTCTTGTCCGTGATGATTTTTATTTTTCCATTTAACGAGCGTTCAGTTTGTGCTCGATCATTATCGACAAATGGCCATTCGATTATTTGGGCATCAGGGTGCTTCAAGGCATCACTGACTCCTATTCCAACATGAGCTAATTCGGGATCAGTATAAGTGACCCATGGAATCGCTCTATAATCCACTTTAGACGGTAGTTTAAAAACAATATTACGAAGCACTATACTGGCCTGATAACTCGCCATATGAGTAAACTGGTAAAGCCCTGTTACATCACCCAGAGCATAGATTTTTTTATTACTGGTTTGTAGGTATTTATTTACTTCGACACCTTTGCTGGTGAGTTTAACCCCTGCTTTTTCCAAATCAAGAGGCTTTACATTCGCCCGACGCCCAGTTGCAATGAGCAGATGACTGGCTGTAATTGTGAATTGTGTGTTTTGAAATTCAAAACATACGGAGATACCCGTATCAGGATGAGAGTTTATTTGCGTAATCTCGATTTGTTCATGAATGACAATACTCATCGATTTCATCTGTGTGCGTAGGACAGCAACACAATCAGGATCGTCCTTGGGAAGAAGATTCAATCCTTCGAGCAGAGTAACTTTAGAACCGAGCATGGCGAACGCTTGAGCAAGTTCACAACCAATAGGGCCACCACCGATGACAATCAAGTGCTCAGGTTGTTCCTTTAAATCAAAAATCGTTTCATTGGTGAAGTAGGAGACTGCATCCAATCCGGGAATGGGTGGGATAAATGGTGATGAACCTGTTGCAACCACGAAGCGTTTCGCTTTAATAATGCTATCGCCAGCTTGTAAGGTATCAGGGTTTAAAAATTTCCCAACTTGTTTAATGACCTGCACTCCTAGCGACTCAAAACGTTGGACAGAATCGTGTTCAGAAATGTTGTCTATGATTTGATGCACATGTTGCATTACTTGTTGAAAATTAATTTTTATTGCTTCAGTATGTACTCCAAAATGTGTTGCATGTTTTGCATAATAAAACGTCTTGGCTGCAGCAAGTAAGGATTTGGATGGGATACAACCGTAATTTAAACAGTCTCCTCCCATTTTCCCTGATTCCACCAAAACAACTTTGAGTCCTAACTGTGAACAACCGGAAGCTAAACTCAAACCTCCGGCACCACCACCTATAATGGCTAAATCACAATTTATTACTCGACTAATATCTGAGAAACTGTGATGATTCTGATGCTTGCGAGTTGAGAATTGATAAAGAACTGGCATTAGAGAGAGAACAGCCAACGCGAGCAGTGGACCTAATATTTGCAGTTCAAATATGATCCCAAGATTAGGCGTCTGATTGGCTGCAAATATTTGGCTTAAACCATTTCCAACCATTACATATACTGTTGTTCCTGGAATGATGCCAATAAAAGTCGCTGTAATGAATGTTTTTGCTCGAATGTTTAAAAGAGCCGGTACAATATTAACTGCCCAAAAGGGAAATAATGGAATTAATCGCAGTGTAACTAAATAAGAAAAAGCATTATGCTGAAATCCCTGACGCATACGCTCTATCCATCCAGATGCCTTTTGGGCAAACCAGTCGCCCAAAGCAGTGCGAACGGCAAAAAACAGTATGGTGGCCCCAAGCGTAGCGCTGATGACTACAAATAACACGCCCCAGAATACTCCGAATAAAAATCCTCCAGTTAAAGTAAGAAGAACTGCTCCTGGAATAGAGATGGCTACAGCAGTGGTATAAAAAACAATAAAAATCAGTGGCGCAATAAAATAATGAGTTTGGGTCCACGCAATGAGTAAAGCATGATTTTCTCTTAACGCATTAAAACTTAAGTATTTATCAAGGTGTAGGCTGAAGAAAAGCACCAATAGCCCGATTAATACAAGCAAAGGCAACCAACGATGTATTTTTTTAATCATTCATGTTATTCCTTTAACCCGATAAGCTGATATAAATTATATGAAGATCCTAACAGGAATTTACTTTGAGGTCATATCTTAATTATCGATAGGGTTTAATGATACCAAGCATTATTTTCCAGAGTAGGGAAAGTATTTAATCTCCAATTCAAATATGAAAATCACATTAAGACTATGTTATTGAAATGTCATGCTTGCGAAAAGCCTCCTCAATAGAGAAATTTAATTCACTTTTGACTGTCGATTTTTTATTTACATCTTTAATCATACACCAGAGTTGAAAAGTTAATGCACTGTCGGCAAAACTGGTAAATAACACAACAGGTTTGTTTCTGCCACTTTTTACAACATCATCATGCTTATTAGCGATCTCCAAAAGGATGTCTTTAACAAGATTCAGGTTTGTCCCGAAAGCAACGCTAACCTCACAATTAACACGCCAATAATTATCTGTCAGCATATAATTGACAACACGGCGTGTAATTAAATCAGAGTTTGGAATAATAATATCTTCATTTACCGGAGTGAGAATTTGTGTTGATCTGACTCTGATTTTTTTTACAAATCCTTCAACACCATCGATATTAATTCGATCTCCAGGTCTTATTGGTTTCTCAATAAGCAAAATTATACCTGATACAAAATTATTAACTATGCTTTGCAGTCCAAGACCAATTCCTACAGAAAGTGCTCCAGCGATAATGGCAAGTCCAGTAAAATTAAAGCCCGCGACGAGTAAGCCTGAAATAACAGCAATACTGAATCCAACATAAGTCAAAATGGAAGCAATAGCTACCTGAGTTTCTTCTTCGTTTTCGAACTGTTGGTGACGACTGATTGAAGTTGAAATGGCGCGAGACACCAAATATAAAAAACAAAAAATTATGATTCCGAAGAGAATGCGCGTTGGATAAATTGTAATATTTGCCAGAGTAAAGCCATACAATAATTTCTTATAAACAGTATCAATAAAATCAGTAGCAAAACCCCAGGATATCCCTATAAGATAGACACTTAGGAGTACAATAACAAGTTTTAAGGTAACTTTAAGAATATAAAACTCAGTAAGCATCTGATCCTTTTTATATCCGAATATTCGTATAACATTCAATTTACCTTGTGAGTAACTTAATGAAGCATAAAATTTATTAATACTCTGTCCTATTAAAATAGTGATATACAAGATAAAAAATGTGAAAATCCCAGATAGAGTAAGCTGCATGGCTAAAGTATAAAAGCCATTAATATTAAGAATTGCGCACCCTGAAAGCAGTGCAAAAATAAAGTACCGAATAAAATTATAATGTCTTTTTACAAAAGAAATATGCAGATGAGAACGGCAGAAATAGTGAGTAAAATAAGCGGTTGTACCAAGCAATAAAAAAAGAAAGATGGAGCGAGTTAACTCCACAATAATCTTATTGACTTCCCAAATATCAAATAATCTCTGTTCTGATAATGCGAGGAAATAAAATGCAACAATCACAATGCTTAGTATTTCAAAAAATTCACTATCCATAGCATACCAATCAAAAAAAGCTTTGATTTTTTTGACTTTGAATAAACAAACAATGAATAATGTGCCGCAAAGAAACCAAAAAAGCTCCTTTATTAAAAGGAATTGAGAATTGATTAGCTGCTCTTCAGCAGTAAATAGGGAAATGTAGCCATAAAATGAACCCGTCATCATAAACAAAGCCAAAAGTGTAATATGAGACCAGCGAATTTTTTTTAATTTCACATAACGGCGTATAACATTGGATTGCCGTAATTTTGACAAGATCAGGATAGAGATAAAAAAGCTTCCTGCAACAATACAAAACCATAGATATACAGGCAAATCCTGAAGTAAAAATTTCTCTTTAGTATGATTTATCCATTTGGTATTATCAGATGAATTAATAATTTTACTTGCTAATTGCCATAATGGTAAGGTACGCGCCAAAGTCTTTTCTTGCCTTAATTGCAAAATAGCACTTTTATAAGCTTCTATTGCTTCCTGAGCTCGAATTGAGAATAATCGACATTGAGATTGTAACTCAGCTAACTGATGCTTTTGATTATTCAGATAGACTAAATCAGCTCCTTTATCATTCCCTGTAGAGGTAGCTTGTTTGATTAATACATCCACTCCATTTATTTTTTTCTGTATATCAGCTATACATTCATCGGATTGCGCGGACAGTTCACCGAGAGTTTCTACTGCCTTATTCAGGTTATTTAAATTAAGATTTTGTACTGACAACTGGAGATTGATTTGATCAAATTGTTTATTTGCATTTTTGACATCAAAAATTGCAGGCAAAGTGCTATCCCCCAAGGTCGGGGAAATACTAAAAAAGAAAAGCAAAATCATGACAAAAATTCTCATGGCCATTCTCTTCCTTGCCAATTAACAAACTATAAACTCTACTTGCTTATGGATTGAATCTCAAGAAGGAAATTTAAAATATCACTAGGATTAAATTTTTCGCATTTAAATTTATATAGAAAAGACAGATAGTTGTAGTAATAGTATTTGTTGTTAGGCCTCGCTATTTACGAAGCCCAACATAAATTAAAATCATGCTTGTTGCAAAGATTCAATAACAGCACCTAAAAATCGAGTGGCTTCTCCTCCGGTAATAGCTCTATGATCAAAGCTCAAGGATAAAGGAAGCATTTTGTGGGCTTCAATTTTATCCTCATCATTAATTACTGCGGCTTTATAAAGTCTTCCAACTGCTAAAATCGCTACCATTGGAGGAACAATTATTGGACTGGCAAAACGTCCTGAAAATTTTCCAAAATTAGACAACGTAATTGTCGCCCCTTTTAGCTTGTCTGCACTAACCGCCCGATTACGAACTGACTCTTTGAATTCATCAATTATTTTTCTTAATTCACTGTCGGAGTATTTTTCTGCATCATGGATAACAGGAACAAACAAACCTTCCTCATTGTCCATGGCAATGCCAAGATGCACTTCTTTAAAGCATCTACGTGCGGCATGTTTGGTATCAAACCAGGCATTAAGAGCAGGTTCCTTTTTTGAGGCATGGATAATAGCCCGGATTAAACGAACAGTAATGTCTGTGTTGGGTTTCCAAATATGGATATCTGCTTCATCAAAAATACTGACTGGAACTATTTCTGCATGAGATTGTACCATGCTATTAAGCATGGCTCGTCTAACACCTCGCAAGTGCTCAAACCCGGCAGGTGGTTGTGAATTGATATTGGCCTGATTTTGAACATCTTCTCGAGTAATAACACCATTGTCACCACTACCTTTTAAAGAGCTTAAATCAACTCCTAATTTTTTTGCTAACAATCTTACAGCAGGTGTTGTCTTAACGCGGTGAGAAGAACGCTGACTTCCAATAATAAAATTATCTTCTGACACATCAGTACTTTCCTCCAGATTACCAACAACTGTGCCCTTATCTGCAGGTTTTTCGGTAGTTGAAACAAACGCTACAAGAGGCTCACCTGTTTTGATAACATCACCTGGTTTGCCATAAAGTTTTGCGATAGTGCCTGATTGAGGGCAGGGTACGTCAACAACTGCTTTTGCCGTTTCCATAGAAACTAAAGGTTGATCTGCTTTAACTGTGTCGCCTTCCTTAACAAACCATTCATGAATTTCAGCGTCAGGTAAACCTTCACCTAAATCGGGTAGATTAAAAATATTCATTATTACTCCATTATACTCATAACAGTGTTTTTAATACGTGCAATGCTAGGTATGTACTGTTTTTCAAGTTGGAAATAAGGCATAACCGTATCATATCCCGTAACTCTTTGCACAGGAGCTAGTAAATCTGCCATACAATGTTCCATAATTTGAGCCGATATTTCAGCACCCACTCCACAAGTTTTTGCTCCTTCATGCACTATGACGCAACGTCCTGTTTTTTCTACAGAACTTAAAATAGTTTCTATATCCAGAGGCTTGATTGTTGCTACATCAATAACATCACAGGAAATACCTTCATCAGTTAATTGTTTGGCTGCCTGTAAGGTTTCATGCATACTGGCTCCCCAGCTAATTAATGTCAGATCATCTCCCTGTTGCAGGGTAAAACATTTACCTAACGGTAAGGCTTGTCCATCATCTGGAACAGGTTGTTTGACCAAGCGATAAATTCGTTTTGGTTCAAGAAAGATAACGGGATCAGGGTTACGTATAGCGGCCAACAACAGACCATAAGCACGTTTTGGAGAAGAGGGAATAACCACTTGCAAACCCGGAATATGAGCAAATAATGCTTCTGTACTTTCAGAATGATGCTCCGGTGCTCTGATTCCACCACCAAACGGAGCACGATAAACCAAAGGGCAATGTAAGCGACCTCTGGTTCTGTTACGCATACGCGCTGCATGAGATATGATCTGATTCATGGCTGGATAAATAAAACCCATGAATTGAAATTCAGCAACAGGTTTTAAGCCTTGAATGGACATTCCAACAGCCAGGCCTGCTATCATCGATTCTGCTAATGGAGTATCAAAAACTCTATTTTCTCCGAATCTGTCTTGTAAACCTACAGTAGCTCGAAATACTCCACCATTTTTACCAACATCTTCGCCAAAGACTACTACATTTTCATCATGAGCTAACTCATACGCCAAAGCCTGAGTAACAGCTTCAACTAAAGTAATATCAGGCATGAGAATACTCCTCCATGGCTATTGCGCGTTGTTCAATTAAATATTCTGGTAATTCTGCGTAATGATAATCAAAAATGCTGCTAACAGGCTGAGGTTTGGTATTCAAATATTCCTCTACTGCTTTTTCCACCGTTTCACTGCATTCTATAACCAGCTTTTCTTCATCCTGAGATGTCCAAATATTTTGTTGCATTAAATAGTGTTTAAAACGAACAATAGGCTCTTTGGCTTTTGCCTCCTCTACTTCATGAGAAGGCTGATAGCGTGTTGCATCATCAGCCGTTGTATGGTCGCACAAGCGATAGGTTAAGGCTTCGATTAGAGTAGGTCCACCACCTTGACGAGCCTTTTCAATAGCATCCCCTATAACCTGTCTTGCAGCAAAAATATCATTACCGTCTATTTGAACGCCAGAAAAACCAGCAGCAATCGCTTTTTGGGCTATTGTTTGTGAGCCAGTTTGTTTCTCTATAGGCACAGAAATCGCCCATTTGTTATTATTTACTACGAAGACCACTGGTAATTTCCATGCCCCAGCCACATTCATGGCTTCGTAAAAATCACCTTCTGAAGTGCCTCCTTCTCCAATACATACCACAGCTACTCTTGGTTGGTTTCTGTATTTGAAGGCAAATGCGACTCCTGCGGCATGCAAACATTGAGATGCAATTGGGACACAAATAGGCAAATCTTCGGCATTATTAGAATAATGACTTCCTCGCTCATCCCCTCCCCAAAAGGCGAGTATCTCTGACATTTTAACGCCTCTCTGAAATTGAGCGGCATAATCTCTGTAATAAGGTACAAGTACATCTTCAGGTTTAAGAGCATGCCCAATTGCAGTCGAAATAGCTTCCTGGCCATTAATTGGCGCATAGGTTCCCATTTTCCCTGTTCTTTGTAATGCAATTGCTTTTTTATCAAAAGTACGGGTGAGTACCATGATTTTATACAATTCTTTAAGTATGGATTGATTATCTGCGAATGGAGGTAATTCAGCGACCAACTTACCTTGTTCATTCAGGTATTGTGTGTATGTTATTTCAAATTGAGCAACAGTTGTCATTACATGGCTCCTTGTCAACAACGCGTTGGCATAGGATACTCACAAATTAATTTAAAAACCAGTAAATTAATAGGAACCCAAGATAAAAATATACGTTTTTTATTGATAAGTTAGGTTAAAATGACCAAATGAAAAACACTGCATTTTTTCACAGCACATCCTTATCTTGAGGTGATAATTTGATTGATAGTACTCTTATTACACTTGACTACCATGATTTTTCATCTGAATCCTATGAAAAATTCAGTCGTTTACCTGGATTTGTCCTGCTTCAGAGTACAGACAAGTCAACGGGGCGTTATGATATTTTAAGTGCTTATCCATATGAGAGGATGGTTATTGAGAATAATGTACATGATAAAGATTTAGTATTAACAGAATTAAAAAATAAACTAAAAATAGAGGAGTCAGAATTTGATCTTCCTTTTCAGGGCGGGGCCATAGGCTACGTTTCTTACGACTTTGGTTCACTCTTACATAATCATGAACAATATTCACAAAAAGATCTGGCGCATATACCTGTTTTAAATTTCGGATTTTATGATTGGGCTATCATAGTTGATCACCATTTAAAAAAGGCCACTTTATTTGCGAGAAATAGCCATTCTTCAACAAAAAGCGTTGTAGATAAAATAAAGAATATATTGAATGATCAACCCATGAAATCGGTACAATTTTCAGTTCAAGCTGAATTTTTGCCTTTAATATCAAAAGAGAACTACAGGAGCTCATTCAATGCCATTCAACAAGCCCTGAGAGCAGGACGCTCTTATCAGGTTAATTTCACGCAACCGTTTCAAACAAAATTCACCGGGGATCTCTGGGATATGTACCAAAGGGTTAACAAAAATAACCCTGTCCCCTATGCTGCTTTTATCAGAACTGAGGAAGCTGACATATTGAGCTTTTCTCCTGAGCGATTTTTACTTTATGACAACGGTGAAATGTTAACTTCGCCCATAAAAGGCACTATCCACCGATCGAAAGATCCTGTTGTAGATAAAAAATTAAAAGAACAGTTATTGAAATGCCCTAAAAACAAGGCTGAAAATGTCATGATTGTCGATTTGCTAAGAAACGATCTAGGGAAACTTGCCAAGGCTGGCAGTGTAAAGGTAATGAATCTTTGCCACATCCAGAGCTTCAATGCAGTACATCATTTGGTTTCCGACATAAGAGCTCTATGCAAAGAGGATATTCATCCAATTGAAGCATTTTTCTCCTGTTTTCCAGGTGGTTCAATTACCGGGGCGCCTAAATTAGAGACGATGAAAATTATCAGTGAACAGGAAACCTATAAAAGAGGGGTCTATTGCGGTTGCATAGCCTATTTTTCACAACATGGCCGTTTCGATGCCAATATCGCGATACGTACGGTGACAGCCAAAGATAATGTTTTATATTTGGCAGCAGGAGGGGGAATAGTTATTGACTCCGATTGGGAAGATGAATATCGTGAATGTTTCACAAAAATTACTGCAATTATCAATGGAATCAAATAATACCCAACAGTCAATCAAAATACATTCATCAGTTATCGTTTTACATGATCTTTCCAAAGACTCGTTAATTCTCACCAGGCGAAGTCAGATGCTTAAAAAACATCCAGGAGAAGTGTGCTTTCCTGGTGGTTTTCAAGAAATAAATGATCAAGATCTATATAGCACTGCATTGAGAGAACTTAATGAAGAGCTAGGTGTTACATCAGACAGAATAACTCTGATCAGAAAATTAAACATTGAAAAGACTTTACTGGGTTTAGTCATTCACCCTTGGTACGCCAGTATTGATTCTATATTTCCTTACACTATGAATCCACAAGAGGTTAGTGAATTAATTCTTGTGCCTATGCCTTTAGTAAAAAATCAGAAAAATTATAAAGAAATTAGAATTGAGAAAGAGGGAAAACACATTGTCACCTGCCAATTTATTGCTAATGAAGAATTAATATGGGGTGCCACAGCAAGAATTATGAGGCAATTAGCTTCTCAATATTAAGTATTATACCAGGATGATAAAAGGCATTTCTTTAAATGCCTTTACCTGATTATAAACCAAATTAGAGAAATCATATGCTACAAATTGTACAAATCAAATTTTTTGTACCATGATTATGTTTAAACAAACTTCCTAAATTACAGGATATAGTTTATGAAGTTACTACAACTTCTCTTATTTATTATTATTTCCTCTAATTCTTATTCATTAAATTTAACAATTGGTACTTCAAAATTTAATCCGCCTTTTGAAGTTTGGTCTGGTAACAACAGTTCATTGTATGGCTTTGATATTGACCTTATGCAAGAAATATGTAGAAGATTACATGCGACCTGTACTTTTGAAGCCTATATATTCGATGATTTATTTCCCGCGTTAAAAAACCGCGAAGTCGATCTGGTTATTGCCTCAATGATTATTACAGATGAAAGAAAGAAACACTTTATTTTTAGTCTTCCCTATATGGAAAGTAACTCACAATATATAACTACCGTCGATTCTAAAATCAGCACATTTGATGATTTGCACGGAAAAAAAATTGGAGTAAGAAAAGGAACTCCTTACGCAAGGCAAGTTTTGTCAGAAAACCGCAACAATCAGGTAATTTTTTATGAGCTCATACAAGATATGCTTCTTGGCTTAAGCAATAATCAAGTTGATGCCAGTTTAATGGATTATGAAGCAGCAAAATATTGGATGGCATCTGAACCCTATGCTTATAAATTAATTGGTAAGAAATATAAATTAATTGGTAAGAAAATTTCTATTGGAGAAGGGTATTCTATTATGGCAAACCCTGATCAATTTGTATTAATTAAAAAAATAAATAAAATTCTTCTTGAAATGGAAGCTGATGGAACTTATCTGAGACTATATTCAGAGTACTTTTAGAAGAGGAGTATTAAGGACAAATAGCACCCAAAATACTCCAATTATACCTAAACAGGCTCCATTGTTTTTTTATTGGCCGAGCTTTTTTGCTCCTTTTCTTGGTTTTTTAAAGCACGACGTAAAATCTTGCCCACATTTGTTTTAGGAAGTTCGTCAAAGAATTCGACAACTTTGGGGATTTTATAAGCAGTCAAATGCTCCTTGCAATGATTGATAATTTGTTCAGCCGTCAATGTACTATCTTTTCTTACAATACAGGCTTTAACCCGTTCACCAGATTCTTCATCAACAATACCTACAACGCCTACTTCTAATACACCGGGATGCATTCCTATTATTTGCTCTACCTCATTTGGATAAACGTTGAATCCTGAAACAACAATCATGTCTTTTTTTCTATCGACCAGGTAGATAAAGCCTTCTTCATCCATACGTGCAATATCGCCAGTTTTTAAGAACCCGTCTTTAGTAAATACCAAGGCTGTCTCATCAGGCCTTTTCCAATAACCAGGCATCACTTGTGGTCCTTTAATGCATAACTCCCCACTTGTACCAATAGGCACTTCTTTCCCGGATTCATCACGAATAGATACATCAGTTGAGGGAAGAGGTAAGCCAATACTGCCATTATAGCCTTCAAGGTACATCGGGTTTATAGTTACAGCAGGGCTAGTTTCGGTTAATCCATAAGCTTCCAAAACACGTGTTTTAGTCATTTCAGACCATTTTAAGGACACACTCTTTTGCAATGCCATACCGCCTGATAATGCCAGTTTTAATTTGCTAAAATCAATTTCTTTAAATTTAGGATGGTTCAGCAATGCATTGAATAGAGTATTAACTCCAGTTATTGCTGTAAAACCCGAATTTTTGATTTGATCTATAAAGTGTCCCATATCACGTGGATTGGTGATCAGAATATTTTTCGCGCCAATTTTCATAAAAGTGAGGCAATTGGCCGTCAAGGAAAAAATATGGTACAAAGGAAGTGCAGTTACTATAACATCTTGATTGCTGACTCCCAGAGGAGATATCCAGGTGTATGCTTGCATCACATTGGCTATAAGATTGCCATGAGTCAAAATAGCGCCTTTTGCAACACCAGTAGTACCACCAGTATATTGTAGAAACGCAATATCATCATGATTCAGTTCAACTCGATGGAGCGTTGCCTGTTTCCCTTCAGATAAAGCATAGTTAAAAGCCACGGCGTGAGGAATTGTGAAGGCAGGAACTAATTTTTTTATATGATTCACTACAAAATTAACAATGAATCTCTTGAATGAAGGAAATAAATCACCCACTTGCGTAACAATCACATGCTTAACGGAAGGCATTGACGGCAATGCTTTTTCAATCGTTTTTGCAAAATTAGCTAGCACGATAATAACCTCTGCCCCCGAGTCATTCATTTGGTGTATTACTTCATCCGCTGTGTATAAAGGGTTAGTGTTTACCACGACATAACCTGCACGTAACACACCAAAGATGGCTACAGGATATTGTAAAACGTTAGGCAGCATTATTGCTACTCTTGCCCCTTTTTCCAAATTCAATTGCTGCAGATAAGCAGCGAAATTTCTGCTTAAACTGTCCAGTTCAGCATAAGTAATTTCCGTACCTAAATTAGAATAGGCAGCTCTGCTAGCATAAGAGCTACATGATTCATTAAATAAAGATATGAGGGATAAATATTGACTTGCGTCAATTTCATGTGGTACTCCATTTTGGTATTGTTCAAACCATCGTTTATCCACTTTGATATCCTTCTGTTATTGTTTTCCTCATGCTAGTATAAACAAAAAACTCTCTAATGGATATCATGCTAATGGGTGAAAATATAACTAATACACAAGCATTTAAACTTAAGGGAAGGTTGTATACTTTAACCGTTTTGCAAGTTTTGAACACTGATAAAAATGCTTTTTCTCAACAATTTGCTGAAATAGTTATTAGAGCGCCTAAATTATTTGAAAGAACGCCCGTTGTTTTTGACTTGTCTTCTGTCAATCATATCGAATTTGATTTACAGGAATTATGTCAAATTGCACGTAATCATGGTATGATTCCTTTGGCAATTCAAGGTGGTAGTCCTTTACATGATACTCTGGCTCAATGTCAGGGTTTGGGCATACTAAATGCTTCAACAGCACATGATAAGCCAATAATCGAAGAATCCTCAGAATGTCAAAGTATAGAGAATTTCAAAACAAAATTACTAACGACACCAGTGCGTTCAGGCCAACAAGTCGTTGCCAAGGGAGCTGATTTGATAGTGACTTCTTCAGTTAGCCATGGGGCAGAATTATTAGCTGATGGAAATATTCATGTGTATGGAACATTACGCGGCAGAGCATTAGCAGGAATATCCGGGGATATCGAGGCAAGAATTTTTTGCCAGTCTTTGGATGCTGAATTAGTATCCATAGCGGGTTTCTATCGAATAAGTGATGCTATTGAACCAGTTAATGGGCCTTGTCAGATTTACTTGGCAAATGAACATATCGTTGTTGAACCATTATGATTGACTCCGTTTTTATATCCGATTTACATCTGCATCCAGAAGATAATGAAATTCAAACCAGATTTGATCATTTTGTAAATTGGGCTCAGCTATCTGTAAAAAGGATATACATACTAGGTGATTTTTTTCATGCCTGGTCAGGTGATGATTCGATTAACGCATGGAGTACTGCTATTGCAGAACAGATAGAATCATTGACTCAAAGTGGCATTGAAATTTATTTTATGACTGGAAATCGTGATTTTTTGCTTGGCTCATTATTTGCCAAGCGAACGGGTTGGAAAATATTAACAGAGCCAACCATTATTACACTTGGAAATCACAAGATCTTACTGGTTCATGGCGATCGTTATTGTACTAATGACAGATCACATCAACGATTCCGATTATTAACGAGAAATAGGTGGTTCTCATTTCTTTTTTTAAGACTTCCTTTATCATTTCGCAAACGATTGGTTAACGGAGTTCGCAAGATCAGTCTAAAGAATCACCATAAATCAATCGAACAGATGGATATTGTTACAGAGGCTGCAATTCGACACATGTCTGAAAATAATACAGAAATACTGATTCATGGACACACACATAAGCCTGGCATAACAAGTTACAATTATGAAGAAAAAATACTGACAAGGTATGTTCTAAGTGATTGGGATGACATACCCAAACTATTGTGTTATGATAATACAAAAGGATTCTATTTCACCCAATATGATATAAATTGAGGAGTTACCCAATGTCTAAACCATCAAATAAAATGAAAGAGGAACTCGAACAAATTCGAAAAACTGAAATAGAAAATGCTATAGCAAAAGAGCGTGAAGATTTACTTGCTCAAAGAAGCCGAGAACGCGCTGAGGCCGATGACAACCTAAAAAAAGGCCGATATATCAAAGATCCTCGTACAGGCCAATCAATAACTCTCTGGGAAAGTGCAGTGCAAAAAGCAGAGGAAGTTTTGAATGCTGATTTAAATTCTTATATGGATGCTCGTGCTGCGATCATGAGTTTATTAAAAATGTATTATGAAATGGTCAAGGCAAATGCTCAGACTATGAAGGAATTGCGCGCAGGAATTGGTAACACGATTATGGATTGGGGTGTCTTTCCCATTAAAGATTATATTGGGAAAAAACTCACGGGAAATCCTGAAATTGATTTACCAATTTTGCAACATGAAGTGAGTTACACTGATGACAATAAGTTGAAAATTGAACCTCTGACTCGCTCAGACAAACATGAGGAAAAGGGGCAACTTGATAAATTATTTGAGGGTATAATCCACATGTGGCTAAAGAATAATGATTATACCCCTGACCGCAATAATCCTGGTCAATTTGTTAATTCACACGGTGAAACCTTAGACAAAGCAACGTTTGATAAATTAAAAAAAGACGATCAGCATGGACTTAATCACTTTTTAACGGAATATGATCCTGATTTGCAATTCAGACCAAGCAGACCTTGATTAAGCAAGAGAAATATTGGGTTGCACTAGCCTGTATATAATACTTATGGGCTAGTGCTGAAAAATCTGTTGACTCTGTTTTAAGGCATCAAGCCGGAGGCAAGCCACTATGAAAGCGAAATACCACATCGTCTGATAAGATAAATGCATTTTCTATAGTTAAAAACTCCGAAATACGATCATCAACAGAACCGCCATAGAACTTGGCCAAATGCAAATACTCTTCAAAATGCCTGCATTCTGATTTAACCAATGTTTTATAAAACCTGGCTAAGTCCTGATCTTCAATATATGGAATTATTGAGCTAAAACGCTCGCACGATCGGGCCTCAATGATAGCACCTATAATTAATTGATCGCATAGTCTCTCAATTCCATCTTTATTTGTGACATGCTTATGCAAATTGGATGCATAGTCTGATGGCTGCAAGGGAGAATAAACAATTCCCTTTTGCTTCATGATATCAATGACTTTTTCAAAGTGCAGTAATTCTTCTCTTGCCAATGGTGCCATAATTGCTACTAATTCTGCTTTTTCTGGATATTTGCTTATGAAATTAATTGCTGTTCCAGCTGCTTTACGTTCACAATGAGCATGATCGAGCAATAAAAGAGGTATATTGGCAGCTGCATGGTTTAACCAGGCTTCCGGAGTTTTAGTTTTTAAAAAATCATTTAACGTTTGTAAATCACTATCTAATCGTTTTAACATGATAAAATACACTATAATTTCAAGTAAATAGCCCTTATATCACATACTTTAAAGAATTTAAATTGGATAAAAAATGGACGAGATCAAAAAAGATGATGAATTGAGTCAATGGCTTTCTACCTATGGAACAATCACCGCTGAACGTATATTAGGTAGATACAACATATCACTGCCACAAGATGAAATACTAGAAGCGATTAACATTCCATCTAGTTTCTATAGACATTTGTTACAGATTCCCCTAAAAAACGTACTTAATGGAATTGTAATTCAACAGGCAAGTGATTACCATGTCTATGCACAGAAACTGTTAATTGATTATTTGTTATCTGGTGAAAGCAGCAAAGAGCCTGACTCACAGGGGGCCGGAACTCGCGAATCACTTGAAGATGAAAGACAGAGATTGGTTCAGTTAGGGGATGAGTTTCATAAATTGGAATTAGAGCAGGATAATCTCATTGCATCAAGCCAAGCCAGCTTAATGAAAATAAGCATTGACTGGAATACAAAACTGGAAACAACTCTTTCTAAATTAAATAGCCTATACAAAAATACAAATTCTAAAATTAAAAAAAATGCAATTAGAAAAGCGTTAATCAAGGCCTTTATTCATTGTGATCTGGTCAAGGATCAATCACAAAAAAACAAGTACCAGCTAATTGATAAATTGAATCAAACATTAGCTGTTTCTGTAGGTGCTGAATTAAAAGAGTCTATCCTGACCAATCTGAGTGAACTCTTCCAAATTCTAGAAGCTTTGAATACAAAGCTTGATGAATTTACTGATAGGACTAATCATCTAAGCCAACAGGCTAAATCATTCAGAACCCAATTCTATGAGGTAATACTTCGCATCATTGAGTTAATTAAACTATTACCCGAATATAAAATTGACCCTGCACAAGATGCGATTAACCGAGAACCATTATACTTTGATAGAACGATTGGAGAGCGCTAACGCAAAACCCTATTTTCTCTAAAATCATACTATAACTATTGACTGAATGGTTGAATGCATGAATTTTTATTAGCCAGACCACTATGAATTCATGTATAATAATGCACTTTAAATTAATCTCATTGGAGTGCATGATGGCAAAAGAATTAACATTATCTATTATTAAACCTGATGCTGTAGCAAAGTCTGTGATAGGTGAAATATATACCCGCTTTGAAAAAGCAGGCTTGGATATTGTTGCCGCTAAAATGACACAACTTTCACGCGAACAAGCCGAGAGCTTTTATGATATTCATCGCGCGCGACCATTCTTTAAGGATCTGGTGGATTTTATGATTTCTGGTCCTGTAATGATCCAAGTATTAAAAGGTGAAAATGCTGTCGCTAAAAACAGAGAAATTATGGGCGCGACAAATCCCAAAGAAGCAGCACCTGGAACTATACGTGCTGATTTTGCTGATAGTATTGATGCAAATGCTGTGCATGGTTCTGACAGCCTTGAAAATGCTGCTCGTGAAATAGCATTTTTCTTTGAACAGCATGAGTTGTGCAATAGATAAAGGCAGGCTTGGGAGCGGTAATGGACCAACAAAAAGTGAATCTATTAAATTATAATTACTCACAGCTACGAGAATTATTGATAGCGTGGGATGAAAAACCTTTCAGAGCTCAACAGCTATTTCAATGGATTCATCAAGTTGGCATACGTGACTTTGCTCAGATGACTAATTTAGGGAAAGTTTTAAGAAATAAACTTTCCCAATTAGCTTGTATAGATTTACCTGAAATCGTTGCATGTCAAAAATCAGCTGATGGCACACATAAGTGGCTATTAAAGCTGGAATGTGGGAATTGTATTGAAACAGTGTTCATTCCGGAAGCAAATCGAGGGACACTTTGTGTTTCATCACAAGTAGGTTGTGCTTTAAATTGTTCTTTTTGCTCCACAGCAAAGCAAGGATTTAACAGAAATTTATCAACAGCTGAAATAATTGGTCAAGTATGGCTGGCAGCACGCGAACTATCAGATAATAATGGCACTCACGATAAAAAAATAACTAACGTCGTGATGATGGGAATGGGTGAACCGTTACTTAATTTCGATAATGTTGTTTCTGCTATGAACATCATGATGGATGATTTAGCCTATGGACTATCCAAAAGACGGGTTACATTAAGCACTTCGGGTGTTTTACCGGAAATGGAACGACTCAGAGAAGTCAGTCCTGTCGCGTTGGCAGTATCCTTACATGCACCAACAGATGAACTACGTAACGAGCTGGTACCAATTAATAAAAAATATCCTCTCTCTCAATTAATATCCCTATGTAAACGATATTTTAAAGACGAACCAAGAAGAAAAGTTACTTTTGAATACGTCATGCTAAAAGGAGTTAATGATCAACCTGAACATGCTAGTCAATTAATTAAACTTTTGCATAATGTGCCTGCAAAAGTTAATTTAATTCCTTTTAACCCATTTCCTTTAACTCAATATCAGAGATCATCCCGGGAAACAATTGATGCCTTTCGAGATAAATTAATGAAACATGGTATTAATACTATTACTCGCAAAACTCGTGGAGATGATATTGATGCAGCATGCGGCCAACTTGCTGGCGAGGTAAAAGATAAAACGAGCAGATCACAACGATGGCAAAAACTTCATTTCATGAGCAAAACAGACAAATCAACTGAATTGACCATTTCTTCGGAAGAAATTGCATAACACAGTCTTGTATAATAACCGAGAGCCAATTAAGAACTTTCTCCAGTCTTCCTGGTTGGAGATTATGTATAATAAAGGTGTTTTCACCTGCAGACTCACATTAAATAGTGACAAATCATTTTTAATTTGGACTTAAGTGGTTATAATGCGAAATCATTTCTAACGTAAAGTGATTAATCGTGCTAAAAAGCATAAGGTACTTATTAACTATAATAATTTGTTTATTTGTTGGAGCTTGTCAGCATACACAAGATAACGAAGAGCCTAATAGCATTAGAAAAGTAAACCTTAGCAAAGCGGCTTCTTTTAATGTGCAATTAGGGTTGGGATATTTGAAGCAAGGCGACAGGCCTAGAGCAAAAAAGAAGCTGTTAACCGCCTTGGAACAACAACCCGATTCAGCGGATGTTAATGCAGCATTAGCCTATTATTTTGAACAAACCAAAGAATTGGAACAAGCGAAAAAATTCTATCATAAAGCAATAACCCTATCGCAAAATGGTGGTGCACAATTGAATAATTACGGCGCTTTTCTGTGTCGACAGGGGGATTATAAAAATGCTGAAACTTACTTCCTGAAGGCCGTTAAAGATCAAAACTATGTGCATACCTCAGGCGCTTATGAAAATGCTGGATTATGTGCTATGGCTATACCTGATCATGATAAAGCCATTTTATATTTTACGAAGGCCTTAAATCAGGATCCATCCAGAAAAGAATCACTATATGAATTAGTAAAATTACAAAGTAAAATAGGACATGATAAAGAAGCCCTCGAACTGCTTCAAAAACATGCTGATTTAGTATTAAATGATAAGGTAATGCTTGCATTAGCGAAAGACATAGCAAATAGAACAGGCCAATATACTCTTGCAGCAGAATATGAAAATAGCTTCAATAAACTGGAGCAAACTAATAATATTAGTGGAGTAAACGATGAATACAATAGCAGCAATGGATGAGACAAGAAATAATGAATTTACCAATCCCGGCTACGAGCTGGCGGCTCTTCGCCAGCAAAAAGGGTATTCAATCGAGTATGTTGCGAGCAAACTTCATCTACGAGCTCGTATTATAGAGCTCATTGAAGCAGGAGATTTTGATTTATTGCCTCAGCCAGTTTTTGTAAAAGGGTACTTGCGCGCCTATTCAAAATTATTAGGAGTTTCACCTGAACCTTTTTTAACCCTTTTTAATGCACAATATTGTTTTGAAAAAAAACCGGAAAGAGCAGCCCTATGGCAAAGTAAAAAGGAGTCTCATAAAGCAGAACATTTTATAAAATGGTTCACCATTTTATTTGCGATTGGAGTTTTAGTCGCAGTTGGGATATGGTGGCAAAAAAACAAGGATAGCCAGTCTATAGATACCCCAAAAGAGAATTCATCTGGATTATCAATCAGTGAAACCAGTTCGGAAATTAAATTGACTGATTTATCAAAAATGGAATCGTTATTAACGCCCAACAATACACAAATGACACCTTTGGAGAAAAATGGTGGTTGATAAAATTCAAGCTATCCGAGGAATGAATGATGTACTGCCTGATAGTACCTCGATATGGCGCTTTATAGAACAGACTTTTATAAATTGCCTCGTACGATATGGATACAAGGAAATACGTTTTCCAATTGTTGAGAATACACAGCTATTTAAACGTACAATTGGTGAAATAACAGATATTGTTGAAAAAGAAATGTACACTTTTAACGATTTGAATGGTGATAGCATAACCCTAAGGCCAGAAGGCACAGCCGGCTGTGTTCGTGCCTGTATAGAACATGGTTTATTACATAATCAACAACAAAAATTATGGTACTTAGGCCCTATGTTTCGTCATGAACGTCCTCAGAAGGGTAGATACCGTCAATTTAACCAATTTGGGGTTGAGGCGCTAGGAATTACTGGCACTGGCATTGAGCTTGAGCTGATCTCAATTTGCCGCAGATTATGGATCGACCTGGGTTTTTCTCAGTCAGTTCAATTACAAGTTAATTCATTAGGTGAAATAAATGAACGTCAGAAATATCGCTCTATCCTGGTAGAGTATCTACGCGATCATTTTCAGATACTTGATGAAGACAGTAAGAGGCGATTGGATAAAAACCCTTTGAGAGTTCTTGATAGTAAAAACCCTGATCTTCAACAGCTCATTCAAAATGCCCCTAAGTTAATTGATGTTCTTGGTGATGATAGCAGAGAACACTTTCAATCGTTCTGCAACGGATTGGAAACACTTGGTATTCCTTATTCCATCAACCCTGTATTGGTAAGAGGATTAGATTATTATGGCCAAACGGTGTTTGAATGGGTAACAGACCAATTAGGAAGTCAAGCTACAATATGTGCAGGAGGTAGATATGATATGTTGGTGGAGTTCCTTGGCGGAGCACCCACACCTGCAGTTGGGTTTGCTTTAGGATTGGAAAGAATATTTCTTTTAATGGAAACTTTAAACTTGTTGAATGAAAGTAACAATAAACAATCAATATTTATCATTGCTACTAATGAAGAGGCCATATTGAAAGCGCTTGTCATGGCAGAGTCAATTCGAAATGCTCATCCATCTCTTGATGTCATTACCAATACGGCAGGCGGTGGTTTTAAAAGCCAATTTAAAAAGGCCGATAAAAGCGGGGCTCGCTTGGCTTTGATTCTTGGGGAAGACGAAATAGCCAAGGAATATGTAAGCATTAAAGATTTGAGAACTGAAATAGAACAAATATCAATACCGATGACCAAAATAAATGAATTTTTGCAAGATTATCTAGCTTAAGGGCAGGAGAATATTATATGTCTGTTTACATGACGGAAGAAGAACAATTAGAGATTATAAAAAAATGGTGGAAACGATATGGCAATATGATAACTATTTTTTTATCAATAATGCTCCTGATTATCGCAGGGTACCGATATATGAATTGGCACAATGACAAGATAAAACAACAAGCATCTATTGCCTACGAAAATATGATGATTGCATTTTCCAATCAAAACATAAAGTCTGTTCGTTCCTATGCCAATGAATTAATTAAGAATTATAACCATACTGTTTATGCTGATATAGCTCATATGACACTTGCAAAAATCTACGTAAATAAAAATAAGCTTGAGCAAGCAAGAAATGAGTTAAAGGCTGTTGCATCGGAAAGCCAAATGACACCGCTAAGACAAATTGCCAAAATCCGCATTGCACGTTTACTGGCGGCAGATAAAGCTTATACCAATGCATTAAATGAATTAAGTGCTGTTGAGGACGAAGCCTACTTGCCAGTAATTAACGAACTGAAAGGGGATATTTATAGCGCCAAAGGCCAATATCAGGACGCAATGAATGCCTACCGGCTTGCAATAGACGAAGTAAGAACAAATGGAATGGGTAATTTATTTTTAGAAATGAAAACAAATGAGTTAGCAATTAAGACTCAATCTATGATTACTGATGATAAAAAGGTAAAAGCAGCTTAATTTTATTATAAAGGTTTGTTTTTTATGAAGATTAGAATATTAGTTTTAATACTATGTGCCTTAACTCAAGGATGCACATATGTGGATGATTATATGCTCGGTAAGGATAATACGCCCCAACCCAAAGAGCTAAAAGAAATTCAGCCCAAGGTTAAAATGGCACAAAGCTGGACAACTCCAGTTGGAAAGGCTCATAAAACAAATGAGTATTTAAATATCAAACCAGCTATTCGTGGCGATATAATTTATACTGCAGATGCAAGTGGACTGGTTCAGGCAGTTAACAGGAAAGATGGTCAGATAAAGTGGTCTACCGCATTAAAAAATAATATAGTTAGTGGACCAACTGTAGCTGCTGGTTATGTTGCTGTAGGAACTAATGCCTCCACATTGGTACTACTTAATCAATCGGACGGAAAAGAGATATGGCAGAATAAAGTATCTGCTGAAGTATTAGCTCCTCCTGCTATCTCACATCAAAAGGTCATTGCAAAAACCATTGATGGTAAAGTGTATGCGATTGATGCGGTAAACGGCAAGCAACTGTGGGTTGCAGATCATGGCGCTCCCAGCCTGGTGTTAAAAGCCAGCTCGTCCCCTATCATTGTCGACAATCTGGTTCTTGTCGGATTTTCCGATGGCAAATTAGATGCTTTGGAATTACAGACCGGACGATTGATCTGGCAAAGAAGCATTGCTTATGGAACAGGAGCTAGTGATGTCGAACGTTTAGTTGATATTGATTCTGACCCTATAATAAGCAATAACGTCGCCTATTTGGCAACTTATCAGGGATATGTTGGAGCACTATCACTGTCTGATGGCCAATTCATATGGAGAAAGCCAGCATCTGTTTATAAAAATATGCTTTTAAGTCATAATAATCTGTATTTTACGGACAGCAATGATGTCTTGTGGTCTTTGAATAGTAGCACAGGACAGGTCAACTGGAAGCAAACCTCCCTAAAGGCAAGAGGTCTTACTGCACCTGCATTAGTTGGAGGAAATTTAGCTGTTGGTGATAAAACAGGATATTTACATATCCTATCAACTCAAACAGGTGAGTTACTTGGACGTTCTCAGCTTTCTGGTGGAGTAACAGTATCACCGAGTGTTTCTGGTAAAAATATGTATGTATTAACCAATAATGGAATGCTCAATCAACTTTCAGTGAGCTAATAAAATGATCCCTGTTATCGCTTTAGTTGGGCGTCCCAATGTTGGAAAGTCTACTTTGTTTAATAGAATTACTAAAACGCAGGATGCTCTTGTCGCAGATTTTCCTGGCTTGACAAGGGATAGACAATATGGACACGCTCAACATGAAAACAAGTCCTTTATTATTGTTGATACCGGAGGCATAGGAGTTGATGACATTGAAGTAGATACTTTGATGTCAAGACAGTCTCAAGTTGCTTTAAACGAAGCAAATGTGATTCTTTTCTTGGTGGATGGCCGTTCAGGACTAACAGGTATAGATCAGCAAATTGCACAAGCATTAAGAAAATTTAATAAAAAAGTACATCTTGTTGTCAATAAAACAGATGGAATGAATGAAGATATTGCTTGTGCCGATTTTCAATCATTAGGCATTACTGATATACATGCTATATCTGCATCTCATGGTGGAGGCATCAGTTCACTACTCGAAGAAATTCTCGAGCCATTTACAACAGAAACGCATGAAGCAACTGATGATAAAGCGATCAAAATTGCTTTTGCGGGGCGCCCTAACGTTGGAAAATCAACTTTGATAAACAGGATATTAGGGGAAGAAAGAGTAGTTGTTTATGATATGCCCGGAACAACTCGAGATAGTATTTCAATACCCTTTACAAGAGAAGATAAGCAATATGTGCTTATTGATACTGCTGGTGTACGGCGTAAGTCTCGAATTGATGAAAAAATAGAAAAGTTTTCTGTCATCAAAACTCTGCAAGCTATAAAAGAAGCTCATGTCTGTTTGTTACTTCTTGATGCAAATGAAGGCATTACCGATCAAGATATGAATTTGCTCGGTTTTATTATTGAATCTGGTAAAGCACTAGTTATTGCTGTGAATAAATGGGATGGCCTGGAAGAAGATCATAAAGAAAAAATAAAGTCAGAACTGTCAAGAAGGTTGCATTTTGCAAATTTTGCAAAAATAAGATTTATTTCAGCATTGCATGGGAGCGGGGTAGGTGGATTATTTAAAGATATTAATGAAGCCTATCATTCAGCAATACAATCCTTTTCTACTCCAAAACTAACCAGATTATTACAAGATATCAGCGCAAAGCATACACCACCATGCATCAATGGCCGACGAATAAAATTACGCTATGCTCACCTTGGCGGACACAATCCTCCAGTCATTGTTATTCATGGAAATCAACTCGATGCCTTGCCAGAAAGTTATAAACGTTATTTAAACAATGAGTTTATTAAGCATTTAGGATTAGTAGGTACTCCTTTAAAAATCGAGTTTAAAGGAGGTCAAAATCCATTTGCCAATAAAAAAAATAAATTATCACAAAGGCAAGTGAACAAGAAGAAACGATTAATGCGATGGGCAAAAAGCAAGAAATAGCACTCCGGTTCACCTCAGCCAGGTTTAAATTGTTCTAATGAAAAAAGGTACTAATCTCTTCTTATTAATCTGCTTTGAGTGTTAATACATCACAAACCGAATGATTTACTACAGCATGCGCTGTACTTCCTAGAATAGACGGTAATCCTGTAGCAGAGTGTGAGCCTATTATAATTAATTGGCAATTCAGATCTTTTGCTTTGTTTAATATATGTTCTTTTACGGACCCGATTTCTACAAATTGTTGTTCCTGAGGTATTTGTAAACTTTCTCCAATTAATGATAATACAGTCTGGGCATCCTCTTTTGATGGGTTAGCTAGCTCCGTAAAACCCAATCCTTGAGCTATTAATATACTTGTTGGCAACTCAATCACATGTAATAGATACAATTTTGCATTAAACTGTTTAGCAATATTAGCAGCCTTTTCTGTAAGGTGGCTATGCTCATTTAACAAATCTGTGGCAAATAAAATATTTGTATACATGTTAACCTCATTTTAAATAGAATCATTAAGTTATAGTGTAGTAGATTATGATATCTATGTGTAATTTGGTATTTTTAAATTAGAGTTTAATTCTCTTAGAGGAACAAGAACAAAATCTCGTAAATGGAAACAAGGATGTGGAACGATTAAGTTTTTTGTGCGAATTAATCTATAACCATATAAAATGATATCAATATCTAATGTTCTTGGCCCCCAAAACTTTCTCCTGACTCGCTTGTGCCTGTTTTCTATTTTCTGGCACCACTTAAGGAGCTTATGGGGTAACAGAGTAGTTCGTATCTCTATAACGACATTACAAAATTCCTGTTGATTTTCAAAGCCCCAGGCCTTATTCCAATATAAGCGAGACACCTTGATAAGGCATGTTGATGGAATCTGTTTGATTTCATTAATGGCTTGTCTTATTTGACGCTCAGGATTTTTTTGATTCGATCCCAAGCTCAGATAGCAAACATTCATTTTGCTATTTTCCGTTTACGACGTTTTTTAGGCCGCCCGGGCGTTGTTGCAGCCAATTGGGTTACCATGTTATTTTTTTCAACATTATCGACTTCTTGAAACGTGGCCCACCACTGCGCCAGCTCCATTGACTCATCACCAGATAATGCCCTAAGAGCCATAAAATCATACGCTGCTCTGAATCGAGGATGAAGAAGTAAATTAAATGCTCTGCCACCAAATCTTTTTTCGAAGCGATATTGCAAAAGCCAAATTTCCCTTATAACCTGGCTATACCTTTTAGGTATCGAAATAATTGCATTCTGTTCACTAAGCACTATAGACATGGCTTTTTCAATCGAGGGTAAAGGCGGAAGCCCAGATTCTTGCAGTTTTCTGGAACACTCTATCATTGGAAACCATAACAAAACAGCAATAAGAAATGCCGGAGTCACAGGCTTTCCATCACGTATTCTTGTATCAGTATTTTCAAGTGCTATGCCCAAAAGCGGATTAACCGGGTAATGACTATCAAATAGAGCAGCTGTTTGAGGAAATAGATAATTAAATAAACCATACTCGACCAATAATTTTTGAACCGATTCGGCTTCTCCGCATTGATAAAGTTTCGTTATTTCATCAAATAGTCGCGAACTGGAAACATGGGTTATAAGGTGGCTTATTTTGGGGAAGGGAGCTTTGGTTTCCGGAGATAAATTAAATTGCAGCTTGGCACTAAACCTGACAGCACGTAACATACGGACAGGATCCTCTTGATAACGCGTAACGGGATCGCCAATTATTCGAATTAACTTTTGCTTAACGTCTTCTACACCACCAGTAAAATCAATGATTGAAGAATCAGAAATATTATAATAAAGAGAGTTTATTGTGAAATCACGTCTCCATGCGTCTTCGTCCAGAGAACCATAAACATTATCTCTTACAAGCATGCCGCGTTCATTAAATTGGTGGCTTGCATCGCTTGAGTTATGGCCACGAAAAGTTGCTACTTCAATAATTTCACGATGAAATAAAATATGTACCAGTTTAAATCGACGACCAATGATACGAGCATTTTTAAAAAGATTTTTTACCTCATTGGGAGTCGCATTTGTCGCTATATCAAAATCTTTAGGCGCTTTATGGAGCAGTAAATCTCTGACACTGCCTCCAACGATATAGGCCTGAAAACCATGGCTGATTAAACGGTTAAGAACTTTAAGCGCATTATTACTTATATCTGCTTTCGATATGTTATGTTTATTTCTCGGGATGATATAAGCCAAGTCAATTGCATGTCCATGCGACCTGTTTCTTCGTAACAGTTTTTTAATAAACTTGATGATTGTTGTTTCTCTCTAAATTGATTAAACAGTAATTCGGTTGTGTTTTCAATTATCCTGCAAGTTTAATATTTACTTTACAGAAATATTCAATTCTATAAAGCTTAACACGTAAACTTTTCAGATGACTATTTAATCTAAATTGTTAACACCAAGCAATTATAACGAAGCAAATGATCAAAGTGAATCATTTACCTTTACAAATATTTTAGAGAAAATAATATATCTTGCATTTTATTAGGATAATAAATGGATTTTATTGATATAGGCCTTAGTTTAACTGCTTTGATTATTCTTGAAGTTGTTCTTGGAATAGATAATCTGGTTATTCTATCGATTCTTACAGAAAAATTACCACGTGAAAAAAGAAAAAAGGCGAGAAGATGGGGCTTAACATTTGCCTGGATGACACGACTTCTTTTACTAGGCTCAGCAGTTTTTTTAGTTAAGTTAGTAAAACCAATTCTGACAATAGGCAGTCTGGTATTTTCTGCTCGTGATCTGTTCCTCATATTAGGTGGTGCTTTTTTAATTTGGAAGTCAACTGATGAAATTCATCAGGACGTTATGAATGAGCCATTAATGGAACCTGTTTCAAAAAATGTTTCTTCATCTGCCACTTTCAGGGGGGTTGTTATTCAAATCGCATTGCTTGATATTATATTTTCACTAGATAGCGTTCTCACAGCCGTAGGGCTAACATCTCATTTTATAGTCATGGCAGTAGCAATTACCATCGCAATTATCATTATGATTTGGGCGAGTGAGCCTGTAAGTAAATTTATTAGCGAACATCCTACCATTAAAATGCTGGCGCTTAGTTATTTGATTTTAATAGGAACCGTTTTGGTAGCTGATGGTTTTGAATTCCATGTGCCCAGGGGATACTTGTATTTTGCTATGGGTTTTTCATTAGCAGTTGAATCACTCAACTTGATTAAAAATGAACGTGTAAAGCGTAAAAAACTAAAAAGAGAATAAGTATGTTATTTGTTAAAGCTTTTCATATTATCGCCTTGGTAGCCTGGTTCGCAGGGTTGTTTTATTTACCACGGCTCTACGTATACCACGCTGAATCACTAGATAAAATTAGCATTGATCGGTTTAAAATAATGGAAAGAAGATTATATTACGGAATTACATGGCCTGCAGCTCTTGCAACCACATTTCTTGGGTTGTGGCTATCCACTTACAATTTATCTTATTATCTTAAAGCAGGGTGGATGCACATGAAGCTTGCATTGGTTTTGCTCTTATGGGTATATCATTTAACTTGCGGCCACTTTCTTAAATCATTCGCCCTTGGAAAGAATACAAGAAGCTCTCGTTTTTATCGATTTTTTAATGAAATGCCTACACTGCTGCTGGTAGGCATTGTTTTGTTGGTGGTTGTAAAACCATTTTAATCCATTTCAACCATTTCGAAATCTTCTTTTCCTGCACCACAATCAGGACAAAACCAGTTTTCAGGAACATCTTCCCATCGTGTGCCTGGTTCAATACCATCTTCTGGCCAACCTTCAGCCTCATCATAAATAAAACCACAAATAACACAAATGTATCTTTTGTACTCTTGCATAGTCTAAACTCAATAAAAAAGTGCTAATTTATCTACTGTTGATGATTATGTAAAGTTAAACCTTTTTAATATCATAATAAATTTTAAATTAAACCTTATAATGAACATTATAACTTCGTCGAGAATTGACATAGGTTTGCTAAAATCAACCCCAAAAACCAGTCAATGTGGTTATCTTTTAAAGACAGGTGCTGCCACTATTTTTTGCAATATTCATGAAATGATTGTAATATTTTCTTGCCTCAGGGTTATCAGTCTAATTTGATTAGATAGTTTTTAATAAAATCATTATTTCGTCAATCAGAAAGAGTACCAGTAGAAAAATATTTTAACATTTTTTGTATAATAAATTTCTGAAACATCTTGAATATTAAAAATAATAACTGATATTTGTCTAAAGTTTATCATTTTTGGGATTTTCTATGAGCCGTTCTTCAGATTTATTTCATAAAGCACAAACAATCATTCCCGGAGGTGTTAACTCACCAGTTCGAGCTTTCAAAGGTGTTGGAGGTGAACCTGTTTTTTTCAAATCTGGCAAAGGTGCCTACCTGACGGATGTAGATGATAAACAATATATTGATTATGTTGGATCATGGGGACCACTTATCCTCGGACACTGCCATCCCAAGGTGATAGAAGCTGTGGATAATGTATTACACCGTGGTATGAGCTTTGGCGCTCCAACAGAACTGGAAATACAATTAGCTGAAAAAATTGCTTCCCTGATGCCATCAATAGAAAAAATTCGCATGGTGAACTCAGGAACTGAAGCAACTATGACTGCAATTCGGCTGGCGCGCGGATTCACCAATAAAAATAAATTTATTAAATTTAACGGCTGTTATCATGGGCATAGCGATAGCCTATTAGTTAAAGCGGGATCTGGTTTGCTTACTCTCGGAATTCCTTCAACTCCAGGCATTCCACAAAGCATTACCGAACATACTTTAACGGCTGATTTTAATAACCTGGAACAAGTTGCTCAACTCTTTGAAAAATATCCAAACGATATCGCTACTGTAATTTTGGAACCTATTCCTGGCAATATGGGATTTATCCTACCTAAGATAGAGTTTTTAAAAGGATTACGCGAGCTTTGCGATCAATATAATGCTTTGTTAATTTTTGATGAAGTAATGACTGGATTTAGAGTTGGTTTACATGGTGCACAGGGCTTGTTTGGGATTAAACCTGATATCACAACACTTGGAAAAATCATAGGTGGTGGTATGCCTGTAGGTGCTTTAGGTGGTAAACGTGAAATTATGTCCTTTCTGGCGCCTGAAGGCCCTGTATATCAGGCTGGTACTCTTTCAGGAAATCCATTGGCTATGGCCGCAGGTTTGGCTACTTTAAAAGAGATTGAAAAAATTAATTTTTTTGAAGATTTAAGCAATACGACTAATAAATTAACCGAGGCATTAGCTGATGCGGCAGAAAACGCAAACATTCCATTTTTTGCTGCATCATTGGGCGGAATGTTCGGGTTTTGTTTTACAGATAAAAATAGTGTTGAAAATTATTTGGATGTTGCTTCCTCGGATGAAGTTTTATTTAAGAAATTTTTTCATGCTATGCTTGCTCAAGGAGTATATTTTGCGCCATCTATGTATGAAGCGGGATTTGTCTCCAGTATGCATGGTGATTTGGAAATACAAAAAACATATGATGCTGCTGAATTGGTACTGAATCAATTAAAATCTGCCTGATAGCAGAATTGTACCTTATTACCTTAAGTTACTTAAATACAATTTTTAAAATCAGTATTTGGGTAATTAAGTTCAGTAAAGCGTCTAAATGCGATTGCAGAACAGATTTTTAAATCTGGTTAACTGCAATTTTAAATAATTAATAAAACACTAGACAGCTGTTTTTCCCTATGTCATATTCCATTCTCTAGATCGCAAGTAGGGAATCTTGGTGAAAAATCAGATTTGCGCAGAATAAGTAAAAAGTTTCTAATTGGACCTAATAACACAACTGCAGTTTGATTATTAAAATATATTTAATTCATTTTAGATACTTTTTCACTTGCTGACGAAAGGTGGTTTTTCTCTGATTTGTCCACAAGGGTTAGTGTTAATATTCAAGAAGAGCTCAACTAGCAAGGGAAAGCATATAATGTTGATTTTGAGTAAAAGAAGAGGACTATGGAGTTCCATGCCCCAAGGTACATTTGCATTATTTTTTATACAAGTTGTTTCCACTTTAAGCTTTAGTGTTCTTTATTCAACTCTTGTATTGTACATGAAAGGTAAACTTGGTTTACCCATAGCCACAGCAAACAGCATCATGGGGGTATTTATAGCCTACAATTTTGCGCTGCATCTCTTAGGTGGTTTTTGGGGTGGCAGACTGCTCTCTAATCGCTCCTTATTTTGTGTTGGGATGATCGCGCAAATTGTAGGATGTGTTTTGCTCTCTATAGGAAATACAACTTTTTTATATTATGGCTTGGCTGCATTCTTAACAGGTTCAGGGTTAAATGTAACATGTGTAAATTGTATGCTGACTCAGCAATTTGCACCTGAAGACTCCCGAAGAGAAACCGCATTTCTCTGGAATTATGCGGGAATGAATATTGGCTTTTTTATTGGATTTAGCCTCAGTGGGGCGTTCCAGATTTCTCAAAACTATCAAAGGCTTTTTCTTTTAAGCAGTTTAGGTAATCTTGTTGCTTTGCTTATATGCCTTTATTTCTGGCAACAATTACATGATAAAAACACTACTTACTCAAGAAAGGACAAACCTGCACAAAGAAAAGCAACAGCATTTGGGATTGGGCTAATTTTTGTACTTCCATTTATTTTAAGACAATTATTGCAGTATGCTGATTGGGCCAATAAATTGGTTATTGTCACTGGAATTATTATGCTCATATTAATCTTGATATTAGCCCAACAACAATCTACAAAAGAAGCAAGAGACAAGATTTATGGATTTGCAGTATTAATGTTGGTTGGTACTGTATTTTGGATGTTATATCAAATTGGCCCAATGGGGTTAACCGTATTCATTGACCATAATGTGCAACGACAATATGGTAATTGGATTATTCCGCCACAGTGGTTTCAAAATATTAATACTGTAGTCATAGTATTCGGAGGGCCACTATTGGGTTTCATCTTAAATAGAATGCGTCAAAATGGATCTCAGATAAATATTCCTACTCAATTTGCTTTCGCATTATTTTTTATAGGGGTTGCTTTTGCTATCTTACCAATAGGTATCAATTATGCTAATCAGCATGGTATGGTTAATCCGGGTTGGGTAGTAATAAGCTTTATATTACAAAGTATTGGCGAACTTCTAATATCTCCAATTGGCTATGCGATGATAGGAGCGTTGGCCCCAACCTCACTCCAGGGTGTCATGATGGGAATGTGGATGCTGAATACTGGAGTTGGTGCTACTCTATCCAGTTATAGCTCAAACTTAATGATTATTGGTCAAGAAAGTACTTCTCCTTTATTAACCAATGAGGGTTACAGTCATGTCTTTTTGATGCTTGGTTTGTTTGCAATAGGATCATCCGTTATCCTTTTCATTTTAGTGCCTAAACTAAGAAAACTGATCAAAGAAAAAAACTTGAATGGCTTTAAACAGTCTGGCTTAGAGGTAACTGAAAGAGTAGCTTTATGTGAGTAGTCCCTTTGTCCCAATTATAACGGCAGATATTGATTGGCGTGATGATCTGCCGTATTCCTTACAATTTGATGATATTTACTATTCTGCTGAAGGTGGAATTAATCAAAGTCTTTATGTTTTTGTCGAAGGTAATAATTTGATTAATCGTTGGCAACAATTACCAACCAATGAATCAAATGTATTTACAATCGCTGAAACTGGTTTCGGTACAGGTATGAATTTCTTATTAACCTGGAAACTATGGGAAAAATTTGCACCTCAAAATGCCCGCTTACATTATATTTCCTGTGATAAACATCCATTAAAAAAAAATGACCTAATCAAATGCTTACAAAAGTGGCCAGAACTGAGTGTGCAGGCTGAAAAATTAATAGCGCACTATCCTGTTTTGACACCTGGTTATCATCATTTAACATTTAGTAACAATCAGATTACTTTAACATTAATGCTAGGAGACGTGCTGGAGTGCTATGAGCAATTATTATTCTGTGGGGACATTAACCTTGAACATCAATTGAGAGAATCCTATGTTAATGCTTGGTACCTGGATGGATTTTCACCATCAAAAAACCAATCCATGTGGTCTGACAATCTGTTCACTGTCATTGCCATGCTATCTAAAGAAAGCACCACAGTAGCCACCTATTCCGCTTCCAGTATCGTCAAAACTGCTTTAACCAATGCAGGATTTGTTATTGAAAAAAGAAAGGGATTTGGACCCAAACGACACATGATATGCGCTCATTATGAAAAAGCTTATTCAAGTTCAAAAAAAAATCGCCATACCCCGTGGCACATAAACTATCCTGTGACAAAGGACGAAAGAACAGCGCTCATTGTTGGAGGAGGGCTTGCAGGTTGTTTTATTGCAAATAGCCTCGCTAAGCGTGGATGGGAAGTGACCATATTAGAAGAAAAAGAGAAAGTGGGATGTGGTGGCTCAGCAAATCAACAGGCTGTATTGTTCCCTAAGTTATCCACCTATAAATCACCATTTACTCAATTTATGCTTTATTCCTTTCTTTATGCTAATGACGTTTACAAGGAACTTTTGAAATATTATGACCTTGGTGAATTAAAAGGCTCTTTGCTGTTAGCTCATAACGAGAAGGAAAAAGCAAACCAGCAAAGTCTTATTCATTGGCTAGAATTATACCCTGAATTAGGGCAATTAGTGGATGAAAAGCAGTCTTCTGAATTATCAGGGATATCTTTGCCATGCGGTGGTTTATTTATTCCATCTTCCGGCTGGATTAATTCCCCTGAACTATGCGATATTTTAATTGATAATAAAAGAATTTCTCTAATCACTGGCAATAGAGTTCAATCTATTAACTATAATCAAAAAAACTGGGTAGTTAATGGCATTGAAGCCTCGGTACTAATTTTGGCAAATGGACAGCAAGTAAATTATTTTCACGAAACCAATCATTTGCCTGTAAAAGCCATTAGAGGACAAATGACTACGATTCAATCAACACAAGAAAGTACCAAATTGAAGATTCCTTTATGTGCCGAAGGGCATGTTTTACCAGCTTTAAACAATAGTCATAAAGTAGGGGCAAGTTATGATATTGGCACATCTGAGCCTGAGCTTAATGCTCTGGATGATCAATTAAACCTTGCCCGATTAAAACGTATAGCGCCTGATATAATGTGGTCCCAAAACGTGTTAGACCATTGGGCTGGTATACGAGCTGCATCACCAGATTACTTGCCTATAGTGGGACCCCTCCCCAATGCGCTTGAATTTAAAGAAATTTATTCAGAATTAAAATCTAACTCCAAACGATGGATAGCTGAAGCAGCTCCTTGCTATCCAAATCTATATGTGTGTGCGGCTTTTGGGTCAAGAGGATTAACAACAATACCTCTCGCAACTGAATGGTTAGCTGGTTTAATTAATAAGGAAATTTCAATACTGCCCAGAAAATTGATACAAGCTATATCGCCCGCCCGATTCTTAAGAAAAAAAATTATACAGGGACCATAAGAGATATATTGAAGATATATTGATAATTCGACTTAACTTCATCTTTCTTTATCAGTTATAATTTTAATTTTTATGTGAGCTGATTGTGCAGAATATTGAGTTTTATCAAATAGATGCTTTTACGGACAAAGTCTTCCATGGTAATCCGGCTGCGGTTTGTATTCTCGATGATTGGTTAAATGATGAGCTATTAAAAGCCATTGCTGCGCAAAATAATTTGGCAGAAACCGCTTTTATTATAAAAGATGATCAAGATTTTCATATTCGCTGGTTTACTCCTAATGGGGAAATTAATCTATCAGGACATGCAACTTTGGCAGCAGGGTTTGCTTTACTTGAGTCAAATAAAGGACCTAGTAATTCTATTGTTTTTCACCACTCCAGTGGACAGATTTCGGTAGAAAAGAGAAAGGAAAAGTTTGTTCTGAATTTTCCAAGAATAGGTTATAAGAAAACTCTTTCACCAGACCCAATTGTATCACTATTGGATCAACCTGCTATAGAAGTATTTGAAACAGACCTTGATTATCTAGTTTTACTTGAACATGAGTCACAGATTCGAAATTTACAAATCGATTTATTTGCTTTAGCAAAACTCCCCAAAAGAGGAATCATTGTGACCTCAACAACAACAGAAGCCGATTTCTATTCCCGATGTTTTTATCCAAAACACAGCATTGCAGAAGATCCTGTTACCGGCTCAGCACATTGCATATTAGCTCCTTTTTGGGCAGAAAAACTCAATAAGAACAGCCTATATGCTATCCAGGGATTACACAGAAAAGGGGAGTTATATTGTGAGCTCGAGAGGAATAGGGTATTGATTTCCGGCCATTGTCGATGGTATCTACGCGGGCATTTAGTAATTTAATAAAATCGATTGAGATGCATTCATCATTGAAGCATAATATAAAACCCATTTAGGAGCCAATGGAGCATGCCATTCCAAAAGGAATTCTCTTCAGGAGAATAAGGTAAAATAGTCAACCGCTTCAAAGTTCAGTAATAATAAAAACATGCGCAGCAATTTTGACTGCACTATAAATAAAAACTAGACCAACTGATGGAGGAAAAAAATGAGTAGCAAAAGTGGAGGTTTAGCCGGTGTAGTTGCTGGTCAATCAGCAATTGCCACAGTTGGACTGGCAGGCAAAGGATTAAATTATAGAGGCTATTCAATAAATGATCTGGCTGAATATGCAAGTTTTGAGGAAGTTGCTTATCTGCTTCATTATGGTGAACTTCCTACCCAAAAGGAACTTGATGTATACATAAAAAAGCTGGTTAACCTAAGACATATACCTGATGTGCTTAAAACGGTTTTGAAGCTTATACCTAAAAATACTCATCCAATGGATGTACTGCGAACAGCATGTTCTTTTTTAGGCACTATCGAACCTGAAGAGAATTTTAAGCAACAATATGAAATAGCTGATCGTTTGCTAGCTCTTTTCCCAGGAATAATGTGTTATTGGTATACATATCATTTCAAAAATAAGGAAATCTCTGGCTTAAGTGAAGAAGACACAACAGGAGGACACTTTCTGGCGTTATTACACGGACGCAAGCCCAGCAAAATAGAAACCGATATGATGAATGTCTCTTTGATCTTGTATGCTGAACACGAATTTAACGCTTCTACCTTTGCTGCAAGAGTTACAGCGGCAACACTGGCAGATTTTTACTCAGCGATCACAAGTGCTATAGGAACATTGCGTGGTCCTTTGCATGGTGGCGCTAATGAAGCAGCTATGGGGTTAATTGAGCGCTTTAAAACCCCTGATGAAGCAGCGATAGGCATAAAACAAATGCTTGCCAGCAAAGAACTGATCATGGGATTTGGACATCGAGTTTATACAACTTGTGATCCACGCTCAGATATTATTAAGAAATGGTCATTTAGATTAGGTGAAGAAAAGGGGAACCTACTTTTATACCATATTTCAGAACGTATTGAAGAAATCATGTGGCAAGAGAAAAAACTATTTCCCAACCTGGATTTTTATAGTGCATCCGCTTATCATTACTGCGATATACCAACTCATTTGTTTACCCCAATTTTTGTGATGTCACGCATCACAGGATGGTCTGCGCACGTATTTGAGCAAAGAGCAAATAATAAACTAATAAGACCTACTTCAGAATATATAGGCCCAGATTCCAGGCCATTTCCTGCTATTGAAACACGAGGTTAATATGCACAATTATGTAGAGGATAATGTTAAGCCAGACTATGATCAGGTTATAACAGATATAGCTGATTTTGTATTAAATAAAGAAATTGATAGTGTGCAGGCCTATGAGACTGCGCGGTTATGCTTAATGGATACACTCGGTTGTGGCATATTGGCCCTTAACTTTCAGGAATGTACCAAATTAATGGGACCTATAGTACCGGGAGCAACTCTTCCTGGAGGCGCGAGAGTACCAGGTACTAATTATGAACTGGATCCGGTTCAAGCTGCTTTTAATATCGGCACGATGATACGATGGCTAGACTTTAATGATACTTGGCTCGCTGCAGAATGGGGGCACCCTTCTGATAATTTGGGTGCTATTTTGGCTGTTGCCGATTATTTGTGCCGGGAAAATTGTAATCATGGACGTCCGCCCATCTTGATGCATGATGTACTTACGGCAATGATTAAAGCACATGAAATTCAAGGTTGTTTGGCCCTGGAAAATAGCTTCAATCGCGTCGGTCTTGATCATGTCATATTAGTTAAAGTAGCGAGTGCCGCTGTTGCTGCTCACTTGTTTGGAGCAGATCGTGATATGATGCTAAGAACTCTCTCGCAGGTTTTTGTGGATGGACAAAGCTTGAGAACATATAGACATGCTCCCAATGCAGGTTCAAGGAAATCATGGGCAGCAGGAGATGCTACCTCCCGTGCGGTTCGTTTGGCTTTAATTGCCAAGGCAGGGGAAATGGGATATCCAAGCGCCTTGACCGCACAAACATGGGGATTTTATGACGTGCTATTTGGTAAAAAACAATTCAAGTTTCAACGCCCTTACGGCAGCTATGTGATGGAAAATGTGTTATTCAAGTTATCTTATCCTGCTGAATTTCATGCACAAACCGCTGTCGAATGTGCCGTAAAATTACATCCTATAGTAAAAAATAGATTAGAGGATATTGCTAGAATTGAATTAATCACACATGAGTCAGCAATAAGAATAATAAGTAAGCAAGGTGCTTTATATAATCCTGCCGACAGAGATCACTGCTTGCAATATATGGTTGCAGTAGGACTTCTCTTTGGTGATTTAAAGGCAGAGCATTATGAAGACGACGTTGCCGCAGATCCCAGAATAGATGCTTTACGAGCTAAAATGCATGTAACTGAAAATGAACGGTTTTCACGCGATTATCATGATCCGGAAAAACGCTCTATAGCTAACAGCATGAGAATCATCTTTAAAGATAGCTCAGAAAGTGAATTAATAACTATAGAATACCCTATTGGCCATAAACGGAGACGAGAAGAGGGGATTCCCGTTTTAATGTCTAAATTCAAGCGTAATCTGAGTACAAGATTCTCAACTGACATGGTTGAAAAGATTATTTATGCCATGAGCGACACCAACACGCTATCATCTATGAAAGTAAGTGATTTTATGGCCATGTGGATAGTAAATTAAAAAGACTAACTAATACCCACGCTCAATCTGTTATCTGTACTGACTTTTAGCAAAGACCAGGAGGGGGCTAAGCGTATAGCAAAGCCAACCCTCCTTACTAAATCGTGGCCTTCAAAAATAGGTTTTATATTTTCCTTTGTAAACCGGCAATAGCAAGAACCTTTGTCGATATTTCTTCTATGGAATATTTTGTTGAATTGATATAAGGAATATTTTCTCGTTGGTACATGGCTTCTACTTCTGTTACCTCTAATCTGCACTGCTCTGCAGAGGCATATTTGCTATTTGGTCTACGTTCAGAGCGAATTTGCTGCAAACGTTGTGCGTCAATTGTTAGTCCAAATAATTTTTGTTTATAAGGTCTTAATACCTCTGGTAAGCGAAAACCCACCAAATCTTCTTCTGTAAAAGGATAATTGGCAGCTAAAATGCCATATTGCAGTGCCATATATAAGCAACTGGGAGTTTTGCCACAACGTGAAACTCCTATAAGAATAATATCTGCTTTATCGTAACCACGCGTTTTTATTCCATCGTCATGTGAAAGGGCAAAATCGATTGCTTCAATTCGATGGGAATAGGATTTCACATTCGCAACCCCATGAGTCCTGCCTACTGTATAAGATGATTTCTCTTCAAGCTCATTTTCCAATGGTCCAATAAAAATACTAAACAAATCAAAAACACAGGCATGCGCCTTTTTAATGGCTTGTCTAATTTCTGGATCAACTAAAGTCATGAATACTAAGGGCTTGGTTCCTTGCTCTGAAAAACATTGATTAATTCTTAGTACAACACTTTCTGCTCTGTGAGTTGAATCTATGTAGGGTATTGTTATTTTTTCAAATTGAATATTCTCAAATTGAGTAATCAGACTATTACCTAATGTCTCAGCCGTAATTCCTGTACCATCGGAAAGCATAAAAACATAACGTTTCATAAGTGGCCTTTTTAATTCATTGATTAATAAATAAATAATATTTAAATTATAAATGGGAATAGCAATTGTACTTATTAATAGCCATCTGCTATCTTAAAAATAATAATATTACAAATCCAATCATGGGAACACTATGCAGCATAATATATACGAGAATAGTAAACTACATATTCTAGGGATTATCTGCCTTGTAACTTCCCTGGGTCTATTTTTCTTTAGCCTTTATATTGTACCTTTCTTAATTTGGCAATTGGATTACGATATCCCCGATTTTATTAGCAACATGATAGCATACGGGGAAGATGAGTATTATTTCAGCCCTATTACTAGCAAAACACTGGTTTGGCTTATCTTTTTTACACCAAGTATAATTATGGGTTATCTTTCTTATTACATCTCTAACTATATTGATAAAAACTATTTAGAACCCCAGGAAAAACCTTTAGAAAGTATGCAAGAAAAATCACCTTCCAAACCTGCCGGTCGTGGGAGAGATTCGACTATATTGGGATTGAAAATCATTCTCTTAATGGTTTTAATTGTTGCAATAATTTTTTTACTACAAATATTATTTGACCTAACAGCTTAGGTGAGGGAGTAGGGCATGTTTATCTTTAAACGATGGAAAATAAGAAAAATCACAAAAAGAATCAAGGCTATGCAAGCCAATAGAGTAAGTAATCAACCTGGCGATGAAGTTCTTAAAAAAGAAATCCTTTATTATTTTGAATTAGCCACAATTTTTAAAAAATTAAAGAATCATAAAAAATACCCTTACGCAGAAATCATGATGATTGAGTGTTATAGAACAGCAGCTAATCTCGATGACTCGGCAGCTAATTTTCAGCTAGGCCAAATTTTTCTGGACGAAGCAAAATACAGGCAAAAACTGGATAATGAAGGAATATTTAATAGTCAAGCCAACTTAAAAAGAGCACAGCAACTTTTTGATGAGGCCCATGCACATTTAATCGCAGCTGAAAAACTGGGGCATGTAGGTGCCAAGAGATTAAGAGGACTATGTATTATCAACGGCTGGGGTGTTGAAAGCGATAAGAATGCTGGATTCGAGTTGGTTGTGGACAGTATTGAACAAGAGGGAAGTTGGGATAAAATACCTCAAATATTTGCGTCAATGGGATTAAATAAACCAGAATTTTTCTCAGCTATTATGCAAAGAAGAAAAGGAGCATCTTAAAATTTATTCATGATTAATTTCCTAATCAAAAATTATTTATGAGGTATATATTATCGTTGCATTAAATAGAGTAAATGTGGACTTACATATTTAGGATTGGAATAGCAATGAACCAAAATGATGCTTCTAAAAAAGATAATGACAACTCCAATCAATTGGATACTGAATTAATAGGAAGTTACCAATCAATAACAATTGGTTTCTCTAAAGATGAACTTGCCAGTTTTTCAAAAATTGGTCAGCATAAGCACTATACTGCTGGAAGCATTATTTATAATGAAAATGATCTCGCTGACTCATTCTTTATTATAATCGATGGTGTTGCCGAAATATTTAAAAAAACTATCGATGAGTTTGGTGAGCATAATATCCATATTCTTGCTACCTTATCAAAAGATGATGTTGTAGGAGAAATGGCTCTCATAGAAAATAGTCGACGTTCTGCGTCGGTAAAGGCTAAAACTGATCTTAGTGTTATAGAATATCCGTTAGAAGTGGTAAAGGCTAAACCAAAGCTTAACTTGATGTTAATTAAAAATATGGCTCAAATACTTTCCAGGAGACTTCGTTTTACAAATGAAGTAACTGTGAAAAATATGCAGCAAGCTCTCAAAGAAGCATCAGGGCGCAATACATTGGGGGTATTTATCATAGCTCTGCTATGGATTATTTGCCTCTATACTTTATCTCTACATTTCCTGGTTACTGTAATACATCAGGTAACTGTCACTACCGTACTGTCAATCTGTTTAATCTCAATCTTTGCTGTAGCAATTCTCATTGCAATGCACTTTACTGGTCTCCCATATTCCAGATTTGGTATCACTGCGAAAGATTGGGGAAAAACTATCTTGGAAGCATTAGCTTTTACAATTCCTATTATGCTTTTTGTACTAATTATCAAGGTTTTTTTTATAATAGGTATCGATCATCTGGACAATACTCCTATATTTTCAGGAACAAAACGCTTTTTGGTAAATAATGAAGTGGATTGGGAATATTACTTTGCTATGATTTTTTTATATAGCCTTTTTGCCCCCATTCAAGAACTAATGGCCAGAAGTGCTTTACAATCTACTTTTTTTCATTTTTTACCCGGGGAAAAATTATTTCGTCAATGGAATGGAATTTTTCTGTCCAATCTAATCTTTGCAACTATGCACACTCACTTGGGGCTAACCTTTGCCTCATTAACTTTTATCGCCGGACTTTTTTGGGGATGGTTATTTCACAGACAGAAATCTCTTTTGGGAGTATCTGTTTCTCATGTGATTTTAGGCGTGTGGTCTCTATTTATTGTTGGGTTGCGCTAAGCTAATCAACATTTTACATCCAATAACCTATATACCAATTGATGATTGAGTCTCCCCAAAACATAGCTATTAATCCAGAAATGCAAAGAAAAGGGCCAAATGGTATTGCAGTATCTCTTGATTTACCATTTATCTTTAAATAAATCAAACCAATGATAGCCCCCGTTATTGAAGATATTAGTAGAATTAATGGTAAATACATCCATCCAAGCCAGGCACCAAATGCTGCAAATAATTTGAAATCTCCATGTCCCATACCTACTTTACCTGTCATCAGATAAAACAGATTAATGAATAGCCATAAGGCTAAATAAGCGCCAGCGCAGCTTAATACAGCAACGTCAAGACTAACAAATACATTCTGGGTATTAGCAATAAGGCCAATCCATAAGAGCCCTAAAGTGAGGCTATCAGGGAGTAATTGATGATCAAGATCAATAAAAACAAGTGATATTAATATCCAGATAGCTAATAAAGCAAATAATAATTGTATTGTAAACCCAAAATGCCAACTGGCGTATAAGGATAAAACTGTGGTCAACGTCTCAACAAAAGGGTAGCGGATTGAAATTGGACTATCACATTGGTAACAGCGTCCTCTTAACAAAATATAGCTTAACAGAGGAATATTCTGCCACGCTTTAACCATCGCTTTACAATGAGGACAAAAAGAACGTGGTAAAAATAAATTAAGTTTTATTTTTTCTTTTCGCTGTTCAAGATGGAATAGCTCACAGCATTGCTCTTTCCACTCTTCCTGCAAAATAATTGGTAAGCGATAGATTATCACATTAAGCAAACTTCCAACGGCTAGAGAAAAGAGTCCAACGACTAAATACATAAACCATGGATAATTGATTATTAGTGCATTTATCATTGACACGTTTGCCTATATTGTATGATTAAATTAAATAGGATCTGTTTAAACAGCAGAACCCAGTTTGAAAATAGGTAAATACATAGCCACCACCAATCCCCCAACCAGTATACCCAATATTGACATAATTATCGGCTCCAATAAACTACTCAGGGCATCTACAGCATTATTTACTTCTTCCTCATAAAAATCAGCCACTTTGCTTAACATTTTTTCAAGGGCACCTGATTCCTCACCAATTGCTACCATTTGAATTACCATATTTGGAAATAAATGAGTATTTTCCATAGCAGTAAACATTTGCTGTCCTGTTGCAACTTCTTCTCTGATTTTATCAGTCGCCTTGGCATAAATAATATTCCCGGTCGCTCCAGCTACAGATTTCAATGCTTCAACCAGGGGTAATCCAGCAGCAAAAGTAATGGATAATGTCCTCGCAAATCTAGCAATTGCTGCTTTCTCTAAAATAGGGCCAATTACAGGGAATTTTAGCATCACTCTGTCAATGGTTTGCGCAAACTCTAAAGAATGATTTTTAGCATAAAAAAAGCTATAGACAATCCCACCCAAAGCTCCAAAAATAATATACCAATAAGCCTGCATAAATTCAGACATAGTGATCACAGCTCTAGTCATCGCTGGCAAATCAGCTCCAAATCCTTTAAACAACGATTCAAATTGAGGAACCACATAGATTAATAATCCCGCAGTAACCAAAAGTGCGACAACCATAACAGCAATTGGGTAAGTGAGAGCTTTTTTTATTTTCTTTTTTATGATTTCAATTTTTTCTTTATACGTTGCAACCTTGTCAAGCATGATATCTAATGAGCCTGATTTTTCACCAGCATCGACAAGATTACAAAATAATTCATTAAAATAGAGTGGATGTTTAATTAAGGATTCTGCCAGCGTTAGCCCCGTTTCGATATCGTGCTTAATTGTTTCTATTAAGTCTTTAAGTCTTTTATTGCTTTGTCCTTTGGCAACAATATCAAATGCTTGCACTAATGGTATTCCTGACTCGATCATCGTCGCTAATTGGCGGCTAAACACAGTAATATCTGCTTGTGTGATTTTTTTATTTTTTCTATCAAACAAAGGTTTTCTTTTTTTTACTACTTTATTGGTAACAATCCCCTGCTTACGCAAATCAGCTTTAGCTATTGCCAAGCTTCTCGCTTGAATATCACCCTCCATTTTTTGACCGGCTTTATTAATGCCTTGATAATGAAAGGTTAATAGGGGTGGGCTATTTTTATCCATCCAAATTAATCAACGGTTACCCGATTGACCTCCTCTATGGTCGTGATTCCTTCCTTAACTTTTTCTATACCCGATTGAAAAATAGTCAGCATACCTTCTGATTGAGCTAACTTTAATATATCCAGCGAATTACCACCTGACATAATCAATTGGCCAAGCTCTTTCGTCATCGGTAAAACCTCAAACAACCCGACTCGCCCGCGATAACCACTTGTACATTGCTCGCAACCAACTGCTTTGTATAATTTAAGATTAACCAGATCAGCTTCCTTGAAACCTAGTTCAATCAAACCTTGATTGGTAAAGTCATCTCGCACTGCCTTACATTGATTGCATAATTTTCTTGCCAGCCTTTGCGCAATAATTAAGGTAACCGAACTCGCGATGTTAAAAGTTGGTATTCCCATGTTTACTAAACGATTTAAAGTTTCAGCGGCACTGTTTGTGTGCAGAGTAGAAAGAACCAAATGCCCTGTCTGAGCAGCTTTTACAGCAATCTCTGCTGTTTCAAGGTCTCGTATCTCACCAACCATTATAATATCAGGATCTTGCCTTAGAAACGAACGCAATGCACCGGAAAAGGTTAGGCCAGCTTTAGGATTAATATTAACCTGATTGATACCAGGTACTTTGATTTCAACTGGATCTTCAGCTGTTGAAATATTAACCTCAATTGTATTTAATATATTTAAAGCCGTATATAAAGTGACTGTTTTACCACTACCAGTAGGGCCAGTGACTAAAATCATCCCTTGTGGGCGCTGGATTGCTTTAAGGAAATTTGTTCGCTGAACAGGATTAAATCCTAATGCTTCAATACCTAATTTAGCAGTACCAGAATCAAGAACCCGCATAACCACTTTTTCCCCAGCCGAGGTTGGACATGTACTCACTCTGAAATCAATTGCTCGTGACTTGGAAATTTTCATTTTGAAGCCACCATCCTGGGGGATACGCCGTTCTGATATATCCAAATTAGACATTACCTTGATACGTGCTGTAATACGAGATGACAAGCTTGCGGGAGGGGTAGCAACCTCATGTAAAATACCATCTTGCCTGTACCTGATGCGGTATTCTCGTTCATAAGGCTCAAAGTGTATATCAGAAGCTCCTTGCCTTATTGCATCCAATAAAATTTTATTGACGAATTTCACGATAGGGGCATCATCAGTTACTGATGTTGCAGTATCAATATCTTGATCTTCATCATCAGCACTTATTTCTAAACCTTCCAGATCTCCAGAGTCTTCAACATACTCTGATAAGCCCTGACTTTCCTTTGCTGTTAATAGGTTATCAATCAGAGCACTAAGTTTATCTGTTTCTACAACTATCGCATGAGTATTTAATCCGGTATGAAATTGAATTTCCTTTAATGAAGCTTGTTTACTAGGATCATCTGTTGCAAGATATAAATTAGTGCCTCGACTAAAAAGAGGAACCATGGCGTGACGTTTAATTAATTTCTCATTAACCAGATTGGCAGGAATGGTGCCCACATCGATGCAATTAATATCCAACATGGGTACACCAAAATTTTGAGCAGCCGTCAGTGCAATTTGTTCAGCAGATAATATTTTATTTTTTACAATGTATTGCAGCAAAGACATCTTTTCTGCTGCTGCCAACTTGTGTAGTTCAATTGCTTTTGTTTTATCTAGCAGCTTTTCCAGCACGAGAAGCTGGCCGATTCCCTGTAATCTATATTCTTCTGTAGCTAGAGCCATTTCATTTATTCAAAGTGTATCTTAGTTTTAAATATAGTTAAATTTTTTTGTAATTGCATGGTTTTTTGAACAAAACCCGGTGTTTTGGACCTGCCCCTAAATCCTATTTCTGGTTACTTTGCCATATCAATTTTTTGCAAACACGGGCTATAACGCAACTCTCTTGGAAATAATAAAAAATTTGAAAGATTTAAATTGTTTGCATCTAAAACTCGTTGTATTGTAGTTAATAAAAGGTAATAAATTAAAGGTCACATTTTGTTGATTGAACATCAAATAAAACATTATCGCACTTTATACGAATGGTTCCAATCACCTTTAGGAGTATTTGTTGCTAAAGAATTTACGGATCAATTAGATCCAGTAAAAAAGTTCTTAAAAGGAGAGACGTTACTACAACTTGGAGATTGTGCTACAAATCCCTGGTTAAACCTTCTTGATTTTAAACACAAATGGATAGCATCACCATTCTCTTCTACAAATAGAATCCATCTTGAGTGCTCGCTAAATCAGTTACCACTGAATAGAGATACTTTGGATTGTGTTATAGTACCTTTAACACTAGAACCGTTTGGAAACAATTTTAGCTTAATTGATGAAATTGACCGAATATTGAAGCCTATGGGATTTCTCATATTCTTATGCATTAATCCTTGGAGTTTATGGGGAGGGGCTATGAAATGGGGGGTGCTTAATTGTTATGGTAATCGAACGGTAAAATTGCGTTCAGCTTTCAATCTTAACAGAATTTTCCTTCAAAGAGGCTACAAACAGTGTTCTTTAACTAATTTTTGCTATATACCGCCAGTAAATAGCCAATCTTTAATTAAAAAGTTAACTTTTTTTGATGAAATTGGCAAAATGATATGGCCTTTTCCTTCTGGCTTTTATTGTTATATCACTCAAAAATATGAGTACATCAGCCCATCGCTCACAATCGAACCCGCCATAGAATCGGTAAAAAAAGAGTATGACTCGCCCTTACAGCCAGCAACAAATTAGATGAAACTTATATTTCATTAATATTCCACATACGAAAGAGATTAAATTATTGTCACCATTAAGTCTAAATGAATAAATTTGATGCTAATAATAAGCTCTAGACGACTAAACTGCTTTAAATATTTGAAGATACACCCTTACTTTTTGTATACTTTATCCTGCTTTTAGATAAGGTTAGATACATGACAAAAAAATCGCTATTCAAAATCAGTTTTGCTAATCAGGACGAAATTTATGAAATCTATGCTCGTTCAATAAAAGAAAGCGATATGTTTGGTTTTCTGGAGGTTGAGGAGCTGGTTTTTGGAGAGCAAACGGCACTGGTAGTTGATCCGTCTGAAGAAAAACTTAAAATGGAATTTTGTGATGTTAAGCGCATTTTTATTCCTGTACATTCCATATTTCGCATTGATGAAGTTTCAAAACAAGGGACATCAAAAGTCAAAGATAACTTGAGCCATGGCAATAAAGTAAGGCCTTTCCCTGGATCAGGAAAGATAAAAGATTAACTTCGTTTAGCCTGTATAAACAACTTCTAAGGAAATAAATAAATGACCATTCCTGATAAAATTAAAGCTGTATATGAAAAATCAACCTGTTTATACACATCTAACGAAGTTGAAGCAGCACTGGACAGAATGGCAATAAAAATTCATGAAACACTACAGGATAAAAACCCTGTAATTATTTGCGTGATGGTAGGAGGTCTAGTTCCATTAGGTAATCTATTGCATCGTTTGGATTTTCCTCTAGAGGTGGATTATGTTCATGCTACGCGTTATCGAGGTGATTTAACGGGAGGGGACATTCTTTGGAAAGTGAGACCATCAAGCAATCTTGCAGGACGAACAGTCCTGGTCGTAGATGACATTCTTGATGGTGGTATAACCTTGGCTGCCATAATTAATGAAATCAAAGCCATGGGGGCTGCGGAAGTTTATAGTGCTGTATTAGTTGATAAATATCGTAAACGTGTCCCCAATGGTTTGCAAAAGGCTGATTTTGTCGGTTTACAAGTAGAGGATCATTATATTTTTGGCTATGGTATGGATTATCACGAGTACTTACGTAATGCGCCAGGGATTTTTATCGTTCATCCGGATCATGAGGCAAGTAAATAATTTATTGCAAAAATTGCATGCATTTTTCGGTTGGCTTTGGATGAGAAAAATAATATCCTTGTCCATAATGACAGCCCAGTTTTTTTAAAAATTCGAGTTGATATTGGTTTTCGATTCCTTCTGCAATCAAACTCAAGTTAAATTTTTTTGCCATCGCAATTATAGCTTTTATTAGAGTTTGATTGGATTGATTATTTTTTAGATCCTTAACAAAGGTTTGATCAATTTTTAAAATATCAATTGGTAAGTCTTTTAAGTAGCTTAAGCAAGAATAACCAGTACCAAAGTCATCAATTGAAATTTGGATACCCATTTCCTTTAATTTACTTAAAGTATCAATAATATCAGTCGACTTGTCTATTAATATATTTTCAGTTAATTCTAATTCAATAGATTCTGATTTTACTTGAAATTCAGATAATAATTCATTAATCCTCTTGGGAATATATTGAAATTTAAACTGCTTTGGTGAAATGTTGATTGAAATTTTTATATTTTTAAATCCTTGAAGTTGCCATGCTTGTATCTGTTTGCATACAGTGACGAACACCCAATCACCAATTTCACCAATTATTCCTATTTCTTCTGCAAGAGGAATAAATTTGTCCGGAAGAATTAATCCATTGCGAGGGTGATTCCAGCGAATTAGAGCTTCAAAACCAATCACATTCAAAGAACTCAATTTGAGAATAGGTTGGTAATACAAAACAAACTCATTTTTTGCCACTGCATTCTTTAACTCACTTTCCAGTAAAATGTGTTCTAAAGTATAGCTATGCATTTCTTGTGTATAAAATTGAAAACTATTGCGACCTTCAACTTTTGTTCGAGACAGGGCAATGTCAGCCTTAGACAATAAGGTGTCAACTGTATTTCCATCTTTAGGGTAAAACGAAATCCCCACACTGCAACTCATTTTAATACTATGACCGTTCATTTTAACAGGTTCGTGAAATGCACTCAGTAAACGTGTGACTCCAGTAACTACCTCCTTACTATTGTTAATACTGGCAATTACAATAAACTGATCGCCACTAAGTCGTCCAAGCATATGATTCATCGGCACGCAATCAATTAACCGTTTTGAAATAGCTTTTATTATTTCATCTCCCTTACTGTGCCCAAACACATCGTTGATTTGTGTAAATCGATCTAAATCTAATAAATATACTCCTACTATTTTTTTACTACTAACAGCTGTTTTCATTGCATATCCCAGCATGTTAATAGCCAATACTTTATTAGGTAAATTGGTAAGCATGTCATGTGTAGATTGGTGAGATAGCTCTATTTCAAGCCTTTTAGGAATAGTAATGTCTCTAAAACTCCAAACACGCCCAATGATTTCATCATCCAGTTTTAGTGGTTGAGTATAGCAATCGTAATATATTTCACCTTTAAATTTTAACTCAAATGCGTGTTGATAATTTGGGTTTTTCAAGATCTTATTAATTCTTTGGATTGTTTCCCTTCGATTGATTAATTGTTTATTAATTATCAATTTTATATCATGATAATTTATCGTTTTCAGAGATCTTTCTTCTTGATACCACATATTTAAAAAGCGTTTATTGTAATTCATCACCTTGCCTGCTCTATCCACTACCAAAATACCATCTGCTGTAGATTCCAGAGTTGCCTTAATTTCTGATAATGCGTATTTAGCAGTTACGGCTGATATTTTTGCCAATTGCCATAATCTAATGATTAATCCAAACAGGATGGAAAAAAAAACTCCTAAAGCAAGCGTACTGATTGATAAATTAGTGCTTAAATTTAGTTCTTTTTCCTTTTTAAAAATTTCAAATGATAACAAGGAAAAAGTAAACATAATGCAAAATGCACTTAAATAAGGCATTGCAATACCAGAGTTTAATTGATAAAGGGTATTATTGTGCCAATATAATCCCATCACCGCTAAAGAAAGTAACAAAAAACCAATCCCTGTGTTGATTGACATGGGGGTTTTATTACCCCATTTATAAGCCTGTTGAATGTCTGAAAAATAACCACTTATGAACAATAAAGCCAAACAAAATACTAATAAGCCAAGTGCACCTGCCAGAGAATTATTAAAGGATTGATAGCCTCTTATATTCATCAAAACAAGTGCTGTAGTGATTAATAAAAAGCAAAAGGCTGTATTAGAGGCCATTCTGCCTGGATAAGCATTTTCAATAGATTGATAGTGATGAAAGAATACTTCGTCGATCTGAAGGTTAATACTAAAAACATGCTGTGTAAGCGCTAAACCAGATAAAATGAAAACAGTAGTACTTAAAGTAATGGCTGACTTGTAGTAGCAATTGAGGAATAAAAAAATAGAAAAGGATAAAATAATAAAGCATAAAGCTGTATTGTAAACGATTGCTACCGTATTTGGTTGGTATTGAATTAAAAACTCAATATTAAAATGCCAACCAATTAAAACAGACAGCCCAAAGATAAATGTTAGAGTGGCGAAAGCTACAGTTAGATAGTATGCAGTGTAGTAAGAATTGGATGATTTATGGAACACCATCGATTGCATAATATTATATCCTTTGCACAGATAGCCTTACAGAAAATAATATTAATATTATAATAGACCAATTAACTAATTATCGCATAATATAACAAGTTAAGGACTTCTAATAATCAACGTTCTCTTAGTGCTGATTGCTTAGCTTTAATGATAGGTTTCAAGAGGTATTGAAGAACAGATTTTTGACCTGTAAGTATATCAACCGTGGCTTGCATGCCAGGAATGATAGGCAATGGCTTTTTTTCAGTTCCCAGATAATTTTTATCTGTTCGCACTTTCACTATATAGTAGCTTTCTTCTTTTTTATCTGTTTTCTCATCAATAATAGTATCGGCACTAATATGCTCTACAACACCCTCCAATCCACCATAGATAGAAAAGTCATAAGCAGTAATTTTAACCATCGCTTTTTGGCCTGGGTGTATAAAACCAATATCAGAAGGGCGTATTTTTGCTTCAATTAATAAAGTATCATCAAGCGGGACTATCTCAAGTAAATCACTACCTGGTTGAACTACACCACCAATCGTTGTCGTCTTAATTTGTTTTACAATACCATAAACTGGAGAACGAACTGTGGTCCTTGTTAAACGATCTTTATCCGCTTTATTGGCCTCAATCAGCGCAAACAACTCTGTTCTGGCTTTATTCAATTTATCCAGTTCTTCTGATTTGAACTTCTCAATGTTTCCTTTAATTTCACTTACTGATCTTTCCAGACGAATAACCTCTACTTCTGAAACGGATCCACCCTTTAATAATGGACGAGTTAAATCCAATTCTTTTTGCGCCAACTCTAGGGATTTTTTCAGTTGATTCAACTCTCTCATCCGTGATTCATACAGAGACAACTGATCCTGCACAAGATGAGGATAGGTTTTGATAAATTTATCTGGAAACACAGGTTTTGTATCACTAATTTCAGCATTAAGCCTTATAATTTCTATTTCCAATGCATCAATTTTTTTCTCTGCTTCGGCATAGCTGGCCATAAACCGAGTATTATCGATTTGCATTAAAATTTGATCTTTTTTAACTATTTGCCCTTCTTTGACAAAAATATTCTGAATAATCCCGCCTTCAAGATTCTGTATGACCTGAACCTCACTAGAGGGAATTACTTTTCCTTGTCCTGTAGTTACTTCATCAAGAATGGCATAATTAGCCCAAATAATTGCTACAATAAAAAAAAGCAAGGAAGTCCATAAGATAATATGGGTAAAGGTTTTTGAGCTGTGAGTTTTTTTCATAGACTATTTCCTCACCGTTACCCCTGTCCTAAGGGCGCTTAGAACAGCTTCTTTATTACCATCAGCAATGATTTTGCCATTTTCCAAAACGATAATACGATTGACCAGCTCCAGCATGGAAATCTTATGAGTTATTAAAATCAAAGTACGATTATCGGATAAGTATTCATTAAGATTTTTCTTGATTTGCTTTTCGTTATTATCATCCATTGCCGAAGTAGGCTCATCCAATAACAAGATATTAGGGCTCATAATCAAAGCACGGGCAAGAGCGACAGATTGTCTTTGTCCTCCTGATAATTCAGCTCCTTTTTCTCCTACTTGTCTATCAAAGCCTTTGGGATGATTATTGGTAAAACTCGTTACCCCAGCTATTTCAGCGGCTTCTAAAAGAGCAGAGTCGTTTATAAAGGGGGCACCTACACAAATGTTATCTCTTATGCTTCCATAAAATAAAACAATATCCTGAGGAACATAACCTATTTGCTGACGTAAATCGTCAGGATTAATTTGCTTATAATCGGTGCCATCCAGCAAAATAGTTCCTTCGTTAGGAACGTAAAGCTTTAATATTAGTTTTCCCAAAGTGAACCAACTCGTCCTATAATTGCAACGCGCTCACCAGCATTAATTTTAAAATTAAGATTTTGTAATACCTTCGTCTCATCTTCCTTGTAATGAAAAGACACCTGTTTAAATTCAACGGCACCTTTCAGAGAAGGTCTGTGGAGATAACGAGTTTCTTCTGTGGTATCTGTCTCAAGTTGCATAATCTTGTTTAATGAGTCCAGAGCATTAACTGATTGGAAGTAACGTGTAAATAGAGTGGATACCTGCGCCATTGGCGCCAATGCTCTTCCGGTCAATATGGTACAGGCAATTAATCCACCGGTAGTTAACTCACCTTCGGAGATCATATAAACACCTGCAATAATAATAGCGATAGTCGCAATTTGTTGGGCCAGATTAGTGATACTGATACTTGTATTGGCTACAAAACGTAATTGCATAGAGTTTTTAGAAGATTCATTAATTATTCTTTCCCACCGTGATTGCAGGACTGATTCTGCTCCAGTTGTCTTTACAGTTTCTATAGTAGCTAAAGACTCAAACAACGTCGCTTGTTTTTCAGCACCATATTGATAGGATTTTCTTGTAAGTCGAATTAAAGGCCATTGCAGCAACAAACCTGTTATAAAAATAGTAGGGAGCACTAAAAAAGGTATCCAAAACAACACCCCGCCAATCAAATAAATAACAAAAAGAAAAATAAATACAAAAGGAAGATCAACAAGAACTGTCATAGTAGTCGAAGTAATAAAATCTCTGAATACTTCAAATGACTGTACTGTATTGGCTAAAGAACCAACCGATTTTGGCCTGTTAGCCATACTTAATCCGAGAACTTGCTGAAATATTAAAGCAGACAACTCTTTATCACTGTGTTTATTTGCCACATCAATGAAATAGGATCGTAAACTCTTGAGCAACATATCAAAGAGAAATACCAAAGCTACACCACTAGCAAGCACCCACATGGTTTCAATAGCATGGTTTGGAACCACACGGTCATACACATTCATGCTAAATAATGGAACAACGAGTGCAAATATATTCACGAGCAAGGAGGCCACAAGAACTTCAGAATACAATGGCCAAGATTTAATAACAACTTTCCAAAACCAGTTTTTTTGCTCTTTGGAAAGAGTTTCATGTGCTCTGGTGCTAGGTTTGTATTGTTGCTCAACAAAAATGACTTCACCACTTAACTCATCGGCAATTTGGTTCAAATCAATCCGGGAATCAGGTTGCTTGGGATCAAGGATTGCTTTTTTACCATCATCCTCCAGTATTAGAAGCACAGCCTCGCCATTTTTTTTAATCAATACTAAGGGAATATCTGAATCAGTGATTTGTTCTAATTTTATAGTTTTGACTTCAGAATCCAAAGAGGCTCTGGCAGCGGCACGCGAAAACATATCAACACTCAATTTACTATTGACCAATGGCAAACGAGCTATAAGTGATGGAGGCGAAAACGGATTTTGATAATATCGAGTTAATAATACCAGGCAGGCTAGCAGAGAGTCATTCTTGGCTAGTTCACCCAAATCAATATGAGACCATGATTGTCTTCTCGGAGTATTCATATGATTTTTATGATTATTCTTTATATTATTTATTTTATTTAAGTATATACTCAAATTACTTAAATAAAATAATAAAAAGACTAATCTTTATATTAAGCAGTAAATTTAGTCTTTTTAAAGGGTTTGAGTGATTCTGTTATTTGCTTATAAAGCTCGGGCAACCATCTGGGTTGGGCAAATGTAGATGTTGATGGCTTTTGATATCGTAAGTCATTAGGGGCAATAATAACCTGAATATTTTTGAGGCCAACTCTTCTTGCCAAGATAAACAGTTGATCAATGGCAAGGTCACCGACAGCCAAACATCCTACAGATAAATTTTTTCCATGAATAAAAATATTATTTCCTAACTCTTTCCTACCGTCCATATAACCTTTTTGCCGATCGAAACTATTTGGGTAGTTAATCATCATGGATAAGTGCATGCTGCTAAAAGGATTAAAATTTACTAATTTATAGATCCCTTCGGGGATCTGCTTATCATTCTCACGTAATTTGGGTCCTAAACGCCCGCTAAAGCCAGTTAATGGGTAATCATGAATATGGGTCCATTCCTGGTTTGGATTTTTTGCCCATAACTCGACTTTACGCTCTGACTTGAAGGCAAGCAAGGCAATTTCTTTAGGAGGGTAGCTAACCCCAGCTTTAGAAAAATAAGAAATTAATTGCGGTTCTACTCTTAGTCCATAACGTTTTATTGCTTTGTCAATCGCTTTATCCCAGTTAAGCTTAGGTGCCATTGCAAATAAATTACAGCAGTAAAGAATAAACAATATCGGAAAAAATCGTTTCATAGACGCACTATACTGGTAAGTTACACACATACTATCAAATAATAAATATCAGAACAATTTGTTAAAATATAGAAAATCGCTAATTTAACTCCTTTTTTGTTGCAATAAGAGCATTTGCTTTTTGCTTGGTATTGATAACTGTGATGCTATAAAATCTGGGCTTATAGACAATCGACCAATAGATGGGATTAAACCGTAATGATTAGGGCAAAGATAATAAACGGTGCCATCCAGTGCCACCTTATAAAATATATATCTGTAATTACAATAATCAGGTTTCTCTAAAAGGGCTACCTGCATCACAGGGGTTCCATTCAACCTGTTTTCGATAAAATAGGCATTTATCCAAAGATTGATTACAACCAATAAAGCTCCAATGACTATAAATGATTGAAACAAGCTGCTAACTATTTTAAACGCTACATTATCATTGCTTAAATGCCATAAAACATAAACTAAAGATAAACACAAAACGAACAAATTGATAGTATATATTGTTGCGTTAAGATAATTAAAATACGTACCTAAAATCTCTCCACCGGAAGTCTGATAATGAATGACTAATGAAATAAGGCTTATCCATAAGGAAGAAATAATATAATAAATCGCGTTTCGTTTGATTCCAATAATTAAAAGAGTTAGCGCAATTAATGGAAAGAGACAGTGAATAACTTTAGCCAAGATATGCATTGATTCCATCCCTTATTTTATAAATTATAAGAACATACATAGTTATATCAGTAATTTACATGGGTTACTAGCCGGGCCTAATATAAATAAATCAGAACATGCTTCCTGCAATCAATGACGCTCTGCTATTTAGTTTTTATCAAAAGAATATAGGGGGCAGTAGGGAAAACCGATGTTTTTACCAAATCATCAGATAGCATAATCCTTCTAAGGGTAAAGTCATCAAGAGCAGGGATTACATAAGACAATGGATTTAATACTGGCGGTAAATTATGCCTGGATTTTTTTTGCTTTAAATTAAAAATATTTTGATGAATGGAGCCTATCCACACAATTCTTTTGGGCTCAGATAAATAATAGTTCGATTGCCAAATAGTTAAATCAAAAATCAACTTTGATTTTTTATCTTGATACGTCATTATCAAGCCTGGCTTTTTATTTTCATATAGTTGAGTGAGTAAAGGCAGTTTAACGTTTGATGGTGCATTATTCATTCGCATCAGCAATCTGGTAAAAAAAGTTTTATCGCTCTGTGGTTCCCAACCAAATTGTTCTAACTTATTTTGCAGTGCATCCAGATCACCTACGTATTGAATGTTTAAGAGACTTATTCGTTTTCCAATTCTGCTTAACCTATACAAAGGTAAAAGAGGTCTTTGCTGATCCCACCATTGTTTTTCTGTTAAAGTAAACTCCTTGTGATAGGGCATATGATCATGAACCTGCTCTTTAAAATTCACAACTGTTGAAACAGCTGTCGCAAATACAATAACCATAAGCAGTGATATGAGCATAATTAAAGGATGTTCATTCTTTATAACAGAAGTACTAAACCTTCTATATACCAAACAATGAATTAAACATACTTCAGCTCCCAACAAATAAGCAGCTAAAATATCAGAAAACCAAAAGTCACCTAAATAGATATTAGCAAACCCACTTAATCCGAGCACAATTAGAATAATTGTTTTAAAACTGCTGGTTATTAAGGAATACTTGCTATTTATGTAAAATAAAACAAAACCATACAATGCAGTTGCAATGGAAATACTAACAGATGGAAAAGAGGAACCAGGCAAAGTAACCAATAGCCCTTGCGGTCTGGGGCTATCAATAATTTTAGTTAAAAATAAAGCAATAACACCGCTCAATAGGGTTATGCTGCTTAAATAAACCGTAGCTCGGTAATTTTTATGATAAATAAACCATGTACAAGAAGCGACAAATAACCCAGTTAAGGTTGATTTGCTTGTTAATTGAGCACATACAATGAAAACTGCTTCCAGTAAGGAACTGTGAAAGCTTTGCATAAAAAAATGCACAGGCACATTAATATAGTCTAGCAGTTGACCTTCAATGGTAAAAATAACTAAAGTTAAAAAGAGAAAAAAAATCACGAGAGCAATAAGTAATAAACCAACCGTATTGTAATGATTTTCTTCCTGAACAGGGGTGATAGCATAATACACTTTAGATAATCTGGGGCTTGTCTTAATTTCTAACCAAAAACGATGCAAGTTACTTCTCAAAAATGAATTTAACCTAATAAATAACCATTTGAGAACGAGGCTACTCAACCAAATAACAGCAAGAATGACCAATATCAAGATAAAAAACCTTGTAGCTCCCTCTGCTGATAATTCATGTCCTGCCGCGCCAATCAGCACCCCTGGCATAACATATAAAATAGACCATCCGATAGCAGAAACTATATTTGCGATCAGGAACCTCCACTGTTTCATATGCATTATTCCAGCAATCACTGGAATGATAGAACGCAATGGGCCAACAAAGCGACCAATTAATACGCTTTTACCGCCATGGCTTGCAAAAAAATCTTTACCATACTTCAATAAGCCCGGGTATTTTCTAAAAGGCCAAATCTCAATTAAACGATCACTATAGAAATATCCCAAAAAATAACTAAGGCTATCTCCACAAATAGCTCCCAGAGTAGCAGCAAGCAATGTCAAATCGATACGCATGATTCCAGAACCTGCTAATATCCCTATTGCAGTCATGGTAACAGAGCCAGGTATAATACTCCCAATGACAGCTAAAGATTCGCTTAAAGCGATTAAGAAAGTAATAAACAGGGACCAATGTGGGTTTGCTTGTAGCCAATAAGTCAGTGGTTGCACATAATCTGCTAACAAATTCATAATTTCCTATTATTTAAATTGAGTCAAAAAATACTGTACAAGATGTTGGCTTACTTCCTCTAACTGAATATTAGGATGGAAATGACTCATCTGTGTCATTTCCATTTTAGCAAAACCACATGGGTTAATGCCTAAAAATGGGCTCAAATCCATGTTCACATTTAATGCTATACCATGATAAGTACACCCATTTTTCACCCTCAGTCCTATCGATGCGATTTTTTTTTCACCTACGTAAACTCCAGGTGCCCCACTGCGAATGTTTGCTGGAATTCTATAATGTTCTAAAACCGAAATTAATATTTCTTCCAGTTTTGCTACTAAAGTTCTTATGCCCAGGTTTCTGCGGCGAATATCCATTAAAACATAGGCTACTAGTTGTCCTGGGCCATGATATGTAACTTGTCCACCGCGATCTGATTGCACAATTTTTATAGAGTTGGGATTAAGTACATGCTCTGGTTTCCCTGCCTGCCCCTGAGTATATACAGGATAATGCTCTAATAACCAAAGCTCATCATAAGAATTACTGTCGCGGATTGCAGTGAACTCCTTCATCTGCTCCCATATTTCAGTATAATCTTTTATGCCTAAATTATGAATTATCATTATAAAACCATTTTCACAGCAGGATGTTGACTTAAATCCTGATATAATCCATCCAGCGAGATTTGATTTTCTGCATACACCGTCACAGTAATAGCCAAGTACTTGTTTTGTTCACTCGTTTTATGAGTTAAATGCTCATTTTCAAAAGTAGGGAAGTGATTAATAACAATTTGCCTGATTTCATTGAGCAATAATTCTGAGTTAATTCCGATAATTTTAATAGGAAAATAACAAGGGAATTCTATTAAAGTCGTTTTTGTCATAATTTAGTTTACTAGTTGTTGGTAGGAATCATTAATTATCCGCCAATATTCGCCAACTTTTCCGCCATTAATCAAAGAGTCATTAATCTTTGTAATAGGGAATACTTCTTTTGTCGTACTTGTTATCCAAACTTCCTGAGCAGAAAAAAGCTCTGAAATGCTAATTTCTATTTCTCTGAACTTTAAATCTAATTTTTTAATTATTTCAATAACAACTTGCCGAGTAATTCCTGGTAAACAGAAATTATTCATGGGTGGTGTCTTAATAACACCATCCTGTGCGACAATAAATACGTTGGTACTACTTCCCTCTGTAATTAGACCGTTCCGGGCAAGAATTGCAGTGTGGAATCCTGCAGATACAGCCTCATCATTCAGTAATATATTGGCAATTAAAGAAGTAGTTTTTATATCACATCTCATCCACCGAAAATCTTCAACCAGTTTTGCTGACATTCCCTGTTCCTTATCTTCGAGGGTGGGAAATGGATTATGCATAGTGAATGCGATAACAGAAGGTGTGATGGAAGTAGGGATATCATGCTTGCGCACCCCTTGATTCCCTCGTGTGACTTGGATATATACTTGTAAATTACCGCCATTATTTTCTGATATTAGTCTATGAATTAAACCATGCCAATCATAATTTGGTATAATCATCTTAATTTTTTTCATATTTGAGAATAATCGGTCAAGATGTTGGTCTACAAAGTAAGGCTGCCCATGGTAAACAGGCAGCACTTCATAAACCGAGTCACCAAAAAGAAACCCTCGATCAAATATTGAAATTTTTGCTTCAGATTGACAACAATACTTGCCGTTAACAAATGCGATACTCATTATGAAAATATCCTAGGAGCCGAACCATCGCTTAAATGCTAACCTTATCGAATCTTTTGTTCTGGTATAGAATCCACCTGACTCCACTGTTTGCAAAGCATAAAGCGGTTTGCTTGAAACGATATTGTTATTAAATTGCACAATAATATCGCCAACTTTATCGCCTTTCTTTATAGGAGCTTGTAAATCATTAGAAATTTTAGTTGAAATATTTAATCTTTCATATTGACCGGCAGGTATCGTAATAAATTGATCTTCTGTTAAACCCACAGCAACTTTATCAGAAGTTCCTTTGTAAAGCGGTAATTCAGCAATTGATTGCCCAGATTTATATAATTGATGTGTTTCAAAAAATCTAAATCCGTAATTTAATAATTTTTCACTGTCATCAGCTCGCACAGAATCACTGGGTTCCCCTAAAACCACAGCTAATAAACGCATGTTATTACGCTTTGCGGAAGATACTAGACAATATCCAGCATCATTGGTGTGGCCTGTTTTTATACCATCAACCTGGCTATCTCGCCACAACAAACGATTTCGATTAGGTTGGCGTATACCGTTATATGTAAACCATTTTTGTTTATACCAGTCATAGTATTCAGGGAAATCGAGTATTAAGGCTCGGCCTAAAATCGCCAAATCTTTAGCAGTTGTATATAGATTAGGATCAGGTAATCCAGTACTGTCTGTAAAATGACTATTTTTCATACCCAGATTTTGAGCTTGCTGATTCATAATGTCGGTAAAAGCATTTTCGGAACCACCAAGATGCTCTGCCATTGCCACACAAGCGTCATTGCCAGAATCTACTATAATACCTTTTAAAAGGTCTTCAACAGAGACCTGATCCCCCTCTTTTATAAACATACGAGAGCCACCTGTTTGCCATGCATCACGGCTCACTCTTACCATATCATTAAGATGAATTTGTCCACTCTTCAATGCATTAGAAATGACATACAATGTCATCATTTTAGTCAAACTGGCAGGTGGTAATTTTTCCTCACTATTCTTTTCTGCAATTACTTTTCCACTATTCACATCAATTAAAATATAAGCTTTGGCATTAAGCAATGGAGCAGCCGGAGTTGTAAAAGGTTTCGTTGTGACTGTAGGTGAAGGCCTCTGTAAATCAGAGGAAGGGAGCACTTCATCAGCCATTGAATTGGTAGACTGTACAAATAAAGTAATAAAAAATAATAGCGTCAATAAAAAAGACGTTGCTCTGGTCATGATATTACCTGATATAGTTGCAAAATAAATGTATCTTATCACAGCCTTTTGCAGGCGGCCAAATGGCATATTAAAAATATTTATATTTTTTTATAAAGCTAAATTAAGATGCGAATTAATCTAATCGCACTTCGAAAATTATTATTTTTTGGTAATATTAGCAATAACTCATAACAACAAGAAATATCAAAGAATATGCGTAAACTACTTATTGTTTTTTCAATTTTTTTAGCAAGTTGCCAAACTACTCATGACAAACCCGACCTAACAAATAAAAAACGCCAAACCACTCACACTAAAAACTCTGTCTACGATCGATATAAATACAAGTCCAATCGTTATACAATACAGCAGGATGGAGCTCCCAAACAAGCCAAACAGGTAAGCTTTAAAGAACCAGTGCCTGTCAAAGAACCATTAAGCAGATATGGTAATCCTTCTGAATATTATGTTGACGGGCGTACTTATGAAGTCATGAAAAGCTCAACAGGGTATAAAACTCGTGGTATTGCCTCATGGTATGGAACAAAATTTCATAAACAGCGTACCTCCAGTGGCGAACCCTATAACATGTATGTCATGACTGCTGCCCACAAAACATTACCTTTGCCGACTTATGTCAAAGTAAGAAACTTGGAAAATGGCAAAGTCGCAATAGTTAAGGTTAATGACAGAGGGCCATTTCACGCAAATCGTGTCATAGATCTCTCGTACGCTGCCGCATTAAAACTGGGGGTTTTTCCCAAAGGAACTGCTCATGTTGAAATTGAAACGCTAATGGGGCCTGCTGGGCAAGGCCATTATTATTTGCAGGCAGGAGCCTTTTCTTCAGAAGCCCTGGCAAAGCGTTTGAAAGAGAAACTACTTCACATTACACCGTCGCCGGTGTTTATTGAACACTATAAACAGCACTATATTGTCCGAGTAGGGCCTTTTGGTAACAAATCAATGGCTGACAACCTTAAAACAAAATTATCAAATAACGGAATAAAGGGATCTTTTTCTGTGTTAATTTAATTTGTTTCGTGGAAAAAACCGGTTAATTTATATCTTTAGAATTAAGAAAAAACCACTCAGAATAGTTTGGGAAAGAAATAGTTTTAGGTGTAACATTATACTCAGACTGATTCTGAATGTGTGCATAGCTTGTGTTAATTATATCAGCACATTATGACTCTATCGATGACATTCTCATCAATAGATATCACCCTAGTTCTAACTAAAGGCAACAATTTATTATTAATAAACAATAATTAATAGCTAATTAATAGATTAATGGATAAAATTGGCTTTATAATTCAATTTTAACTACCTTTTCTTAAGAGGTATTCAATCAATGCATGATGGCTCTGTATTTTACACTATATTTTTGATATTTGCTGGAGCTGCTTTTTTTTCTACTTTGGTATTGTACACCAAACAGTCATTATTGGTTGCTTATATAACACTTGGTGCTATCTTAGGTCCTTGGGGATTCAAACTTGTATCCGATGTGACGGTTGTCAAGCAGATAGGTGACATCGGAATAGTATTCTTGCTTTTCTTATTAGGTTTGCATTTACAGCCCCAGAATTTGATTCATATGCTAAGAAAAGTAACCTGGATTGCAATCGTAAGCTCAATTCTGTTTGCTGCACTTGCCTACGGAATTGGCAGATGGTTTGGCCTCACAGTGACTGAGTCATTGATATTGGGCGGAGCCATGATGTTTTCAAGTACTATTATTGGCTTGAAATTATTACCAACAACCATTTTACATCACCAGCATACTGGTGAAGTCATGATTAGCGTACTCCTAATGCAGGACGTTATAGCTATAGTGCTTTTGATATTACTTAATAGTGCCCATCAGGATGGGAACCTGTCAATCAGTGATTTCATCCTGGTTATTATCGCGCTACCGGCCCTGTGCTTGTTCTCTTTTTTATTTGAAAGATACATCCTGATAAAACTGCTGGCACGTTTTGATAGAACTCAGGAATACGTTTTTCTACTCTCCATAGGATGGTGTTTGGGGATATCCGTTTTAGCACAAACAATAGGCTTATCAGAAGATATTGGCGCTTTTATAGCAGGAGTAGCTTTGGCATCAAGCCCAATTTCATTGTTCATTGCTGAAAGTTTAAAGCCATTAAGAGATTTTTTCCTTGTAATGTTCTTTTTTTCGATAGGTGCTACTTTTAATTTTGGATTTGGAGCTCAGGTAGTTATCCCAGCGGTGATATTAGCGACATTGATACTGATTATTAAGCCGTTGCTATTTTATATATTGCTTGCCCGTTCTGGTGAGAAAAAACAAGTGGCAAAAGAAGTAGGAATTCGCTTGGGGCAGGGGAGTGAGTTTTCTTTATTGGTTGCGAGCATCGCCTTGAGTACAAACCTGATTTCAGAAGTCGCCTCCAATTTAATCCAGGCAACTACTATTTTAACTTTTATCGTTTCATCGTATCTTGTTGTATTGAAATATCCAACACCTATAGCTTTATCTGAAAAAATGCGTAAGGATTAATCAAATGAAATTACTGGTAATAGTATTATGCTTGCTCAGTGAACGGTTTTTAATCCATTCAGTGTCCTATCAGCGATTTTCCTGGTTTAATAACTACTGTCTATTTCTTAAAAAAACCATCGATAAAAATAAATGTTTTTCTAATCCTTGGGCTACCTTGATAGCTATCATATTGCCCATTGTTTTTCTCACATTTCTTGTTTATTTTTCACTACAAAGTATTCTGTTTGGTTTATTTGGCCTAATTCTTAGCCTGTTTATTTTTTACTACTGTCTGGGGCCGCAAAATGCTTTTTACCCAATTTTGAAGAAACAGGCTAATCAAACTGAAACAGATGCAATTGGAGAATATTTCGCTGAGGTTAACAGCCAATTATTTGCTGTTGTATTCTGGTACATCATCGCTGGGCCAATAGCAGCTTTAACATACAGATTAATCACTTTATGTAAAGAAATTAATTTTATAAGTACTCAGGCAAATCAAATTACTAACATTCTCGAATGGATACCAGCCAGAATCACCGCCTTGCTGTTTTTGTTAGTTGGAAATTTTCAACGAGGTTTTCATCTATTCGCTCAATATGTTCTAACTTATCCTGACTCAAATGATAAAATACTGAGAGGGTGTGGTTTGCAAGCAGTTCGTATCAATGATACTGAAGAAGTACCAATGGCTGCTGCTGAAAATCTTGTAGAACATGCCACAATAGTGTTGTTGGTTTTTATTGCATTATTTACGTTAGTAGCTTGGCTATAATGTTCTATTTCACAATAAATTAATGTGGGACTTGAATCATGAACACTGCATTCCGTTTACTTTTTTGCCTTATAATATTGGAGCTTTCAGCTTGTGCCACACTAAAAAGTAAAATTACCCATCATAAAACCTTAAGCCAATGCCAACAAACTTGTTTTCAGCAGCTTAATTACTGTAAACAAAATTGCACAGACAACTGCCGAGATTGTTCTACGAAAGTAAACCATTTCGCCAAAGAAAATTATCTGGAATACCTTCACGAAGTCAAAATCCAAGGTGGATATATTACTCGCGGGTTGCAATCTTACCGTGATCCACTACAATGCCGCAAAGTAACTTGTAATTGCTCTGCGGATTTTAATGCATGTAATCAAGGTTGTTCTGGTGTAATTCAGAAAAGATTACAACCCGTACCATACTGTTCATAAAATTATTGATTGTTGGGGAACTATTTCATGACCAATGAAACAAATTTAGATCTGGATCCAATAGAAACTCGTGAATGGCTGGATGCCCTACAAGCTGTACTCTTTAATGATGGTCCTGAGCGTACTGCATTCCTTTTGCAGCAGCTTCTTAATAAAGCGAACGCCGAGGGGGTTAAACTAACCAGCTCAATTAATACTCCCTACAGAAACACTATAAAACCTCACGAAGAAAAACAAATGCCTCCCGATGAGGGAATTGGAAAGCGCATCAATGCATTAATTAGATGGAACGCTGTTGCAATGGTACTTAGGGCAGGTAAATACGCGCCAGAGCTTGGCGGCCACATCGCTTCTTATGCATCTGCATCAACGTTATATGAAACTGGATTTAACTATTTTTTTAAAGGACAAAAAGGCGAAAATGGAGGAGACTTGCTTTATATTCAAGGCCACTCGGCTCCAGGCATTTATGCCAGAGCATTTCTTGAAGGCCGATTAACAGAGAAACAACTTGAAAAATTTCGGCAAGAAGTAGAGGTAGATGGTTTATCTTCCTACCCACACCCTTGGCTAATGAACGATTTTTGGCAATTTCCCACTGTATCCATGGGCTTAGGTCCTTTGCAAGCTATCTATCAAGCTCGCTTTCTAAAATATCTTGAGAACCGGGGACTGATCAAAGCTGAGGGTAGGAAAGTATGGGCATTTTTGGGTGATGGCGAGATGGATGAGCCTGAATCAGTCGGGGCACTCAGTATCGCAGCACGAGAAAAGCTGGATAATCTCATTTTTGTAGTTAATTGCAATTTACAAAGACTTGATGGGCCTGTTCGTGGTAACGGTAAAATCATTCAAGAACTTGAAGGCCTATTTCGAGGAGCTGGATGGAACGTTATTAAGGTCATCTGGGGAGGCCGTTGGGATCCATTATTTGCCCGTGATAATCAAGGCTGGCTACAGAAAAGGATGGAAGAATGTCTGGATGGAGATTATCAATCTTACAAAGCGAACGATGGATCGTATGTAAGACAACATTTCTTTAATCAATATCCAGAATTAAAGAAAATGGTTGAAAATATGTCTGATGAGGAAATTTGGCGATTAAATCGTGGTGGCCATGATCCTCAAAAAGTATATGCAGCTTATGCCAGAGCAGTTGAACACAAGGGAACTCCAACAGTTATCCTTGCAAAAACCATCAAGGGCTACGGGATGGGAGCGGCTGGTGAGGGACAAAACATTACTCATCAGCAGAAAAAAATGACCATAGATCAACTAAAAGCTTTCAGAGATCGATTTAATATTCCAATCAGCGATGACAAAATTGCTGATATTCCTTTCTATAAACCCGATGACGACAGTCCCGAAATCAAGTATATAAAAAAGCAAAGGGAAGCCTTGGGCGGTTATTTGCCCCACCGTTCAACTGAAGTAGAACAGTTAAAAATACCTGATTTAGGAGAATTTTCCAGTATTACCAAGGGATTAGGAGATAGAGAAATCTCGACTACTATGGCATTTGTGCGAATTCTTTCAGTTCTACTCAAAAATAAAGATATTAATTCCAGAATAGTCCCCATAGTACCAGATGAATGCAGAACATTCGGTATGGAGGGATTATTCAGACAAATTGGAATTTATTCTCCCGTAGGTCAACTTTATACTCCTGTAGATCATGAGCAAGTGATGTATTACCGAGAAGCAGTTGACGGGCAGATTCTTGAAGAAGGTATTAATGAAGCTGGGGCGTTTTGTTCATGGATTGCTGCCGCAACCTCTTACAGTTCAAATAAGCTGGCAATGATTCCATTTTACATTTATTACTCTATGTTTGGTTTCCAACGCATTGGTGATTTAGCATGGGCGGCAGGAGATATGCAAGCGAGAGGATTTCTACTTGGTGGAACCGCTGGACGAACAACGTTGGCAGGAGAAGGATTGCAACACCAAGATGGACATAGTCATGTCTTAGCATCAACAATACCTAATTGTATTTCTTATGATCCCACATACGCCTATGAATTAGCAGTTATCATCCAAAATGGATTGCACCGTATGTATGAAAAACAGGAAAACGTGTTTTATTACATTACTATTATGAATGAAAACTACTCTCATCCCGATATGCCTGCAGGAGTAGAGGAAGGTATTATCAAAGGAATGTATCTCTTAAAAGAAAATAAGAAAAAATCAAAAAACCATGTCCAACTAATGGGATGCGGTACTATTTTGCGTGAAGTTATCAAAGCCGCAGAGATGCTGGAAGAGGATTTTTCAATTACATCGGATATCTGGAGTGTAACTAGCTTCAATGAGTTACGTAAAGAAGGTTTGGCTGTAGAGCGATACAATAACATGCACCCCCAAAATAAGCCTCAGGAAAGTTATGTGACATCTCAATTAAAAGGACGTCGTGGACCTGTTATTGCCTCAACTGACTATATGCGTATTTATGCAGATCAGATCAGGCCTTTTGTTCCTAATCGCTATATTACCCTAGGTACAGACGGTTACGGCAGAAGTGATACCCGTACACAACTACGTCATTTCTTTGAAGTTGATGCAAAATTTATAGTGTTGGCGGCATTAAATGCACTTGTAGCTGAAGGTAGTCTTGATAAAACAAAAATTGTCGATGCCATGAAACGTTACAATATTAATCAAGACAAATTGGATCCAATGACCCATTAGTTAAACAATTAATCAGAACAGAAGATAGTTCCGGTTTAACTGAGTGCTGAGGAAAATATGACAAAAGAAAGTGAAATTAAAATTCCTGATATCGGTGGCGCTAATCAAGTTGATGTCATTGAGATTTTAGTGAAAGAGGGTGATCAGATCGAAGTAGATACACCATTGATTACGCTTGAGTCTGAGAAGGCAAGCATGGACATCCCTTCTCCAATATCTGGAACGGTAACGCAAATTCTCGTTAAAGTCGGTGACAAAGTATCCGAAGGTGATCTCATTGTCAAAGCCAAGTCAGATACAACGACAAATATTTCCAGTTCTCAAGAACAAAAGACTGAACCAGAAAAACAGAATTTGCAAACCAGAGCAGAAGAGCAATCTGTTGATACAAAGGCAACTGCATCTACACCTAGTTCCAAAGATATTGAAATATCTATCCCGGATATTGGTGGTGCAAATGACGTTGATGTAATTGATATTTTAGTCAAACCAGGGATGGAAGTAGAAAAGGATCAGGCATTAATTACATTAGAGGGTGATAAAGCAACGATGGATATTCCTTCGCCCTATGCAGGTAAAGTCATCGAAATGAAAATTAAATTAGGGGATAAAGTATCTCAAGGTACTCCTATTCTAACTCTAAAAACCCTAGGAAAATCTGAGACACCTGAAATCGAAAAAAGCCAGATTAAAAATATCTCAGAACAATCTATAAAGGAAATAGAGAAGCCATATGAAGAACTAAAATCCGAAGCAATATCAATTAATAACCTTGAGATAGCTGAATCAAAAAGTATCTTAATATCTGCAGGTCCAGCCGTAAGAAGGTTGGCAAGAGAGTTTGGAGTCGATTTATCTTTGGTTCAGGGAAGTGGGAGAAAATCTCGTATTACAAAAGAAGATCTGCAAAATTATATCAAAGTACGTTTAAGTGAAAAAACTACGTCTGGTGGCTTCAGCTTACCGTCAAATCCAGCCATCGATTTCAGTAAATTTGGTTCAATTGAAACAAAGCCTTTAAATAAAATTAAAAAACTTACTGGAACAAACGTACATCGCTCCTGGATAACCATTCCACATGTCACTCAATTTGACGAAGCAGATATTACAGACTTGGAAGCGTTTAGAAAATCAGAATCAGAGAGCGCTAAAAATCAAGATTACAAATTAACCCTGTTAGCATTTGTTTGCAGCGTAGTTTGTAAGGCTCTCCATGCTTACCCGCAATTTAATGCGTCACTAGATACCAGTGGTGAAAATTTAATTTATAAAAAATATTATAATATAGGTATAGCAGTAGATACACCTAACGGTCTGGTGGTTCCTGTAATAAAGAATGTTGATAAATTGAGTGTGATTGATATTGCAAAGGAAATGTCCAGACTCAGTACGAAAGCTAGAGAAAAGGGATTAACACCTATTGATATGTCAGGCGGTTGTTTTACAATTTCCAGCCTTGGTGGTATAGGCGGAACGGCATTTACTCCTATTGTAAATAGCCCGGAAGTTGCAATTTTGGGCTTATCAAGATCAATAATAAAACCCATATACGATAATAAAGAGTTTAAACCCAGATTGATGTTGCCTATTTCACTTTCTTACGATCATAGAGTAATCGACGGCGCTGAGGCAGCCCGGTTTACTCGCTTTCTTTGTGATTGTTTAGGTGATATTAGAAGAGTTTTACTCTGACATATAAAGGAATAGAGCTATTGGTATTTCCTTGTTCTGAATGAAATGCCAATAACCCCAGAAAACATATTTTTTGATGAGGCTTCTTATGGCTAATAAAATTAAGACAGATGTAGTGGTATTAGGTAGTGGACCAGGCGGATACACAGCCGCTTTCAGGGCTGCCGACTTGGATAAAAAGGTGGTTTTGGTCGAGCGTTTTGACTCACTAGGTGGCGTTTGTTTAAATGTTGGTTGCATTCCCTCAAAAGCATTATTGCATATTGCTAAAGTAGTAGATGAAGCCCATGAAATGTCAGAGCAAGGTGTAGCATTTGGTAAACCTAAATTCGACAATAAAAAATTGGTTGCCTGGAAAAACTCTGTCGTTGCAAAGTTGACCGGGGGACTAAAAGCTCTTGCCAAACAAAGAAAAGTAGAAGTAATTACTGGGACAGGTAAGTTTTCAGGTACCCATCAAATTCTTGTTGAAACGAAAGAAGGGACTGTAGAAATTGAATTTGATAATGCCATTATTGCAGTAGGCTCAGAATCCATTAAATTACCATTTATACCAGAAGATAAACGAATATTTAGCTCTACAGGGGCATTAGAACTCGCTGATATCAAAGGTGACTTACTTGTATTGGGTGGTGGTATTATTGGCTTGGAAATGGCAACTGTCTACTCCTCGCTGGGAGTTAATGTAACAGTTGTTGAATTTATGGACCAATTAATTCCGAATGCTGATGCCGACTTGGTCAATATACTGCAAAAACGAATGACTAAAAAGGGTGTCAAATTTCTATTAAAAACGAAAGTAACTGCAGTTGAAGCCAAAAAAGATGGTATTTATGTTTCAATGGAAGGAGAACATGCAACTGATAAGCCTCTTTGCTTTCAGCAAGTACTTGTTTCAGTAGGCAGGAAACCTAACGGTGGAGCAATCAACGCTGAAAAAGCAGGGATCAAAGTAGATGAACGTGGCTTTATTCCAGTTGATAATCAATTAAGAACGAATGTTCCTCATATTTTTGCTATTGGCGATGTCAATGGGCAACCAATGCTCGCACATAAAGCAATCCCTGAAGGGAAAGTTGCAGCAGAAGTCATTGCAGGGAAAAAACATTATTTTGAGCCAAAATGTATACCTAGTGTTGCTTATACAGATCCAGAATTAGCTTGGGCTGGTCTAACAGAAAAAGAAGCAAAAGAGAAAGGAATAAACTATGAGAAAGCCTCCTTTCCATGGGCTGCTAGCGGTCGTGCACTCAGCATGGGGCGAGAAGAGGGAATGACCAAATTACTATTCTGCCCAGAAACTAACCGTATCCTGGGAGCAGGTATTGTTGGGGTTAATGCCGGCGATTTAATTGCAGAAACTGCCTTAGCCATTGAAATGTGTTGTGATGTTGAAGACATCGCTCTTACTATTCATCCTCACCCGACTCTATCAGAAACCATAGCTCAGTCAGCAGAAGCATTTGAAGGCACTATAACGGATCTGTATTTGCCTAAAAAGAAGAAAAAATAATAATTACAGGTAGCCAATTATACCTCATTGTATTTCCTTTGCTCATAAAAGCAAAGGGATGCTTATTATATGTATATAATTATATATAGACCTCTTGCATGGGCTGATTATTTTATTTTGGACAAGATACAAACTTTTTGCGGGGTAGAGTTTACATAAATCCCACAAAAATATATGCAGCACAGCAAAAAAATGAAAGGACAGTCATGCAAAGGGCCTAAATAAAAGACTAAAGAATTATTAAGTGCAGTATTTTGGATTAGTAATGTTTGATAACACATTTGCTAATATTTAATTCATCATAAATTAAGTATGATTATTCCCAGGAGTAATGAATGATATTAAACATTCGTAGAATGAAAGATAGTGATATTGAAAATGTCTATTCTATCGAAACAAATGTTCATATTGCCCCCTGGAGTAAAGACATACTAAGAGATTGCGTGCTTGTTGGTTATGATTGCAGAGTTCTGGAAATCAACAATGGAGATAGCTCGATCCTTGCTGGATATATCATATCCAGAATAAGCAATAATAGTTGTCATATATTAAATTTGTGCATTGCCAAACCATTACAATCAAAAGGTTTGGGGAGAAAACTATTACAAACAGTTCTTTATTCTTTATCAAAATATACTCAAACGGAATCAGTTATATTAGAGGTAAGGCCAAGTAACAGCGCTGCATTACATCTTTACGAAACAATGGGATTTGAAAAAGTAGAAATTAAAAAAGACTATTATAAAGATAAAAACAGTGTAGAAGACGCAATCCTCTTAAAAAAACTACTTCATCACTAAAATAAAATATTCTTACTATTAAAAATTTTATAGGAAAATTTTAAGTCAAGACTGTTTTTTCATTTTTTCTTTGTTATCATGTAGGAGTTTTCAAAACTTCTATGTGATTTATTCACATGTGGATAACTTTTTTCATATTCTAATATTTTATTTTCCTAACCCATTAGTTGATGGTTAATCTGTCTTATTTCACAAAGGTTATTTAATGTAATTATAAAATTTTTATCCACAAAATCTGTGGATAAACTTGTGTATAGTACTGTGAATTCCTTGAATCAATGGTATCAAAAAATGTTGTACTGGCATTAACCAGCAATTTTAAATAATCAACGCAATGAATCTTATGCTTGTATGAGATATTCCATAAACATTAAAGGACGCATCTTCCCTTGGGGCTTAAGAAAAATCTCAAGATCCAGGTAAAAAATGTTTTTTAGGAGGGAATTTAGATAAACCAAATGATTGAATTATAAAATTTTTTTAACTAAGAGATTGAGTTTTGCAAAAAGTTAAAAGATCAATTATTTTGATTTTACAAGCCACGGATAGAGGATTTAAATTGAAGACTCTCGTCATAACAGGAATCAGTAGAGGTATAGGCCTGGAAATTGCTAGAATTTTCCTTGACAAAGATTGGACGGTTATTGGTACTTCCACCAGCGGATATTCTCCTATAAAACATAAAAACCTACGCACATACAAGTTAGACCTAGCCATTTCGGAGCACATCGATGCATTTGCAAAAAATTTACCTAAAATTGATGTACTGATTAATAATGCCGCCGTGTTGCTTGAAGAGTGGAATGAAGAAAAAATTAATATGTCCTTATTGAAAAAAACCTTTGCAATTAACCTGTTTGGTACAGTTGAGTTAACTGAAAAATGTATCCCCAAGTTCAATGATAGTGCACAAATTATTAATATCTCTTCAGGGTGGGGAGCATTTAGTTCCAATAATTCCCCCTTTCAACCACATTATAAAATGTCAAAAGTCAGTTTGAATATGTATACTAAATTGCTTGCGGAAAGACTTCCCCAAATAACTGTATCCAGTTTTGATCCAGGTTGGGTTAAAACAAACATGGGAACACAAAATGCAAAAAAACTTCCCAGTGAAACGGCACTGGAAATCTATGAGCTGATTAGTATGAAGAAAAAAAGCGGCTATTTTTGGTTTAATGGAAAACCAAGGGATTGGTAGCCAGTTAAATTTCAGTTATTCTCAACTATAAAATAAAGCATCAAAGGAGTGACAAACGTGAGTTTCGATTTTATAAAATCAATATGGATTGCAGCTCTTATAGGTATAACACCAACCTTGTCTTATTCAGAGTCCAATATTCAGTATCAAGAAACACTACAATCACATTGCTTTGAAACCTGGATGAAAAAAATGGATCCATCAATTGACAAAGAAACATATAAACAATTTGGAGATAAATATTGTCGATGCATTTCAACTAAAAATCTCGATAATAAAACAGGGGTTCAAAAAGCAATTAGAAATTGCATGCCACAAACAATTTTACATGATGCCATGGATGAGCTGGAGGAAGAAGTGACCTTATCAGAAGTAACGACACAAACAATCGAACAATATTGTCTTAATAGATGGAGCCTTATTTATCCCAACCAAAGTGATGAAGATAAAAAAACAATTCAGGCTTATTGTGCGTGTGTCAAAACAAAATTATTAAGTTTTATAGAGCAAATAGAAAAAATATCAAACAGGGAGTACAATGAAGCCATTAATGATATTAATACGATTTGCTCGGAAAATTTAAATCAATAACATAGTATAATGTAATTAAATGTCGACTAAATTAATACTCACATTGAGCACCAGCTAGTTCTAATCCTTTTATGAAAGGCCTATTCATGTCAAGTAAAAATACCCATAGCACTTTACTCAATAAGCAAGAAATAAACTGGATTTTAGAGCAGCGTATTACAAGACTGACTGACAATAAAGAAGTTTTAATTTATCCAATGGGAGCAGAACGCTATTTGTCATCTGCTTTATCTGGTCATGAAGAAGAAAGGTATAATTTACACAGTGAAATCAAAGAAAAAAATGTCCTAATAATCCCTGGATATGGTAATAGCGCTTTTTTATTTGCTCAAGCAGGGGCCAAATCTATTCTTGTTTATGATAAAGATCCCGTGACTATTGCATGGGTAAAAGCATTTAAAAAATATTACCATTACAGAGAATACAATAATAATGGGAAACCCTATCCTTCAATAGGTGAACTTCTGACAGCTCTCACCAAATGGTATCCTCCTCTACTTAAACTACCTTCAGGAGTGATTAAAAACTCTGTATTTTGGATAATTAACCCTAAATTACTAAGAAAATCATATATTTATTATATGCTGAAACTCACCAGGCAAGCTGTGCAATTAAGAGTTCAAAATGAATTTGAGTTCGATCATCATATAGAGTTTTATGCGGGTGAATTAAAACATCTGATAAAAAATCATCCGTCAAAAACATTTGATACAGTATTTGTTCCTTATCTCTTAGGTGTACAAAATGGAATAGAAAAAGAGAAAGATATTGTTAGTTTTATTAAGCAATTAATAGAGCTTGTACCCTATGGTCATATTTTAGTGACCCCTTCAAAAAGCACTAAAGAATTCCATCTGGTTGGGCAAAGTTACTTTTGTACAACAGCTTATTCTAATATACAGTCCATTCCTGATTTAAAACCTTATGTCATTGCAGAAGACAGTATTTGGTTTAAAACTCAAGGACTTGCAGTATTTGGTATAAAACCAGATGCAGAGAAGCGTTTGTGAAAATAAGACTATGATTTATTGTATTAGAAAACGTGCTTTCTCATTCTTTATCAAGAAAGGGGAGTATTCACCCCCCCCCCCCAAGTTTTAGGCAATATCAATATCTCACTCTATTCCAAATCAGGTCATGAAATAAGAAATCAATGCAATTGATAAGCATTTTCCTTATTTCCATCAGCAATTAATTGAGCTGTTCTATCCTGCATCGTTGATCCCCCATGAAAAGTCAAATGGATTGGTAATGGGAGATCTTCTTTTACCTTATCCAATCCCTTTTTTGCCATTGTTCTCACATCAGATGAAGTAGCATTAGAGTAGATTATTTTTAAAGTGCTAATCATCATAGCTTGCCTATTTACATCGTATTTATCCCAATAAGTAAATTTTTCAGTTAGATTGGCAGCCAAAGTTGGATTAATTTTATCCAAGTCAAAAATGGCATCAGCAACCAGTTGGTAACCTTCACCTGTAACAGAATGAAATCCAAATGGGTTTTTTATAAATGATCCTAGCAGAGCATACACCTTGTTAGGATTAGACAAATCAAAATCACCATGACGCATTAATTTTTTTACCCGCTCTATCACATCAGGGGAGTGCGCTAATGCTTGAATACTGAACCAGTTATTTACGGCGCCCGGATCATTTTTCCAATAATGATAATAATCCTCTAATGCAACATCCGCTTCCTCACAATTTATTTCGCATAACATGCTTAAAGCCAAAGCAGTCTCTGTCATATTTTTGCCTAAAGCATCCTCAAATTGAAGAATCAGTTTCTCCTTTGTTTTTTCAAAATCAACATTTAGCAAATAAGAAAAACATACGGATTTTAAACGCCGCAATCCCGCTTGCTTCAAATCAAAACCTTTTAATTTTTGTTTATCATCATCCCCAGATATTTGTATTCTAAAAAGGAGATTATAAAAATCCGTTTTCAATTCATTTGCAAGGGCATTTTGTATTAATTGACGCCCCTCATTTAATTTTTCAAAATCAGGCTTATCCTGATTTTCAATCAACTCTTCTAAAGACGGTAAGGTAATTAATTCAGCTAGCATCCATTCATTTAAAGAGTTATCAGAAAGTAATGCCTTGTAAACAGCGAAGAACTGAGGAGATAATTCTATTTTTTTCCCTATACAAAAATCGTTAATTAAAGCTGAAATAAGTTGCTTTGCTGCCTCACAACGATTATACAAATTAGTGTCGAATTGCATCAACAATAATAAATCTTGATAAGAATATTCATATTTCATGTGTACAGGGGCAGAAAAACTACGTAATAACGATGGAATAGGGCGGGTCTGGATATTTTCAAATTGAAACTCGATTTCCTCCTGATCAACGATTAATAATTTATCAGCTACAATTTCTGCCCCCGAACTATCGAGCAAACCCATAAGGATAGGAATGGGGCGATTTCTCCCATTGACTGTTTTAATTTTTAAAAAATATTGCTTTGTATCTGGATTCAATTCATCTGTTACTATCAATTCAGGAATTCCAGATTCAGTAAACCAGGACAAAAAAGAACGAAGATCTTTACCAGAAGAGTTGCTAATTGATTCAATAAAATCCTCCAGAGTAACTGCACCTCCATCATTATCCTTAAAAAACTTAGCTACTGCTTCAATAAAGGGTTCTTTACCTATAAACAACATCATCATACGAAAAATATCAGCACTTTTTTCATAGGCTGCAGCAGTATATAGGCTTCTAACTGCTGTGTAGGCACTTTGTCGTGGTGCTCTTTCATCCAAATTCTTGCCATCAAGTAATCTTATCAGATCAGTACCAAACAGCTCCTCTCTGAACATAGCAGCTCTAAACGTAGTAAGACCTTCCTTTAATGGTAAATTAAACCAATCTCTTATAGTGACTCGATCTCCTGACCAATAATGAAAAAACTCATGGGCAACCACTTCCAACACGCGTAAAATGCCTAAATCGGTTTTAGTTTCAGGGCTTGCAAATAGATTTTCTGTATTAAATAAATTTAATCCGGTTGGCTCGGAAGCACCTGACGCATATTTATCAACCCCGGCTACCATATGTTGTCTCAAGGCACATTCTAAATTAAAAGTACGTTCATCCCATGCCATTGCTTCTTTCAATACTTCTTTTGCAAAATCACATTTTGATGTGGCTGATGGTGGAACATAGAATTCGATGGGTAATTCACGGCCAGATTTTGTTTGATAATAAGTGACTGATCGCTGTAAATTGCCTGCGACCAAAGCAAATAAATAACTTGGCTTTGGGACATCATCCAGCCAGGTTACAGAATGCAGACCCAAAGGAAGTTCTTTTTTCTCAATTAGCACACCATTTGAAAGTAGAACAGGATAATCTTCCTGATTTGCGATGATAGTGGTTTTATAAGTCGCGAGATTATCAGGTCTGTCTGGCAAATAAAATACTCGGCGTAATCCCTCAGACTCTGCCTTGACTAAGGCCACGCCCTCTGTTTCATACAACCCAAACAAATCGGTATTTTCACCGAGCAGAGAGGTCATTTCTATAGTAAAGGGGGTATTTTGAGGTATGTTTTTAATTATTAAAGAATCTTTAGTTAGCTCATATTCATTTTCTTTCAATAAATTATCGTTCATTTGTAACGATACTAATGTCATATTCTCACCATCCAATACCAAATCGTTTGAATGTGAATCAACATTCAGGTTGGGAACTACTGTAAGACGGGCTTTGGATTCAACTGGTTTTTTGCTGAGATCAATTTGCAAATCAACGTGAATTACAAAATAATCAAGGCTCTTATAATCGCTTAACTTTTTTACCTTGGATTGATCTGTTTTCATAAATACTCCCTGTTTTACCAAAAAAACTAAAAATTAATATTCCTTATTTCAACTGATCAAAAACCATGTTATCCGCTTTCAGTTCAGTGAAGTCACAATATAAGATCAAGATAGTAATTTCAATCGAGCTAGTGCTTATTTGTTAGAGCAATAGAAGCACCCTTTGCATTCAAAGGATGCTAATTAAATAACCGTACGATTTAAACTGGCTACAGCCATAGTATAAAAGATTTAATCTCAAATACCATATTGATTTGCCAAGGTTGTCTCTGGTTTAGGAATACTTTGAAGCTGCTTTAGACACTCATTGGGATCAAGGCTGCATTTGCCAAAAAGAGAGTAATTATAATCCTGAGTTACCCCATAACCCATGCATCGATCCCCAGTCGCTACAATCAGATCATGAGCATAATCAGCCAGTTTCTTTGCTGCATCTTCATTTCCTCCAAGCCTTGCAACTAAATCCTTCATCTTCAGACTATTAAATTTTCCTTTGTCATAGCATCTCATGAGGTCCAAATCATGAGCCAGAGCCATAAGTATGCCCGAGGCAGAAGAAATTCCGGGCTTACCGGTGTCCAAAGCTTCAGCCCAATATTGAAGCTCGCTTTCATCGGAAAATAGTGAAGGAATTAATGACGATTTATTGGTAACCACATGATTTAAAAAACCTTTTTGAGCATTTTCTTTGAAAGTAGCATAGATGTGCTTGGAATACTGTCCATTGTATGCTTCCTTAAATGCCTGCTGGTAATGATTGGCATCTGTCCAACTCATATCGTTTTCACGCCCAATTACTGAAAATAACATCATGTATTGTGCTTTTTGTATTTCTTTTTGCGTTAATTTTTGGAATTTTGGATCACCTGAATATGCTTTCAAAAATTCAGCAATGACTGGTACAAGCTGTGCGACTCGTAACGTATGAGCAATTCCATGATTTGGCCTGGGAACTAAACCCGAGGGAGTATTTAATGACCAATCCTGTCCCATATTGGACCAATGTTCCCAATCAGCATGCTTTTCCCAAGCTGCTTTTACATTAGCATCTGGCTGCTTCAGTTTAGGATTATAAGGATGTTTTAAAAAATTACTCCAAACAAAATCAATGGCCTTGGAGCCATTAGCAGATAGTAGATAATCATTTTTCTCTATTTCTTTGGTTATTTTGGTATTTACTGATAATGCAGGGCCATTTAAAGAAAGATTCTCCTGATGAAAATAGAAAGTGTCGTTACCTGTTTCATTTTTTGTTGGGCAGGTCCCTAAATGAGAGCCTACTCCGAGATTAGACAACACAAAGTCTCTAAAATCTGTCCTTCCAAAATTAATTGCAATTTCCTTATTCTTTGAAATATAGCAACCTAATTTATTGTCCGGGTATTTAGAAGGTTTAATAAGTACCATATTAGGTTCTTTGATTTCAAAAGGATGAGTTGAGATATTGACTCCTAAACTTTTTGCTTTATCTGTTATTTTATTTAGAAAAAACTCTCGCTCCGTTTGATTTTGAAAAGTAATTCTTATCATCGGACTATCAACGTTTCCTATCGCACTAATAGAAATCGAAGAATCCCCTGACTTTGAAGGATTAAAAAATGCTGGAGAAGTAGTCGCCGGTTTTGTTACGGGAACAATAACAGGTGTGCCAGTCGGTATGAACGTTAATTCAGAATTCACACCTGGAAGTTTATGTTTATGGAAGAAAATAGTATTGTGGTCCTTGAAAATCTCGGCATGTTCTGTTTTCACGCCTACTTTAGGTAATATAAAATGACTCAACTCCACTTTTCCAAAATTAATAGCTAATTTCCCACCTGGGGATATATAACAACCACAAGGATTAATTGGGTAATTTGAAGCTTCTATCAGAAGAGAATTTCCAGAGCCTTGCACTAATGGAAAATTTAGTCCTAATTCGCTTGCTTTTTTCTTTACCTCCTTGAAAAAATTACTTTTTTCTTCCTCACTAACAAATTCAATTTTTAAATTAGGTTTACCATTATTAGAAACCCAAATTATTTTCGTAACCATAATTGGCCTCTACTATTCCCAGGAATATTTGAGAATTATAGTACATTTTGTCTATTAATTTGTTATATGGTTTTGGATAATGACATAAAATCAGGTTAGATGATTTAACGGCTATGCCTAATAAGTAATCTTAGCTTTACATTGAAGCACATGAACAAGTCACCCGATTTGGAGCCATACAACTAACCATAAAATCATCAGGATGAATCATTCAAAGCTTGTTGTTTATGCTATGGGACTTTAAGAATAATCAGCAAGTAACCAAACACATTCAGTGAAAAACTGGTTTGTCAGGTATTTCCCTGATTATTATTCTGGCAAATACCTGATTATATTTAGCGATAAGAGATTATATTGGCAACTTCCGTCAGATCCCTGTTTGAACGATCAGCAAGATCATATGATCCATTTAAAAGAGTATTACTTTCTCTGGAAAAAAACATTCTTAACTGATTTGCATTTTGACGTCTTAACTTAGGTGCCATCAAAGGGTAGCCGTCATTATCCAGAATCCGCTCATTTATTCTTATTGACTCCTGACTTATGCCTTTAGGCAATTTGACTGCGCCGGCATAGGATTCTACAGAATGCAAGGTACCTGTCTTTAAATTAAAAAACTTTGACATCATTTGCTCCTATTGGTTTTATAAATCTCACTTTGATAATAATAAGAAAATGATTAAAATTCACTACTTTTATTTTATGAGGGTTGATTTTATGAGCAAAACGTACACAGAAAAGTTATTTTCATACGGGACCTTACGCTATGAAAAAGTACAAATTGCTAATTTTGGTAGAAAAATGCAAGGCCAAGAAGATGTATTGCAAGGATTCAAATTAACCACGATTGAAATTAAAAATTCAGCCGTTGTTGCGACAAGTGGCGATAATTTTCATCCCATTATTTCGTATACGGGCAATCCCTCAGACAAAGTTCCAGGTATCGTATTTACTATCAGCAAAGAAGAATTAGCACAAGCTGATAAATATGAAGTCTCTGAATATAAACGTGTGAATGTCAAATTGAACTCAGGGGTGAATGCATGGGTTTATATCAATGCTCAAGATCTCTATGGTAATAACCAAGCAAAAAGCTAACTAGCAATAGATATTAGTTCAGAACAAATATATAGAGACTCAAATGGGTAATTCTATTATTAATTTGTAGGAAATGCTTTATTGCCAAGTTATAAAACGAATGTAATGCCCATACGTTATACAATTTAAAAACTAAAAAATACACATCAATAATCAACGAACTCATCAAGGTAAAATGTGTTGTGGAAGTACTCCAATTCAAACTTTGATAGAGGGTAAACAAATACCTCATTATACCTAAGAAGAATAGGGTTCATTACATGCCAATTAAGTCTGATTATTTTGATAATCAGACTTAATATTATAGTAATAATAGTATTCCAATTATATTATTTGCTTTACCATTATGATAATTTCCAAATAGTAATTAACTCTTATGCTAAGAAATAACATTCCGGATCAACACCTCATTGAGCTTTTGAAAGTCTATTATGGAATTGATATTCATACTGTACAACTCATCGTGGGCGGTGCTGATATGAATGCCTTTGGATATAAAGCAGATTCAGAATCCAATTCTTATTTCGTAAAGCTAAAATACGGCCATCATGATGAAATTAATTTATCAATCATCCGTCTCTTGCATGACTCTGGAGTAAAAGAAATTGTTTTTCCTATCAACACACTCGAAGCAAACTTATTTCAGCAAGTGGATCATGTTAAAATAATTGTGTATCCATTTATTGATGCGCCCAATGGTTTCACCAAAAATTTAACAGAAAAACAGTGGAAACAGCTTGGGAAAATATTAAGACAAATCCATGGAACCTCTGTTCCCACCTCGATACAACAGCGATTAAGAAAAGAAACTTACTCGCCTAAATGGCGTGAAATGGTTAGGTCTTTTTACAGTCAAATTAGATTTGATGAGTCTGATGATCAAATTACCACTGACTTCAAATCTTTTTTTAATCAAAATATCGACTCTATCCATCAATTAGTCAATTCTTCAGAAGAACTGTCTAAAAAAATTCGACCTGATTTCGAAAAATATGTACTTTGTCATTCTGACATACATGCAGGCAATGTGTTGGTCGTTGATGAGGAGTCCATTTACATTATTGATTGGGATGAGCCCATGTTCGCACCAAAAGAACGTGATTTGATGTTCATTGGCGGAGGCATTGGTAATGTATGGAATAAACCTCATGAAATTGATTGTTTTTATGAAGGTTATGGTAAAACAAGCATCGATAAAACCATTTTATCTTATTACAGACATGAGCGAATTGTTGAAGATATAGCCGTGTATGGACATGACTTGCTTTCACATGATCAAAATGCTCAGTCCAGACTTGAAAGTTTTAAACATTTTAAGTCGATGTTTGATCCAAATGATGTTATTGAAATAGCTTTTGCATCATATTTTAATCTCTTATTTTTCCGCATTATTCAATAGATAGATTTTTTATCTATCCCCTTGATTAATAATATTACAAAAAATTTTAAATTTTATGGTTTAAAATTTTTTAACTCGTTGTCGATATTCTTTTCAAGGTCTTGGACAATTACTTTTTCATAGGACAACTTAAAACCAAAAAAACCACTACGACTGGAGGTACTTGAGCTTAATGTATTATTTAGAAATGTATTGATAGTATTTAGAATTTGCTCAGCGAGATCACTCAAAAAAACCACCGATCCTGACTCCCTCTCTAAAGATGAAATGGTGCTTTTTATCATTTGTTTCGATTTATCGGCAAAGTCATAGAGTGACTCTAGAGAAGGATTTGAAAATGCCTCATCTTTATTTTTTCTAAGCGACATCAGCAAGTCATTGGCTTTGATTTTTGCCTCAGGATAATTAGTCCCTATATTTTTTATTTTTTCTTCAAATTTATTTAGAATATTATCAATATTGGCACTAAAATTAATAAATTTTCTTGTGGAAATTACGTCGTCTATCCACTCATTATAATCTTTTTGTGTCTTAAAAAACTCCCCCTTAAGACCTAAATCTCGTAAAAGTCGTCGGCTAATAGATATGCCTCCGTTGGATATATCAGTACTTAAATCTTTAACATAATAATCAAATTCACCATCTTTCATTTTCAATAATTGTTCTTTTATCTTTGCTAATTCCGTGGCTGAATCAGGTGTTTTTTTATCCATAGATACTGGAGTGCTGCTGGGAGATAGAGCCGCTTTTTTTCTTGCAGAAATTATGTCTTCTATCCAGTCAACATAATCTTTATCTGTCTTGAAAAACTCATCCTTGAGGCCTACTGCATTCTTGAGCCGCGCAATGATTAAAGCAATCCCTCGTTCTGAGGCATCTCCTTTGTTAAAACAATAATTAAATTCTTTCTCATTCATGTTTAGACATTTTTCTTTAATCTTTGCTAATTCCGTGGCTGAATCAGGTGTTTTTTTATCCATAGATACTGGAGTGCTGCTGGGAGATAGAGCCGCTTTTTTTCTTGCAGAAATTACGTCTTCTATCCAGTCAACATAATCTTTATCTGTCTTGAAAAACTCATCCTTAAGATCTATTCTGTTCATAAGCCGCGCAATAATTGTACCAATGCTGCGTTGTGAGGTATCTCCTTTGTTAAAACAATAATTAAACTCCTTATCACTCATCTCCAGACATTTTTCTTTAAGTTTTTTTAATTCAGCTAAATGTTTCATAATTTTATATCTTAGTAAAAGTGTATTTTGCTTTTGACAATTTAAATTTAATATGGCTATCACATGACATTATAGCATTTTATATGACAAAAATTGCAAATATTGGACTATTTGTATAGAATTTTTGGAACTTTCCATTTGCCCCATGATTTTAAAAAGTGATATTATTACTTCTATGAATCTGATTTTTTATTCAAACCGATTACATCATAAATAGTGATAGGAGCAGCAACTCCCTTAACTTTTACTCTGAGATGCCCATTTAACTCAAGCGAATGATTAACTTCCTGGTAAGTTGCCTCAGAAATTAAAATTTGCCCACCCAAAGTCAGATCCTGAATGCGTGATGCCAGATTAACCGGAGAACCAATTGCACTGTATTGCATACGCTTCTGAGAACCAATGTTCCCTACAATTGCGTAACCTGTATTAATCCCTATGCCCATTGCTAATTCAGGCAAGCTGCTGTTACGGTTCATTGCATTCACCTCTTGCATGATCACCTGCATCTCTAATGCACAGGCTATCGCTCGGTATGCGTCATCACCTCCAGAATGTGGTGCGCCAAATACTACCATAATGGCGTCACCAATAAAGGAATCGACTGTGCCATTGTATTTTTCTATGACATCAACCATTTTTCCGTAATAATTATTAAGGGCAGCGACAATTTTCTCAGCAGGAAAGTGCTCCGACAAAGTAGTAAAATTACGTAAATCACTAAACAGAATTGTAATTTTCCGCTCCTCCCCTCCTAATTTTAACTCTGATTTTGATTCAAGAAGCGCTGCAACAATCTCGTCAGACATAAAACTACCAAATACTTTACGAATAAAATTATTTCGCATTTCAAGTTCTTTTTTAGCTTTTATCAGAGAGATATTTTTTTCTCGAACAGACTTTTCGAGAAGCGAAATATCCAATAGGTTGAGTTGATCTTCTGCCAAAGTTGCCAAATCTTTTAAAATTTGAATTTCAGTCTCATCTAAATTGCGTGGTTTTTTATCTATTGCACATAATGTTCCTACATTAAAACCATCAACTGTTGACAACGGAAATCCTGCATAAAAACGAATATTGGGTTCACTAGTCACATAGGGGTTATTGCAAAATCGCTCATCCAACAAGGTGTCTGAGATTATCATTGGTTTATTTTGTTGAATAGTATAGTGGCAAAATGAATCATTACGGGATATTTTGTTAAGACCTATTCCACAACTGGATTTGAACCATTGGTGTTCAGAATCAATAAAAGAAATAAAGGCAATAGGAACCGATAAGTAGCCCGAAGTGAGTCGGATAATCCGATCAAATCTTTCATCTGGTGGTGTATCCAGAATTTTTAATTCGTATAATGCAGCAATGCGATTCTGCTCAGTAGTATCCAAAGGTTTCTTCATAATTTTCTCAGGATTGTTATCATGATTGGCTCTTTTCTCAGGTGAATAAACAAAATGAGAGGCATAGTGGTTATTAAGATTATAGTACAATACACTCATATTAATTGGCTTAAACCAACGAATAAGCTAATTGTATTTAGCAATGGAAATAAAGTTATGGGTTACTTGTATGTGGCTAACCCTTATTATGGAGGATATATGCAGAAACGGGCAAATAAATAGTATTTAATTACCCGTTTAAAGTCTTAAAAATTTAACCTGATTTAATGATGCAAGGAGGTCTTATCATCAGAGGGTAATATTTCATGTTCAGGTGCTTTATTTACCAATCGTGGAATACCCGAGAGCTCCTTGTTTGTAAAGAAACCAAAGCGTGATGTAGGAGAACTTGAATCAACTGATAAAATCTCATCACTAACAATCTCGTCTATACCACTTTCAGCATCTTTCACAATACTTGTAAGCTCTTTTTCTTTTGGCGCAGGTACAGAGCAATGATAAATAGTTTTACAACTGCCATTGTTACCCAGGACCTTTACAGAACGTATTAGCTCAAATAGTGTATCGAAAGGACTAACCCCCTCTTCTCCTTCTCTAAAACCCAAGGTGTATGGATACTTACATCCTGCGCGAACTCCTTCACATTTAGCTACTACTACCCCTCGTTCACCAGGCTTTACCTTCTTGCATTTAGCCCATCGGCCACCAGCCATTCCGGGATCATCTCCAATTCTTCTAACAATTTCAGTATTGGATAATAGTTTACTATCGGCATCTTCGTGCAATTCTATAGCAAGCATCACTCCATTACGTCGTGTGCCTTTATTGAAATATTTTTGAGCATATTTAAGATCAAAAGCAAAAAAAGTTTCCCCTTTTGCTTTAGTTGATATCTTTTCGTCCTCTTCTTCAAATACTTTTTTCTTGTTACCAAATATTCTCTTTCCTTGATTTAAATTTTCAAGAATTGCCAAATATTCTTTTTCACTGACAAAGCGAAATAAATAATTACTAGGTCTTCCAGTGTTAATGCTAAATTCTGCAAAAGATTCTTCTTCTAATTCGATAGCATCTTGAATATGACTGTAAAGCTTTCCTTCCAATTTCTTGATCTGTTCTTTACGGGCAGTACTCTCCAGTTTTTTACTGTTAGTTTTGCTTGTTTCTTTGCTGGGAGATACATCCATCTCCTCAGAATACTCGGGTACAACATCCAAATCTTCTTTACTTGATTCTGAAATAGTTAATATTTGTGTTCTTTTTTTAGGCATTTGTATTGCTTTACTTCTACGCATCTAACTCTCCTAACATCGTTACGATATACAATGTGTGCTTATATTATTCTTACCAAATCTATTTTGCACATTATCAGCAAAATGAAATGGATTGCAATCTTTCATTTCTAAATCAAAATTACCGAATCGAAATACATTAGATTTAAGAAGAATGCTTGGGCAGCAAAAATAATGTCTTGCTCATTAGCATTCTATGTCTAGCCTAATTCCCTAACAGTTTTTTTGACTCAATTCGCTATTGATTGCCCCTTCAAGATTTTGAGATTGACTAACCGCCAGAGAAGATTTCAAAGCAAAAAAGCCTTGATGCCCGGTGGTTCCAAAAGTTACAGCATAAGCCACAGCAAAGGTCACTGCATTAACCAATTGTTTCGCTAAATTGGTTAAATAATCTCCCCAGCCTAAATCTTTTTGCAGTATTGGTGTTGCTTCCTGAATTGCTCTTTTTGTACTTTGCGCAAAAGAGATTAATTTTTCTCTGCTTGGATCATTAAATGCTTCCTCTTTATATTTTCTCAAAGTATCTAGCAATTCTATAGCTCTTTGTTTTGCAGGGGCATAATAAGCACCAATAGAGTTAATTTCATTTTCGAAATTATTCAAAATGAGATCAATAGCATCGGACTGAGCAAAGTATTTTTTGCTTTTGTGCTCTTCCTCAAGTTTGATTCGTTGCTCTTCCTCAAGTTTGATTCGTTGTTCTTCCTCAAGTTTGATTCGTTGTTCTTCCTCAAGTTTGATTCGTTGTTCTTCCTCAAGTTTGATTCGTTGTTCTTCCTCAAGTTTGATTCGTTGCTCTTCCTCAAGTTTGATTCGTTGCTCTTCCTCAAGTTTGATTCGTTGCTCTTCCTCAAGTTTGATTCGTTGCTCTTCCTCAAGTTTGGCTTGCTGCCCTTCCCTCTTAAGCTTCTCTTGAGCATCAGGAAGCCAGGAAAGTCCATCTTCTCTTTGTTGTTGTCGTTTTTCTACGTCAGACTGAAGTTCACACCATTTAGGAATGTTATCAGAAGAAAAATTAGCTTTTCCAGATACACAGGCATAATGCTGTAAAACTCGTAATGGTTGAGACATAGGTTCAGCTAAATATTCAAAATTTCTCGGGATGGATCTTCCAGATATAGCTTCCACCCAAGATGATGAGACGGCACTTGGGCCTGAGAATTCCATAACCAATGGTTTATAGACAATCCCTTGAAACGACTTCAATAGTTTTTTAATGCCATCGGGAGTCTTAGGATAGTCATTGAGATGTTGTTTTTCTATATGATTTTCAATAACAGATGTAAGCAAATCTTGATTTTGATGCTGAATTGCCTCTTTAATTACAGGTATAAGTTCTTGTGTAGCAAAAGTTTTAGCAAAATACTCAGCGCCAAAAAAAGTTGCAAACGACAAAGCATCCTGGTGAGCTTCTGAAACCGCCGCCCTTAAAGTACATAAATCAAATTTGCCATCTGTTTTTTCAACAAATAATTTATAACCTGGTGAATTTTTTAAACGTACTAACTCTTCGTTTTTGCTTTCCTCAATATATTTCGCGCAGTTTTCATAACGCGCAATGATCTTTTTGGCAACCCCCTCGATTATTTGACGACGTGCCTCTTTATCTTTGCTATAAGCAATCATATCAGTATTGAAAGCCGGGTTTTCCATAGCAGGCTGTTGACCATCCTTTGTGAGCGCTGACCCCATATTAAGTAGAACTGGGAAACCGGAATGAACCTCAACTGTGACTTTTTTATCATTCATTGGTAAATCAATATCAATATAAGTACTGCTTTCTCCAATGATTACATCAACCCAACGCACCAGATCAGATGCTGCGGCAGGATTTCCTCCCTTGCCCTTTCTCATTGCTCCAAGTTCATCTTTGGCTAGATTTAGCAATTGAGCATCAGTTTCACTGACTGATTTTAAATCTATTGAATCTATATCAACCAATTCAATGTTGTTTTCCTTTGCCCATTGCTGAAAATCAATCTGTGCAGTCTCATTCAAGCATAATGAGCTAAAAACAATTCGAGTTTTGCCTGGCTGGTTAAGTTTTGCAGTTTTTTCTACTTGAGTTTTAACATGTTGTGGCATGTAAACTGCTGGGTTATTACTAAACCAGACAGAAAATATATTGGTTGTATCAAATGCGTATTTATCTTCACGACTAACGTCCAACCCCAGAATATTAACATTCCCGTTGCTGAGGTCACTTAGCTCTCTCTTTAATTCTGGAACAACTTTTTCTTTTAAAATTTTAAGTTGTTCTTCGGAAAATGATTCGCTTTTAGTATAGTCACCAGTGCCTCTTATTCTGTTATATAAATCGTTAATCTGCTCTTGGCTAAGCGAAGCTTCTAATCGCCTTGCCAATTGATCGAATATGTAAGCTCGTAATTTTTGAGCTTTCTGAGTCTTTCCACGTTCAACGACCTCTTTCAAAAGATCATTGGTTAATCGATTTAAAGTCTTATTAACAGGAGAACTGCCAACTGTCATAGCTCCATATACTTGAACCTTGTTCTCAACAGGCTTTTTCGCATCTTGAGCAGGCTGATTTTCGACTGTATTAGAAGGAAAGGGAGTATCCAAGTCCTTATTTTTTCGAACCCAATCTAAAGCAACCTCTTTCCCAATTTTAAGATAGAGAGCAAATTTAGTTAAAAACACCTCATTAATCAGTGTTTGTTCATTAACTCCAGTGTTTAACTGGTGAATTTCAAGCAATGAATCAGCCAATTCTTTAGCCATTTGCTCGTCAACAGCGCATGTCGATTTGATATTCTCAATAAAAATTGCCTTTTGTTGCTCTTTCATATATTTATCCCACCTGGTTATAATCTATATTTTCCTGTTGTCTCAACTGGAGAAAACACCAAAAATAAATTAAATATTTACAAAGTGGTCATGAATATATCATAAATAACTTAAGTAAAACTTAAATTACGTTATTAATCTAATCGGATTGTATTCATTAAGATAACCGTTCCTAACATTATGATGATAAATTAAGTTTCAATAACCATGAGTCAATAATGACTCCAGACAATATAAAATGAATTACCATCTAACCTTTCGTCATCCGGACAAATCTTAACGGAACATTATTGGGGAGAGTAATCACTTCATTTGAGATAGGGTGATAACCAAAAGCGCTATAGAGCTTAACTCCCGGTAAAGTGGCCATCATCTCAAACCGAGTAAATTTTTGTAAAAGAGCCTCATGCTCACAGTGTTTTAACAGAATACTTCCCAATCCTTGTCTTGCGAATTTGGGATGAATAAAAAAAGCTCTTATTTTTGCAAAATCTTGTTGAGGATCCAGATATATTCCTTGTTCCCTGCCTTTATATTGACTGCCACCGAATAATGTTTTTCTTCGGCTCCATCCTCCGCAACCAGCAGTTTGCCCATCCTTTTCTATCACAAAATAAGTTTTGTCTAAAATTAACTCTAAATCTACACCAAATACATATTGAATAGCTCCTTCAATTTCTTCTTTTGTATAATCTTCCTGGCTAAGCTCTCTTGCTGAACAAGAAATTAATTGATTTAAAAATTGAATCTCGTTCATTTCAGCTAATCTGATTGTAATCATTGGTAACCTCCTGCAAGTCTGTGTGGAGGTAAGTTAACATAAAACAAATATAAATAAATTTCTTATTTTATTTATAAAAATTACTTTTTATAATGTATTTTTGCAACAAAAGGTAATATATGAAAAACAAGCCAACAAAAAATTATCCAAATGAAAAAAATACAGAATATCCAATTGAAATACTTGATAAAATTGATAGAAAAATTCTAAATATTCTTCAGAAAAATAATCAAATTACTAACCAGGCATTGGCAGATATAGTTGGAATCTCTGCCCCACCCTGCTTTCGAAGAGTCAAACGCCTGAGAGAGGAAAAAATTATCGTTAACGATGTTGCTTTGGTTGATCCATTTAAAGTAGGCAGACCATTAATTGTGTTCGTCAATATTACTCTTGAAAAACAAAGAGAAGATCTGCTAGCTCATTTTGAAAGAAAAATGCAGGAAGAGCCTGAGGTTATGCAATGCTATTTTGTCTCGGGAGACACAGATTACCTGCTTATTATTCATGTCAAAGATATGAATCATTACAATGAATTTGCCAGGCGAGTATTCGCTAATGAGCCCAATATTAGAAAATTCAGAAGCAGCTTTTGTCTTAATAGAACCAAATATAGTACACAAGTTGTTTTAGATGAGTAGTAACTAGCAAGTACCTGCCTGGTTAACAAACCCAATCCCGCATGTACTATAATTAATTTAGGAGCGGAATCACAAGGAGCCAACCATGCAAGAATCAATTCACTCTTTATTTTTGGCACAAGCAATCGGCCTCTATCTTCTTATTGTGGGAATTATAATGCTTTCTCGAGCTTCATATTATCGTGAATTGTTAACTCATCTCAAAGAAGGCAGTGCCACTATTGTAACGGCTGGAAGCTTGGGGTTAATTATCGGTATTTGCCTTGTACTGGTCCATAACATTTGGGTTCCTGAATCAGAGGTATTAGTTACACTGGTAGCCTGGCTTATTTTGATTAAATCAATATTATGGCTTGGATTTCCCGAGTTTATGGTGAAATGCAGTCAAAAAGCCTATACAGGGACAGGTTATTATGTGATTTCCATAGTGGTATTAATTATTGGGATTCTGCTAATAACCCACGGATTTTACCTGTTTTCCCATTGATTTTACCTGCTTTGATAAGCAACTCTGCTTTCAGCAAGGTAACCATCAAGTGGATAAAGTGTGTAGGTTTTTATAAAGGAAATCTGCAAGAGTTAACGATATTTTTTGCATTTCAAAAAATCGTAAAGTTTTTTTGAAAAATTGTTAAATTTAAGACGCTTCTTAATAAAATCTTAAGCTTGTCTACATATACTTGACCTGCCTTCAATGGAAATGAATTGTTGCATAGGGAAATCTCTGAATTATATGAGGTTTAGTATGTCATCATTTAAACATTCTTGTGAAAAAATTGATATCAATCTAGCTCATAATGTTCTAACCATTTGTCCTAAAAATAGAGAGGCGCTGCAAAGAATTACTGCTCTTTTCAATAATCTGTACATTCTTTATTTTATAGGAGGTATCCCTAGCATCACCTATGATGACATGGATCAGATTCAAATTAATATTAAGTATTCTCAACAAATAACCGATGCCAAACTCAAAAATACATTACTTTCTTTTGTTAATTCTGAATTAATCTCTCAAGACGAAAAAGAAACATTTTTAAATGAGCTGGAGCTCACCAAAACTTCATTCACTACCCAATTTAATACTGAATTGGAAAATATCAGAAAAAAAGCTGAGGAGTTAAGCAAAAAAGCAGAAATTGACCCTTATCATTATGAGTCTGCATCAAAAGCAGCTAACAGACTGCATCAGGAATTATTAATAGCTTCCCAACTGTATTTTTATCATAAAACACCCGAGGCATACGAAAATTTCAAACAAACATGCCAAAGAGAAATTGAGAGGGCTCGACCTGTACTGGAACAGCATAGAGGATGGAAGCCTTTATTAGTTAATGTAGGAGCGGCCATCATAGGCCTTGGTGTTCTCTATTTGCTTGCAGCTTCCATTAACTATTATAAAACAGAGGGCCGTCATTTTTTCTTTCATTTTGAAACGGACTCTTTGCAAAAATTAGAAAACCTGAATATGGCTCAATCTCAAGTGTTAAGAATCTAACCATGAACAACCCGGATTAGACGGCTCTGTTATAATCCGGGAAATACAGATTTTTAATTTCCAACCGCAATACCCAACACAGAGCTTTTCATTTCCTCCACCAATTTCTCAGACCTGGTTTGAGAAAATAATCCCAGACGACCTGTGTTGTAATAATTTATCCCAAAAGCAAATAAATACCCTATACCAAGCAAAAGGATAGCAGTTGATAACTCAGCCACTAACCATAAGGCATCACGGTGATTTTGCAAAGTCAAATTGGCTAAATCTATTTCTGCTATGCAGCACTCTTTATAACGTTTTATTAAAAATGGATCTGGATTTTTTTCAAGATAATTGGTGTAGGCGGTGAGCTTACTAACCAATTGGCTCATTGCATTTGCTGCATCAAAACATGCTCTATTACGCAAATCTTTTTCTTTGCTCTGTAGGGTAATCAAATGCAGGTGAATTGAATTGAGCTGTTTTCTTAATTTAATATCATTATCTGTTAAATCAATTTCAAAATTTGTAGAGCGTTTCAATCTTTTATATTTTTCAAAATCAATTTGGGAAAACTGCTTGATAGCCTTATCTATAGATCCTCTTTCCTCAGGGTCAACTATAAGCATTGCGCTTAGGCACGATCTGATTTTACTTTTATCTTCCTTGGTTAAATAGAGTTCCAATTCCGGGTCAGAGAAGAGTAGCTCGTTTCTTGACTTCTCAATCACGTAGTCCAGACCCTTATCACGAGAGATATAGTAATTAGTATATTTATCTCCCCACAAATAACTTAATATTCTGCCTGTTGACCAAACATCAGCTTTTGCTGTGTACAATGCCTGGGTATTGAAAGATTCGGGCGCTCTGTATGCTCGGGTTCCACAACGACGATAATCCTGTTCTGACGCCCTAAGCACAAAACCAAAATCGATTACTTTAGCTATCGGAGGCGACTTGCTAAAATCGATTATAATATTTCCTGGTTTTATATCTCGATGAATCAAATGCTTATCCGTCACCTGCTCTTTAATTGCTTTTAAAATGGCAAAAGTAATCTCAATCCGATTAATAAGATTAAGCTCAGGTACCTCTTCAGACAAATCAAGCCGCTTAATGGGATTTAGAAACTTCTCTAAAACGATACCCTCCGCTTTTTCCATAATCAAGTAACTGAATTTACTCTCTTTGTTTTCTACAAATATTGGCGGTTTAACCGCTATATGCCCTGATTGAAGAAGTCCTTGATATTCACGTAGTACAGAATGACTTTGATCGCGTTCACTATGGTTTTGTATTTTAACTAATTTATTCTTTGGTGGTCTTTTAATTGCATTTCCAAATTCAAACTGAATTGTACCTAAAATGGGATACACAATACCGTACGCTCCCTTGCCTAAAGGGTTCTTATTAGGGTCAAAAATTTCAAATGTGTGTTTTTTTTGATCCGATTTTCTTGGGCGTCTCACTAAGGATTGATTAAATGAGAAGCAATAAGTAACATCCTTATGAGTATATTTGTATCCTTGATTATTATTCCAGGCACCTGGTGAATCATTATCATTCAGATAACTCTCCAACGCTGCAAAAGCTTTTTGATTTGTAATTTGTAAATTTTGGAGATTAGCTGCATCAACGGAAAAAAACATGGTACGAGGCATGATATTGACTTCAATTTGATTGATCGGTTTTATTATACCTCGTCTTTTTTATTAAGTTAAATTAATTGAACTCTTAGCTAAAATCTAATTCATTATTTTTTAAATTTATAGTATAAAATGAAATTTTGATTTCAAGGAGAGAATTGTGGGTAAGGTAAACGCAGTTGGAATGGCTGAAGTCGGAGTTGAAAGAGCCAAGAGGAAAGAAGCCCTAAGAGTTCTGACGTCATCTCCCTTCAACCTGGATAATAAGGAACACACTCAGGCATTGGAAAAGTACATCAAACAATTTGAGTTAAGTGTCAATCAAATGTACCTCTATCAAACAATGAGTACTGCATTAACAGCTTGGGGGGGCTCGTGGATAGTTGGAAGGTTTTTGCCTATTCCTGAATTTGCGAATCACCTTCTTGCAGCCTGTCTCTATTTAGGCGTTTCTGGTTACATTCTTGAATCATTTAGCATGACCGATTTTTATGAACAATTGAAAGAGATGAAAGTACTCTATAATTGGTGTCTAAAAAATAACAAAGAAAACTATAGTACCGATATCGATAATACCAATAACCTTTTGTATCCTGATATCCAGCGCATGATTAAATTAATCGCCCCTTTGTGCTCTACTGATTTTATGATTGCCTGGCCTAAAGAAGTAAAAACAGCAGAAACTCAAAGTGGAATACTATCCAACACATTGTCGATAGGCTATTCTATAGTATCAGCGCCATTTTCACTGTTCTCAACAGCCAGTAAACCGAGTCAGGATCAAGTGCAACGAATTAAAGACCTAAAAGTGCAGGTAGAAACAAGAGGTCTTGACTTAGGGGTTTTTGCTGGTTTTGAGCAGGCAGTCAAGTATTTTGCTACGAACTCTGATTTTAGAGAATTATTGAAAGCCAAGCTAACTCAACCTGTCAACTCATTTAAAAATTTGTTGCAAACAACCATACCAGGAATGTTGGCAGGATCTAATTCAAAATAATGATAATAGATCCCTCATGCTTAAATATTACCCAACGATCGTATTAGGTAAAGAGCTGATGTTTTTCTTGCCGACCTTAAGCCTTATTAAAGGTTGGCATTAGCATTAAAGAAAGGAGGCATAATCATCATTAAGGCCAATATGAGGATGATTAACAGCAAATAATGTCATTGATTTACTCCACAAAGGTTTCTCAAGATGAAAACTATTTTTGCAAACAAGGAATTGCTTTACAATCAATACAAAAAAATGTTTCTAGAGCAGATATCTGATATCAGCAAATTAAAAGAATGTATTAAAGCAAGGTATGATATAAAAGAGCTTCCTGACGAAATACTTTTTAAATTGTTAACTAATAATCATAAAAAAATTTACGATTTCATAGGGACACATAATCAAAATAGAATCCGATATTTTTTCGGTAATTTTGATAATTTTGACCCGCGTGATAACCAAATTAGCGTTTTAGATCGATTTATTCTTGATAGCGTTCATTTTTATATCACTAGCAGTTTATTAATGCAGTTACACAAAGAATATCAAGAAAATGCAATGGAAATTGATAAAGCATGGCAAAAGGAAATTCAAGCCCATGCCCATTTCGGTCCATTACCAACAATAGCAATCATTGGAAACTTGATTAAATCAAATAAAAACCATGTCTTTAAAGATTTACAATTCCCTGCGAACAAAAATATACAGCTCTTTCAATTAAATAAATTATCAATTAAGCTTAATGATCAAGTCTTTGCGCTCTGGTTACCCAAAGCAAGTGAAGCACAAGTATCACTATCCAACTTCACTCGCAATACCATTTTTGTTTGTATTGCCACCGCCGCTATTTTAGCAATAGGCGTAAGTCTCTTTGTATTTTCTACAAGCTCAGCAGCTAGTTTAGCAGTTATTTTTAATCCTGCATCGCTAGGAATAATGATTGCATTGTTAGCATGTGCCACGCTAATGCTGGGTATAAGCTCTCTTTATTCTTCCACTACCATACATAACAGCACAATAGAACATCCGGAGAACAGAACACCAGAAGAACCTTATCACTCTCATAATATTCGCAAGGATAAAATGCATTCTAGTAAGGCCAAACCAGAAGAGCAGTTACCCTACCATGATCTCAAATGGTTATTATTTAACAGAAAACCATATACATTAAGAGAATCAATAGTGACTCCAGCAACAGCATCTGAACAAATATCGTCCATGTATACTAATAGACAAAAGCTATAATGAGCTTTCCCTAATATCTGTAAAATTTATCATAATACCGGTAAACAGATGGTGCTTAATTTATCCTTAAAATTAGGATTGACTTAAAATTACGGATGTAAAACAGGCGCGTAAATAAAATCCTCGTGGTAACGTTCTTATACGATTACCCTCTGGGTCATAACCATAACATAAAGATTTTCCATTGGCAGCCTTAGGCCTCACTTGAAGATACTCTCCCGAAAAGGAATTTAATGTTTCTAATTGTCCCAGAACTATTTGATTTGTTAAATAATTCCAATCTTCTGCAAGAACAGATTCCTGATCTTTATTCGGAGACCATAAAAATCCACATCCAATTCTTCTGTGAGGAAAGGGAATATCTGTATCTCCCTCTATAGGAATCCATAATACTTTTTTGAGTTTAGCGTAACATTGAGAAGACTCCCAACTTTGCTGATGGATGGTCAGTAGTGGAATAGAAACAATAAATGTGGACTCGGCTGGTTTCCCTGATTTATTAATAGGTATCGTTTTTAATTCAATGCCCAACTGCTTAAAATCAGGTAGCGACTCATTTTTTGCATCAGCACCTAAAGCTAACTCGAGAGCTTGCCCAACCCATCCTTTTCGATGAACAGGGTTTACAGGGGTAAATAGACCCAATTCAAGAGCTAACTGAGCGAAACTCAACCCCTCAATTCGCTGGCATTGCTCCAAAAGTTCTTTTTCATTCTTCGGTGGTTTGTTTTTTAAGGCTAACACTGGAGCTCTCTTTTAGTTCAACAGTAATAGGCTCAATTGGCGGCTGTATTCCTGCCGCTTTAAACTGTGCAGTTATGGCAAACAAGACTTTTGACCTTACTTCAACCCGGTTATGATTCTGGATGTTAATAAAATACCGTGCTTCAAATTCTATTAAAGCTGTATCGATTTTCTTTAAAAAAACTTGTGCAGGAGGATCTGGAACAATTTCCGGAATAATTGCCAACACATCAAGTATTAACTGTTGAATCATCACTGGATCATCGGCTCTGCTTACCTTTATTGGTATGACCGTACGAATAATACCATCTTGATGAGTCCAGTTTGTAAAAGGTTTATTGAATGTTTCAGCATTCGGAATCAAAACCTGAGTATTGTCCCATGAAGATACGCGCATCGAGCGAATGCCTATGTGAGCCACTTGCCCTTCGTATTCACCTATGGTGATCAAATCGCCTTCCCTTACGGGTCTTTCAATTAAAAGCATAATGCCTCCAACAATATTTGAAGCAAAATCTCTTAAACCGAAACCCATACCGACAGCAAGTCCACCAAGTATCATCGACATACCGCTAAAATCCAGTCCCAGAACATGAAGAGTGATAAAGGTACCCAGTAATATGATCGCATACTGTGTAAATACAGATAAACTATGGCGTATACCCACATCTTTGGTATTCTTATATAGCCATCGAAAGCAAAATTCTCTTGTCCACTTTGCTGCCCATACTAAAACAGCAAGCAGAATAAGAAATTCAATGATACTGGCGACTGTAATATGTATGCCCGTAATATTAAGAATACTGTATTGAACTACTTTTTCGAGGCTAGTCACAACCAGTGAATCAGAATACCAACCAAACAACTGAAATAAAATTAATACACTTGTTAAAAACAAGACAATACGCAAGATTTTATCGATTGGTTTGAGGAAAACCTCTATCCATAACCAACCATTTTTCAATGAAGAGATCATCCACTCAGAGAAAAGCTCTAATGCGTCAAATATCAAACCTCTTACGAGAATATAACCTACTAAAACCAACAGAATATAAGCTTGATAACGACTCATAGTCCATGCCAGGTTCACAAAGCCAATTAAACCAATAATTGCGGTTGTAAATAAGGTTATAGGAACTAAAATGACCAATAAAGAAATTGCATTTTTAAAATATCTTTTCTTTGATTTCAGTAATGGTCTAATGAGATAAGGAATTACATCTTTACTTTTCCATGCGACCAAGGATACCGTTAACATAAAAAGCATGAATAATCGATTAAATATATCTTGCAGTAGAATTGATAAAGGTAACAAGTGACTAAATGTCATCAACGCGGTTGTCCATCCACCAAAAAGCAACAACCATTTTAGTCGATAATATAATTTAACGTCCTTACCTGATGAATCCGATATACTTTCTAACAAAATCAAACGGGCTATTAAAATTAAAACTCTAAAGGTAAGCCACACGATAATGAGTTTAATTAATAATTGAGAGTTAGCATAAGAAATACTGGTGAAGTATAAAATGAAGGATAACATAGCGAAGAAGCAAAGATGAGGTATGTTTCTTTGCAGTAAAACGAGTATTCCACCATAAAGATAACCAGTAAATCTTGAGCGTTCTTTATCTCTTGCTAGAGTCTTCAAAACATGATTTAAAATATAAAACAGGCTCAGGATAAAAATAAGAACTGTCCATAAAAAAATTGCAGGAAAAGTATCTAGCCAGGTATAACTATCATAAACCTTTATGGTTAGTGTTTTGATGTATTTATAAAACAAATTAGGGATATCAATTAGCTTGTTGAGAATGACTGCCCAACTGTCTATATTGTATTCGCTTAAGCTTTGTCTTGTTGAAATCTGTTTCTTTAATTGATTTTGATAATCCTCTAAATTTTTGGATAAGATAAGTTTTTGATTAGAGGTCTCCTTTAATTCTGTTTTAACGTCATTCTGCAATAAGCTAACGGATTTTTGTAACCCTGGCTCAACAAAAAGATTGGCCTGATTTGTAAGAGAATTCAGAATTGTTTGCAAAGAACTCTCTATAGCCGAATATTGATTAATAACCTCTCTGTAATTATCAATTGCTGATTGCAAGGCTTTAGTATCCAAATTATTTAATAACAGGATATTCGTTTTAATTATCTTTTTCTGTAACTCCAATGCATTCAACTTTTGATGAATAACTGCAATTCTTTGATTATTGATGTACAAATTAGCTTCATATTGAATCTGTTCGCTAATCGTTAGTTCCGGTTGCTTTTTATCTTGGCTGGATACTGCATTCTCATAAAGGATATTCAGCTCTTTATTCAATTTAGCTCTAATGGCTTTAATTGACTTAAGCTTTTCTTTCAAATCGAAGTTGGCTTTCCAAAGTTTTAATTCATTCAAAACATCATTTAAAAGTAATTGATATTGTTTGGCCAAATCCAAAGTTTCTGCAATTAACTCAGTGGTTTTTTTATTGACAGTAAGCAAGGTCTCGATTTTACCTACTTTTTCCTGAATGGTTACTTCAGCATTGGCAAGTGGCATTTGTTGCAAACGCTTTAGTTGGTCATTCAAATTGACTTCTTCTTTCTTTTGATTTTCACTAAAACTATTCAAACTCTCAATTTTTGCTTTATTCATTGAAAGAATAGTTCTAATTTGTCTTAACTTCTCATTGTACTCTTGCTCATCCTTGGGAGCGCTCTTTTGCTTAATTTCATTGATAGCAATAGTCAAATGAGTTTTTTCATGAGCCAAATATTCTACTAGCGTGGCATTATTTTCTTTAACTGATGCTGAAAAGAGTGAAAAACTAAAAAATAATAAAAACAGAGGCAGGAAAAAGCACCACAAGTATTTAAAACTTGTGGTGCTTAAATTTAAATTACTTTGTCGTAATAGTTGGCGCAAGTCTTATACCCAGTTCAGTTAATTGTGCATTGCCCGCAGGCGATGGCGCACTTGTTAAAGGACATGATGCGGTTTGAGTTTTGGGAAACGCAATCACATCCCTTATGGAAGTTGAGTCTGTCAGCAGCATAGCTAATCTATCAATTCCCAACGCAATTCCACCATGAGGTGGAGCACCATATTGTAAGGCATCGAGTAAAAATCCAAATTTCTCATGTGCCTCTTGCTCATCAATTCCGATCAAATCAAATACAGTTTTTTGTAGTTCAGGTTGATGGATACGAATAGATCCACCGCCAATTTCATAACCATTAATAACTATATCATATGCCTTGGCTAATGTTTGCGTTGGCTTGGAGCGAAGTGCCTCGGCAGATAGTTCCTGAGGGGATGTAAAGGGATGATGCATAGGCTGTAACTTATTGCTCTGAGGATCCAATTCAAACATAGGCCAATCTACAACCCACAGTAATTGCCATCCAGAATTAATCAGATTTCTATCATGACCCAGTTTATTCCTTAAGGCTCCCATAGATTCGTTTACTACATGAGCTTTATCAGCACCGAAAAAAATGACGTCGCCAGTCTGCGCCTCAACCCGATTAAGAATAGAGTGCACAGCCGTTTCAGATAAAAACTTTAGAATTGGTGACTGTAAACCCGCCATACCAGCACTTAAATCGTTGACTTTAATATATGCAAGTCCTTTAGCCCCATATATAGTTACGAATTGTCCATAGTTATCCAGATCCTTTCGACTAAGATCACATCCATTAGGTAGTTTTAAAGCAACCACTCTTCCTGAATTATCATTCGCAGCAGAGGCAAATACATTAAAGTCGCAATCTTTTACCAAATCTGCAATATCAATCAACTCCAGTGGATTACGCAGATCAGGTTTATCACTTCCATAGCGAGTCATAGCCTCTTTATACGACATTCTTGGCAATTTATCAGGTAAGGTAATGTTAAGGATTTCCTTAAATACAATCTTGAGCAATCCTTCAATTAGTTGCAATATATCTTCTTCATTAATAAATGCCATTTCTATATCAAGCTGCGTAAATTCCGGCTGTCTGTCAGCCCTTAAATCTTCGTCTCTAAAACAGCGGACAATCTGGTAATATTTATCAAACCCTGACATCATCAACAATTGCTTAAATAATTGTGGCGATTGAGGTAAAGCATAGAACTGCCCTGGATGCACCCTTGAAGGCACAAGATAATCCCGCGCGCCTTCGGGAGTTGCCTTAGTTAACATAGGCGTTTCTATGTCTAAAAAATTCTGCTCATTCAAGTAATTACGTATGCAACTGTTTAATTTGTGTCTTAAAGTCAGTTTCTTCTGCATAACAGCACGCCGCAAATCAATATAGCGGTATTTATAGCGCAAATCTTCATTGATAATTTGATGATCATCTGGCAAAAACGGTGGAGTTGGAGATTGATTAAGAATTTCAAGTTGTGTACCGATTACTTCAACCCTGCCAGTCTCCATTTTATCATTGATCATTCCTTCTGGTCTTTTACGGACTATGCCAGTAACACGAACAACAAACTCTGATCTTAGTTTTTCAGCAATTGCAAAAATTTCCTTATTTTCAGGCTCATACACCACTTGCAATAATCCGGAACGATCACGAATGTCTAAAAAAATAACTCCGCCATGATCTCGTCTATTATGCACCCACCCACAAACTGTGATTTGCTTATCCAAGCTTAATTCATTCACGGCCGAACAGTAGTGTGTACGCATAAAACCACCTATTAAAGTTTATTGAGTTTTTACTTGTGCCAATGCAGGATCAGACTGCATTACACCTAACGATATTACTAATTTTAACGCTTCATCAATGCTCATATTCAACTCGATGGCATCTTGCCTGGGTATCATCAACATAAAACCCGAAGTAGGGTTAGGTGTAGTTGGAACAAATACAGACATCATGTCTTCCTTGGATTTTTCTTTAATTTCAGGATTAACGGAGCCAGTCTGAAATGCGATGGTCCAAAGTCCTCTACGAGGATACTCAACTAAAACAACTTTGCGGAAAGCTTGGCTATTAGTTGATAGAACAGCATGAATAACTTGCTTTACTGCATTATAAATTGACCGCACCAGAGGTATTTTAGCCAATAAGGATTCACCCCGACTTACAAGTCTCTGCCCCAAAAAATTGGTTGCAATAATTCCTGTCACGAGTAATAAAGCCAATGAAAATAAAACGCCAAAGCCTGGTATATAGAAACCGAATAACTGCTCAGGTTGATAAGCTTTTGGAAATAAAGCCAAGGTGCTATCAAGCATATCAATAATAAATCGCAGGACTACAATGGTTACAAATATTGGTAACCACACTATTAACCCGGTAATTAAATAGGCCCTGAGGGAGATTAATTTCACTCGCTATCACCTTTTGTCGATTTTGCGCTATCTGCAGAGCTTGCTGCGGGAGTTTCTTTAGAAGAATTCTCTTTATTGATGCCGGGATCTCCTGATTTATTCTCAGTTGACTCCTTTGGTCCGTTACCTTTGTTTTTAAAATCTGTGACATACCAGCCAGTCCCCTTTAACTGAAATCCAGCCGGAGATATAAGTTTTGTTACAGTATTTTCATAACACTTTGGGCATTGTTTTACAGGCGCATCCGTAACTTTTTGCATCAAATCAAATTGATGATGACAGTTTGTGCACTGATATTCATAAATTGGCATCTAGCATCACTCCATAAACTCGAAGTATCTGTAATTTAACTTTTCATTATAATTGCTGCCATGGGTATAGCGCAAGCAGAACAAGCAGTAAGATCAGGTATATAGTGCTGTTTTGATATAAAATTTCACTGCGATTACAAGGAGCTTAAACATATATCAGAAATTTTGCCGCCATAGTTTGTCCTGGCTAATAAAGGATAGTTTAATTTGGCTTCAAGGGTACTAATATTTTCATCAAGCATTAGCATGTCCTGATCCAGGCAATTAGCAATCCATCCTTGACATTTGATTTTATTTATTTCGAGCACTTCCTGGCTAAGCAAAGTGTGGTTGATGCAACCCAACTTCATGCCTACAACTAAAATAACAGGGATCCTGGTTAATTTTAAAAAATCAAGCCAAGTGTCCTGCTCATTCAGAGGAACCATTAATCCCCCGGCTCCTTCGATAAATAATTTCTTAATGTCATTCACTTGCAAATTAAGGCAATAATCAGCCACTTTATGGACATCAATACTTGCACCATCCTCCCTTGCTGATAAGTGCGGCGAAACTGGCAATCTAAATCGCCAGGGATTAACAATTTCCATAGGCAAATGATTCTGTTGCTGGTGTAAAAGTGCATCAGAATTTACTAATTGATTTTCACTATACTCACATCCGCTTGCTATGGGTTTTATCGCTGCTGAATCTGAAAAATAATTAACCAATTGATTGGTTACAAATGTCTTACCACAATCAGTGTCAGTACCAGTAACAAAATATCGTTTCATTTTATAAATTCATCCATTATTGTAATAAATAAATCGGTATGGGACAGAAAAGGCATGTGAGCTGCTCTGTTGAAGAGGACATACTTAAAATTCGGGTAATTTTTCTCCATAATTGCCATGGTCTTGACAGGTGTAATCGGATCAAGTCGACCAAATAAGTAAACAGTAGGTATAGATATTTGTTTCAACTGCTCTCTAAAATCCCAGGTACCCAAAATTTCGAGACCAAACGCCAAGCCTTCTGGAGATGGAGGATTACCTATTTTAAAATCACATTTCATCTTATTGAGTTGCAAGGATATGAACTCTTTTAATGTCTTATTAATATCTTTCGATAAATTGTTATAAAAATTGACAAATACCTCCTCTGCTACTCCCGGCCAATCAATATCAGAGATAAAGCGAGGTGAAGACGTTATATTTATCAAATACTGCACTCTGGCAGGCTCTTCAATTGCTAAACGTGTCGCGTACAGCCCACCCATTGACCACCCTGCCAATGCAAATTTATCAGGTAATTGGTCAAGCAAATTCTTTTTAAAACTCTCCCAGTCCATCATTGGAGTCAATCCAAAACCAGGCAAATCGACTAAAATAATCTGATATTTAGGCTTAAGGTAAGGAATTATCGGTTGCCAGATTTGGCTATCAAATCCCCAGCCATGAAATAGGACCAAAGGCATACCTTGCCCATATTTATCGAGATGAATATTCATGTATTAAGTGCAATTTATTAAATAACTCAATGATTTGTTCAATAGTATGCTTATAATTAATAATAATCCGTAAACCAGAAGAAGCACTATTTACCGTTGGAGCTCTGATAGCAGAGCAATAAATCCCATCTTTTTTCAGTTCACTGGCATAATGCAGTGCCTTATGAGGGCATCCTAACCTTAATTGCTGAATTGGAGTATCTGAATCCAGCCAATTTAAGGGCGAAGACTTTATTAATTCTTTAAATTGAGCAACTAATTGGTTTAATTTTGCTCTTCTGGAGTCGGCAGCTGCTATTATCTCCAATGTCTTGAGCAAACCATAGCATAAAGCAGGACTAATAGCAGTTGAATAAACAAAAGAACGTGCCGTTTGCAACAAAGCATTTATCCAATCTTTCCGCCCACCAACCACAGCGCCCTGGGAAGCAAATGCCTTACCAAAAGGAATAACTCGCAAGGGAACTTCATTCTGTGTCAGCCCATGGCCTGGCACAGAGCCCATTCCTTGCGGTCCAATCACACCAAAAGCATGCGCTTCATCTACAAAGAGCTCAGAGCCATTCTCTTTGCATAACGTATTAATCGTTGATAACGGCGCTATCTGCCCACTCATACTAAAAATACCTTCTGTAATCAAAACAGAATCGCCCAAATGAGATTTTAACAAGGCAGACAAAGCATTCATGTCATTATGTATGTAACGAGAGTAGGTTACTCGTGACAAAGCCAATCCATCATAAATTGATGCATGAACGCTTTTATCTATAAAACAATGTGTTCCCAAACGCCCAAGCAAGGCCGTAATGGCCAAATTTGCACAGTACCCAGAGGAAAATAAAAGACAATCATCTACTCCCAGCATTTCGGCAAAGGCCCTCTCAAGGGTTTGGTGGCTACTATGGTAGCCACTTAAAACCATCGAAGCACCACTTCCACAAGGATACAACTCATATCCCTTTTGATAGGCTTCTGCAATTCGCCTATCTTCTATGAGCGACAAATAATCATTAGAATCAAATCGAATATAATCTATCTTATCCGTTTCTAAAATTTGTCTTGTACGCAATAATCCTTGTTCTTGCAGCTGTGCTGTATACTCATTAATTTTTATATTAAGAGTCATTTATACCATCTCAGTCAAACCCAGTTTGTTAAAAAGAGTTTTGTCTTTGAAGCGCTGGGGATTATCTTCTGTCAATAATTTATCGCCAATAAACACAGAATTAGCTCCGGCAAAATAGCAAAGTGCTTGTAACTCGTCGCTCATTTCGGTTCGACCAGCTGTCAATCTAATAGCACTTTTAGGCATTAAAATTCTTGCTGTAGCAATGGTTCTTACCAATTCAATCCCTTCTACTCTCTCAGCTTGGGCTAAAGGTGTTCCCTCCACTGGAATTAAACGATTAATTGGCACACTTTCCGGAGGAGTTTCCATATTAGCTAATGTTAATAAAAATTCGATTCGATCTTCTCTGGTTTCCCCCAATCCTAAAATACCACCACAACATACATTAATTCCCGCTGAACGAACGTTATTTAAAGTATCTAATCGATCACTGAATTTTCGAGTGGTTACCACCTTATCGTAATAGGATGGTGAGGTATCAATATTATGGTTATAATAATCCAATCCAGCCTCCTTTAAATGAGAGGCCTGTTCTTTGGTAAGCATGCCTAAAGTCATACAGGTTTCAAGCCCTAAAGATTTTACTCCTTCTATCATTTCTTTTAGCTGCGGAATTGCTTTATCAGGTGGACAACGCCATGCAGCTCCCATACAAAAACGTTTTGCCCCACCCTCCTTTGCTTCTTTGGCACATTGCAATACCTCTTCAACTGACATCAATTTTTCTTTTTCTACATGCGTTTTATAGTGACCACTTTGAGAGCAATAGCCACAATCTTCTGGGCATGCGCCCGTTTTAATGCTTAACAAGGTTGCAAATTGTAAAGAATTAGGATCGTGATATGTCCTATGAATGGTATGTGCTTGATAAAGCAAATCATTAAATGGTTGTTGATAAATTGCTTCAATATCAGAAATTGACCACTGTTTTTTTTCTTCAGACACGGCTACCCCCTTTAATTCAGAATAGTGAACATGATAAAGTCGCTCCTATACTTGTCAACCAAAATTTTTAAAATGGTAAACACAGATCAACTTATTGCAAAAGACTTAAAGCACATTTGGCATCCTTGTTCACAAATGAAAGATTTCGAAACATTCCCCCCTATCGTTGTCAACAAAGCACAAGGCAGCTATCTCTATACCAATAAGGGCCCCGTGATTGATGCAATTTCCAGTTGGTGGTGCAAATCATTAGGGCATGGTCATCCAGCAGTGATAGCTGCTATCAAGAACCAACTGGACTGCTTTGAGCATGTGATTAGTGCCAATACAACTCATCCTGCTGCAGTGGAATTAGCTGAAAAATTAAGCGAAATTACAGGAAAACAGCATGTGTTTTTTGCTAGTGATGGTTCCAGTGCTGTTGAAATTGCCATGAAATTAGCTATTCATGCTTCACAAATAAAAGGGCACAAAAATAAAAACCAATTCATTGCCTTAAAAAATGGCTACCACGGAGAAACTATTGGCACCATGAGTGTCAGTGATTTGGGACTCTATAAGACTCCCTATGCATCGTTTGGCGTGCAATGCCATTACATCGATGATATTCCCTATGTCTCAGGCCTTAAGGATCCCTTATGGACAAATTGCGATGCTTATTGGAATAAAGTCGTACAACAATTGAATAAAATTTGCGATAAAGTTTGCGCGATACTTCTGGAGCCTATCATTCAGGGTGCTGGAGGTATGCTATGTTACAGTGCAGATTTTCTCTCAAAAATCTCGTCATGGGCTAAGGAAAAAGACATTTATTTAATTGCTGATGAGATTATGACTGGTATAGGCAGAACTGGAGAATGGCTAGCCTGTGATCATGCAAGGATACAACCTGATCTGATTTGTCTATCCAAAGGATTAACTTCCGGCTCAATACCATTTAGCTGTGTCATGATTGACAGTACCTTATTTGATCTTTTTTATGATGATTACCATACAGGGAAATCTTTTTTGCACTCACATACCTATAGCGGTAATCCACTTGCTATAGTCGCTGCTTTAGCAACTATTAAAACAATAGAACAAGATAATTTACTCATGCATAGTCAGGAACTTGGTAAAATCATGTTTTCCTATCTGCAGGATATAGCAAGGGACAGTAGAAAACTTGTAAATGTTCGTGGTGTTGGAGCAGTTGTTGCGGCTGATTTCATAGAGAGCAGTCAAGCAAGAATTGGGTTTAAAATTTATCAGGAAGCAATAAAACAAGGCGCACTGATTCGCCCAATTGGAAATACTCTCTATTGGTTACCACCTCTTAACACAGATAAAGAAATCATTGGGAAATTAGCAGAAATCACATTAAACTCTATAGAAAAAGCCTATAACAAAGCTCAAGGATATGAGTAAGGTTATTCACAAATAGTTTAAAGACAAATCGGTTCGCCAATTGTTAAAAGAACAGCAATCTCCTTGACCCAAAACCAAGTGATTTGCCTAAAACCTGCTAACCGAACTCTTCTTTGGTTTGAATCTAAACTGGGCACTATGTTGACGACAAAAATTAAACACAGCGAGATACAATGTGTATTTAATATAGTTTATCGAAGTTACTTAAATTATTGAGTGGACAATAAATTAGACAAATGTTTATTTTATAAACATCTCCATTTCGATAATGTCTTTCAATCGTTGAATGAAATATTATTTATATTAATAATCAATAATCTCGCCATAGAATTGATGCTATTATGCCTTGATCCTGAGCTACAGCAAATAAATCTTCTAGTGACTGTATAGGTATATTATTAACAACTAAGGCAAATGCAAGTCGGTGATTTTTTTTACTAATAATGTAACCAGCAAGAGAGCGCCCCTTAACTAACATACCCGACTCATTTCCCAATACATAAGTTCCAGTTTTTGCATGCACTCGACCTGTCGCCCCAGAAAGCGATGGATCTGATTGAAAGTTATTAATTGAGCCAAGTGAACCATCTACTGCAAGAATAGGCAGACTATTGTAAAATATGTTAAATACTGGTCTTTTAGACATTATAGTAAGCCATTTTATTATAGCGGTATTGGTTGCCTTCGTTTCGCCGCCGCCGCTGCCATCAATAAAATGATATTCTGATGGGGATATGCCATATTTTTTATCCAGGATTTTTTTTTCCACGTTTAGACTTTCAATCATGGAGCGCGCGCCTTTTGTTAGTCCGTACAACACCAGGCTGGTATCTGCTCCGATATTATAACTAACTTTGAGAATATATTTTACATGCTCTCCCAATGGCAATGATTTCAAAGCAGCAATTTTGTTATTCTTATTGTACAAGTTAGTAGATTTTAGTAGTTTTTTCGGATTTTCTTTGGTTTTATCAATCGATGAAACGTTGATGCCTGCTTCTTGTAGTGCCTCGATAAAAATAGTTCTGGCATAATTAGATGGTTTAGTGATTCGAAAAGTTTGTACTAATGGGTAGTTGTGAGTAAGTGGCGGTATAAAATTGATAGGCAAATGGCCTTTAATGATGCCAGAACAGCCTGGTTTACCTATGCAGGCAGGTAATTTTGACTCAAGTTCAAGATTATATTTTTCATGCGGATTAACTGTAAGAAGTTGGTTGATAACGGTGAACGCCGATGAATGTGGCAGCCACGATACATTTGCATTCTCGTTTATCAAACTTGGAAGAATTACAATATCAACTACATCATCGTTTATGAAAATAGGTGTTACATCAAATTCACCCCTGAAATTAAATGGTTCAAACAATCTATCGTCTATCACAATGTCGCCTGAAATAGAGCGAATGCCAGCTTTGTAAACTTGTTTAGCGAGATATTGATAACCTGCTAAAAGATTAGTCTGTGTAATAATTGCATTACCCAATGAATTTGCCTCGTTATGATCGTATTCAGTGATAGCGACATGTCCATCAGGTAAAGTTCGTCCTCCCATGGTCAAATCACCTGAAGCAACGAGTACCAGATTCCCATTCAGATTACCATTGTGTACTACACCATCATAATGGACTCTAGTAACAGATTGATAATCAGCTCCTCTTTCATTCAATAGTTCGCCTACACTAAATATCTTGCGCACAGAACCAATATAAAACTGCGTACTTGAGTTGAGATTCAGCAATACATTACCAGTATCAAGATCAACAACACGTAATCCCCACAACGCTTTTTTATAAATAGATTTATTCATCACTTTGTTTAGGTCATCAGGTAGTTTATTGGTTGGTATAGGGATTTTATCTGTGCTATATGATAGTTGTTGCATCGTGAACACTAGAGGTATGCTTTTCATAAGTAAATAAATATAAGTCAGTAATCTTTTCGAGTATCTCTTCATCATTCGCATTTCCATTGATATATGTTTTTATTCTTTTAGGTTTGTCAAATTTGGCATAATAACTGTTGTTACACAGATAAAAAAATTATTGGGAAATTAGCAGAAATCACATTAAACTCTATAGAAGAAGCCTATAACAAAGCTCAAGGATATGAGTAAGGTTATTCACAAATTATCTTTATTTCTTTTTAAGAAATTTAAAATCATATGGATTCTCTTAACTATTGGTATCCTGATTTCAGCTTTTTATGCTAATTGGAATATTAACCAAAAAAGAGCTTATAAAGATTTAAAAGAAGTTGCAATCAATCTCAGTAACAACATAGATGGTTTTATTGAAGATCTACTTCAGGAAATCTATGCTTTGCCTGTATATGGGAAAAAAATTGTCGATTGTAAATCAGATTTATATCCATTCCTGGAACATATCACTCTGAATAATCCTAAAATCTCTGGTGTTATTATTAGTGACAACAAGCACAATCTATTTTGTTCAACTTTACCCAATAATAAAGATCTTATTGCAACACCGATTCGTTCACGTTCTATTATAGGCCCCTATAATTTACCATTATTTGACCAGCCCGTTTATCTGATCCAGCAAAAAATGGGCAATTACCTTATAGGTATTTTAGTTATTGCTTCTGTCTTAAAAAGTGAATTACAAACAGATAAAAATCAATCCACCTCTATAGCCCTATATAATGAATATGAGAAAAAAAATATCTTTCGAATTCGATATACTGAGCAAAATAAAAACTGGGTATTAAGCAATACGCAAGAAACTGACACACAATATACCCCATTAGGTCTCGTTGCTATAGAAAAACTACAAAGCATAAATGGTGTTTCTGTCGTTGTTTCTGAAAACAATAAAACCATCCTTCATAACTTTTGGTATAGTCAAACAATAACCATTCTTATTGTTTTGATTTGTTCCTTTATTTTGTATGCCCTTATAAAAAATATGATGACCAAACGTTATTCATTGCAAGGCGCAATAAAACTGGCTATTAAAAATGAGGAATTTTATCCGGTATATCAACCTTTGTTTGATTGTGATGAAGAGCGATTCACAGGGGTTGAAGTATTATTGCGATGGGAAAATGAAGACAGTCAAATCATTATGCCTGATTTTTTTATTGCTGAAGCAGAAGCTACCGGGTTAATTGTGCCAATTACACTTCAAATCATAGAAATTGCCTTCAAAGAATTTAGATCTCTATTAGAAGAACGTTCTTACTTTCACCTTGCATTTAACATTTCTGCACTACATTTCACAGATTCGGTATTTTTCAATCAATTCCATAAGCTAATAGAAAAATATAATATTTCACCGCATCAAATAATCTTTGAAATTACTGAAAGAGAACTCCTCGACAAAAACGACACCACTTTTATCAATAAAATGCAAGAACTAAGGCAAACAGGTTTTTCACTTGCTGTTGATGATTATGGGACTGGCCATGCCAGCATTAGTTATTTGCAACATTTTCCATTCAATTATTTAAAAATTGATAAATTATTTGTTCAAGCAATTGGTTCTAATGATATTATCGAATCATTAAATGACGCCATTATCCAGATGGCAAAAGGATTAAACTTAGTTACTATAGCAGAAGGCGTGGAAACAAAAGACCAAGCTAATTACCTGGCAAATAATGGTGTTCGTTTACAACAAGGCTGGTATTATTCCAAAGGGCTATCCATTGCTGAATTAACAGCCTTGCTTAAAGGAGAAAAAATATGAGGAATTATATTTTTTATGGTTTACTACTATTAATTGGTTTATCCCATCAAGGCTTTACTGCCCCAATGATGAAAAAAGGAAGTTATTGGAAATGCGTAACTTATGATAAAGCCAACAAAGCATGGACGGCGCAAAGCTCATACCGAAAGGTGGCTATCAATGTTGCATTTGCTACTTGCAAAAAAGAAAGCCAACTTCCCGCAACATGCAAGACATCCATATCAAATTGTGAAGGATTTATAAATGGAGTAAGCACCAGACCAATGTGGCGCTGTACAGCCATCGATATTACTGCCCAACCTTGGGAAAGTAATTTTTACTCAAATCGGGATGATGCAGCCTTAGCTGCCCAGGCCTATTGTAAAGAAAACAGTACACTACCTGCTACTTGTTATATTAATATGGTAACTTGCGCAAACAAAAATGAAGGAGCCCACTCAGATGGTTTATTCAGTGGGACTAACTGGTAATATTGCCAGTGGCAAAAGTACAGTCGCAGAATTTTTTTCCGAACTGGGTATAAATGTTATTTATGCAGATAAAATTGCCAAAGAATTAACTTCTAAAAATACACCCTGCTACCAGGATATTATTTCACATTTTGGTTCTTCAGTGGTTCTTAATAATGGTGAGCTTGATCGGAAGCGTATAAGAGATATTATATTTTCCAATTCAAATGAGCGCTTATGGCTTGAAAGTCTATTACATCCAGTCATCCGTAAAAAAATTGAAGAGCAACTCATCGTCTGCACTTCGCCATATTGCCTTATTGAAATTCCTTTGCTGTTTAATAAACATCACTACCCCTATCTTCAAAAAGTTCTATTGGTTATTGCTCCCCTAGAATCTCAGCTAGACAGAATTGTTAAAAGAGATCATTGCACAAAAAAGCAAGCATTAGCTATTTTAGCCACACAACCTAATTTAGAGCAACGCTTGGAAGCAGCGGATGATGTGCTGATCAATGAATCTGGATTGAGTGAATTAAAAGCTAAGGTGAATAAGCTTCATCAAAAATATCTTAGGGAAGCAAAAATCAAACAGTAACAATAAATTTCTAGCAAAAGACCAGTTAATATATGGATTTTAAAGATTTTTTTATTTTCAACAACTTTTATGTTAGTCTTAACACAAAATTCACCTTAATAGCTTGATTTTTTAGATTTGTTTATAAAAAACAATATTGTTTTTAAATAAACCCAGGAGCCCATTTTTACCCAATGTGCATCTATAAAAATTTAAATTGCCATTATTATAGGATAAAGCTAAGGATGGCCTTAATCTATGCATGACCATATGATAACGTTTCAACTAGCAACTCATTTTTTATCAAGAATTGCCTTGCGCCTGGAGTACCTCTTTAAAACCATCAATGAAGCTTGTAATGAGTCTCATGAGGTTATTCATCGTTTTGCATTAAAGAATATAATTGAGATTGTTGAAATAGTTGAAAAGCCGGAATTAAAAAGCAGATTTATCAAAGAGTTAATTAGAATTGAGCATGTACTTAAAAAAGCCAATCTATTGAATCATAGTGAGTTATTTGATGATCTGGAAACACAAATTCATGTGTTAAATCATGTACCAGGTCGATTTAGTAACAAAATCCATGATGATGAATTTTTAAAAACTTTAAGACAAATACACCACCCCAATACTAAAGAATGCGAATTTAATTCCCCTCATTTGGTATTGTGGTTTGATTCAGATCCCCTAATGAGGCAAAAAACAATTAGTCAATGGGTGTCATGCCTGAAGGATCTGGAAGATACTGTAAAAATTTATTTGTCATTGTTACGAGGTGTTACTCAGTATACTCCCATTAGAGCAAATAATGGATTCTATCAGCATAGTCTTTCACCTAAATCACTTAACCATCTGATCTTGTTAAGAATAGATAAGAAATTGAAAATGATACCCAAAATCCAGTTAGGGCATCATAGTTTAACTATCAGGCTTTATGAGCTTGTCACTGGTCAAGAAATCAGAGATAAAACAATAGAGATGGAAATTGCATTTTGCCAAATATAGATGCCCTGTGCGCTATGCTGGCTTTGCGTTAAAGTGAGTCTGCATTAATTAAATTGTATAGTAATTCCTCCGCCATAATAACGCTCAACACCATTCAAAAGGCCAGTGATACGTTGATCAACCTCAAAATCAATTGCAATATTCTTTTTAACTTGATAAAGAACTCCTGCATCAGTACTAAAACCGCTTCCTTCATCAGGTGCTGTTTTACTTTGCCCATAAATCTCAGCAAATAATGATATTTTATTTTTAGTCCACGATAAAATAAGATCTGGATTAACACTCGTATAACTTTGTCCACCATCGTAACTAGGCTCCGATTGAGAAGTAATACCCAAATTACCTGTAAGATTTAATTGGGAATTAAAGTTATAACTTAAAATTCCTATTACACCACCTCCTGGATTTGGACTACCAAAAGAAGCGCTGCCTGATGGAAATACAAATGTTCCGCTAGCAGTAATAATCCACTTATTATTAAACCATAGAACATGATTGACAATAAGCTGAGTTTGACTAAAACCTATGCGTGGATCAACCGTCTGATTAATATAATTGGGTAACAACAAGTCTACCTCAAAATAACCAGGCAAACCTAACTGTATTGCAGCAGCAGGAAAATTATGCTGTACACCTTCCCCAATTAATTGCTGATATTGATATCCAGAGCTAATTAATACGCTTCTAGGAGGGACTACACAAGGATTAGTTGCAATACCACCTCTTTCAAGAAAAGAAAGCATATCTGTTGGTTCACCACAAACTGTTTCATATGTTTGATAATCTGTAGCAGCTTTGATTTGAAGTGAGAATAGTAATAAAGAAAGAGTAAGTGTATAAATTCCATTTTGCTTAGTAATCATTTTTCTGTCCAATTGATTAACAATTAACTGAAATACAAAATCTAATCATTTACAAAAGGTTACTATCTTTGCAATCTCTAGTCTATGTGATGACCATTCTGATTGATTTTATCTCGACAACTGATCTGTTATAACATCATCTAAACAAGGAGTTTATTTTGTGCTTAGCAATTAAATATGATGTCCTGGCTTCAAACTTTAGACTATTCGCACATTTATAAAGCTTGATATTGAAGTTCAGGGATATCAATTAAATCGAAAACCGCATGATTTGCTTTAGGGAAATCATTAATATTTAATTCCTCTTTTTTTACCCACTTCATATTGAGCTGTCCTTCCTGACATAAAGGGTTGCCTGTAAAACGAGTTACCATAAAAATAATTAATTGTATGTGTTTATCTGGATAGTCATAATCGACATACCCCAGAAAACGATATTCATTTACAATTATACCTAACTCCTCCCTAATCTCTCGGACCAAAGCATCCTCTGGAGATTCATGAGGCTCCAGTTTTCCGCCAGGAAACTCCCAAAATCCTCCATGTGCGACATGAAAAGGACGTTGGGTAATTAGTATACGTTGTTTTTCATCGATAATGATAGCAACTGCTACTTTCACACGAGGCTTCCATGACAGGCTTTATATTTTTTACCTGAGCCACAGGGGCAAGGATCATTACGGCCAATTTTCTTTTCTTGTCGTCTAAAAGTTTGCGTTTCACTTGCTTCATCATTCTCTGATAAACTTTCATGCATGAGATTCATTTTTCTAATCTGATCCGCTCTACGTTGCTCTTCAACAACGTGAGCATCCTCCTCCGTTTGAATTTCAACGGATGATAGTATCCTGATCACCTCATACTTAAGATTATCCAGCATCATTGTAAACAAACTAAAAGCTTCTTTTTTGTACTCCTGCTTTGGATCCTTCTGAGCATAACCCCTTAAATGAATTCCCTGACGTAATTGATCCATTGCAGCCAAGTGTTCACGCCAATGATTATCTAAAGTTTGTAAAATAATTGATTTTTCAAATTGTGAAATGACTGGCCTTCCAACTTTTCTTACTTTCTCATCATAATGCTCTATAGCTAAAGCAAGAATTTTTTCTTTAATTTTCTCAGGTTGTATACTATGATCTTTATCAATCCAGTCAGGCACAGGGGCTTTGATTTTAAATTCATCTGACAAAACATCAGACAAAGCCTGTGGATCCCACTGATCCTCCAAACTTTGAGGGGGGATATAAGTATCAACCAAACTATCCATTACCTCTTCTCTCATCATTTCAACAACTTCCTGTGTATCCGTCATTGCCATAATAGAGGAACGCTGAGTATAAATGACCTGCCGCTGATCATTCGCTACATTATCATAATCCAACAATTGCTTTCTTACGTCAAAATGATGTCCTTCCAGTTTGCGTTGAGCATTTTCAATTGCTCTGGTAACCAAACTATGTTCAATCGGCTCACCTGGCTGCATTCCTAAACGACGCATCATAGAGGCCACGCGCTCAGAAGCAAATATTCTCATTAAATTGTCTTCAAGTGACAAATAAAAACGGCTACTTCCGGGATCACCCTGGCGACCGGCTCGCCCTCTTAATTGATTATCGATACGTCTTGATTCGTGACGCTCAGAGCCAATAATTCGAAGTCCGCCTGCTGCAATCACTTCATCATGACGTTTTTGCCATTCTTTTTTAACCGCTTCTTTTTCTTGCTCACTCGCATCAGCTGGCAAATTAGCCAGATCAGCTGCCAAGCTACCACCTAAAACAATATCTGTTCCTCGTCCAGCCATGTTAGTCGCAATGGTTACAGCACCAGGGCGCCCGGCTTCAGCAATAATTTGTGCTTCTTTTTCATGGAATTTTGCATTCAATACCTGATGCTTTATGTTCTCCTTTTTTAAGAGTTGACTTAAAAACTCAGAAGCTTCGATTGAAACTGTTCCAACCAAGACAGGTTGTCTACGAACACCACATTCTCGTACATCTTCGATTATCGCCTGGAATTTATCTGCCTGTGTTAGATAAACCAAATCAGCCTCGTCTTTTCTAATCATTGACCTATTGGTAGGTATTACAACCACTTCAAGATTATATATTTGTTGGAACTCATAGGCTTCTGTGTCAGCAGTACCCGTCATTCCTGACAATTTATTATACATGCGGAAAAAATTCTGAAAAGTTATAGAAGCCAGAGTCTGATTTTCATTTTGAATTGGGACTCCCTCCTTGGCTTCGACTGCCTGGTGCAAGCCTTCTGACCAACGCCTTCCAGGCATGGTACGGCCGGTATGCTCATCCACTATCACCACTTGATTGTCTTTGACAATATAATCAATATCTCTGTGAAACATTGCATGAGCCTTGAGTGCCGCATTCACATGATGCATCAACATGATATTGCTGGCATGATAAAGACTCTCACCAGGATCTAATAATTTGGCTTTGGTCAGCAGTTCTTCTATATGCAGATGGCCTGCATCAGTCAGATGAGCCTGTTTTTGCTTTTCATCTATAGTATAATCGCCTTCGTCACCCTCTTCTTCTTGTTTTTTTAACTGTGGGATCAAAGAATTAATTTTGATATACAGCTCTGAACTATCTTCTGCCGCGCCAGATATAATCAATGGAGTTCTCGCTTCATCGATCAAAATGGAATCTACTTCGTCGACAATAGCAAAATTAAGCTCTCTTTGTACCTTATCAGTCAGACTAAAAGCCATATTGTCACGTAAATAGTCAAAACCGTATTCGTTATTAGTTCCGTAAACAATATCCGCTTTGTAAGCTTCCTGTTTTTCCTTGTGCGACATATCAGGATAGATAACGCCAACTGTAAGCCCTAAAAATTCATATATGGGCTTCATCCATTGGCTATCTCTTTTTGCAAGATAATCATTAACAGTAACTATATGTACACCACGCCCGCTAATGGCATTGAGATAGGCTGGCAAGGTTGCAACCAATGTTTTACCTTCCCCGGTACGCATTTCAGCAATATTTCCCTCATGCAATACCATCCCGCCTATTAATTGTACGTCAAAATGCCTAAGACCGAGAGTGCGCAATGATACTTCTCTAACCGTAGCAAAAGCTTCCGCAAGTAACTCATCGAGACTTTCACCATTATTGAAACGCTCTTTAAATTCTTGAGTTTTTCCAGCCAGCTCTTCGTTTGATAAAGCCTGCATTTTCGGCTCAAACGCATTAATAGCCATTACAGACTTTTCCATTCGCCGTAATGTCCGTTCATTTCGGCTTCCAAACATTTTCTTAATTAACGTACTCAGCATGGCCTCAATAACCCTCAGGATGTTCCAATTAATAAACTCGTTAATGTACTAGAAATCTTGATAAAATTCCACGAAATGTTGACATCTGCTCTATTATTTCTTATACAAACTCGACTTGATTTATTGCTTCCAAATTTAATAAATACTGGATTAACTCACTAAAACCGGAAGTATTTTTCTCCTGAATAATATTCATCAATTTCTTTTTCCAATGTTTGGCTCCCGGTAATCCAAAAGCTAAATTAAAAAGTGGCTTAACCAAAATGCTTAACGAGAGATTGGCTCGAGATTGATCAAACCAATAATCTAGATAATTCATTAACAACTGGCTACGTTTAATTTTGATGAATTCTGGGTATAAGGCTTGATGAATTTCAGCAATTTGATAGGGGTTATCGCAAGCAAGCCGTCCTAGCATTACTCCATCGACATGCTTTAAATGGTTGTTTATTTCTTCAACAGTTAATATATTCCCATTGATTGTAATAAAGATATGGGGAATTTCTTTTTTTAGTTCATATACATAATCATAATTTACGGGAGGAATCGTTCTATTTTGCTTTGGATTTAACCCATTTAACCAAGCCTTACGAGCATGAATAATAAGCTTATCACAACCTGCTTCAACCAAGTGAAGAGAAAAAGATCTGAAAAACTCATAACTGTCCTGGTTATCAATACCGATCCTCGTTTTCGCTGTGACTGGTATTCCTACTACCTGTTTTATTGCACGAATACAATCAGCAACGTGTTCTGGCTCCTTCATCAAGCAGGCCCCAAATCGTCCCGCCTGTACTTTGTCACTAGGACATCCCAAATTCAAATTAATTTCATTAAACCCTTTTTGTTCAGCAATAATGGCGCACTTAACTAATGCGGATTTATCTGCCCCACCCAATTGAATAGCGAGAGGATGTTCAACAGAATTAAAATACAAAGCTCTGTCAGGATTATTTTGCACAGCCCCTGTTGTTTGCATTTCAGTATACAAAAGGGCGTTAGGAGCCAATAACCTCATCAGAGTACGAAATGGACTGTTAGTCCAATCAATCATCGGCGCTATAGATAATTTAGAAAAAATACTATTAACCACGTTTAATATCAATTTAAAGCAAATATAACATTATACATTGTTGTTTGAGAAATACACAAAAATAGCATCAATTTAAGAGTTTATGCTTGCTGAACAGGATTCATTGCCTGGATAAGCAATTGGAGCCTTGTTCTCCCCTGATAAAAATTGATATCCAGTTTATAGGCGGCATGAATGTACTTAATCCTATGATTAGGCCAGGATTTTAAATCCACATTAAAAGCAATGGCATCAAGTAGCTCCCCTCCTTGTGAGGAAATTAATGTCATTTTTAAATGATTTTTACCGACAATTCGTTGATCCAGAATTTCAAATACATTATCAAATACGGGTTCTGCAAACGCTTGGCCCCAAGGACCAGCTTGTTGTATTAATTGTGCTGTTTCCAAACTCAGTTCATGGGATTGCAATGGTCCGTCCGTCAGTATTTCTCCTTCGCACTGTGATAAGTCAAGATGTTTCAGAACCTCTGACACGAATGCTGAGCGAAAATCATTCAATAATTCTGGGCTAATACTTAAGCCAGCAGCCATAGCATGTCCTCCGAATTTAAGAATCAGTCCTGGATTGTCTTTATCAACAGCTGCCAATACATCTCTAATGTTTAAATCGGGGACAGAACGTGCTGAGCCCTTTAACTCATGCTCACTGACAGAAGCAAATGCAATGACAGGACGATGATATTTTTCCTTCATCCTTCCTGCCAAGATTCCTATCACTCCTTGATGCCAGGTTTTATCATGAAGGCACAAGGCAACCGGTAAGTGCTTATTCTCTTCATCGTTAATTGACAATTTCTCCAAAGCAAGCATGGCTTGCTCTTTCATTTCAGATTCTATTTGTCTTCTTTCCAGATTCAACTCATCCAACTGTTGACAGAAATTTCTTGCCATTTTTGGATCCGTCGTAATCAAACATTCAATACCAAGCGACATATCATCCAAACGGCCTGCGGCGTTTAATCTTGGCGCTATGGCAAAACCAAGGTCAGACTCTCTTAGCCTGGAATAATCCCTACCAGCAATTTCAATCAAGGCTTTTATTCCCTCTCTGCATTGTCCTTGACGAATACGCATCATGCCTTGATTAACCATGATCCTGTTATTTTGGTCAAGCCCCACAACGTCGGCTACAGTCCCTAATGCAACCAAATCCAGAAAACTCGCCATATTAGGCTCAGCCATGTTGATTTCATTAAACCAGTTACAATTGGAAAGATGCCTTCGCAATGCCAGCATAACGTAAAAAATAACGCCAACTCCCGCAATTGACTTGCTTGGAAATAAACAACCAGGCTGATTGGGATTAACAATTGCACAAGCATCAGGTAGTGATTCTGCTGGTAAATGATGATCAGTAATTAATACATCTATTCCCATTTTATTAGCCGCATCTACTCCTTCAAAACTGGCTATACCATTATCAACAGTGATAATTAAATCAGGTTGCCATTTGCTTGCCACTTCAACAATAGCGGGAGTAAGACCATAACCAAATTCAAATCGATTAGGTACCAAGTACTCAACAAACCTTGCACCCATAGCACGCAAGGCAGTAATGGCTAATGCCGTAGAAGTTGCCCCATCGGCATCAAAATCACCGATAATAAGAATACGTTGCTCTGAACGCAAAGCATTCTCTAATCTTAGACAAGCTTCATTAATGCCTTTTAAAGTGTGAAAAGGAAGTAATGTTTGTAATTGTTTATCAAGTTGAGATTCGTCACTAATGCCTCGTGTTATATAAATACGTTTTAATACATCAGGTACATTAGGTAAATTGACAGTAAACTCAGGCTGTTGTCGTTGTTTAATCAGCATGCGTCAGACTTCTCCATAATCGAGTAAACCAATGAGATTTTGCTTTAATTAAAACACAATTGTTCCAGTACCAATGTGCCGGTATTTTTTTTATTTCAACTTGATGTAATTCGCTTAAAGAATCAATGCCATGTAATAGAACAACCTCAAACCCGCTCAAGTTCACTGACGGGTCATATAAAGTCACATTTGAAGAATATGCTTGAGCTACTGCCAGAAAATGCTTGTCTGTGCAAATTGATATTGTTTTTTTAGTTTTCAATTTCCCACTACCCCATGCCCAAACACCATTAATTAATGATTTCCGAGCATTGGAAGAGAAAAACATTTGACTTTCAGTAAAAAATTTTTGCCAGTACATAGTCTCATCCAGTTGCGATAATTCTGGCATCAAAGACTTGTTTAGTACCTGATAAATTGGTTTGGAATTAAGAGGTGGCTTATCATCAACTCGCAATAACCAAGTGTATTTGTCATAAAAATACAGGGGCATTCCTTCTTCCGCTAAATAGGCAGAATACAAATCGAACCAATATTTCACCTCTTCATCTGTTACTCGTAAATCCTTATCAAGAGCGACAATGACAGCATCATTATGTGATGCTTGCCAATGCATAGGAGTTAAAATCACCCAATCTCCCTCAAGATTATGGCTCGATTTCAATAAGTTACCTACAGGGGGATTTACAAGGTCATAACCGCCGCATGCTAATAAATTAAGTACCGCCAAACCTTGCGATTTTAATAATTTGCCCTCTTTGCTATCACAGTCGCTCTCTGTGTTTATAATGACATTCATTGCACTAAATAGCCTTCAGTAAACCATCTCTTTTAAACAGAGCTTTTAAATTTCTCAAGGCTTGTCTTATTCTGTCTTTATTTTCAATTAAGCCGAATCGGACATAACCATCCCCTTGCTGTCCAAAACCTATACCAGGTGAAACAGCAACTTGTGCTTCTTTCAATAAATATTTACTGAACTCAAGAGACCCCATAGCGCGGTAATTGAGAGGAATAGGCGCCCAAACAAACATGGTCCCTTTAGGCTTGCTCACTTCCCAACCAATGTCATTCAGTCCATCACATAAAAGATTGCGTCGTTTTTCATAAAGATTTCTTATTTCCAACACACAATCATCAGGGCCTTCCAATGCTGTAATTGCAGCAACCTGAATGGGAGTAAAAGTACCGTAATCCAAGTAGGATTTTATACGTGTTAAGGCAGCTACTAACTCTTCATTACCACAAGCAAACCCAACACGCCAACCAGGCATATTATAAGATTTGGACATTGAGTAAGTTTCAATTGCAATGTCTATGGCACCAGGAACTTGTAAAATCGAAGGGGCTTTATACCCATCAAAAACTATATCTGCGTAGGCCAAATCATGAATAATCCAAATGTTATTACGCTTGGCAAGATCAACCACCTTTTCAAAAAACTCATATTCAACACAGTGAGTACTTGGATTTGCCGGAAAATTCAAAACCAAGGCTTTGGGTTTTGGCCAGGTTCTGTTAATAGCATCTTCTACTGCAGCCAAAAATTGAACTTCATCGATTAAAGGAATTTGCTTTACATTAGCACCCGCAATGATAAATCCGTAGGTATGGATAGGATAAGCAGGGTCAGGAACAAGCACCGTATCACCTGGACCTGAAATTGCCAAAGCCAAATGTGCAAGTCCCTCTTTAGATCCTATTGTAGCTAATATTTGTTTTTCACTGTCCAGATGAACATCATAATGTCGAAGATACCAAGTTGCCATCGCTCGACGTAATCTAGGAATTCCTTTCGACATTGAATATCGATGCGTATCAGGCCTTTGAGCAACCTCTATAAGCTTATTAACAATATGAGGTGGAGTTGGTTGATCAGGATTCCCCATGCCAAAGTCTATAATGTCCTCTCCTCGCGCCCGCGCTTCCATCTTAAGCTGGTTTATTGTATTAAATACATAAGGGGGTAAGCGTTTAATGCGTGGAAATTGACTCATAATATTGACCTCTGTGATATACTGTTAGCCATTATAAACTAATGAACTTTTTAAAATCATGAATATCAATCTAGAAACCGCAGAGCAACATGCAGTGCAAGCTTACAGCGATAAAAAGATTCAGATTAATTCCATAATTTATGAAAGTAGTTTAATTGTTTCTAAGAAAGAAATCATTACTGATTTTGTAATTAAAGACATCCAGGACATTAATAATTCATATATTGATTTATTATTAAGAAGCAAACCCGAATTAATTATTATTGGTCATCTACAAACAGGCAAAACGCTACCTGCCACTCTAATCAGTCAATTATCGCAAAAAAGAATTGGTATCGAATGCATGTCGATAGGCGCCGCTTGTAGAACTTATAACGTCTTATTGAGCGAACACAGAGCGGTTGTTGCAGGGTTTATCTTCTAATATCAATTTTTTGAGAAGGCTCTGGCTAAATATACCAAAGCTATAATTGCCTTCTTGCTTCCAGCACGTTAGGAATTTGCTCCAGTTTAGTTAATAAGCGCGACAAACTGTTTAAACCATCGATCTCAACAGTTAAAGTGATATAAGCCATATTTTCATGTTTATTGCTATGGGTCTGTAAAGCATAAACATGGGCTTTTTCATTTGAAAGCAGCGAAGTAACATCCTTCAATAACTCGGAGCGATCAAAGGCTTTAATCAACACATCAACAACATAATTTTCCCGTGTTGCTGTACCCCAATTCACCTGAATAAACCGTCGCTTTTGCTTTTCACTGGCATGTATAATATTAGGACAATCTTTTCGATGAACGGAAACCCCCCTTCCAATCGTGATGTATCCTACTATTTCATCACCGGGAACAGGTTGGCAGCATCTTGCCATAAATGTCAATAAGTTCCCAACTCCCTCAATACGAAGATCACTCCCTGTGACCTCTGGTTTTTGTTGCTGTCTTACAAACTTCTGTAAATTTTGTTCTGAAGTATCTGGAGGTGCCAATCGATTAACAATTTGACCTATTTTAATATCACCTCGTCCCAAGCTGGCATAAAGATCATCCGCCTTTTTATAATTCAATGCCGTAATAACTTCATTGAGTTTATCCGATTTAATACCTAAAGATTTTAATTCCTTCTCCAATAACTCACGACCATCTCTCACATTATCTTCATAATCTTGCATTTTAAACCAATGCAATACTTTAGCCTTGGCTCTTGCGGTCTTTAAATAATTCAGATGAGGATTAATCCAATCCCTTGATGGTTTGATTTCTTTTCCAGTCAGTACTTCAACCCTATCTCCTGTTTTCAATTGATAAGTCAATGGGACAATATGACCATTAACCTTGGCACCTCGGCAACGATGTCCCAAATTACTATGCACATGATAAGCAAAATCCAAAGGAGTCACCCCATGGGGTAAATCCAACACATCGCCATCGGGAGTAAATACATACACTCTGTCTTCAAGAAACTCAGTCGTAACGTTTTCTGCGACACCTTTATTAGCTGCCATTTCCTGGTGCCACGCCAAAACGTCTCTTAACCATTCTATTTTGCGCTCATGGCTCTCTTTTTGTGATACCGCGCCCTCTTTATATTTCCAATGGGCTGCCACACCCATTTCTGCTAAATCATGCATATGAAAAGTTCTGATTTGCACTTCAAAAACTCTTCCTTCCGGACCCTCTACTGCGGTATGAAGAGACTGATAGCCATTGGATTTTGGATTGATGATGTAATCATCAAACTCTGCTGGAATTTGCTTCCACAAAGTATGAACCATGCCTAACACTTCGTAACATTGTGCTTCAGTATCTACCAGAATACGAACCGCTGTTGCATCATATATCTCGTCTAATGATACATTTTTACGCTTCATCTTTTTATAAATACTATGGATATGTTTTGAGCGACCATAAACGGCAAAGTGGCGAGCTCCTGTTGCTCGAATCTGATGTTCAAGCTGTTCGACAATGCGATTGACAAAGCTGTCCCTTTCCAATCGTTTAGCCTTCAATCCCTTGGCAATCGCCTTATATTCTTCTGGATGCAAATGCCGGAAAGCCAAATCTTCCATTTCCCACTTGATTGCCCCTATTCCCAAGCGGTTAGCTAAAGGCGCGTAAATTTCCATGGCTTCGGTTGCCAGCTGTTTACGTACCGTTTCAGACAGATGCCCTGCTGTTCTTAAAATACATAAACACTCTGCCAGCTTGATTAAAACAACTCGCACATCATCAACCATCGCAAGAAGCATTTTGCGAATATTGTCAATTTGATTTTTGTTTTGCGGGTATTTATTTAAAGCCTGGAAATTGTTCATGGCACTCATTTTTTCTATGCCTTTGACCAATTTAGCGATATTGTGCCCCAATTGCTCTTCAACATCGTCAATAGATAAATCCGCATAATGAACATTTTCAAAAATAATAGCGGCAGCCAGAGTTTCCTGATCTACTTCCAGGTCAGCAAGTAAATCAGCCATTGATAACCCTTGTTGTAAACAAGTTTGCCCTGTTTCAGTAGCATGATCCTGCCCAGCCAATTGACTTAAAGTACAGGCAGCTCTTACGAGTTCGAGATTATCCAAATATCCTTTTGAACCAAGATGATGTAACCACATCTCTACGTCAATACTGCCATCTGGCGTCAACGGAGTCGTATCTTTTACTCTTACCATACATATTATCCTTTTTGAAACAAGGCAATAGACTCGACATGCGCTGTATGAGGAAACATATCCATTACCCCAGCTGTTATCAAAACGTAACCTTTTTGATTAACCAATATATCTGTATCTCGAGCTAATGTTATCGGGTTACAAGATACATATACTATACGCTCGGGATCAATTGAATCAATTTGTTTTACAATTTCAAGCGCACCAGACCGGGGAGGATCGATTAAAACCTTGCTAAAAGACGTATTAACCAGATTCCTAACTTCCATCACATCATCAAGATTAGCAGCATAAAAATCTACATTGGTAATATGATTAGACTTGGCATTCATATAGGCTCTTTCAACCATGTTCTTATTGCCTTCGACACCGATAACTCGAGAGCAATGTTTAGCCATGGGAAGCGAAAAATTACCCAGTCCACAAAATAAGTCTAGCACGATATCAGAATTTTTTAATTCCATTAACTGAATTGCCTGGGTTACCATCTTTCTGTTTAACTCGGCGTTTACCTGAGTAAAATCGTTGGGATGAAATTGAAAAGTTATTTGATAATCGGGCAGCTCATAACTCAAATAAGCATGGGCATCTGAAGGATAAAAACAAAAAACCGAATCAAGTCCACCTGGCTGAAGGAATACCTTATATTGGAATTGTTCCGCAAATTTCCTGATTTTCAACTCATCTTGCTCTGTTAATGGGGTTAGATTGCGGAAAATCAGCGCCACTTCATTATCACCTGCAGCCACTTCAATTTGTGCGATACACTGCTTATCCTCCATCGTATCAATTAACTTTCTTAAATGAACAATATCAGTATCTATTTTTGAATTAAGAATAGGACATTGATTTATTTCTGTAATGAACCTTGGATTATTTCTCTCTCTAAACCCAACCATGGTGCTTTGTTTCTTTTCTACAAAGCGAGTACTTAAGCGTGCTTTATTTCTATAATTCCAATGATGGCTTGTTAAAGGCGACAACATTGATTGAGGTTCAGTATGGCCATACCTGGATAGCAAATCCAAAAGATGGGATTGTTTGAAACGAATTTGTTCCTCGGCACTCATATGTTGCAAAGAACAGCCTCCACACATTTGATAATGAGGGCATTTTGGTTCAACCCTGAGAGTAGAGGGCTCGATAATTGATAATAATTTACCTTCATCAAAATCCTTTTTTACCCGTGTATACTGAAACTCAACCATCTCACCGGGTAATGCTCCCTGAATAAAGGTTGCTTTGCCATTAACTCGTGCTATCCCCCTTCCATCATGGCTTAAATTTACGATCCGAGCGGTTTGTGAGGTTAAATTCAATTTTGGCTTAACTTTTCTCATGAAATGTTTCTCAAATAATTATCAATTACAAAATTCTCATGCTACATTTTTAGAATGTTGTATGGATATAAAAAACAAAAAATGCCCAAATAAAGGGCCAAATAATCAAGGGAATGCATAATGTTGAAGAATATCACACGAGCTTTGTCTTTGTCATTGTTAATAAGCCATAACATCTGCGCCAATGAAGCATCTTCTATCGAGACAATATCTCAACCAACGACCATTCAATTTTTAGAAAAATTTGGTGCAGGCTTTGCAAATCTGGAACATAAAAATCTGGGGGATAGAGTTCAACTTTATTTGCCCAGCCATAACAGCAAGACTGGTATTGTAAAACTGAGATTACCCAATGGGAGTAAACTAAGTTATGGCGAGATAGTGATGTACGGTGGTGATATGTTTGGAAATCCGGCAAAACCCATATCCAATTGCTCTGAGAAAAACAGGTTAGCTTGTTTCCAGGCGCAGTTTGACGCTCTGGGAACTTTAGGTAACAAGCAAGACAAACGTTGCTCTAACCCTCTTAATCAGATAACTCATCTTGAGCGGTTTTTTACTAATTTGGCTGAAGAGATCGAAAAATCAAAACAAAACGGAACAAATGATTGGGATTATTATAAGCAGCACGACTCGGCTATTAGCAAGGAATTAAACAAACTGACTTGTGGTGGAAGTATAATCAGTGGTTTTATACCCTTTGGCAATTATATTAAATTAGCTGAAGTCAACTATGATCACTTTGTTCCCGATTCACTTGTAGCCTATAAAACAGGCCATAGATTTGCTTTAGAAACAGCATTAAAAGCTTATGAGAAAAAGCAGCAAGGACTTATCGATGAAGCTCACAAGCTCCTTGAATTAGCCTATGCTCAAAACGCCTTTGCAAATCATTACTTAACTGATTCTTTTTCTGCAGGGCACATGCGTACTCCAAGAAGAGCCATAGGACATGATATATTACTGCCTTCTGTTTTAAATCTTCTTATCGCCAATTTGATGCATAATGAAGATAATCAACATGGGTTAAATGTAGTGAATCATGAAGGAATAAGTTGGCTTGCCTATGGAGATGGCTATTTATACAAACCTGAAGCCGAATTACAAAGAATGGTCATCTTAGACGCCATGCAACGTTCTGCGGACAGTATCCATAGTACTTTTATGAATGGAGTTATCCCTGAACACTACCCAGAGATGGATGTGTTTCCCGACTACTCAAAAATTGAACAGATAAATGATACAGCTCCATTATTTAAAGTTGAAAACGGCGTTTTGCTTAAACGAGTTAATAATAAGGATCACTATGATCATCATTGGACAAAATACTGGAGCGGGCTTGTGACTTTAATAGAGTTTCAGGTTAATAAAATTTAAACGTTCTAACTTCCATAAAACAGGCATTATGAAGAAAAATATTATTATGTTCATTGTATCATGCGCCATGTTTATGGAGGCTATTGATACAACTATTATCAACACCGCAATCCCGGTAATGGCTCATAGTTTAGAGGTCAATCCAATTGATCTCAAACTTGCGCTCATTAGCTATCTTTTAAGCTTGGCAATCTTTATTCCTATAAGTGGATGGATTGCTGATAAATATGGTGTAAAAAAAGTATTTATAGCAGCTATTGGTGTCTTTACTCTAAGTTCCTTATGGTGCGGATTCACTCAAAGCCTTTGGGAATTAGTATTAGCCAGAATTATACAGGGTGTGGGCGGCTCCCTAACCGTGCCTGTTGGACGTTTAATTATTCTGAGAACTTGTGAGCGTCACGAATTAATAACAAAAATGAGTATTGTCGTCATGATTGCCTCGCTAGGTATGCTACTTGGTCCCTTACTAGGCGGTATTATTACTGATTATTTCTCATGGCGGTGGATATTTTGGGTTAATATCCCTGTTGGCATAATCGCCATGCTTTTATCTCACAAACTGCTTCCAACTATCCTGCCCAGATCGGTTCCACCTTTGGATAAATCAGGATTTATAATGTTCGGAGCAGGCCTTGCATTCTTGACTTTAGGCTTGTCTTTGTTTAGTGAGACGAAAGCGGATATCGTTTACTCCGCTTCAATTACTCTCTTATCCGCCTTGCTGTTAATTGGATATACCAAACATTCTCGTAGCAAAAGGAATCCTATTATAAAAGTTACTTTGTTAAATATAAGAACATTTCGTATTGCCGTGTTTGGAAATTTATTAACTCGTTTAAGTTTTGGTGGAATTCCCTTTTTATTACCTTTGCTCTTCCAAATTATTTTAGAATATTCTCCCCAGTTGTCAGGAATGTTGCTTACACCAGTGGCATTAGGCGTATTCCTGGTTAAGCCATTATCTTTCTCCATCTTACGAAGATTGGGTTATAAAAAATTACTCCTTTTAAATACCGTTTTAGTCTGTTTTTCTCTCTGGTCCTTTGCCACAATAAATCAAAGCACTTCTGTCATCTACATTGGTTTTTTAACATTTCTTTATGGATTTTTCATTGCTCTGCAATACACAGGGATGAATTCCCTTGCGTATGCGAATATTGACGATAATGATATGAGTTATGCGACAAGTATTATGAGCACAGTTCAACAGTTATCCCAAAGTTTTGGAGTAGCAATTTCTGCCCTACTGGTCAGTTTATTCACTTTTCAGGTTTCGCAGCATTTTGTTTTAACAGTCAAGATTTTTCATCTAACCTTTTTTGCTTTAGGGATACTTACGATTCTTTCAGGATTGATATTTACCAGCTTAAAAAAAGAGGATGGAAAAGAACTGATTGAGTCACCCACCTAGGTCCATCTCAGTTGTATCTTGTAAGCCAGACACCTTGATGACCAAGACAATGCATGTCAATACAGTATCTGGTCATTCAAGAAAAAATTAATGCTTAAGGACATTAATTAAATTCAATGATGATTTAACCATTGACCAACACAGACAACAAATCAGGCGCGTCACTTTCAAGTGACTCCTTTAATCTGGAAAGGTTTCTTTTGCATCTGGTGAAACTTACATCTTTTGCAAACATAGTCTGCGTCGTTGGTAAAACATTCTCTAAACCGAAAATTATTTCAATAAAATTATTAATATGAGCCTTGATCTGATTCCAAATCCCTGGTGCTGACTCTAAGGACGGTTTGTAATTGTAAATAATATCAGTGCATTTCTCTGCGAGTAGATATTGGTTTACTGGTGCATGAGGAAATCTCAACATGGAATCTTCTTCCAGGATGACCCCTAGATCATGAAGAAAACCTTCAGCTGCTTCAATAACCGGTTTTTCAAGTCTAGCTCGATTGGCATTTAAAACTTGTTCGACACGTAAATGTAACTGACTTACTGCTTTATGCACTTCACTTTCATCACGCAATTCATCAGTTACTTCGACAAGCAGCCTTTCTCCCTCATCTACTATTCTTCTAAACCATCTAGGCATATTAATGCTCCACCATTAAATAGATTGCCCAATTATACATCATAAAATCATTCATTATCAATCATCCCTGCATCAACATTTAGAGCAAGAGTCCATCTATACTTGTTATTCTTTAATAAACCAGTTTTATTTGGAACTTAAATATTGAGAAATAATTTCTGCGACAGAGGCTGGATCATCCATGTGCACATGATGTCCTCCCTGTACCCTATGAATGGTCAAATTTTTTATTGATTGGGTACGTCCTTTAAAAACAGATTCGGGGTAAGATACACCTTGGTTAGCGAGAATTAGGCAAACCGGCACGTCTATAGCACGAAACATGGCTCGAATTTCATCTTCATGAGGTATAGTTGCGCTAATGCAGCGTAACCGGGGATCAAATGTCCAAACCCAGCCCTCGTCATCTTGTTTTGTACCCCTTTGAACCAGGGCTTGAGCTGCCTGATAGCTTATGTTACCAATATTCATACGGTCCTTGATTGCAGCATCCAGACTGCTAAATACAGTCCTTGGTTGTTTACCGGATATTAAATAGCTTTCAATATTTAGGGGTAAATAAGCCATACTGTTCTCAATAATATGAACCGTTGGTCCTAAAATATCTAAAAATACCAATTTATTAACTTGTTTAGGTTGAGCAATGGCTAGAACAGTTGCCAGGAAAGAACCTAGTGAGTGGGCAATAATATCAAAGCTCTTCCATCCTAATGCCTTAATAACATGACACATGAGAAAAGCATCATTTTTCCAATGAGGGACAACACCTTCAGGGTAATGGCTTGACAATCCTGTTCCAGGATAATCCACTGCAACCAGTTGCCTGTTTGATAACAAAGGCGCCAGCAAATCAAAACTTGCTGCGTTATCCATTTTGCCATGCAAACACAGTACTGGATTAGGATTTTTGGGATTCCAAATTTTAAGAGCAATAGTAAAACCCGGGATTTTAACTTGTCTTTCTTGGTAAGATGTCAAGATATATACCTTCTTAAAACTCTTTAGTTGAGACAAATATTTAAGAGATTTATATACTAATGAGTAGGAGGAGTAAGAGTCAATGAAGAGAACAATATTTTCAATTTCTTTATCGCTTTGATGAATGGCAGATCCAAAATTACCATGCTAATATAATTTAAGGGTAGTAGGGAAAAATAACAAAAAGTTAAGATTCACAATGCTGTATCCGAAAGAGATAAGGAGAGTATTTTGAGTTTATTACTAACAAGCCCGGCATTTGAGCATAACGATTTTATTCCTGATGAATTTACTTGCCATGGATTGGATTGTCCTCCACCGCTTGCTTGGGAAAACGCTCCGCCAAATACCAAATCCTTTGTCATAATTATGGATGATCCGGATGCGTTAGGAGGATTATGGGTTCATTGGGTTTTATTCAACATACCGGCAAGTTATAACGAACTGGATGCAGCGATAGATGTACCCGACTCAGCGATAAGCGTTAAGAATAGTTGGGGCAAAACAGGTTACGGCGGACCATGCCCACCAAGCGGAACACATCGATATTATTTTAGGTTATATGCTTTGGATACTTTTTTATCTCTGGATGAAAAAGCAACAAAGAAAGACGTTGAATATGCTATGCAAGGCCATATTCTTGAGACAAGTGAGCTCATTTGTAAATATACTAAAATCTAATCCCTCTTGAGATTAGAAGAGAACAATGATTCCTAATATACAGCATAACCCTATTTTTTTGGGGAACAAAAAATATACCAGCCAAGGGTATTTTTTTATTTTTTGTTATGATAATCATTGCTTAATGACTTAAGCTGAATCCTATTTTCTACTCACTTGTTTCCACTTTCCCGCATACATTTCATTCATGGTTTCTATTTTAGAAAAGTCCCATAACCTATTTAAAGGATCAGACTGATCAACGAACAAACTAAGAGGCTCACCTTGATTATATATAGGATTTTTAACAGCTGAGCTAGAGGCTGCTGGATAATAGAAGAAGACTAAAGAATTTCTTACATCTTTTTTCTTTGCCTCAACTACCTGATGCCAAGGACTAACAATTTTTCCACCAGTCCAAGCTGATAAAAAATCTCCAAAATTAACTATAAGGCAATCTTCCATTTCAGGGATTATGTTTTGAAAGTTACCCTCATTATCTCTATATTGGTACCCATCTGCATCTGCATATACCAAAGTAATCAGGTTCCAATCTGTGTGAAGCGAATTTGCTCCTGTATTAGGAGGGTCAAATTCTGTCTTTTTGTAATACCTGAAGCTTCGTAACAACGATTGAAAATCTGAAGATTCATCGATCGGTAAGACAGTTTTTCCATTGAAGAGGATGATTTCAATTAACCTGGATAATTTTTTTGCTGCATTGGCAAAATCTTTTATCAATCCATTAATATCATCTGGGTTGATATAACCATGATCAGGATAGATATTGGGAGCAACTAATGATAAATTTGAGGCATCTGAATCCGGGATTTCATTATCAGGCCACCCAAACGAGTAAGATTCCTTTTTTTCAAATACATCAACAAGACCACTTTCTACACCCAGTGGAAAATAGCCTCTGGTTGCACCACCGCCAGAAATTTGTCCGGAAATATCGATTTTAGTTTTAAAATCCAAATTGTAAAATGTGTCCAGATCAGATAAAACTTTCGCTAATCTTTTGAAATTTACCGGCGAATTTTTTAGAATAAAAGTACCAATCTGGAAAGCCTCTTCAAGATATTCCAGACTCTTCACCGGATCATTTAAATCAACAGTAATAACAGACTTATCATTGTTTTTCATCTTTCTCATTATTTCCTGTTAAGAACTTTTTAAACCATGAATAACTATCTAATGTAACTATCAATATCAACCATACTTTAATTTACAATACTATCTTAAGGAGTGAAGACAGATTTTTCCTCTAGTGTTTGCTTCTTATCTTTATTTGAGAAAAATTGAAAACCTGCCCTCGATTTTGAGTTTGACTCTGTAATTAATTTATATTGTTGAAGAGCTTTGCTATTAGGTATTGCAGCAAATACCGCTTTTTCAAGTCTTTGAAGCTGTAAAATATTGCATTCCCCTTTCTTCTTAATGCTGAAGTATAGTTCAAATATCTTATCAATTATTTCCTCTGTAGATTGAGCATTAAATATTTTATTAATTAGAGAATTCCTATAATTATCATTAGTTATATGTCGAATATTATATAGAACTTGAATTTGATATATATCAATACCATATCGCCCCATCCCCCTGGCCCATTCTTGCTCAATCGCTGCCTGAAACAACGTATGTAGAAGAATTTCTGCATCACTGGCATATCTTCCTTGTAAAACCCATGCTGAGCCTAGCAAAACTCGACCTAGCATCACTTCAAATTCAATTGGAACTTCCCCTAATTGTTTTTTAATTTTTTCAAGAATACTTTGTACACTGTAATGTGGCTCACCGACAACCTTATAACCTAATTGGTTTATATCATGATTTGTAATAGTAGCTACCATTCCGCTATACCCAAACTGGAATTCCTTTGGTGTATTGACCTCTCTAATAATACACGACACTGCATCTACGTTATAAGTTTCAATATTGCGTGGCTTTCCTTGATACACCAATCTATTAGCCTTCGTTTTATAAACTATTCGTGTGAGACATTCATTCTGAATTTCCGAGATATTTTTTGTATTACCAGATATTTGATCACCATCACCATAGCCGTCTTCATGTGATAACATTAAAGTTTTAAATTCAACTTTCAAGTTTGAATCAGCATCCTTTATCGCTTTAACAATGCGCTCTATAAAATCAGGCTTATTACGCAAACCAAAGCCTGAACCAATGTTTTCCACTGATGCAGCAGGGCAGCACATATTAATACCAATACGAATTTTATGATGAAACTCTTTGGGCACCATTCTTTTTAACATGAGAATAGCAAGCTTTGTTGTTTCTTCTAATTTATTGCCGTGCTCACCATAAAAAAAGTCAAAATCTTCTTGCTTGGAAAATTCATTGGGGATAGCCAACTGAAAAACAAACTCTTTAGCCTTTTCTAATTCCTGACGACTAAATTGCAATCGATAAAAGCTTTTTGTTGCATCTGAATGATTAAGTGTTTGCTCCAAGGACGCTAACGGTGTGCTCATAAACCGTCTATTGAAAATTTCAGCTATTACAATCATTTCACTATAAACTGTGCTTTTGAAAAACCCATTTAACCAATACTGTCGGGCGCCAGGCCCGCTTCCTCTTACCATTGGTGCCGTTGAAACATGAGACATTAACTCGGATTGTTGATCGGATAAAAGATTTAAATCAGTTAATGCAGGTTTGTACTCTGTCGAGGGTTCTCCGAAAATTAAAACATCGTCAAGCAACTCCCATGACAGGAGTTCTCCTGTTTTAAAATTTGCATGAAAAACATCAACTACCTTAGTTTGCTGTTGATGTCCCTTAATTAGAATATGAAGCTTCTGTTTTTCGTAAATGGCTGGTACCACAGAAAAACAATCTCCTCTGAGTGAGGAGTTTGTTTTTATCACAGCCAATATTGGCTGTCTGTTTAAACCATTCTCAAAACCATTTGGCGTTTTAAAAAAAGATTCATCTAAAGTTAAGTAAATATTCTTTTTATCTGTTGATAGCTTTTTTGGAGCATTTCTATTTAATTCAACACTAAAGACAGGTTCCTCTTTAAAATAAGAGGTAGGATCATAGTTGAATATTTCCGGGTAATTTTTTGTTAATAACCCCAATATTTTATTGGTTGAACGTCCATTAAAAAAATTTGCCTCAGCATGCCGCTGCCAGGGAGTAAAAGATCTAAGTGGTTGCTGCATAACAGTGTCAGGCAATAAATCGTCATAAATAGCATTCCATCTAAGTGTTAATTGAGAGGTAACATGACCTGCACCATCTATGTGTAGTAGATATTTACGAAATTTAGTATCAAAACAAATGGAAAGTCCGTCTTCATTTGAGTCATCTTTCAACAATACTAGCCATGATGATTTTCTTTCATCTCTCCCCTTAACATGATCAGTTCGATAAACAATGCTGCCTGGATCAAGTTCCCCCTCGTCATTAATTGGAAAATTGGGCGCTCCGAGTTTGACATAAATAGGATGGAAAGTTTCATATGTTTCTCGTTGAACACGACTTAAACCCAGGTTAGATTGTACAGCACTGCGTATTTTTTCCATCATATTATTAAATTTATGCAAATTCTCAGACTTTCCCTCTTCTCCTTCAGATATACTACAAATAAGTGCTTGCAAGGATTTAGCACAAAATTCAATTTTTTGCTCTCTTTGTATCGCATCAGAAGGTGGAATAACTCTGTTAAGGTGAAAATTTTCATTCTCGAGATGACCTGTTAAATACTCAGTGGCCCGGTCATAAAAAGCATGCGATACGCCTTTGACTTTCCTGATTTCATCTGCCGAAAGATTACTAAAAATAGCATTTATAATATTTGACTTGTCTAATATCATTTTTTCTTTCATTTACAACATTCTCTTTTTGACGCGTTATCGCAATTTCAATTCACCTTCAATTTTTTCTGCACCCAATGATCAGTCTTGAAATAATATTTTCAAAATTTTATAAATTATGGGCATAGCAAAGAAAAAACTCAGGCCTTGCCGTATTCGAATATCCTCTCAAGCCATATTTACACACAAATGTGATTAAGCTTTTTTGTTCGGGGACTATTTCTACTCTTTGATAAAGCCTTACGTAGAGACGAGAAGCAATGCTGCTGTCCAATTAGAAAAGGAATTGGGAATTTAACTTTATTCTGCATTTAAGTACTCTCTTGTATAAAAACATAAAGAATACTTAAAGTAACATTCAGAGAATATCCGTAAAATCACGGATAAAATAGCTATTTATCTTGTAATTATTCCGTTCAATTGAAGAATCAATTCAGCTTTATTATCACATCCCAATTTTGTTTTTAATTGATTAACGTGGGTTTCAACAGTTCTAGCTGATAATTGGAGTATTTTCCCAATTTCCTTATAACTCATTCCTTGCAATAAGAGTTTTGCACAGTCCTTTTGACGAGGAGAAAGAAGGGATCTTTTTAATTCCTTATTAATTTTGTTGCTCTGACAACAAGTAGCATTATAGGGGAGTATTATTTTATTTTTTTCGAATTGACTTATTATTGAATTAAATTGATCTTTAAAGTAAAGACTATATTGTTCTAGAACATCCAGATTATTGAGATAAAAGTTATTAACAATACTTGTATTATCACGTGTACTTGCAAAACAAAAATATTCTATAGAATCATGGTTTATTTTAGCAATAGATATACCATTGGCCATGTTGAAATTTATTGCTGCATCTTGGAGCATCAAAGGACAGTCATCCGTTAGCCATAAATAATAATTCAGCGGTTTTTTTAAATAGGATTCTGGAATAGTCAGTGTCTCCAGATAGTTCATTTTAAAATAATGCTCAGTCCATTTTTGGTCTGTGGAGAGTCTAATGACAGTACTATCAAAGTAAATTCGATAATAATTAAAGACTGTCATACCATGTTTTATGAGCAAAGGTTGCATGATATTTTTTATATCTTCACAGGTAGTCAAGGCAAAGTGATTTTCCATATGCCTTAAAACATTTGATGAATTAGGCATTACTTCTCTTTTCAAACTCATGGGCAAATAATCTTGCGTAGATTTTCAGATCTGGATTCAGCATTTTTTGGAAAGCCATGTAAATTGCTCCAGTGCTTCTTCAGATGTTAAATTTTCGTTCCCTAAAATTTCTTCAACTTTGAATATGTTTATACATGTGAGGATAGGATTAATCAAAAATAACTGTCCAGAAAGTCATCATTCTTTTCAAGACAGTTGATATAGTGAATACAACGAAATCTAACATCTGATTTTAAATCATTTAAGACAATTCGTTGGGTAATGAATCAAGAAATTCAGTCACTTCTTTTGGGGTAAGTTCATAAAACTGCCCTCTGGATAAAAATCTGGGCATTGTAAGCATGCCATAACGGATTCTTATTAATCGACTAACCTCAACACCTTGAGACTCCCACAATCGACGTACTTCTCTATTTCTTCCTTCATTAAGGGTCACATGGTACCAGGAATTTGTTCCTTCTCCTCCACGAAATTGAATTTTGGTAAATTTTGCCAAACCATCATCCAACATAACCCCTTTCAATAAGTTATTTAAAGATTCCTGGCTGACTTGACCATGAACTCGTACGGCATACTCTCTTTCCAAACCATACTTGGGATGCATGAGTTGGTTAGCCAATTCGCCATTATTAGTAAAAATGAGCAAGCCGGAAGTATTTAAATCCAAGCGCCCCACTTGCACCCAACGCCCCTGTCTAAGATGCGGTAAATTATCAAATACTGTTTTTTCAAATTTTGGATCATGTCGACTGGATACTTCACCGACAGGTTTATGGTAAAGAAGAACCCGGATGTTTTGTTTGCTTTTTAAAGGGTTGGGAATCAACTTTCCTTTGACGCTAATTTTATCACTAGGGCCAGCGGAATCTCCCAGTTTAGCTGGTTTGCCATTAACCTGCACCCAACCATTATCAATCCACCGCTCCATTTCACGACGAGATCCAAGTCCGGCTTGACTTAATATTTTCTGTAATCTTTCACTGCTCATTTTGCGTACACTCTTTTATAGGTTGGGTTGCCTCGTGCAAGGTTAATGTATCCATTATTTCAGGTAAGGGAGGAAGTTCACTTAAGTAATTTAAGTTAAAGTAATTTAAAAATTCTTTTGTCGTTGTATAAACAGCTGGCTTTCCTACTACATCCTTATAGCCTGCTATACGAATCCATTCCCTTTCCATTAACGTTTTTATAATCTGGCTGTTAACGGCAACTCCTCTAATGTCTTCAATATCAGCGCGCGTAACAGGTTGCTTGTAAGCAATTATTGCCAAAGTTTCAAGCAGTGCGCGCGAATACTTTGCTGGCTTCTCGATTTGGAGACGAGCAACCCAAGTGGCATATTTGGATTTTGTTTGTACCTTAAAACCACCTGCAACCTGGATAAGCTCAAAAGCACGGTAAGAATAATCTACCTTTAAGCTCTCTATTATAGCCTGCAAATCTTCTAGTGTTGGTCTTTGCCACTCATCAAAGGTTTCTTGTATTTTTTCTAAAGTAACGGGCTCATTACTGGATAATACCAAAGCTTCAACAATATTTTTTAATTCATTGTCAATCATCTCATGCAGCCTGCAAATGTATAGGTGAAAATGGCTGAGTTTGCGTAATGATCAATAAAGACTGCTTAGCCAGTTCAAGAATAGCTAAAAAACTCACAACCAATCCCATCCTTCCCTCTTCAAGAGTATATAATTGGCCAAATTCCAAAATTTTTTGATGCTGCAATTGAAAGAGAATACGACTCATTCGTTCACGAACAGACATTAATTCCCTGGAAACTTGATGTTTGGAATAATGCTCTTCACGTTTTAGCAAAATTTTCATAGCCTCGACTAACTCAGATAACTCAACTTCAGGATAAACTTTAATTGCTTCAACCTCGTCTGGATTAACCTGAATTGTAAAATTATCTCTGTCTTGTCTTGGCAATCCATCCAATAATTCAGCCGCTTGTTTTATTTGCTCATAAGCTTGCAACTGTCTTACCAGAGTCATACGTGGATCTTCTTCCTCCTCCTCTGAATCTGGTGTAACTGGCAATAATAAACGTGACTTGATTTCAGCTAACATGGCAGCCATTAATAAATACTCGGCAGCCAGCTCCATTCTTCGATTTTCCATGAGCTGGATATATTGTAAATACTGGTTGGTTATACTTGTCATGGGAATATCAAGAATATCAATATTTTGCTTGCGGATTAAATACAGCAATAAATCTAATGGCCCGGTAAAAGAATCCAGTAATACCTCCAATGCATCAGGAGGAATATATAAATCCTCTGGAAACTGAGTAATTTCCTTACCATCCACCACCGCTTTGACTACAGGCGCAGGCTGCAAATCGATATTCATTAATAATCAAGCCCCATGACTTCTCTGACCGTATTTAAAGTCTTGTTTCCTTCTTCTCTGGCCGCTTCGCTTCCTTCCGCTACAATACGTTTTACCGAACCTAAATCAGCTTCATAATCTGAAATCGCTTCCTGTATTGGTTTAAGTTCTTGATGGATAGCACCAATCACTGGTCTCTTACAGTCAACGCAACCAATTCCTGCTGTTCGGCAACCTTTTTGCACCCAATCTTTTACTTCCTCATTAGAATACACTTTATGGAATTGCCAAACAGGACATTTTTCAGGCTCTCCTGGATCTGTACGTTTAACACGCGCCGGATCCGTGGGCATAGTCAGAATTTTCTTTTCAACTAAAGCTGGCTCATCTCTTAGCATGATCGTATTATGGTAAGATTTGGACATTTTCTGCCCATCAAGACCAGGCATTTTTGCAGTTTCCGTAAGCAAAGGCTGTGGTTCGTTTAATATAATTTTGCCACTTCCTTCCAAATATCCCAACAATCGCTCTTTATCTCCAATCGACAAATTAGGCTGATCTTCTAAAAGCGCTTGTGCTGTCTTAATCGATTCGTGGATGCCATGCTCCTGAAATTGTCTGCGTAATTCGGTATAAATTTTCCCATTCTTTTTACCCATCTTTTTGATTGCTGCAGCAGCCAGCTCCTCAAAATTAGCCTCTCTACCATAAAGATAGTTAAATCTTCGGGCTATTTCTCGTGTTAACTCAATATGAGCCACTTGGTCTTCACCCACTGGAACATAATCCGCGTGGTATAAAAGTACATCAGCACTTTGTAGTAATGGATATCCCAAAAAACCATAGGTTGATAAATCTTTTTCTTTTAATTTCTCCTGCTGATCTTTATAAGTAGGAACTCGCTCCAACCAACCTAAAGGAGTGATCATGGACAAAAGTAAATGTAATTCAGCATGCTCTGGAACCCAGGATTGAATAAATATCTTACACAAGCCTGGATTAACTCCACAAGCTAGCCAATCAATAATCATATCCCAGAGGTGTTTTTCAATAAAATTGGGGTCTTCATATTGTGTTGTTAGGCCATGCCAATCTGCTGCAAAAAAGAAACAATCGTATTGATGTTGTAATTTTATCCAATTTTTTAAAACACCATGATAATGACCTAAATGCAATCTTCCACTGACCCGCATTCCAGAAACGACTCGCTTATTGGAAGTAAACAGTGCTGACATCAATTTCCTCTTCTTGTTATAAATTAATCAATTATTTCAAATACAAAAATTTCTTTATTCCCTGAATTCTAACCTGATGCTTGCTTCAATCATATTTTATCCAAATTTTATCAAGATTAGAGACATGAGATTAATAATCAAAAGCTAACTGGACAAAATAAAATTCAATGGTGTCAGCTCTAGTCTGGTAGGAGCACATAAAATTCTCTTTTACTAAATACTAACAAAACCGCGACTGTATTCCATTACTTAAAGGGTTCAGGATCTCCTTTTCCCTCTCTTATAATTATCGGATAATCTCCAGTTAAATCTACTACTGTAGTGGGTTCATGACCACAATTTCCACCATCAATTATTAAATCAATTTGGTTGCCTAATAAATCTTTAATTGCTTCAGGCTCGCTTAATGGCGCTTCAGCTCCTGGTAAAATTAAAGTGGTGCTCATTAAAGGGGCTTCCAGACACTCCAATAAAGACAAAGTAATCGTGTTATCAGGTACTCTTAACCCCAATGTTCTTCGTTTTGGGTGGAGCATCAAACGAGGCACTTCATGTGTAGCATTAAGAATAAAGGTATAAGAGCCTGGAGTAAAAGCCTTCAATAATCTAAAAATTGGATTAGAAACCTTTGCATAAGTACCTAACTGGGATAAGTCACGACAAACCAGGGTCATATTATGATGCTTATCCAATTGGCGTAAGCGGCGAATACGCTCCAGGGCTGATTTATTGCCCAAACTACAGCCCAAAGCATAGCCAGAATCTGTCGGGTAAACGATAAGCCCCCCTTCTTCAATAATTGAAACTGCTTTTCTCAACAAGCGTGCTTGAGGATTATCTGGATGTAAAGCAAAAAACTGACTCATAAAGTCCCCTGTTTCATGTTCCATTCTTGCCAAATAGGCGTGCATATTATTGGTAATTGTCTCTGGCGCCCCAGATTTATACAAGATTGAGCGTCACTATGGTAATCTGATCCTGATGAAGCGAGCAAATGAAATCGCTCACACATCCCGGCCATTTCTTGAATTTGTACAGTTGTCATTTCTCCAGAAACGACTTCCATGCCAACACCTCCAGCCTCTTTAAACTCCGTGATTAAGTCACGCAATTTTGAACGCGTCAATCCATATTTAAGTGGATGAGCAATTACAGCCTGTCCACCAGAATGAGATATACCTTTGACCGCATCGTGCATGCTAATCCATAAGGTAGGTATATAGGCGCACTTGCCTCTCCCGAGGTAATTTTTAAAAGCCGACTTCATATCTTTTGCCTTCCCTTCATTAATCAGTACTTGGGCAAAATGGGGTCGACCCACCCGTTTGTGGCCTGCCAAAAGACTGGCTTTTTCATAAGCATTGTCAATACCAACCGAATGCAAGGATTCTCCAATTTTCTCAGCACGCTCTATTCGACTTTTATTTTGATGAGCAATTAACTCTTTTAATTCTGCTGTGTGATTAATTTGGTAACCAAGTATATGAATGTCATACTTCTTCCAACGAGTACTGAGTTCTATCCCTTTAACTATTTTAATGTTTGTATGGACTGCAGCGTCATATAAAGCGTCATATCCTGCAACAGTATCATGATCAGTAAGAGATAGGCATTCAACTTGTAAAGTACTCGCTCTTTTTATTAGTTCTTCTGGAGTCAGTGCACCGTCTGAAAAAGAACTATGACAATGAAGATCGATCATAAATTGCAGCTAATTTAAAAAAATCGAAGTATAGCATAATTAACGTGAGTTCGACATAAAAGGCTTTTATGACTTTTATGTCGCTAAACGCACGTTATCCCGTAAAAAAGCAAAGCTTTTTATACGGGATCCATTCAAAATACCCAATTCTATATAAGAAAAACCAGGTAAAAATATGATGTTGTAAAGACTAAACTATCCTTTTCTTTGAACAACTTGCACAACATAGTACTTTTGCACTATTCTTTAAGTATGGTCATTAATCTTTAATAAAAACTTTGAGTAGTACATTAAACAGTGAAATAATCAAATTACCACCTCTTAATACCAGGGAACTCGCAAACCTGTGTGGGGTTTTGCACAGTAACTTAAAAATTTTAGAACAGCACTTCAAGGTTTCAATAAAGATCAAAAATCATAGCATGATAATATGTGGCCAATCAGGTGAGCATTTTGAAGAGATAAAAAAAGTATTAAAATTATTGTATCCTTTAACTAGCGAACCTATAGATACCAAAACTCTACGAGTCTTAATCAATGAGGATTATCAAACAGCAATGACTCACCATATCAGATTATCTCGAAAATCAATTTCTGCACGTAACAGCAAACAAGCCGCATATCTGGATTCTATTAATACGCATGATATTACATTTGCCGTAGGGCCGGCTGGGACTGGTAAAACCTACCTGGCTGTTTCCAAAGCAATAGAATGTTTTGAAAAAGGCGAAGTACAAAGACTTATTTTTGTAAGGCCTGCTGTAGAAGCGGGTGAAAAGCTCGGTTTTCTTCCCGGCGATCTGGTAGAAAAAGTCTTACCTTACTTAAGGCCTATCTATGACGCACTGTATGAAATGATAGGCTTTAAAGAAACTCAAAAACTGATTCAAACAGATATCATTGAAATTCTCCCATTAGCTTTCATGAGGGGCAGAACTTTAAATGAATCTTTTATTATTCTGGATGAGGCTCAAAACACCACTATCATGCAAATGAAAATGTTTTTGACACGCATGGGCTTTGGCTCTAAAACAGTCATCACAGGTGATATCACTCAAGTCGACTTGCCTAAAGGCATTGACTCGGGCCTTGCGCATGCCATTCAATTATTCAGACATTTTCCTGATATCAGCATTCATACATTTACCAGTCGTGAAGTCGTCAGACATCCTTTGGTTTCAAAAATCGTAGATTGCTATGATAATGAGATGGAAAGGATTAAAAAATGACCTATCACATTGACATACAAAATGCTACAGGGAAATTATTGCCCTTGAGTGAAGATGAAATCACCAAGCTGGCATCACTAGCTCTAAGAGATCATAAGCAGGATGCTGAGCTAACAGTTCGTCTGGTTGATGTTGAAGAAATGACTTATCTTAACCATACCTATAGAAAGAAGAACAAACCAACCAATGTTCTTGCATTTCCTTGCTCACTACCGGCGAACATTGAACTGGAATGTCCTCTTTTGGGTGACGTCGTTATTTGCCCTGAAGTGTTGCTTGCAGAAAGTGCTCAATTCAATAAATCGCTCCATGCACATTGGTCTTTAATCCTGATTCATGGAGTGTTGCATTTATTAGGGTATGATCATATAAAAGATGAAGAAGCCTCTATTATGCAAATGCTCGAAGCTAAATTACTAGCTGAATTAGGTTATGCTAATCCATATGAAGTCGAGGAAAATGAACTTGAATAAATTGGAAGATGGTGGGTCGTGGTTTTCTCGTTTAAAACAGTTCTTACAAGGAGAGCCACAAAATCAGGAAGAATTGGTCAGTTTATTAAGAGACGCGCAAATACGCTCCCTGATTAATTCAGAGACCCTCGCAATGATTGAGGGAGCTATCCTTTTCTCAAAAATGCGTGTTCGAGACATAATGCTGCCTAAAAATCAAATGGTTTGCATTAATAAGGATGATGATTTTAAGCATATTATATCTATTGTAACTCAAACGGGACATTCACGTTTTCCTGTAACGGGTGAAAATTCTGATGAAGTGGTTGGCATTTTGCACGCAAAAGATTTGTTAAAATATCAACCAGAAAATATGGAATCATTTGATTTATTGGACATCTGCCGCCAGGTAACTTTTGTACCTGAAAGCAGACGTCTTGATAGTCTGCTTAGTGAATTTCGAAGTAATAGAAATCATATGGCTATTGTTGTTGATGAATATGGAGAGGTGTCAGGTTTCGTTACCATTGAAGATATCATTGAACAAATAATCGGTGACATAGAAGATGAATTTGATATCGATGAAGACGCCTATATTAAAACACATGAAGGACACTGCTATATCATCAAAGCCCATACTCCAATAGAAGAATTTAACGAACAGCTCAACGCTGATTTTAGTGACGAAACCTATGATACAATTGGTGGCATAGTATTAAATAAATTCGGCTATTTACCTCAACGAGGTGAAGTAATAATCATAGATGATTTTGAATTTAAAGTTCTTAATGCCGATTCGAGAAGAATAAAGTTATTAGAATGTCTCGATAAAAGAAGTCCCGAGAAACTAAATTCTACTGTTGAAGGATAAGTAATTCATGAGCAGCTCTATTCTCATTATTGATGATGACACAGAACTAACAGATTTATTAACCCAATATTTGGAACCAGAAGGCTTTAATGTAGTATGTGTGCATGATGGAGAAAATGGCGTTAAAAGAGCTTTAAATCAGGTATTTGATGCCATTATACTCGACGTCATGCTGCCTAAGCTTAATGGTTTTGAAGTATTAAAGGCAATAAGAGAGCATTTGGAAACACCTGTATTGATGTTAACTGCTCGTGGTGATGATATCGATCGCATTGTTGGGTTAGAAATTGGTGCAGATGATTACTTACCTAAACCTTGTAATCCACGAGAGTTAGTTGCACGTCTGCGTGCTATTTTAAGACGCACTCAAAAAATCCCAACTCCCAAACCTATTATTGAACAACATAATATCATTGTGGATTGCTCCAAACGCCACGTGACTATGGGAGGAAAATTCCTTGAATTAACCAATGCGGAATTTAATATTTTGGAGATGTTAATCAAATCACCAGGGCAAGCATTTTCCAAAGAGGAACTCACCGAATATGCTCTGGGAAGAAAATACACTGCTTATGACCGCAGTATCGATGTTCACATCAGCAATTTGCGAAATAAATTAGGCGATAATCCTCAGGGAGAACCTTTAGTCAAAACTGTCCGCGGGTTTGGGTACATGTTTAATGCGTAGTCTGTACTGGAAAATATTTGTTTCTTTTTGGCTGGCCACCATTTTAATTATTTTTACTACGGCATGGGTTACCAGCCAAATCGCACAAAAATCATCACAACCAGCTCGAGAGGAAATGTTCATGGACAGCTATGCCAATGCAGCTGTCGCAACCTATGAGTCAGGCCAACAATCAGCACTTTTGAAATGGCTTGATAAAATAGGCCTTTCTCGTCATATGACACTGTATTTACTAACCAGCACCGGCGAAATCATTGGCGCACAGAAACCACCTGACGCCGTAAAAAAAATTTCAGAAAATTTAATAAATGATGAACTCCCAAGTGATGGCATATTTAAAACAGGGAAATTAGTCGTTAGCCATGAGATCCTATCAACTTCTGGAAAATATTACCGGCTAGCAGCTGTCAGTGAAAAGCCAATCTCTTATTTTGTGCAAATTCCATGGGCTGGACTGACAATACGTTTAACTCTGGCTATATTCATCAGTGGGCTTATCTGCTATTTACTCTCACGTTATTTAACTCAACCTTTACGCTCATTAGGCATGGCAGCAAAATCTATCGCTAAAGGAAATTTAAATACCCGGGTTGGTCGCTTCAGAGGTCATAGTAAAGATGAGATTGCGGAGTTAAGTAATGAATTCGATCGAATGGCCGAGCAATTAGAAGCGCTTGTTCATTCCAAAGAACGATTAATACAGGATATTTCCCACGAATTACGCTCTCCATTGGCTCGACTTAAAATCGCCATAGAATTAGGGAAAAAGAAAACCAAGCATTTGGCTGATAATGAATTTGCCCGCATGGAAATTGAAACATCCAGACTTAATGATTTGATAGGCGAAATTCTCGATTTTGCTCGTTTAGAAAAATCGACAACAGAACTTCATTTATCCCAAACAAATATCGCGGATTTGCTTGCACAGGTTATAAGTGATGCCAATTATGAGTTCAGTCACAATTCTATAAGAATACAAGCTGGAATAATTACACCTTGTGAATTAAATATTGACCAACGCCTAATACACAGAGCTATAGAAAATATTGTTCGTAATGCATCACACTATTCTCCTCCAGATGAAAAGGTCCTGATTTCATCAAGCTATGATAAAAACAAAGATCAAGTTTATATTGATATTAATGATAAAGGACCTGGGGTTCCCGAAGATCAACTGGAAAAAATATTTAATCCTTTCTACCGCGTGGATACCTCCAGAACAAAAAAAACCGGTGGCTATGGGCTTGGGCTCGCAATTGCAGCTAGGGCTGTAGCATTACACCAAGGAGAAATTATTGCTAAAAATAGAGAGCAAGGTGGTTTGCTTGTTCGTATCATTTTACCTGCTGATGTTAAATAGGATTTCTATATATCGAGTTCCTCCTTATTGACTAAAATTGATTTTTGACTTGCATTTTTATTATCTAATTCCGTATACATACAAATAATTATACATTTTGTTCATAATCCCAGTTTACTGGATAAAACCTATAGATTTAAGTAAAATGAATCTAAAAAATAATTGGAATGCCATTTTGTGAGCAATGATACAAAATTAAATAACGCAAGTAATTATTTCTTTATATCTGGATTTGTAATTTCAAAAATTAAATACCTTCCCATTGCCGTGGTTTCTTCCGCTCTGAATCTAATTTCACTTTTGTTTTACCTGGTTGGCTATAGCTTGTGGTTTATTGCAAGTCATTTTTACCCAGGCCAAGATAAAAAGATGCAGGAGTGGTATGAGTTTGCTCAATTTAAAGAACAATATCTTTATGCCGCAGCTCTAGGGCTCGTCGCAACATCTATCAGCATGATGGCAATCTTTTCCCCAATAATGCTTGTTCTTTCAGGATGGCTGTTTTTTGGCAGTAATATTGTTTGGACAATTGGTGAGTACAACAAATTAAATAATCCACCCAGCCATGAAGAAAATTTTTCCAAAGACCGCCAAAATGCCTATGTGTCTTATGCTTTATCCATAAGTTTAATAGGATTCATTACGGCAGTCTCAACTACTGTCGCTTTCTTTATTCCAGTAATGACTATACCCTTACTTATAGTTACAACTATTGTATGTATTGGAGTGGGAGCGTTAGCGTTTGAATATTGGATCGAATCGAAATTTGGCGACTCTCAGCCTGATATCACTATCGATGAAAGCTACAAACAAATGAGCAATGATTTGGAGAAAAAAATTACTTTGGAGCCCAATCCTACCCCAGAACCTTATCATGGAACCAGGCCACTTCACTTTACGCCACATGATGTAAAAATGAAAGAACCGTCTCCAGATCTTCAAATGGATTTATCCTCTCGTACTTGTAAACCACAGTATTAATTTAGTATATTCTGCACGCCAATGATGAGGGTGTGACAATGGATAAATTAACTTCGAACATGATTAATGAAGCGCATAAGGTGCTAGTCAACGCTTATGCCCCCTATTCCAAATTTTCAGTAGCTGCCTGTATATGCACTGATAAAAATAATTTTTATACAGGGGTCAATGTAGAAAATATTTCTTATGGGCTAACAACCTGTGCTGAAGTTTCAGCGATTTGTAATATGGTTACCGCAGGTGAGCGAAAAATTAAAAGCATTGTGGTATTAGCTGCAAACAATTTGCTATGTTCTCCTTGTGGTGCATGCCGACAAAGAATTCATGAGTTTTCATCCTCTGATACCATGGTACATCTCTGTAATAAAGAAACAATATTTCATAGTATTACCATTAATGAATTACTACCCTTGGCTTTTGATTTTAACCCTTAATCGGACGACTTTATGACGACTTCAATATCCACTATCAGTTACCCACATTTAGCAGCAGAATATATTCAAAAAACATGTCCATCATTTAAACCAAAAGTGGGTGTAGTATTAGGCTCAGGGTTAGGCCAATTTGCCGAAGAGTTAGAAGATACAGTTGCTATTGAATACGAAAAACTCCCAGGATTTCCCAGAACTACAGTACAGGGGCATGGAGGAAAATTAATTTTAGGATATTATGGATCTACTGCGGTTATTTGCTTACAAGGCAGAGCCCATACTTACGAAAGCATGGAAAATCATGAAGCAGTAAAAACCTATGTAAGAACTTTAAAGCTATTAGGTTGCCAGTATTTTATAGCAACAAATGCTTCTGGTTCACTTAAAGAAGAAGTTGGACCGGGTGAATTAATGTTAATTACCGATCACATCAATTTTCAACCCGGAAATCCCCTGGTTGGTCCGAATGATGATGAGTTTGGACCCAGGTTTTATCCTTTAGATAATGCTTATGACATTACCATGCGCAATGCATTATTGGATATTGCTCAAAGACACTCGATTAAACTACACCAGGGGGTTTATATCTCTGTCTTGGGACCAAACTATGAAACAGCTGCTGAAATTCGTGCCTTTAAATTGCTGGGAGCTGATGCAGTGGGGATGTCAACTGTGCCTGAAGTTTTAGTCGCCAATCATTGTGGCTTGCGTGTCGCTGTTATTGCAACCATAACAAATTATGCAACTGGCCTTGCAAAAACCAGTCATAGCCATGAATCCGTTGTCAAAATGGCTTCTAGTGCCGCTGAAAAACTTAATACTTTGATTAAACAGTATATTTTGGAATTATCGTGAGTTTGGATAAGCATTTTAATGATCTATTGGACAAGCTCCTGTCAAACCAGGATATTACATCTATTTCGAATGCTCAGTTGATGCATTGCATTGATTTGACACTACTAGAGGCGGATGCTTCTCTTGAAGCATTGCATCAATTACAGAGCCAAGCCTGTCAAAATAATGTTGCAGCTATTTGCGTGCTACCCAAACATCTTCATGTATTTAAGCCTAACTCCAAAATTAAATTAGCAACTGTTATCAATTTTCCTCTTGGGAATGATGATTTGCTGGTTTCCCTGGCAGAGATAGATAATGCCATTCAACTGGGTGCTAATGAAATAGATTATGTACTACCCTATCAGTATTACTTAAGAGGAAATAAGCAAAAAGCGTTAAATCATTGTGATGTCATTATTCAAACCTGCAAGAAACATCAACTTACCTTAAAAATAATTTTAGAAACTGGCCTTTTTCCAGATATGGAAAGCATTTATCAGCTTAGCTCAGAAATCATTGCTCTTGGTGGACGGTTTCTCAAAACTTCGACTGGAAAAACCCCTCAGGGTGCAACTCTGGCAGCAGTATTTGCTATAGTCAGTGCTGTTATGGATTCAACTTATGCATCCTCTTGTGGAATAAAGGTTTCAGGAGGGATTAAAACGCCTCTTCAGGCTCAACAATATGCTCAACTGGCTGAATTACTTATGGGCAAAGCGATTCATAAGGATTGGTTTCGTATTGGAGCCAGTACTCTGCTTGAGAAATTATTGTCATGAACGCACAGTCTATGTGTTAATATGTCAGCATGCAAACAGGGAGAGCTCTTGCAATGAAATTATGGATAATGCTATTTAACTGCTTTATTGTTACCTTTTTAATAACATTCTCTCACGCAAAAGCGCCAGTAAATAACAATAAATCATCTTATTGCCTCCCTAACCAACCATGCTGGCCAACCCCCAAAGAATGGGAGCAACTAAACAAAAAAATAAATGGCCATTTAATAAAAGCCAGGAACTATCTGTCACCTTGCATTGAAGATCCCAAAAGTAATGGTTGTAAAAATACCCTGGAGGAAATAAAAAATCCCTTTTATTTGGAAACACAACCTACCGCAACCCAGTCCACCGGCTGGTTTGAGGCATGGGATTCAGAAATAAGCCCATACATAGTTGCAGCAAAAACAGCGCAGGAAATTGCTCATGCAGTAAAATTTGCTAGAAAACATCATATCAAACTAGTTGTCAAAGGCACTGGTCATGACTATCTTGGAAGATCCAATGCTCCTGATTCTTTGCTGATTTGGACACATCACATGCGAGAAATACAGTTCCAGAAACATTTCGTCCCAAATGGTTGTTCTGCAAATCATAAGGGTGTTCCTGCGGTAACTGTTGAAGCAGGTACCAGATGGATAGAGGCTTATAAAGAGGTTACTGTAAACCAGGGGCGCTATGTTCAGGGCGGAGGCTGTACTTCCGTTGGAGTTGCTGGGGGATTTATTCAAGGTGGAGGATTTGGGAGTTTTTCTAAAAAATATGGAACCGGTGCAGGGGGAATTTTAGAAGCAGAAGTAATTATCGCTGATGGTTCAATTTTGATTGCCAATGAATGCCAAAACCAGGATTTATATTGGGCATTGAAAGGAGGTGGCGGCGGAACTTATGGTATTGTAAGTAAAGTCACATTGGAAACGCATGAATTGCCAGCAACATTTGGAGCATTAACAGGAAGTATTACAGCAAAAACAGAGCAGGATTTTAAGAATCTCATAGATTATTTTATTATTTTTTACAGAGAAAGACTTCATAATGAACATTGGGGAGAACAAGTCATATTAGGCCCTGATAACAAAATAGAGCTGGCATTGGTTTTTCAAGGGATGAGCAAAACTCAGGTTGATAGATTATGGCAACCATTTAAAACTTGGTTATCCCAAAAACCTGAACATTATCAATTTACAATAAACAGCCTGGTACTACCTGCAAGAAAATTCTGGGATTACGATTATCTAAGCAAAAATCTACCTGATCATATTGTAATTGATAAGCGAAAAAATATCCCTTATCCAGAGTTTTGGTGGTCTGGTAATCAGTCAGAAGTTTCTATCTATTTAACTCACTACCAATCCGGTTATTTGCCCTATACCCTCTTTCAAGAAAAATTTTCGAATAAACTATCTAACGCTTTGTTTGAAGCATCTCGCCTGACCAAACTGTCTTTGCATTTTAACAAAGGCTTGGCAGGGGCGTCTCAGCAAGCAATCGAGAGACAAAGAAAAACATCAATGAACCCTTCCGTATTGGATGCAGCAGCCTTGATAACAATAATTGGGGGGCAACAATATGTCTTTCCCAAGTTGCCTGAGCACAAACCTGATTTAGATAAAGCACGGTTTTCAGCTAAACAGGCAAAAAAAGCAATGAAGCTAATATCTGCTCTGAATCCTGATTCGGGCACCTATGGAAATGAGGCCGATTACAATTTAAAAAATTGGCAAAGGGCTTTATGGGGATCCAATTATGAGAAATTATTACAAATTAAACACCATTATGATCCCGAAAACTTGTTTAATTGCCACCATTGTGTTGGAAGTGAATAAAAATTAATTAATAATTTTAAGAATCTCAGTTAGAATAACTAGTCATAGTGAATTAATTAGCATTGGAGTTTAAATTATCATGAAGACTAAAATCATATTTAAATCCATTTCATCATTACTATTGGGTTTGCTACTTGTAAGTTGTAGCAATGAACTTCCTCCCGGTGAATATGATGCAAATGAGATAGGCAAAATAAAAAAGGTTATTCCGGGTGTGATTATTTCCAAACGACCAGTTAATTTACATCGTCAAAACGCTGATGCCAATCTGCATGTAAAAGGCGGTGCTGATTCTAATTTGATAGATGGTGGTTATAATAGAACACATGGTGTCGAATACGTCATCAAGTTAAACTCTGGCACCATTATTTCAGTGGTACAAGCAGAAGACTTGAAATTAAAGAACAAGCAAAAAATTCTGGTAATTTATGGAAGACACACTCGAGTTGTAGCTGATAATGGAAGCGATGTATATTAATTAGCCTTCCTGTTTCAAAATATGGGTTGGTGTTGGATTTTTTCTTCTAAAGCCTGTCTTATGAAGGAATTTTCCGACACCCATAATCATTTGGCACAACAAATTTTCTATTAGGGTTGAGAGGACATATTATTTAAATCAATGCTAATCCAACGGCAAACCACATTACTAATCCATAATAACCACTCACTAAAAATGCTTTAAAACAATTTTTAGGTATTCTTGCATAAATTAACTTTAGTTGATAAGTCAGTATTCCAGCCGCAGTACACCATAACAAATAAAAAAACCATTCTGCGTTCTTATTTATTGCCCATACCAACCATAAAGAATGCAGAAAAATCAGTAACAAAGCAATAATTAATCTATCATAACTTGCAAAATATATTGCAGTCGATTTGACTCCTATTTTTAAATCATCGGCTTTGTCAGTCATCGCATACATCGTGTCATAAGCGATAATCCAGGAAAAATTAATTAAAAACAATACAATAAAATCACTATTTAAATTTTTCCCTGAGGCAATAAATGCCATAGGAATACCCATGGAAAAAGCCAAACCTAATATCAGTTGTGGAGCATTCAAAAATCGTTTACAAAATGGGTATAAAAAAGTAATTAGCACGGAAATAACCGCAAAATAAAAACAATTGATTGGAAGTTTTAATAATAAAAGCAATGAGGCACAAAGTAATATAAACAATAAAATAAATGCCTCAGACAAGCTGACCTCTCCAGCAGTCAAGGGGCGAAATTGGGTTCTGGCTACATGCCTATCAATATGCCTGTCAGCAATATCGTTAATAACACAACCTGCGGAACGCATAAATACTGTACCTAATAAAAAAATCATAAGCAAATCAATAGAAGGAAAGCCCTGATTTGCCATCCAAAGTGCCCATGCGGTGGGATACCAAAGTAATAAAATTCCTATTGGTTTATTTAAGCGTAATAATCTGACATAGGCATTCCAGGGAATCATAATAAATTTTCCAGCTCTGGTAACAAGATTTCAACCAAATAAAAAGAACTCTTTTCCTGAAATACTAGCTCCGTAAACCTGACCCACATTTGAGAGTATTCAGCGCTAATGTATTTTTTAACCCAATGAAACTCAAGATTTAATTGATCTACAGGATAACAAAGTATTGGTAACCGTCTCACACTACTTTCATCAAAAATGAGATTTCGTATTGATTCATTTTCCAAACGGTTGAAAAACTCTGGCTTAAGGGCATAACACGATTGTGGGATAACCGATCGCGCGTACCAATAGATAATCCCTTGATTTTTCATAACAATTTCACGTTGAAGAATGCTTTTGTCCGGTATACACAGAACATACTTATCCCACCAATTTGGGATAGACCAGTTCTGAGATAAACGTTCCAGCTCCGCATTACCGGTTATTGCTTTTAGTTTATCTGTTAAGGAATCTTGGTATTCTAACCAATTTTTGAGCAATCCTGGCCCTTTGGTATCGGCAATCAGCAGGGATTCATAATTAATAGACATACATAAATAATTTGGAAAAAAATTTCATAAGATATTACAAAATTACCTCTTTATGAACAACCATTGCTTATAATTTAAGATAAAAACAAAATCCTTTTATTTTGATCTTGTGTTAATTACCCCCTACCCTAACCCTGCCAAGCCTATTTAAAGTAACCACAACTTTTTCATTGGTTCGCTTATTGTTCAAAATAAATTTACCATTACTCATCGCACGATTCGGAATATTGGATATAATAATTCTATGGTTTGAATCTACGCCTTTCCAATTAATATTCCAGGAATTAGAACTCCATTGCCATTGGTGAATAAGCTCAGTTTTATTGGTTGTTTGATTAAGTTTAGCAAGCACCATCCCCCTGGACCAATTTTCATTAGAACCAAAAGGAAGAAGATAAATCGGATGCCCCAAATGAATAGCCTGTATTTTGGAGTATTGAATGGCTGTTTTTATACTATTAACTAATGTTTCTCTCTCATTATTTTGTATTAGTGAAAAAAATGACCATGAACCTAAAAGCAATAATCCTACAAGCAAAGCTAATGTAAGCATCGTTTCAAGTAGAGTAAATCCTGTTATTTTCATCAATTGAAGCCGCATATCATCTACAAAATTTTATGATGAAGATAAGATGCGATCCTAAGAGCAATCGCTTTGGGTGATATGGCTGCTGCATAGGCTAAAATTTTATTTCTTAGCCCCGGAATAATATACAACTTTCCTTTTTTTAATCCTTTATAGGCAATTTTAGCGACCTTTTCTGGTGTCATCATTCCAATATATCCCCTCTCCAACATAGAACTTTCCATACCAGAAGCATGGAAAAAATTGGTTTTTGTTGCTCCAGGACAAAGAATAGACATAGATACCTTAGTATCTTTAAGCTCATAAGCAATAGCATGGGAAAGCGTTGCCACATATGCCTTACTCGCATAGTAGGCTGCCATAAAAGGACCCGGTTGAAATGCTGCTGTTGAAGAAACCTGTAAAACACTGCCTTCGTTTCGAGCCACAAAATCATGAAGAAAACATAGTGTTAATTCACTTAAAGAAATCATGTTTATGTTCATTAAATCATCGAGCTTGTTCATGCCCATCTCAACAAAAGAACCCATATAGCCTATGCCCGCATTATTAACCAGGCAGTTGACTTCTACACCCTGCTCTTTTAAATCAGTATACAACTTAAATGCGCTTCCAGGTTTACTTAAGTCATGTACTTTATATTCAACATTAACTTGATATTGTGTATTTAATTGCTTTGAAATGTGCTCCAGCTGTTCAGAATCTCTACCAATAAGTATTAAATCATGGCCATGTGATGCAAACTCATACGCCAAGGCCAAACCTATACCTCTCGTGGCTCCCGTTATTAAGGTCATCATGATGCACTCCTCCTTTTACTGTTTGCACAGGCTCCATTTGGTTACGTAGGCAATCCAATAGCCGAGATACATCGTCATGCTTTTCCTGTTTTAACAAATTCAAGATCCGTATACATTGAGGGAGACCTAAATCCCATTTGCCAAAATAATTTGCTTTCATAAGATTAATGTCGCTATACAATAAATGCCTAACCTCTTTTAATACATCATAAATTTGTTGGCATGATCTTTCTTTGAGCTCTTTAATTAATTTAACGATGATATGAATCATAACATGAGCATTTCCTGAAATTTTGTTAAAATGCTCAAGACAATCAAAGGGAGAATGTATATTTAGTGAATGACGTGCACGGTCTAATAGGTTCTTATCAATTTTATTTATTAATAAATCAGTAGATAGTTTTAAAAAAATTGGATAGAGTGCCAGTAAGACATCATGGTTTCCATTTTCAAGTTCCTGGCTGTGATTATGATGCTGACAAACCGCATTACCAAAAAAAGTTAAAGTATTGCTTTCATTACAAGCTGTTTTATTCTTTTCAGGATTAGATGGTAGAGACGTATTAAAATAAAGTTTTCTAAGTTCAAGGGATTGTTTCATTAAAGCAGTACGATTAGGTAAGGTAGATTGCACAATTAGATTATTAACAACATTAAACCATTGTTCATCTCCTCTGTAACAACAGTAAGCAAGCAAATCTCCCAAAGAATTGAAAGTAGAGTACATTATTTCCTTATTAACATAGCTGTTGTTTTTTCTAGTATATCTTACATTAAGATAATCCAGAGTTGATTGATAACCATTTTGGATTAATTCCTCCTGGCTCTGCCTCTCTACATTAAATCCTGTTGTTGATACTTTCCCTGTTTCAGGAATTATAGTTTGAAGAGCATATTGTCTTAACTTAAGGCGGTCTCTTTCCCATCCACTTGCAGGATCACTCACTCCAGTCAGTAAGCTATAAATCCAGTTAAGAACGAAATTCTCTCGATAAACTTTGTCCATTATTCTATCAATAACATTTCTTTCAATCCCATTATCAAATTGAACTGCCAATACTTTTAAATTATTACCAAATTCAGACTCCAACAGCGTTGAGTGGTCATCAAAAAAAACTTCGGTTGGAAAATTACTTAATATTCCACCGTCATTATGCTCTTCACCATCCAGCAGAGTATCTCTATACAAAACTGGAAAGCTCGCAGAAATTTTAACTGCTTCACTGACCTCCAATAATGGGTAACGATTTGCTGATAAATAAATAGTTTTTCCTGAGCGTTTATTTGTTGCTGTAACAATTAATTCTTTGCCTATTCCACAATCTGGAAATTGCTCTCTTAGAGACGCTAAAGTACTAAAAGTTATTTTTCCCTTAGGATATGGAATTTTATATTTATTTACTATTTGCCTTACTTTATTTGCGATAGCATAATCCAGCGCGGTCTTTAAGGAATGAGTATCAGATAATCCATTTCTGTCTATATCAAATTGAACTAAATGCTCTTGTTTGAAATGCTTGAAAAGTTCACTAATTTCATCAGCAGTATAACCCAGGTAGCACATCAAAGACATGATTGCACCGGCAGAGCTTCCTGCAAATTTGGTTGGCTTCATTCCTGCTTCATTGAGAGCCTTCCAAACCCCCACGTGAGCAAAAATTTTTGCCCCACCTCCACAAAAAACCAAATTAGTAATATCAGGTCGCTTCTCTGTGACCAAGATCTCTTTTGATTTGGAGCGCTGATAAATTTTGACAGTTTTAGTTTTATAAAGTAATTCCAAATTGTCGTCTGAAGTGCTTGTTTTTTTAGCGTCGTATGTATCGCCAAAAAATAGTTTAGATATCCATCTCCAAAGTCTGATATACCAAGGCCTCACACCATTGAAACGTTGCATTTTTCTGTAGTCATACATGTCTTTATGACGAGCTTCTGGATCAGTTACATCAATAGATTGAGGATGAGGGCTTTTACAGACAGACTCATAATTAAGTTTTTTATAATTGAGCCCAACAAGTTCATCAACCAGTTTATCAGTAATGAATACTCTTTTAACATTACCTAATGGCTCACTTTGGCTATCATTCGGATCTCTGTATTTTGTACCTGAAGGTGGTACTAAAAACTGGTTAAATCCAATTAAGATACCCTGCTTTCCATGACACATTTCAATACCAGTCAGCTGATAATTGACAGAAAGTCCCAAATCCGTTATTTTCCAATGCTCAGATTTATTATTAAATAACCAGTTTTTTAAGATACCCCACCAACTTAAAGCAACCTCCGCAGTGAAACCTCGATATTCATTCACGTAAACGCCACTTAAAAAACCATGCTCTTTATCTTTTTGATGAGGCTCAAGCAACCATTCAATAAATAAAGCTCTTTTTGAATCACTCAATCGAGTGAAATCAAAAATCATACGTTCATCATCAAATAAATAATTTCCAAGTGCAATCTTGTTATCTGGAGGTAATCCATTAATTCTGAGGCGTCCCAGATAAGCTGATATGATTATTTTTTTTAATAAATCTAAATTCTGAGGGTATTTGGTATCAGATTCCAGCAGTTGACTTATGACGTGCTGTGGGGTCATCAGTAAATCCTTACGTCTGGGTAGTCCATAGAATAAATATCTGAAATAATATGGGTTATTTTTAAATATTTATTAATCATCTTTATAACAATTATCATAAATCTCTATGGAATAAAATAGGAATGGTACAACTAATTCAAAAATGAAAAAAATTATACCATATGTATAATTTTTTAAAAGTATGCGCCATCAAAGATCACGTAATAATGCTGAGACAACCTCATAAGGATTGCTCGCTTGCGTAATTGGTCTTCCAATAACCAGAAAATCACTTCCTTCTCTGATGGCTTGTTGTGGAGTCATTACTCGCGATTGATCATCTTTTAGATTATTTGGCAGTCTTATGCCAGGAGTAACGGTAATAAAATTCTCACCACACTTCTGTTTTATAATTTTAACTTCATGTGCAGAGCTTACCACACCATCAAGCCCAGCCTCTCTGGCAAGCATAGCCAGATGGGTTGCTTGCTCAGGCAATGTGTTACTAATACCAACACTGGCCAGCTCCCCTTCTTCAAAACTGGTCAGCACAGTCACTGCTATCAACAAAGGCCTGTCTTTACCATACGTTTTTAAAGATTCCCTGGCAGCTTGTAACATTTTTAAGCCGCCGATGGCATGAACATTTATCATCCATACCCCTAATTCTGCAGCGGAGTGGCATGCTTTAGCAACTGTATTAGGGATATCGTGAAATTTTAAATCTAAAAATACTTTAAACTCTCTTCTTACCAATGCTTTTACAAACTGAGGCCCTAATAGAGTAAAAAGCTCACTCCCAACCTTAAGTGCGCAATGATTCGGATCAAGTTTTTCAACCAACTGTATAGCGTTATCTTGATTATCAAAATCCAACGCAACGATTAATTTAGGTGTCATTTATACCATGGCCTCTTCATTCATCACAAGTAAAGCATTTCTAACTGCTGCAACTATTTTCAATTGCTCATCTTCTTGTAAATAAGGGTGCATAGGCAGGCTAATTACATGTTGACTTGCTTTTTCAGAGTTTGGAAAATCTCCAAGTTTGTAATTTAAGTAACCAAGTGCCTGCTGTTGATGCATAGCAATTGGGTAATGAACAGCTGTAGGTATACCTGAGGCTTGCATTGATTTCGCAAATACATCTCTATTCTCAACCTCAATGGTATACTGAGCATACACACTCGCATTGCATTCATGCACATAAGGAGTTTTCACTAACTCAGAAAGCATTTGATCATAACGTTTTGCTACTTTTTGTCGCAATAGAATTTCATTAGAAAATATTTTCAGCTTCTGAAGTAGTATTGCTGCTTGGATAGTGTCCATTCGACCGTTAATCCCTACCCGATGATGGCAATAGCGGGCATTTTGTCCATGAATTCTAATTTCAATTAATTTTTGGGCTAAAACATCATCATTAGTAAAACAAGCTCCAGAATCACCATAACCACCTAAAGGTTTTGACGGGAAAAAACTAGTACAGCCAATAGTAGCCAGGGAACAAGAGTATTTGCCTTTATAAGTAGCTCCAAAACTCTGCGCAGCATCTTCAATAACAGGAATACCGTATTGAGTTGCAATGGCATTAATCACATCGTAATCTGCGCATTGCCCATATAAATCAACTGGCATAATGGCCTTGGTTTTCTTAGTGATTGCTCTCTCTAACTGCTCAGGATCCAAATTATAAGTTAAAGGATCTATATCTACAAAGACGGGTGTTGCATGACAAAGGCTAATCACTTCTGCTGTTGCGAAGAAACTAAATGGGCTTGTAATTACTTCATCCCCAGGCTGAATATCCAGAGCCATCAATGCCATTAATAAAGCATCTGTACCACTTGAATTCACAATCGCATGCTTCACTCCAACAAAAGTGGCTAACTCTTTTTCAAGTTCTGCAATTTCAGGCCCCATAATATATTGGCCATGATTTAATACCCTTTTAATGCTGTTTAAAATATCATTCTCAATTAAAGAATATTGTGTTTTTAAGTCGATAAATTGCATTATAATCTCATAATTAGTATATAAATTGTTTAGCTATACCTAAGATCAATACCATGAAGTTAAGGAATAATCTTAATACAAATCTAAAGTTGCAATAAACTGATTTGAACGTAAACTGCCTTGGCAAACGAGAAGACAAAACAAATCAAATTAAATTAAATTTCCTATTTGAATTGTTTTACTTAATTTGCAATAACAAATTTGAATTACGATACTAAGCTAATATGCAACTGTTCATTAACTTTCTGAGAGTATGTCTCAGGTTAATCCCCTTCCAAACCATGGATAGGCTTCATTCTACCCCACTGTTTACAACTTGGGCAATGCCAATGTAAATGTTTACCACCAAAACCACAATGCCCACATCGATATATGGGCTTATTATCTAAAAACTTGCTAGTAATATCATAAAGCATTTGCAGTTTTTCACGTACTTTCCCATGAGCAGACTCCAAGTGCCAATAAATCAAACGATTCAAACCTCTTATCGATGGATGTTTGCTTAAATTATCAGCCACAAAGTCAATTGCAATATCCATACCCTTATTTTGTCGCAAATAATCAGCTATAACGAAAATTACAGAGGCTCTCGGATGTTTTTCCAAAGTTTGCTCAAGATAGTGAATACAATCCGGCATGGAGTCCAGCTCTTTATGACAAAGAACTAATGGTTCAATGATTTCGGTTAAAAACTCTGCATCCTGCTGCGGCACTCTTTTTAAAGATCGAATAGCCTGTTTATAGCGGCCTTCTTTTATTTCAATTGTAGCATTCATCAAACTGGCTCTTACGGATTCCGGATCAACATTCATTGCTTGCTTTATACAATAAATTGCTCTATCCATTGCATTGATTTTAAGCGCTTGACTAGCCATTTCACAGTAATAATGAGCTGCTTGATTGTGGAAACTGGCTCCGGTAGAAATTTCCAGTTTCTTAATAATATCTAAAGCTTTTTCCCAAGCTTTTTCTTGTTGGTAAATTGCTAATAATCCTTGAAGACTGCTTGTATCTCTACTCCCGCCCAACTCAACAACTTCAAGGAATATACGTTCAGCTCGGTCAAACACTCCAGCACTCATATAATCTTGCCCTAAAGCCATTAGGGCTTCCTTTCGTTGTTGAATACTTAATTGAGGCCTGGCGATTAAATTTTGATGAATACGAATAGCTCTGTCTACTTCCCCTCTACGCCTGAACAAGCTACCCAGTGCAAGATGGGTTTCTACTGTATCGCTATCAACTTCTAGAAGCTTGATAAATACGTCAACCGCTTTATCAGATTGTTCATTTAATAAATAATTAAGTCCAACTACATATTCTCGCGATAAGCGATTGTGGACATGAGCATCTTTATTGGAATTACTGCGGTTAGCCAGCCACCAGCCAGACCATGCGGCAGCAGGTAACAACAGTGGCCATAAATTAATCATCTATTAATTTTCCTCTCTGCATATCGAGTTTCCACTAATAATAAAATTAATGTTGATCTTGTAAGGGTATTGAACGTAAATTCTTAATTTCTTTTTCAGTTAGTTTTAATTGGTTTTTCATTTTACGACATTCAATTTTTAAACGCCAATATCGTGTAATAAAGAGAACAAAACCTATAAAAACACCAACTCCGAGCATGATAGTCATAAGAACAGAGATAGGCATGGACACCGTTTTAAAATAGAAATTAACTTGAACCGACGAGGCATTTAGAGCCGCAAAACTAACACCAATAATAATAAGCAGCAGATAAGTTACCAGCATTAATATGCGCATTGAATATTTCCTTTAATCCTTAAGCTAAAACGTCCATCATACCATAATCTTTTTCTCAAAATAAAAAAAAGCGTAGATAGTTCTACGCTTTTTTAGTTTTGACTTAAAAAGGTTATTCACCTTCTTTGCTAGCCATTTTTTCTTTCAATAAATCACCCAGAGTAGTTGATGCTGCCTCTGTTCTGGAGTACTTCTTAATTGCATCCGCTTCATCCTGGGCATCTTTTGCCTTGACGGAAAGTGAAATGGTGCGATTTTTTCTATCAATATTAGTGATTTTTGCTTCAACTTCATCACCAACTTTTACGATAGTGGTAGCATCATCAACACGTTCATCGGATAATTCACTCACACGAATTGTGCCAGAAACATCTTCTGCTAACGCAACTGTTACAGTTTTAGGTTCTACAGCTGTAACTGTACCTTTAACAATAGATCCTTTCGTGTAAGTTTCAGCAAAACTGGCAAAACTGTCGCCTTCCAATTGTTTCAATCCTAGAGAAATACGCTCTCTCTCTGGATCGATTGCTAAAATAACAGCTTCTAACTCTTGACCCTTTTTAAATTGTTTTACCGCTTCTTCACCAGGAACAGTCCAGGAAATATCAGATAAATGAACTAGTCCATCAATATCACCATCAAGACCTATAAAGATTCCAAAGTCAGTAATAGAACGGATCTTGCCTTTTACTTTTTCGCCTTTATTATGAGTAGATGCGAATTGCTGCCATGGATTACCCACACACTGTTTCATGCCTAAAGAAATACGTCGTCGTTCTTCATCAATTTCAAGAACCATAACGTCTACTACATCTCCCAGAGACACTACTTTGCTTGGGTGAACATTTTTATTAGTCCAATCCATTTCTGACATGTGGACTAAACCTTCTACACCTTCCTCAATTTCGACAAAGCAACCATAATCGGTGATGTTGGTTACCTTACCTTGCAATCTCTTGCCTATTGGGTAACGTTCAACCAAATCAACCCAAGGATCATTCCCTAACTGCTTCATACCCAAGGAAACGCGGTTTCTTTCACTATCAAAGCTTAGTACTTTGACTTTAACATCCTGACCTACTGATAATACTTCACTTGGATGCTTGACTCGCTTCCAGGAAATGTCAGTGATATGTAACAAACCATCTATGCCGCCAAGATCAATGAAAGCACCATAGTCGGTAAGGTTTTTAACAATACCGTGAAGCTCTTGACCATCATGTAAAGACTCCAGTAGTGCTTGTCTGTCAGCGCTACTTTCTTCTTCAACTACAGCTCGTCGAGAAACAACAATATTATTGCGTTTCAAATCCATCTTGATGACTTTAAATTCAAGTTCTTTACCTTCGAGGTAAGATGGATCTCTTACAGGCCTAACATCAACAAGGGAACCCGGTAAAAATGCTCTGATTGAGCCAATTTCCACAGTAAAACCACCTTTGACTTTTCCAGAAATCAAACCAGTGACTGTTTCATTATTTTCGTGGCATTTCGATAACTTGCGCCATGCTTCCTGGCGTTTTGCTTTTTCTCTTGAAAGGAGCGTTTCGCCGTGACCATCTTCTACTGAATCCAGGGCCACTTCGACAGTATCGCCTACTTTAACTTCCAATTCGCCATTTTTATCGTAGAATTCTTCTACGGCAACAATACCTTCTGACTTTAGTCCAGCATTGAGAGTAACAAAATCATCATCAATATCGATGACTTTAGCAGTAATAATGGCACCAGGATAAAATTGAGCTCCGGCAATACTTTGCTCAAATAATTCTTTGAAACTTTCAGACATGTTAATAAACTCTTTAGTAAAAAAATGGAAGAATGAATTCCACTCACCTTCCCCCCAATTCAAAACTACAAATTATTCAAACGTTCATCAATTAATTTTAATACAATATTGAACACTTGTACAATTGTTAGTCCGGTTGTATCGATCAAGACAGCATCTTCAGCTGGTTTCAATGGCGCATGCGTACGAGCTGTATCCCTTGCATCCCGTTTAGCCAGTTCTTCAACAACCTGGGCGAGGCTAACATTAATTCCATTATCTTGCAACTGTAAATATCGTCTATTTGCTCTTTCTTCTGCACTTGCATATAAATAAACCTTCAAAACAGCATTTGGAAAAACCACCGTCCCCATATCGCGTCCATCGGTCACCAATCCAGGAAATTGGGCAAAGTTTCTCTGGCGTTCAAGCAGTGCTGCTCTTACTTCAGGAATCACTGCAATTTGTGAGGCATCCTGACCACATTGCTCACTGCGGATTTGCTGGCTGACATTTTCATCATCAAGTATTACTTTTGTTTCATTATCCGCAGATGATTCAAAACGCAAATTCAGGGAACGGGCCAAAGCAGTCAATTTTTTAATATCATTCGGTTCGATGCTATTTTTCCGAGCAGCATAAGCTAGAACACGATAAATAGCACCACTGTCAAGCATATTCCAATGCAGTCTCTTAGCTACCAAATGACAAATTGTCCCCTTTCCTGTTCCACTTGGACCATCCAACGTAATGACAGGAACCTCATTATTAAAAACCATCAGCTGTATTCCTCTATCTGAAAATGAAGCATGTTAGCGGTAGTAACAAAAGATGGAAATGAAGTTGCAACATTGGCGCAGTTTTTAATCGTTACAGGAGCACTGGCGACAGCGCCAGCAATGGCAAATGACATGGCAATACGGTGATCTCCTCGACTATTAACCTCACCACCCTGTATACTTCCACCCTCTATCAATATTCCATCATCAAAACCCTCAGCATGAACTCCCAATTGGTTTAAGCCATCCACCATCGCGCCAATACGATCACTTTCCTTCAAGCGCAGCTCTTTAGCTCCATGAAGAGTGGTTTTCCCTTGTGCGCAAGCAGCTGCAATAAAAATAACCGGGAATTCATCAATCGCCAAAGGCACCATAGAGGCAGGAATATCGATTCCTTTTAATTGGGAATATCTGATATGCAAATCAGCAACTGGTTCCTCTCCATAGGCACGTTGATTCAAAACTCTTATGTCCGCTCCCATTTCAGTTAAAATATGAATAATGCCAGTTCGTGTAGGATTAATACCTACATTACGAATTAAAACATCGGAACCTGGAGTAATAGAAGCTGCAACAATAAAAAAAGCAGCAGATGAAATGTCTCCCGGGATATTCAGACGAGTTCCATGGCACTCGCCATTACAATCAATTATGATAGCACCATCTTGTATCTGAACTGGATAAGAAAATGTTCTTAACATTCTTTCAGTATGATCCCGACTGACTGCATTTTCAGTTATTTTTGTTTGTCCTTCAGCATACATACCAGCTAACAACAAACACGACTTTACCTGAGCACTGGCTTCCGGCATAACATAATGTATTCCATTTAATTTTTTTCCGCCTTTGATTACTATAGGCGGCTTCCCATCCTGAGTAGTAACGTCTGCGCCCATTTGACTTAAGGGTCTACTAATTCTTAACATTGGGCGTTTAAGTAAACTTTCGTCTCCCGTTAACTGGCTATCAAATTGTTGTGCTGCAAGCAATCCAGCCAGCAAGCGCATACTGGTGCCTGAGTTGCCACAATCAATAATATTTTGAGGTTGTTTTAAACCATATTTACCAACCCCATGAATAATGACACGTTGCTTATCAGGCCCCTCTATCCTAACACCCATCGATTGGAATGCTTTAAGGGTGGCTATGCAATCTTCACCATCTAAAAAGCCATCGATTACTGAAGTTCCAATAGCAATCGCGCCAAAAATAATAGAACGATGAGAAATGGATTTATCTCCAGGTACTGTGATTTCGCCCTTAAGGCAGCCTACTGGTTTACTTATAAAATTCAACATGCTTATTAACCATTTTCTTTTGCAAATTCAGACATAAACTCAATGAGAGCATCAACTCCAGCCATAGGCATGGCATTGTACAAACTGGCGCGCAATCCTCCAGTGAAACGATGGCCTTTTAAAGCCTTTAACCCACGCTCATTAGCCATATCGAGAAATTTTTGTTCCAAATCCGGATAGTACAGGGAAAAGCAAACATTCATTATAGAGCGAGCTTCTTTAGATACTGGAGTTAAATAAAAATCAGTTGAATCGAGATATTGATACAGCTTCGCAGCTTTCAAACAATTCCTCTGAAATAATTCTTCTATACCCCCTTGTTTTTTTATCCATTCGAACATTTTACTTGCCAAATAACAATTAAATACTGGGGGTGTAGCATATAAGGAGCGATGATCAGCATGATTTTTATAATTCAACATGGTAGGAATCACTGGCTCAGGTTGATTTTGTAGTAATTCCTCATGAATGATAACTACAGTTAAACCTGCATTGGCAATGTTCTTCTGCGCACCAGCAAAAATCAAACCATATTGCCTAATATTTATCGGCTCGCTCAGCAAGCAAGAAGTCATATCCGCAACTAGAGGAACACCTTCTGTTTTAGGAACATAAGGAAATCTGACTCCATTAATTGTTTCATTTGGGGTATAATAGACATAGGCTGTATTACTTTTTAACTCCCACTTTTGATAGTCAGGAATTGATACAAATCCTTCTTTCTCTTCACTGCTAAGGTAATATGCTTTTTTTAGAAGATTCGCTTCATGATAAGCCATCTTAGACCAGATTCCCGTAATAAAATAAGCCGCATCATCTCCTGGCCGTAATAAATTCATAGGAATCATGGCAAATTGTGCCCGAGCTGCCCCCCCCAAAAATAATACATGATAATTTTTTGGGATATTTAACAGCTCTCTTAACGATTGCTCTGCAGTACTTAAAAGACTAATGATTTCCGGTGTTCTATGCCCTATTTCAAGTATAGACATGCCGGTATTACGCCAATTAAGAAATTCCTCTTGAGCCTCTTTTAATATCTCCTCAGGCAGCATGGCAGGGCCAGCTCCAAAATTGAAAACCCTGCTATTCATCACTGCTGTCTTCAGCATTAAGGGATGAATCTTCTGCCTCTTCTAATTCTTCTCCAAGATCTACAATTTTTTGCATTCCAACAACTGCCTCACCAGAACTGACGTTAATCAGACGAACTCCTTGTGTATTTCGGCCTATCACAGATAATTCATTAACTTTAAAACGAACCAAAGTCCCTTTATCTGTAATTAACATGGCTTCGTCATTATCGGTAACCTGCAAGGAGCGGACCACTTTACCATTTCGTTCAGTAACCTGAATGGAAATAACACCTTGCCCGCCCCGTCCTGACACTCGATATTCATCAATATGAGTTCTCTTGCCGTAGCCGTTTTCAGTTGCCGTCAAAATGGTGCCTCCACTTGGATCGACTACCACAAGAGATTTAACGGCTTGATCCTTTTCTACCCTAATTCCACGAACTCCTCGAGCCGTGCGCCCCATAGGTCGCACTTTACTTTCATCAAAGCGGATTACTTTGCCTGCATCAGTAAACAACATAATATCGCGAGCACCATCAGTAATATCAACTCCAACGAGACTGTCATCTTCTTCCAGGTCCACAGCAATAATACCATTGGAACGCGGCCTGCTAAATGCGTTTAAAGGCACTTTTTTAACTGTTCCCTTCTTGGTTGCCATAAACACGTAGCTGCCGTCTTTATACTCACGAACAGGGAGCATAGCATTAATCTCTTCGCCTTCTGCCAAAGGAAGAATATTGATTATAGGCCTTCCTCTCGAAGCGCGGCTTGCTTGAGGCAATTGATATGCTTTTAGCCAATATAATTTGCCATGATTGGAGAAACATAATAAGGTGTCATGAGTACTCGCAATAACCAAACGCTCAACAAAATCCTCATCCTTGACATGAGTTGCCGATTTGCCTTTGCCACCTCGGCGCTGAGCCTGATAGGCTGTAATGGGCTGATATTTTACATAACCTTGATGAGATAAAGTGACCACAACATCTTCTTCGGTAATCAAATCTTCAATAGTCAAATCTTCTTGTGAGGCTGTTATTTCCGTTCGTCTCTCATCACCAAATTGGGATTTAATCTCTATCAATTCATCACGAATAACTTGCATAAGTCTTTCAGGTGAAGCCAATATATCAAGTAATTCTTTAATTAAATTCAATAGCTCTTCAAATTCATTAATTATTTTATCTTGTTCAAGAGCTGTTAGCCTATGTAATCTTAATTCAAGTATTGCTTGTGCCTGCGCTTCAGATAATTTATATCCGCTCTCATGCAAACCATACTCTTCAGTTAAATCATCAGGCCTTGACGCGTTTGAGCCAGCCTTTTCCAACATGGCCTTTACCAACCCAGGTTGCCATATTTTGCTTAATAAAGCACTTTTTGCGTCTTGAGGAGTAGGAGATTGCTTAATTAATGCGATCATTTCATCGATATTAGCTAAGGCGATTCCCAAGCCCTCCAATAAATGGGCTCGACTTCTGGCTTTTTTCAATTCAAATATTGTGCGTCTGGTAACAACCTCTCTTCGATGTTTTATAAAATATTCCAGTATTTGCTTCAAATTCAAAGTACGCGGTTGGCCATCCACCAGAGCAACCATATTAATTCCGAATACATTTTGCATTTGAGTATGAGCGAACAGGTTATTCAATACCACATCTGCTACTTCATTGCGTTTTAATTCAATGACTACTCTCATTCCTTGCTTGTCTGACTCATCTCTCAAGCCGGAAATTCCTTCGATTTTCTTGTCCCTTACCAATTCAGCAATACGCTCGATCAAACGCGCTTTATTCACCTGATAGGGTAATTCCTGAATAATAATTGACTGACGGCCTGAACTTTCATCCGTTTCAATTTCTGTGCGTGCCCTGATAACAACCCGCCCTTTTCCAGTACGATAACCTTCAATAATTCCAGCACGACCATTAATAATTGCGGCTGTAGGAAAATCAGGGCCAGGAATAATTTCCATTAAATCTTCAAGACTCGTGTCAGGTTCATCCACTAAAGCAATACATGCATTGATTACTTCGGTAAGATTATGTGGTGGAATATTAGTAGCCATCCCTACCGCAATACCGGAAGAGCCATTAACTAGTAAATTGGGAATTCTCGATGGCAATACCACTGGAGCAAATTCTGTTTCATCATAGTTAGGACTAAAATCAACGGTTTCCTTATCCAAATCAGCCAGTAAAGCATGCGCCACTTTGGACATTCTTACTTCAGTGTAACGCATGGCAGCTGGAGCATCTCCATCTACAGAGCCAAAATTACCCTGCCCATCAATCAGCATATAACGCATGGAAAAGGGCTGAGCCATACGAACAATAGTGTCATAAACAGCTGTATCCCCATGAGGATGATATTTACCAATGACATCCCCTACTACACGAGCAGATTTTTTATACGGCTTATTCCAATCATTACTTAACTCACTCATCGCAAAAAGAACTCGCCTGTGTACTGGCTTTAAACCATCACGTACATCAGGTAATGCTCGACCCACAATGACACTCATCGCATAATCCAAATAGGATTGCTTCAATTCGTCTTCTATGTTGACTGGTAAGACTTCTTTGGCTAGGTATACCATAATTTGGATGTATCCTTTAGACAGTAAATTAAGATTAATTTAATGCAAAAGGATACCACACTGGGCGTCTTAATTAAATCACCTTAAGCTTCGGATAGCTCAAGGATATTTTTAATGTTCGCGAGTGATTTTGTGATCAGGGAATCCAGGCAAGATTTCACATCTGCTGCAAAACTTCCATGTATCCTGTTATTAATCACCACACTTAAGGATAGGCATTTATGTCCAAGCATACTGCCAAGAGCATAGATAGCAGCAGTTTCCATCTCAAGATTAATTACTGAATAATTCTGAGTGCAAAATGTTCCTAACTGTCTAATAAGGTTGGGGTAATGAAGCGGCAATCTTAACTGGCGACCTTGCGGCCCATAAAAACCACCACAAGTAGCAGTAATTCCTGTATGTCCCAAGGAGCTGAACTGTTCAGCTAATTGAGAGCAAGATTCAGAAATATAAAACGGACCACTCTCTCCCTTTAAATATTGAGATAATTCCTCCTTGATTGTTTCAAGCACTCCCAGTGGCTGATATTGATAATAATCAATCAAACTATCAAAACCAATTGCATATCGACTAATGGCTATATCTCCGGGCAAACAATTCTCAGTCAGAGCTCCTGTCGTGCCTAATCGAATTATTGTTAAACTTTTTTTGGTGGTATTCACTGTTCGTGTAGATAAATCGATGTTTGCCAAAGCATCCAGTTCATTCATCACGATATCTATGTTTGGCATGCCAATTCCAGTTGAGAGAACTGTAATTCTATTAGTTCCCAGATACCCTGTATGAGTAACAAATTCTCGGTGGGAGCGTTGCACTTCAATTTTATCAAAATGTTGACTAACCAGGCTTACTCGCCCAGGGTCTCCCACTGTAATGATGAGATCAGCTATTTCCTCTGTTCTTAAATCAAGATGATATACCGCACCACGATGATTGATAGGTAATTCGGCTGGAGTTATCATTTTTTTTTCTATTATTCCTCAAATTTGTAAACCATAATATATAATCAATGTATACGGTTGCAAATGATCTAAATTATTTGAATATTTAATTAATATTGGATATGGGACTAGCATTTTTAATGACCAAAATTATGTTTAATTTGACTGTATGTTGTCATTTTTATATAGTTCCGCGCACTAATGCAAGTATGAATGCTTTAAGCATGTAAATAATCAGGAGAAGCAATGACTCAAAAGACAGCGAAACTCAGCATCGATGGGCAAGAGACGATTGATTTACCAATCTATACTCCCACCCTAGGTAATGATGTGATTGATATTACCCAGCTTGGTTCACATGGCGTCTTTACCTTTGATCAAGGTTTTTTATCAACTGCCTCCTGTGAATCAAAAATCACCTATATTGATGGGGATAAAGGCATTTTGTTGTATAGGGGTTATCCTATAGAACAATTGGCAGAAAAAAAGGACTTCCTTGATGTAAGTTATTTATTACTCAATGGAGAACTACCTAACAAAGAAGAAAAGAAAGCTTTCGTTAGTCTGATCAACAATCATACTATGGTTCATCAGCAAATGTACCAGTTTTTGAATGGGTTCAGACGTGACGCTCACCCAATGGCTATAATGGTTGGAATTGTGGGGGCTTTGTCTGCTTTTTATCATGAATCCATGGATTTGAATAACGCACAAGACCGTTTTATTTCCGCAATCAGACTGGTTGCTAAAATGCCTACTTTAGCTGCGATGAGCTATAAATACTCCATTGGCATGCCTTATATGTATCCTAAAAATAAAATGTCTTATGCAGAGAACTTTCTCCATATGATGTTTGGTGTTCCATCTGAAGATACTACGCCAGATCCTGTACTGGTAAGGGCTATGGATACTATTTTTATTCTCCATGCCGATCATGAGCAAAATGCCTCTACATCGACGGTACGTCTGGCCGGTTCTACCGGAGCTAATCCCTTTGCTTGCATTTCAGCCGGTATAGGGGCTTTATGGGGACCAGCTCATGGTGGAGCGAATGAAGCCTGCTTAAATATGCTAAAAGAAATAGGCGATGTGAGTCGCATCGATCATTACATTAAACGAGCTAAAGATAAAAATGATCCATTCCGCTTGATGGGGTTTGGGCACAGGGTCTATAAAAGCTATGATCCAAGAGCTAAAGTAATGCGTAAGACCTGTTATGATGTACTAGAAGCGGTAGGAGCCAAAGACGCACCTTTATTCAAATTGGCAATGGAGCTTGAACGTATAGCTCTTGAAGATGAATATTTCATTGAGAAAAAACTCTACCCCAATGTAGACTTTTACTCAGGACTGACTTTAAGTGCTATTGGAATACCAACCAATATGTTCACAGTGATATTTGCTCTGGCCCGCACTGTTGGATGGATGAGTCATTGGATGGAAATGGTAGCCACCAAGTCACGCATTGGCAGACCTCGCCAATTGTATACTGGTGAAAAAATTCGTGACGTAAAATAAAAAATCCAATGTGTTAATCAGTAGCTTGTATTAAACTATAATACGAGCTACTGCAATCTAATTTAATCGCACCAATTTATATACAAGACTAGGCTATGCATGCCTTGCTTTAACCATTGACAACGCCTCTAGCCAGCCGCGAAAATCTTTTTCAACTACCTCTCTTTCCCTGAATGGCTGAAACTCGTTCTCAACGTCCCATATCTTATTTACTGAAGAAACTGAATCAAATAGTCCAGAACCTATTGCCGCTAATACTGCTGCCCCTTTGGCAGTCGTTTCAATGTCTTTGGGTTTTTGAATTGTCAACTGGCACTGATCAGCCATAAATTGTAGAAACCATTGGTTTACTGCCATCCCTCCATCCGCTCTTAATAAAGTCAAATCCAATTGACTATCATCTCTCATACAGGTTAATACATCACGTGTTTGATAACAAACTCCTTCCAAGGCAGCCCTGGCAAAATGTGCTCTATTCGTTGAACGGGATACACCTATAATGGCTGTTCCCGTTATTGATAACCAATGAGGTGCTCCCAGACCAGTAAAAGATGAAACAAGATATACGCCGTTATTGCTATCAAGACTTCGAGCCAATACTTCAGTTTCAGCAGAATGAGATATCAACTTCATTTCATCGCGTAACCATTTAACAGTAGTTCCGGCATGATAAATACTACCCTCCAAACCATATACTGTTTTTTCTTTAATTTTATAGGCAATAGTAGTCAACAATTTATGCTTTGAGAAAACTGGTTTATCACCTGTATTGAGTAATAAAAATCCCCCCGTACCAAAAGTAGCCTTAACCATTCCTCCATTAAAACAACCTTGTCCAATTAAAGCGGCTTGTTGATCACCTGCAACCCCGGTAATTGGTATTTCTACTCCCAGCCATTCTTTATCTATCACCCCAAAATGATTATCACTGGAGTATACCGCTGGTAATACCGATTCTGAAATAGAAAAAAGCTCCAGCAACTGCTTATCCCATTTTTCATCATGAATATTAAACAGCATAGTTCTGGATGCGTTGGTGATATCGGTAGCATGACTTGCACCTTTAGTCATGCGCCATATTAAAAAACTGTCTATTGTCCCAAATGCCAAATCCCCCTGGTTAATTAGTGATTGAGCTTGAGCATTATTCTTTAGTAACCAGTTTAACTTGCTCGCTGAAAAATAGGGATCAGGAAGTAATCCGGTTTTCTCTTGTATCATTGACGAGTATTCAGACAAGGAATAACAAAACTCCTCCGTACGTCTATCTTGCCACACAATAGCTGGCGCGAGGCATTCCCCTGTTTTTTTGTTCCAAATCAGAGTAGTTTCCCGTTGGTTGGTAAGGCCACAGCATAAAATTGCTTTTCCTTGAACTTGAGATACGACATCCCTCATCGCATTCAGAGTTTTTTGCCATATTTCCTCAGGATCGTGTTCTACCCAACCCGAATTGGGGTAATATTGAGTAAGAGGATACTGACTATTTGCGATTAAATCACCTTGAAGGGTGTAGATCATAGCGCGAGTACTACTTGTTCCCTGGTCAATAGCTAGTATATAGTTCATTATTGTAAAATCCCTCTATATTTATAGATATTGAGTGTAATCTTTTTTCGGAGATAAAAACATGGATCAGGTTTTTGATGTTGCAATTATTGGTGGAGGCATCAATGGCTGCGGCTGCGCTGCAGATGCAGCATTAAGAGGTCTGTCTGTGATACTCTTCGAACAGGACGATCTGGCTTCGAAAACATCATCAAGTAGCACAAAATTAATTCATGGTGGTTTAAGGTATTTAGAGCATTATGAGTTTGGTTTAGTCAAAAAAGCACTCCAGGAACGTCAAACGCTTCTCAATTTGGCTCCCCATTTAGTCCATTCCCAATCTTTTGTTTTGCCCTACTTAAAACATATGCGCCCCTCATGGTTATTGAGGTTAGGCTTATTTTTTTACGATCATCTCAGTCGAAAAAATCATTTACCCAAATCCAGATCGATCCACAGAAATAATAAGAATAATTATTTTACGCCACTAAAAGAGGAGCTAAATCGCGGTTTTCTTTTCTATGATGCCACCACCGATGATGCTCGCTTAACCATTCTTAATGCCATACAAGCCAAAAATCATGGCGCAAGCATAAGGCCACATGCCAAAGTAACCCATGCAGAGGTAATCAATAACATATGGCATTTAACTATCCAGCCCACCAAAGGGCAGAGCTATAAAGCTTATGCTAAAAGCATCATTAATGCCACAGGACCATGGGTGCAATCCATTGCCCAATTAACTCATACACCTATCCAAAAAGATATTACCCTGGTTAAAGGTAGCCATATTATCGTCCCCAAACTTTTTGAGGGAAATCATGCCTATTTCTTGCAACATAATGATCAGCGGGTTATTTTTGTTATCCCCTATCATGGCTTTAGTATGATTGGAACCACCGATATCCACTATACTGGGGATCTTAACCACATAGAGATTGGCGAAGAAGAAATTGATTACTTAATTGAATTGGTAAATGCCTACTTCAAGTTTAAAATAACTAAAGAAGATGTAGTCCATTCCTGGAGCGGCATAAGGCCTTTGTTAGCTGATGATAGCAAAGAAGTCAAATCATTAAGTCGTGACTATTCCTATGAGTTTAACCACTCCCCAGCTCCCATTATTACAATTTTTGGAGGGAAAATAACCACTTATAGACAGTTGGCTGAAGAAGTTGTAGATCAACTTACCCCTGTATTTCCACAAATGAAGCCATCGAAAACACAACATACGCCCTTACCTGGGGCAACTTTAGCAGATATGAGTTTTACTCAATATGTCAATTACGCCAAAACAAAATATCATTGGCTGGATGATGAACTATTAAATCGCTACCTCAATACCTATGGTTGTTATACTGAAATTTTTCTTTCGCAATGCAACAATATGGAAGCAATGGGGAAAAAATATGGCCCATCACTCTACCAGGTGGAAGTAGATTATCTTATTTTAGAAGAGTGGGCGAATTATTGTGATGACATACTTAACCGCCGCACTAAACTCGGCCTTACTATGGATAATGCCAGTAAAAAAGAACTTGCGGATTATCTGGCTAGTATATCTACTTATCCTTCTGCTCAAGCTGAGCTCGTATTTCACTAACATCAGCATCAAGTGCTTGTTGCGCCAATTCTTTTAAAGTGGACTCGGGTATGCTTCCAGCATCAGAATAAATAACAATACTGTCTTTGAAAACCATAAGATGAGGGATGGATCGGATCTCGAAAAAATCTGCTAACTCTTGTTGCTCTTCAATGTTAACTTTAACAAATTTAATAGCTGGAAATTGATCGGAAACTTGCTCATATACTTTTGAAAATTGCTTACAGGGAGCACACCACTCAGCCCAGAAATCAATAAAAACTATCTCATTGTCATTAATTAATGATTCAAATTCAGCGCTGTTAATAGTCTGGGTCGGCATGTTAACTCCTAAGTTTCGAGTATCGTTACGATGTTGTCAAATATTTGCTCTACTGTACCTGTACCACTAATAGTGTGAAATTTTGGAGCTTCTTTAGAGCCAGATTCAGCCCATTCCTTATAATATTGCACCAATGGCGCTGTTTGGCTATGGTAAACCTGTAAGCGCTTACGTATGGTTTCTTCTTTATCATCATCACGTTGAATCAGAGGCTCACCTGTGATGTCATCTACACCCGGATTTTTCGGCGGTTGATTCACAACGTGATAAACCCTACCAGAAGGCTGGTGAATGCGTCGCCCGCTGATGCGTTCAATTATTTCTTCGTCATCGACGGCTATTTCTATCACATGATCCAAATGGATTTCTGCATCTTTTAAAGCTTCGGCCTGGACCAATGTTCTTGGAAAACCATCAAACAGGAATCCTCTATCACAATCAGGGTTTTTTAGTCTTTCCTTCACTAACCCGATAATAATATCATCGGACACCAACCCACCTGATTCCATGATTTTTTGGGCACTTAATCCTAAGGGCGTACCTTTTGCTATGGCAGCACGCAGCATGTCACCGGTAGAAATTTGAGGAATTTTATAACGGTTAATTAAAAGTGAAGCTTGGGTTCCTTTGCCGGCTCCCGGTCCACCTAAAAGCATTAATCGCATCCAAAACTCCTTAAATAATTCGTAATCATTATATACTTTCAAATATAGTAACATAGTAGCACTATAAAATTTTATAATTATTTAGTGCACATTGACAAATAATTTTGGTCATGCATAGTCTTAAAAAACTAAATGAGCAGCTCAAAAAACAGGTTTTTTAAGACTATAAGGATTGAGTAGGCACATCATAAGCAGACTATCACTCACCTTTTCTTTTCAAGCTTTATTCTGTTAAATAAACAGGATTTTACCCGATTTTCTATTCAAAAATAGAAATGTATACCTTACTTAAGATTGACTTCGTGTTATGGCGGTTATTATAAACACACAAAATCATATATGTTCCAAATCTGACTTTATTTCCACTGGCAAGAACATAATTAGGCCATCTTAATTACCACCAGGAACGTGACTTCAACGAATCTTTACAAGAATTGAGCTGCATTGCATAAAGTTGTGATTTAGCCTTCACTTTGCGCGCTACAGAAATCAACCATGGTTTTTTCAAATAGGTTTTCCTTTGATAACCACCTATCCCTTCATGATAAGCCAAATAAAGTGAGTAAGCATCTGTTCGGGGAATACCTGCCTTAATATTCGCCTGGTTAGCATACCATCCTATAAAATCAACACCATCTCCAAAATCGTCGCGTGATGACCAAAACCATCCATTGGTGCGTTTATAATTGTCCCAAGTCGAACGCAACGCCTGAGTATATCCGTAAGCTGTCGATGGCCTTGTCCATGGAATTATCCATAACAGTTTGGTTCTTGGTGGCCTGGCTCGAGCATTAAATTTTGATTCTTGATGAATAATTGCCATTTGGACCGGAACCGGAACCTTCCAGCGTCGCTCAACATCCTTTGAGTCCACATACCATTTCGGATATTGTTTAAATATATTACAAATATTATTAATATCTGCTGGCGGTTTGCTGACGCAGCCCGTAAGAAAAATGCTAAAACAAAGTAAAGTAAATCGAATCTTCATGATTTAATGATAAAAAACTCATCCTGCAGTATTGAATATCAATGCTACGATATAAGGTATCAATTTAAAAAATATTGTATCAAATATACTGCATACAATCTATGCCATTTAAAGTTACTTCTATTCCTTCACATGATAGAATCAATCAGATATCCCAATTGTGATTTTGACAAATCCGAGACTTGTCGATAATTTCAAGCAAATTTGCAAAAATAAGAATGAAGACCGAATTGGACTAATAAATTATGACAATACTTGTTTTTGATATTGAAACAATTCCAGATATTGAGTCAGGGCGAAGGCTTTTTGCACTAGATGGCTTATCAGATGAAGATACGGCATGCGCTATGTTTGCCTTAAGGCGTGAGAAAGCAGGCAATGATTTTTTGCCTCATTACTTACAAAAAATCTGCGCTATATCAGTGGTAATCAGTCATGGAAATCAAATAAAAGTATGGTCTCTTGGCGATGAAAATTCTGATGAAAAAGAATTAATAACCCGTTTTTTTGCTGGAATTGACAAACATACACCCACCCTGGTGAGCTGGAATGGGAGCGGTTTTGATCTTCCTGTACTGCATTACCGATCACTATATCATAGTATTAGCGCGCCCACTTATTGGGAGACAGGAGAAAATCAACAAACCTTCAAATGGAACAATTATCTAAGCCGCTTTCACTACCGACATATTGATCTAATGGATGTTCTTGCAGGATATCAGAACAGAGCTTTTGCCCCTCTTGATGACATTTCAACCATGCTAGGTTTCCCTGGAAAAATGGGAATGAGTGGCTCTAAAGTTTGGGAACAATACCAGGCAGGCCAATTGAAAGAAATAAGAGATTATTGTGAAACAGATGTACTCAACACCTATTGTGTGTATTTAAGATTTGAGCTGATGCGTGGCACAATTAGCCAGGAAGGTTATGACAGAAACATAGCACAACTCAAAAACTATTTAGGTGCTGAGAAAGACAAGATGCATTTACAGGAATTTCTCAAAAAAATGCTCTGAAGATCTTAATCGTCACTGTAAACGAGTTGTCCTCTCTAGATAATGGCGGCAGCTAAAAAGGCCTCTGCCCCGTAAAAGTAAGGCTATGACTATCTGCTTCAATCAGTGCCAGGGCTTTGACATAGTCCTCACTTTTCAAGTGACTTAAGGTGTTATGATACCGTTCAAGCCCTAGTTGCTCATAAGAACTCAAATCAACTGCATTAGCTCCATTTGCCAATTGCGTCCATGACCAAATGGTTATCCACCACTCAATGATGGGTTTATAAACCTCTATCCATGCCAACAGAGAGTCACTCAGCTCTTCTGTATTAAAGTAAGCTTTCAACAGAATAAGCTGTTGTTCGCGGTTTAGCTTGGCCTCAACCATAAAATAAACCAAATCCCAAATAAAATCATTATTACTTGAATATTCCCAATCAATCTGATGAATCTTTTCAGAACCCTTGATTTCTGGATTTTCGGACAAGATAAAATTAAGTGGCGTTGTATCATTGTGGCAAGGAAATTGCTGAATATGATAAGAAGAAAAAATCTCCTTTAGATTTTTCATTTGTTGCTCAACAAATTCTATTTCCCCTGGGAAATTAAAGGGTTTTCGTTTTAATAAATCCAATAACTCTTCATTTCGCTCAAAAAAAAGCGTGTTATTATCAAAGGGAGGAGATTTATGAAGTCTTCTCATCATAGATGCTACCTCATGCAGAATTTCCTTGCGGGCCAAGGCTTTATCATCCAGAGAATGCACTCCTTCTATAAAGCGCGTTACCTGCAACCCATCTTCAGGATCAAAGAAAGCTATTGGAACATTCAGTCCAAGTTTTTCGGCTTGTTTAGCGTTGTGAGCTTCATCTCTTCTGGTTATAAATGCTGAAGAGCCTATTCCAGGAATCCGCATAACCCATTTCTCAGGCGCATTTTTGATTCTTAGCCTAACTGTTGAATTCGTCATGCCACCTGTCATTAATTTTAATTTCAAAACGTCAAGACCCAAATTCGCAAATAAAGGTATTCGATGAATCACCGGTAACATAGACAGGTATTGCCGTGTCAATTGAACCAGCCGGGACCAGTCTTTATTCACTAAAGAAGCAACAGACTGAGACTTGGGATCTAGCAAACTGAGTATGTAAATGATTAAATGTTCGCTTAATTTGGGTTTATTATTATCATCACCAAAAAAATATAATTTCATAAACGTCATTTATTAATTAATGATAAAACTGAATGCATTATATAAAAACTGATAATAAAATAACATACAATTCATCATTACTTTCCTGGGAATACTGAATGTTTTTGCACATGAATCGCTACATTAGCCTCTATTTTCTACTCATTCTATTAATTGCACCAATTCACCTCCTTGGATTAGATAGTTATTATTACTGGGATTGGAGCAGGCATTTGGCTCTATCATACTATGATGGTTCTCCCATGATTGCCTACTTTATCCGCATAGCTACACTTTTATTTGGAGATACTCTCTTTGCTTTAAACCTGGTTACTATAGTTTCTACTGCCTTGACCAGTTTTATAATTTATAAAACAGCAAGATTATGCCTTAATAAGGAAGCCAGTTATGTTACGGTTTTGATTTGGTTATTCTCACCATTAGTCACTTTAGATTTGATCAATCAAACTACCTATGACACGCCTTTAACCCTTTTTTGGGCATTAACTCTTTACTTTACAATAAGGTATATCCAGTTTAATCGAAACCAGGATTTGTATTACATAGGTTTGAGTATAGGCCTTATGCTTTTATCCAAATACTCAGGAATTGTTCTCGTGCTGGCCTTACTTGTTTTTTTGGTTGCAACACCCTATAGGCGGCTTTTTAAATCCAGGCATTTTTATTTGGCATTAACCCTGGCAATCATTGTCTTCAGCCCGGTTATTCTATGGAATGCTCAACATGATTGGGTATCCATTCGCTACCAGTTAAGTACTCACCAATCGCAAAATACTCATCATGCGATGGGGGGTATCTTGCATGCCTTTTTTAATTTTTTCCTCCCTGCAATTAACTTTTTGTTCATTCCCCCTGCGTTATATCTATCCAAAGGCACCCCTAGAAAATCCCCTGTATTTTATTTGTGCCTCATTATTTGCGTAACATTTGTTCTTTTCTATTTATTTGTCGCCGGCAAAGCCACGATAAGAGCATATTGGTTGAGCCAATACATAATTACTGCCAGCTTATTAGCTGGTTATTGCTATCAAGAGTGGGCTTATCGTAATTCCACTTATTTATTAATTGTATTCTACGTTCTTACCAGTGGAATCATTTTGATGAACAATACTACTCTTTTTAGTTTTGGGTATTCAAAAAAATTGGCTTATTATCAATCGATACAGCAAATTAATCAGTCTAATGATAAACTCCCAAGCATAGTCATAACTCCTGGATGGTTTGAGGCACGCATGCTGTTCTTTCTTAAAAATAAACCAACAATTTTTACCTTCGACTGCGGTTCAATGCAAAATCAATACAGGTACTGGTCACCTAATCTGAATACCCTTGGCGAAGTGCTATATATCGATACATTTGATAGATTATCATGTGTTAAAAAATACTTTGCCCAGTGTCAATCATTGAATTTGCCAGCTGCTTTTGATGAAAAAGGTAAGCCAATCATTTACGCCTATTGGTGCAGTAATAAGCTGGATACTTAAATGAAACAGGACTTATGCCCCCAATTTCTTTTGCTTTCAAATTTGAGTTTCTTTAGAAGAGTTTGAATTGAGGGAATGAGTGCCTTTTGATGACCAAATAATATTTGAATAAAACAGGTAATTGATAATAGATCCAATACCCAAGCCTGAGGCTACAATGATATTTTCTTTCAAAACACCTTGTCCAAAGGAATGGACAAAAATATGAACCCATAGGCTTTGAAAATAAACCATAAATGTGGAATAAATAATAAATTGTGTAAAACGGCTAAATGTTGTTTTAGTTATCCGGAAGTCAGTTTTTTGTTTGAATGTAATGGAATGGTGAAAAATAAAATTGGATATAATAGCAGCACTGATAGCAACCTGGCTGGATACCAGAGCGGAATGGTTCGAACTGCGCAACCAATTGTATAAGCTGAATTGAATCAATGCACCGATAGAGCCCACACAACACATAGTTAGGTACTGGCGTAATTCTCTGAAGCGAAGGGTAAAAAGAACACGCAAGGTGTCAATCATACTGTTCTTAGGTAATTTACTTTTCCCTTTTTCTCTATCAATAAATTGAATAGGAAATTCAACGATCCTGGCTTTTGCCTTGTGTAAAAGCCAATATAACTCAAGTTTATATGCGTAATTATTGGATAGGAAGTTTGAAGGCAATAGTTTCTTTAACAGATTGGTACGTATTGCCCTTAAGCCAGAAGTAAGATCTTTATATTTTCCAGTTAATAACATACGAGCAACCCAATTACCTCCCACAGATAATAATTTACGATGGAATGCCCAGTTTGAGGGAATCCTTCCCCCTGAAATATATCGGCTCCCCACAACTACATCATGCTGTTTAAGTAGCTCTAACATTGGAGCAATATAACAAGGTTGATGAGAACCATCTGCATCAAACTCAAATACAACATCTGCATTTAACTCATCTATTGCAATTCTCATAGCTTGCAGGTAAGCGGAACCAAGTCCAGTTTTCTGTGGTTCTTGTGCAAAATGAATACGTTGAGAGGTATAAGTTAGCTCTCGAACTATATGGGCTGTAGAATCTGTAGAGTGACTATCAAATACAAGAATGTCAACCTGATAATCTGCGAGTGAGTATGTCTCCTTAAGAATCAAATCAATCGTATTAGAAATATTATCTTCTTCATTATAGGTAGGGATAATAATAACGACTTTTTCTTTGGGCATACTGATCAGATCATAAGAAGCAGATTATAGAAGTAAGCAAATCTTATCAAATGGTGGGCTTGCCGTAAACAAACTTTAAGTGGCAGTTACTATTGTAAAGATTTATTCTCAGTATATGGCAGATTTTATGTCGCTTACCAAAACATTTATCAGATTTTCTACCAAATCATGAAATAAACGTATATACTGATAGACCGCCTTTTAGAAACGATTGATTCAGGGTTAATGCTATGTCTGAGCCACTAATTAAAATTTCATACAGACAGGCCATTATCTTTGCTTGCTTCCTAGTTTTATATGAGTTTTTGACTTATATAGCCAATGACATGATCATGCCAGGTATGATCAATGTTGTTAAATCATTCAACGCGCATGAAAGTGTTGTTGCCACCTCTCTAACTGTCTATGTCCTCGGAGGGGCCAGTTTGCAGCTCATACTTGGCCCACTATCAGATGCTTATGGCAGAAGACCAATGATGTTAATAGGATCATGCTTATTTTTTCTATTCACTCTTTTGATTGCAAGCTCACACTCCATGAATCAATTTTTAATCGCCCGGTTTTTTCAGGGAATGGGATTGTGTTTCATTGGTGTGATAGGTTATGCCACAATTCAAGAAATATTTGAAGAAATGGACGCTATCCGATTAATTGCTATCATGGCTAATGCCGCAATATTAGCCCCATTACTAGGGCCACTATTAGGAGCCATAATCATTCATTATACGTCCTGGCGTTTGATTTTTATTATTATTGCTTTGGGTGCTCTTTTAGCTTATTGGGGATTATGGCGGTTTATGCCAGAACCCATAGGCCAGGTAAAAAGAGACGGCCAGCTTATACCTAAAACACCGTTCGCACTGAACGCTATAACCAGAAATTATAAAACGTTATTATCTAATCAGGCCTTTTGTTATAGTGCAATTGCTGAAGGTCTGGTAGGGATCCCATGCATCGCCTGGATTGCGCTGGCGCCAATCATATTAATTGCTGAAGCAAAATTAACTGTAATTCAATATGGCCTTTGGCAACTACCCATCTTCGGGGCAACAATTTTAGGAAACTGGTGCTTACATCATTTAACTTACAAATATAAAATCGAGAGAATTATTTTTATAGGTTGTATCATAATGGTCGTGGGACTTGCTCTGACAGCTCTTCTCCCTTATTTTTATGGCAATAATTATGTGTATTTGATCCCGGGAATCATAATTTACTTTTTCTCACTGAGTGTAATTAATGCCCCCTTGAACAGGTATTGTTTATTTGTAACCGCTGTAAGCAAAGGAACAGCCTCAGCATTAATCAGCCTAAGTATTATGATCATTGGGGCTATTGGAATAGAAATAGCTAACCTGTTTTATCAACATCACAATAATCTGCATTTCGCCTTCTATTGTAATGCCGTTGGATTATTATTTCTAATCTTTATCGGTTTAACTTTTTTTATAGGGACTCCCAAGAAATCTGAAATTCATGATGAAGCAAATAGTAATGTGGCTAACTCATAAGAACAGGCCACATTTACATAATCTGATTCCTTTGTTTTTGGTCAATAACGCAAAATTGAATTGATAAATCTGTTATTAATCTCTGCGCGCAGGATGCGATTCCTTAAGCAAAAAAGTGGCAATAAGCAAACTGGCCAGGAAGCATACTGGCATAACAAGCAACGCAGTCTGATAACTCGATATACTGTATACATGAGCACCATTGACAATTCGCCATGATCCCGTCTGTTGCAAGATATAACCAACGAGGGGCTGGAAAATGGCCCCACCAATTAATACAGACAAATTATTAAAACCAGATGCTGTGCCAACTAATTCCGGTGTATTATTTTCTTTAACTACTGCAAAACTTACCGTCTGTCCTCCAGCACCTAATCCTAAAACGAACAAGACAAAATAAGCCCAATTATAAGATAACTCAGACCAATAAAGGATAATCAGAGTTGCAATCAGTCCTAAAACCGCACTGATAATCAATGCAATACGGCGACTCTCCAATTTATCACTCAACCAACCTAATAAGGGACTACCAACACCAATGCCTAGCCAAATCATACTGCATAAGCCTGATGCAGCCACTACGCTTACTTGAAATTTTTCCTGTAAAAAAGGAACCCCCCAAAGTGCAGCAAATACTGCAATAGGAGTCCAAATTGCAAAAGCATAACCACCGATAATCCATGTATAAGCATGTTTACAGACAGCAACTAAGCGCTTCCATTCATCTCTTAAATAATGATCAGGGATTGTCTGATTTTGCTGATGAGGATAATCTCGAATAAATACCCAAAATAAAATAGCCAAGAGAAATCCAACACCCGCTAAAATAAAACTCGCACTTCTCCATCCAACCAGATCAATTAAAGCTGCCAACGGCATTTCACCAAACATAGCGCCGACTGAACTCATCAACTGCGCTACCCCTGCTAGAATTGCAAAATAATAAGGGGGAAACCAGCGTGAAATAAGGACCAAAACACCGATAAAAGAAAACGCAGAGCCTATTCCGATCAAAAATCGGCCTATGCAAGCTGTAAATACACTGTCAGTGGAAGCAAAAAAGGCAGAACCAAATGCACACAAAACGATTGCAAAAGTCATTAACTTGCGTGGTCCATATCTATCGTATAATACTCCTGCTGGCAATTGTGTAGGGGCATAAGCATAAAAATAAAAAGCTGAAATGACACCAAAGCCTTGACCCGTCACCCCAAAGGTTTTCATCATCGACTCTGCCATAACGCTTGGTGCTACTTGTAGTATGAATTCATACAAGTAAAATGAAGCGGCTAGAAAAAAAATAAAATAAGACGTTGCAAGTGTATTTCTTGCTCCACTGTTTGAAGCGACGTTGTAATGTGCGGTCAATTTAAAATCACTCTGTTAATTTTTATGAAATTAAACCTTATGATTCTTTAGTTTGTCAATATGATTTTATTATAGGATACACTGCACCTAAAATTGCAATACCTTTAGCTCCAGTTATTGATGTTAAATTAACTGGTATTTGATTAATCGTCTGTGCTGCTAACCATGCAAACATCATTGCCTCAAGATAATCAGGACTAATCCCTAACTCTGCTATGCTTTTTACTGCTATCCCAGGCAGTAGACGAGCTAAATTCTCTTTCAAATGCGTATTGTGGGCCCCGCCTCCACAGAGATATAATTGTTTAATTTCTCCTGATTCATTTAATATTGTTTCAGCTATCGTATGGGCTGTAAGCGCCAACAAAGTAGCCTGAATATCAGCTGGTGTGTAATCCGGTTTTAAATGTTTTTGTAGCCAGGATAAAGAAAAATATTCTTTGCCAATGCTTTTAGGTGAATCCAAATGGAAAAATGGATCTTGTAACAAATATTCAAGCAGAGGATAAATCACTTCACCTTGGCTCGCCCAAACCCCACTTTTATCAAAAAGGGCTCCTTTATTTTTATAAATCCAGGCATCCATCAGACAATTGCCAGGCCCTATATCCCAACCTCTAGTCATTTGATTCTTTGCAATAAAGGTAACATTAGCAATACCACCAATGTTAACAACAGCAACAGACTCATTCACTTTAGAAAATATCTGTTGATGGTAAAGGGGGGCAAAAGGCGCACCTTGACCACCATTCACCAAATCTCTTGTTCTAAAATCTGCTACAACGGTAATGCCAGTTAAAGAAGAAATCGTATGGCCACAACCAAGCTGCAAAGTATACGGGATATTTCCACTTGTATCATGACAGACAGTTTGACCATGACTGCCAATGGCCTGAATTTCTTTTGGATGCACTTTTATTTCACTCAAGAGTTGGCGAACTGCTTCTGCAAACTCCCTGCCAATTAGCGTGTTCAGTTGGCAAATCGAAGCCAGGGTTAAATGATTACCCATAATTAAATCATCAAGATTTCTCCTGACATCATCACTGTATTGTTTAGTAATCCCGTGAATCAAATGATTGGAAGGAAGCTCCAACAAGGCAGCATCAATGCCATCCATACTGGTACCGGACATCAAACCGATATATAAACTCATTAATTACTCTAAATTTGCAATAGGATATATCAATACTACTAAAACCTTTATTCACAGGCAAAAAAATTACTGCTTCTGCTTTGAAGTTGAGAACTACGATTTACCAATGATTTATCCTTGTCGTTTGATATTAAAACAATTATAAAAATTGTTTGTAGTGATTTCTGCTATCTCTTGGAAATCCATCCCTCTGAGTTGTGCGATAGTTTCTGCAACGTGTTTCACCAAAGCGGGATGATTTTGCTTTCCTCTGTGTGGAACCGGAGCCAAATAAGGTGAATCTGTCTCTATCAATATCCTCTCTAAAGGTATCTGTCTGGCTACATCTTGCAATGAAACAGCATTTTTAAAAGTAACTATCCCGGAAAATGATATATAAAAATTTAAATCAATTGCTCTTTGCGCAATATCAAAGTCTTCAGCAAAACAGTGCATGACTCCGCCTATCTGACTAGCCCCCTCCTTAGCCATCATCAACAAAGTATCTTCAGCAGCTTGCCTGGTATGAATAATTAACGGCTTGGAAGTTATAAGTGCCGCCTTGATATGTTCCCTGAAGCGATCTCGTTGCAAAGATTGAGCTTCCTCAGTGGGATTACGATAATAATCAAGCCCTGTTTCTCCTATGGCAATACAGGCAGGATTTTGAGCCAATTCACATAACATCTGTGCCGTAACAGGATAATTCATTTCACTATTCGGATGCACTCCAACAGAAATGCTAATATCAGGATAATCCTTAGCTAAACGCTCTAATTGAGGATAATCGCTCAACTCAACACAAACAGACAAGAAATACTCCACCCCATTCTCGCGAGCCTGATTGATTACCTGAGCAAGATCATGATTAAAATGAGTCAAATCGATAAAATTTAAATGACAATGAGAGTCGACCAGCACCTTTATACCCCAAAATAATATCAATGAATATATTGTTCATGAATAAATGAAAACTCTATATAGTATCTGTAACCTGACATGATTTTAGCATTCCTGCCAAATAAGTTTCTATCTTGTTACATAGATAACGACTGTTTTCACCGGTAAATTGAATACCAACTCCCGGCGGCTTATTACCTTGTGCACCTTTAGGAGTAATCCAGACTATTTTACCAGTGACCAAATATGGTTCATTTTCATTGAGCAATTTAACAGATAATTCAAGCGACTGCCCTAGAGAATAAACGTGTTGAGTTCTTATAAAAAGACCGCCACCTTTCACAAAAGGCATGTAAGCCATGTACAAAGATGCTTCATTGGGAAATGAGCAGTTTATAATCTGTGGTTTTTCGGTCATAACTCCTCCGTTCAATCAATAGACATCCTCCTTGAATAGTCCTGTTTTAACTAATCATATTGCTCACTTCAGTTGCTTAATAAAAAACTCGGTTTACACTCAATGGTTTAATTCCTTTAAACTCAATTAATAATCAACAACCAAAGAAAATAATAAATCTTCCAAGACCAATGTATGATTTATATTCATATTATGGCTTAATTTTCTTAACAAAGTATTGATTTTATCTACTTGGGCAAAAATCATAACCGGATTGAGTAATGAGGATAGCTTATTCAATTGTTTTGTTAACGTACCAGAATAAGCCACTCGAAACAAATGCATATACTGTAGTTGAGAATAGATCAAATATAAAAACCACAAAAAAGCACTTAATTCATGTTGAATCCATTGTGCAGCCAAAGTGCATGGATGCTCTCTTCGCTCAATAATTGCAATCAAGCCTTCTAAAATAGATTCTGAATGCTTGAAGACCATTGTGCTATTCAATTCCTGAGTATAGTACTCTCCTAAAGCCAATAAATTGTTGCAAGGCAACTCATCAAAAACAGCAAATTGCGTTATTTGGCATCGGCTCAATACGGTGGGGGGTATATTGCCAATTTGTTGCGCTAACAAAATAAAGATAGTATGTTGCGCTGGCTCTTCCAGAATTTTCAATAAGGCATTTGATGCAGCAATATTCATTGATTCAGCTGATTCGATAATTATAAGTTTATGATTAGTCCTCTGTGGTGTTAGAAACGCCGTACTCTGCAATCCCCTAATTTGATCAATTTTAATAATACCACCGCTTCTTTCAGGCTTAATCCATTCCACATCCGGATGCTCAAAACGCTCTATCATTTGGCAATCCATGCAAGTCAAACAAGGCTCATTCTGTTTTATTTTACACAAGAGTAATTTGATCACTTGATTTGTAAATTCTATAAGACCACAATGCAAAGAACCCGAAAATAGCATGGCTTGAGGAATTCGTCTTATCGCCAAGGCCATTTGCATTTTCTGCCATTGTTCTTGATAAGTAATCATAGGTTATGCTCTATAAACTCCTCGATTACTGATTGAATGGAAGATTGAACCTCTTCCAAAGACCTGTTAGCATCAATCATTATAATTTCCGGGTTTTGTTTAACAAGAATATGATATGTATCATGTATTCTATGAAAAAACTCAATAGATTCCTGCTCAATTCTGTCAAATTTTCCCCTTGATTTGGCTCTTATCATGCCAAGCTCGGGATTAATGTCTAAATATAAAGTAAGATCAGGTTTGAATCCTTTTAAACAGAAATTCGATAGCTCATTAATAACCCGCATATCCATTTTGCGGCCCCCTCCCTGATAAGCTAAAGTGGAAAGCTCAAATCGATCAGCTATGACCCACTGCCCCACATTTAAAGCGGGTTTGATCACTTGCTCAATCAGTTGTATTCTTGCGGCATACAGGAGAAGTAATTCGCTTCTGTCATCCAGAACATTATTGTACTCTGGATTTTTAATAATACTTCTTAAAATTTCACCTATTTTTGTTCCTCCGGGTTCTCTCGTGGTTATAGTACTGATTTTTTTTTGGGATAACAGTTCAACAACTAAATTGACAGCTGTAGATTTTCCTGCTCCCTCCAAACCTTCAATAACTATCAATTTCCCGGTTAACGATGACATTAATAATCCTTGCGTCTGTATTGGTTAATTGCTTGTCTTTGTTGCTCATAAGTTTCGGAGAATTGATGAGTACCATCTCCTTTGGCAACAAAGTATAAATAATTGGACAATTGCGGATGTGCAGCGGCATCTATGGCCTCTTTGCCAACCATAGCTATTGGGGTGGGAGGCAACCCTCTATTCAAATAAGAATTATATGGTGATTGAATTAGCAAATCATTATGTGTTAATTTTCCTTTATATTGATTTCCCAGTCCATAGATAACCGTAGGATCCATTTGTAATGGCATTTTTTTCTTTAACCTGTTTACCATCACACCAGAAATCAATTTTTTCTCTTGTGCAATTGCAGTTTCTTTTTCAATAATTGACGCGGCAATCAATAGCTCATAAGGAGTTTTATAAGGCAAATTTGGTGATCTGTTTGCCCAACTGGTATTAAGATAATTTAATAAATTACGATGGGCTTGCTCTAATAATGCCCTACTACTACTCCCACCTTGGTATTGATAAGTGTCTGCTAGAAGTAACCCCTCTGCACTTGGGTAATTTTCTTTTACTATTGCCCAATCTTCTGGATTGTATTTCAAATAATTAGCCTGTCTTAGGTCATAATCTACTTTCTGCTGTGTAGATCCTTCGATGATCGTAAAATTTTGCGTAATTACATCACCAGCAACTACTCGATGTAGTAATTTCATTGCAGTTTCGCCAGGAGTAATTTGATACACGCCTGCCTTTAACTGATGCGATAATCCTTCAAAACGAATAATCAATAGAAAAAATTTGGCAGAATGTATTAATTTTTTATCTTGCAAAATATAAGCAAATTGATAAGCGGACGTCGCCTTATCCAAGGCAAGAATCATTGGAGAAGCAGTTTTCGGAATTATTGGTGTATACAATAAGCGATATATATTCCAAAATAAAAACAAGAAAGACATAAAAAACAAGGATAAAACAAGAATAACCAGTTTTTTATGTCTAGAGAATTGCATTTAGATTCGCTTGAACAGTAAGCTACCGTTTGTCCCACCAAAACCAAGTGAATTACTTAGAACATAATTAATTGTTCTGCTTTGTGGTACATGTGCTACATAATTCAAATCACAACCTTCATCAGGATTATCCAAATTTATTGTAGGTGGAGCCACCTGATCTCTTATGGCTAAAATACTTATAATTGCCTCTACTGCACCTGCAGCTCCGAGCAAATGGCCTGTCATGGATTTGGTTGAGCTAACCGCCAGATCATAAGCATGGTTCTGGAAAACACGCTTAATGGCTTTTGTTTCATTTAAATCGTTTAAATAAGTCGACGTACCGTGAGCATTAATATAATCAACTTGTCTGGGATCGATACCAGCATCCTGGATGGCTGCCTCCATAGCTCGTGAAGCTCCATCGGCATCTTCATCGGGTGCGGTAATATGATAAGCATCTCCTGACATACCAAAACCAACCAATTCAGCATAAATTTTGGCTCCACGAGCTTTAGCGTGTTCATATTCTTCTAAAACCAAAACACCAGCACCCTCACCCATAACAAAACCGTCTCTGTCTTTATCCCAAGGCCTTGAGGCTTTCTCAGGCTCATCATTCCGTTTGGATAAAGATCTTACTGCTGAAAACCCAGCAAGACAAAGTGGCGTTGTGGTCATTTCCGCTCCACCACAAATCATGACATCGGCATCGCCATAAGCAATTATACGCCCGGCTAGCCCGATATTATGTGTTCCGGTAGTACATGCAGTCACAACCGAAATATTAGGTCCTTTTAAATTATGTTTAATAGAAATCTGTCCAGCAACCATATTGATAATACCTGCCGGAATAAAAAATGGCGAAACCTTACGTGGTCCACCGGCAACCAGTTTATCCTGGTTATTTGTGATTGTTTGAATACCACCAATACCTGCGCCCACTGCGACACCGATTCGACGAGATAAGACTTCATCAATTTTTAAACCCGAGTCAAGCATCGCTTCATCAGCAGCAGCCATACCATATTGTGTAAAGACGTCCATTTTGCGGGCGTCTTTAATTGGCATGTGATTCTCAACATTAAAATTCTTGACCTTAGCCCAAATCTTAGTTGGGTATTCAGTAGTATCAAAATCTTCCACCAAACCTACCCCACTAACCCCAGCTAAAATACTTCGCCAAGTTTCTTCTACATTAAGTCCGACAGGAGTAAGCATACCCATGCCGGTAATAACCACACGCCGACTATTCAATGAGAGCTCCTTAAAAAAATTAAGCTTCTTCTTTATTTAAGTTAGATTCAATATAATCAATTGCTTCTTGAATTGTAGTAATTTTCTCAGCTTTTTCATCAGGAATTTCTGTTTCAAATTCTTCTTCAAGAGCCATAACCAATTCTACTGTATCCAGGGAATCAGCACCCAAATCATCAACAAAGGATGCATCATTCTTTAATTCTTCTTCTTTAACACCCAGTTGTTCAACAACAATTTTGCGAACACGCTCTTCAACTGTACTCATAACGTAATTTTCCTCTTTCGGTTGATAGAAATTATTAAATACTGACGGCTAGTTTATTCAATTATACAGATAACGCAAGTGCATTTAACTCATATACATACCGCCATTGACATGAATTGTTTCACCTGTGATATATTTTGCGCTGTCTGATGCTAGAAAAGCTACAGCATCAGCAACATCTTCTGGCTGGCCCAGCTTACGCATGGGAATTCTTTTTAACATTTCTTCTTTCACCATATCAGGCAATGCAGTAGTCATATCTGTGTCGATAAACCCGGGGGCTACCACGTTTACAGTTATTCCTCTACTACCAATTTCCTGTGCCAAAGACTTGGAAAAACCAATAACTCCAGCCTTGGCTGCAGTATAGTTTACCTGTCCAGAATTGCCACTGGCACCTACCACAGAGCCTATAGAAATTATTCTTCCCCAACGCGCTCTGAACATAGGTTTTAAGCAAGCTTTAGTCATTCTGTAAATAGAATTCAAATTTGTTTCTATTACTTTGTACCATTCATCATCATCCATACGCAATAACAGGTTATCTGCGGTAATGCCAGCATTATTAACAAGAATAGAAGGACACTGATCATTATCAGACAAGGTAGACATCAAATTTTCTACTTGCTCAGTGCTGGTTACATCCAAAACGATGCCTTTACCAGCCAATTTTTCTTTTTCAAAAAAAGAATTAATAGACGCAGCACCCTGTTCAGTGGTTGCTGTTCCAAAAACAAAGGCACCATTTCTTGCCAATTTCTCGGCAACAGCACGACCTATGCCACGGCTGGCACCAGTAACTAATGCAATTTTACCTTCTAAATTGATCATCTAGTTTCCTCTCAAACTGGGATATGTAAACGCTCTATGACTTGATCAAGACTAATGGTGTCATAAACGCTAATCGTAGTTAAATTTCTCTCAATTCTTTTTATCAAACCGTTCAGAACTTTTCCTGGCCCACACTCCACAACCAGATCAATTCCGCGCTGTTGAATTAACTGAACTGTTTCAACCCAGCGCACAGGGCTGTATAGTTGCTCTTTGAGTTTATCTCTTATATGTTGAGTGGAATGATAAATACTTAAATCAACATTGCTTATTACATCGACTGAAGGAACTTGAAATTCAATTTGAGCAAGATCTTCAGCAAATAATTCGGCAGCATTTTTTAATAAGGGGCAATGACAAGGCACACTTACAGGAATTATCATTGCCAGTCTGGCTCCAGCCTCTTCAGCCAATTGTATTAGTTTATCAACGGCTACTCGATGTCCAGCAACAACAATTTGGCCCAGAGCATTATAATTCGCCGGGGTAACAAGATGATTGGCTGTGCTGGCCTGCTCACACAATGAACGAACCTGTTCATCAGATAAGCCTACTATGGCAGCCATAGCCCCCTCTCCCAGAGGGATCGCGTTTTGCATCACCTGTCCTCTACGAGCAACTAACTGCGCAGCATCCTTTAAAGATAAAGAATTAGCGCAAACCAAAGCAGCGTATTCCCCCAAACTATGACCAGCCATTACTTGAGGCTGAGGTACGCCTAATTGCATTAATAAACGATAAATTGCAACATCAGCAGTTAACATGGCAGCCTGCGTGTATTCAGTCTGATTTAGCTTTGTCTCTGGCCCATTTTGAACCAAATCCCACAAATCATAGCCCAAAGCATCTGAGGCCTCTGCAAAAGCATCGGTGACAACAGTATACTGTGGCATAAAGTCAGACAACATGCCGATAGACTGCGATCCCTGTCCAGGAAATACAAATGCTGATTTTACCATAATAGAATTAATCCTTATTAGTTAATTTAGTAACGAATAACCATAGCGCCCCAGGTCATTCCACCACCAAAGGATTCAATTAATAATATTTCATCCCTTTTAATCTGATTATTTTTAATAGAATAATCAAGTGCTAAGGGAATAGAAGCAGCCGATGTGTTACCTTGGTTACCAATTGTAACAATAACATGTGACATAGGAAGAGATAATTTTTTAGCTATGGCTTGTATGATGCGTATATTGGCTTGATGAGGTATCAGCCAATCAATATCAGATTTTTTTAAATGACTTGCTTCTAATACTTCATCAACAATATTACCCATAATATTAACAGCAATTTTGAATACCTCATTACCTCGCATTCCAATCGTTGCACGATCTTGTTCAAAAGTTGAATTACGAAGGACTAGTAATTTATCAGAGTCATAGGCAGAATGTAAAACACTACCCATAATCCCTTGGCGATCACTTGCGCTTAAAACAACAGCGCCTGCGCCATCTCCGAATAAGACACAAATAGAACGATCAGTCCAATCTACCGCTCTTGACATGCTCTCGCTGCCTACGACAAGAACGTGTTTGGCAGCCCCTGTAGCAATGTATTGTTTCGCTACATCCATCGCATAAACAAAACCGCTGCATGCAGCTCCAATGTCAAAAGCCGGAATAGGTCTTTTGATTCCTAAAGCATGTTGTACGTGACAGGCAACGCTAGGAAAAAAATAATCTGGGGTACATGTTGCTACTAATATCAAATCAATTTCTTCAGCATCAAGGCCTGATGCCTCTAGTGCTTGCTCTGCTGCTCTGGAAGCCATATAAGATGTTGTTTCATGTTCTTGAGCAACACTACGGCTACTAATACCAGTCCTGGTAACAATCCATTCATCGCTAGTATCAAGCATGGTTTCCAGTTCAGCATTAGTCATTTGTCTCTCTGGAGAGTAACTTCCAGTGCCATTAATAACAGCATTTTTCATAACAACAATCCTTGATTTATAAAATCATTTATTTGATCACGCACTAAATCGACAACATTATTTTTTACTTCAAGAACAGCCTGTTCAATAGCATGTTGAAAACCCACTTCATTGGCTCCACCATGACTTTTGACAACGATACCATTCAACCCGAGTAGACTGGCACCATTGTATCGCGATGGATCCAAACGATTTTTTAAATGTTTTAAGGCTGGTAAAGCAATCAAACCAGCAATTTTTGTTAACCAATTTCTGCTAAATGATTCTTTAAGGACAGTTAATAAAAGCTTTGCCAAACCTTCACTTGCTTTTAATGCCACATTTCCAACAAATCCATCACAGACCACTAAATCAACATCACCACTGTAAAAGTGATCACCCTCAACGTATCCCACATAATTCATAACAGAACACTCAGCCAGCATATGTGCAGTACGCTTAACCTGATCATTACCCTTAATTTCTTCAACGCCAATATTAAGTAAACCAATTTTAGGTTTGGGTTTATTTTCTATTGCCTGTATCAATGCAGACCCCATCACAGCAAACTGAAACAAATGCTCTGCGCAAGAATCAACATTGGCTCCCAAATCAATGACTCTTGTTTTTCCACCCATGGTAGGTAACTCGGATACTATTGCTGGGCGATCAATCCCCGGTAAAGTCTTTAAGACATATCGGGCGGTAGCCATTAAGGCACCTGTATTGCCCGCACTGACGCAAGCCTGCGCTCTGCCTTCCTTAACCAGGTTAATTGCTATTCGCATTGAGGAATCTTTTTTATTTCGTAATGCATGAGATGGCAATTCATCCATTGTAACCACTTCTGATGCGTGGACGATAGTAAATTGCTGACAGGACAACATGCCATGTTTTTTCAAAGAAGCACTGATCTTGTCCTGGACTCCTACAAGCAATAGTTTCAAATCAGGGTTGTTTTTAATAGCACGAATACAGGCAGGAATCACAATTTCCAAGCCGTGATCCCCACCCATCGCGTCAATTGCAATGGTGATATTCTTCAAGAAAGTTACTCTTGTTCGTAAGCGGTTTCAGCGTCAATAATTTTTTTGCCTCTGTAATATCCATCTGGGGTCATGTGATGACGAAGATGGGTTTCACCAGTTGTTGGATCTACTGATAGAGTAGGCTTGGTTAGTGCATCATGAGAACGCCTCATATCACGACGTGAGCGTGATTTTTTATTTTGTTGTACGGCCATTGTATTACTCCTAAACAAATTGCATTCATAAAGCGGGAATATTACCGATATTTTAACTTCAATCCAAGTATTAATTATCAAAATATTAAGAAGTTTGTTTTTTCCCAGTTAAAATTTCATTGATTTCATTAGCACATTCATTAATATCAGGATGAACTTGTGGTGCATACAAATGCAGCTCATCAATTATTAATTCATTTAAATCAACTTGCCAGTTTGAAGAAACCAAGCATTCATATTGACTCAAAAGTTGCTCAGCTCTCTCATCATTTCGGCAAACAGCAATAACAGTCGAGTTATTATAACATACAGTGAAGTTTTCCATACATCGCTGACATACGCTGTTTAAATTGCCTTGCACTCTAAGATGAATAAGATAAAAATCATCTTTTGCCTCTATATGATAAGATGCATGCAAATGGCATCCGGGACTAACAAACGAGGGTAAACGCTCGTTTAAAATCACTTCCTTTTCTTGCTGGCCATGTTTTGCCAACTCTTGTAAATGCATCATAGATAATTATCCGAAATATAGAATGAGTTTGCTCTTTGAGTCTTGCAAGTTTATATAAGCACTTATAGACGGTTTATGACTTACTAACATAATCAAGTTAAAATGATAACGAATCCCTAAAAACGTGGTATTATCCGATTATATGTAAAAAATATCAACTTATTGGGTAATAAATACAGGGCTAAATTACAATTTCCTAGAGTGTAGTTAATTTGTTAAAATCGCACATTCCAATATGATTATGATTCAAAAAAGAGCGATACAAACCATTTATGAAAGCTAAAGTTATTGTTGGTATGTCAGGAGGAGTAGACTCTTCTGTAGCAGCCTGGCTATTGAAAGAACAAGGATACCAGGTGGAAGGACTATTCATGAAAAACTGGGAGCAGGACGATCACAATGATTATTGCCCTGCAGCAAAAGATTTGGCAGATGCCCAGGCCGTCTGTAATCAATTGCGCATACCACTACATACTGTAAATTTTTCAAAAGAATACTGGGATAGAGTATTTGCTTATTTTCTGAGTGAATATGAAAAGGGAAGAACACCAAACCCTGACGTGTTATGTAATAAAGAAATCAAATTTAATGCCTTTTTGAATCATGCTTTAACCCTTGGCGCAGATTATATAGCTACTGGCCACTATGCCAAAAATACAATAGAAGGATCTATTGGCTATTTATTTAAGGCAAAAGATAGGGAAAAGGATCAAACGTATTTCCTCCACGCTGTTGAACCAGAGGCATTGTCCAAAACCATTTTTCCAATAGGTGATTTTACTAAGCCACAAATTAGAGAATTCGCTAAACAACTTGGCCTTGTCACTCATGCCAAAAAAGATTCTACAGGTATTTGCTTTATAGGTGAAAAAAGATTCAAAACTTTTCTTAATGAATTCATACTTGCCAAACCGGGAGAAATAAAAAGTACAGGGGGAAAAACACTTGGTCAACATGATGGTTTAATGTTTTACACATTAGGACAACGCCAGGGTTTGGGAATTGGAGGATTACAAAACTCGACAGATGAGCCATGGTATGTCGTGGATAAAGACATAGCCAGTAACACCCTTTACGTAGCACAGGGCAGTCAACATCCAATGCTCTATTCTCAAGGTTTGATATGTGGTCCCATTCATTGGCTGGCAGACTATGAGAATCATTTACCACTAACCTGCTTTGCTAAAACAAGATATAGGCAAACCGATCAAGCCTGCATGATTTCTCCTCCGGATAATAATCAACACTATGTGATGTTTTCAAGTCCTCAACGTGCGATTACTCCGGGGCAATTCATCGTCTTTTATGAAAAAAATCAATGCTTGGGCGGAGCTACTATAGAGCAGATTATCCGCTAAACAGGGAAGCTAATTTTGTATTGGCACTGTTTGTTTTCTCTGGTCCCTAATACCAATTTATGGATTGAGACTACGAAACAACTTGTATTATTGATATAATGAATTGTAGAGGTAGTAATTATTTTGGAGCTTAGTATGGCCAATCTTGACGTATCACAAAATACTTCAGATATACATTTTTCTGTCAGTGCAGCAGATAAAGTCGCAGAACTAATCAAAGAAGAAGATAATTCCAATTTGAATTTACGAGTTTCAATTACAGGCGGTGGTTGTTCTGGATTTCAATACGGATTTAGCTTTGATGAACAAATCAATGATGACGACACTATTGTGATACAACAATGTTCTGATGGAAAATCCTCTGTCAAATTGCTAGTTGACTCAATGAGTTATCAATATTTGCATGATGCGGAAATCGATTACATTAAAGGAATACAAGGAGAGCAATTTGTCATACGCAACCCTAATGCAAAAACAACTTGTGGTTGTGGCTCTTCGTTTAGTATTGGTGATGAAGATGATTTATAAAAAAATCACTGCCTGAAACTCAAGGCAGTGATCTTAGCTTTTTACGGACGAACTGCTTATTATTCTTAAGCACCTCGGGTAGGAGCAGGAGATCGAAGATTAAGTTCTGTCAATTTACTATCAAGAGTTCTTGCCCAATCACGTAATGACTTGCATGTTTCTACTTTACTGATTTCAAAAAATTTGCTACCTAAACCTGTTTCTTTTAACTTGGCTCGCAATTTTTCATCTATTCCTGCTAGCAAACAACGTTTAGCACTACTGGCACAGTTATTAAAAAGAAATGAATAGTTTTGGCTGCGTTCTTCTTGCATAGCTTTCAGTATTTTGATTTCATCAACATAATAAGTTAAACCGCTTTCTGCAGTTGGCAAAGTAACGCTGTAATCAGGTTGCCTTCCTTCAGTAAAATCACGGCTTTTGATGAATTGTTCTTTGCGAGAAGTATATTCTTTGCGACGACGCGCCTCTTCTTGCAACTCTTTTAAATCATTCTCATCCCTGCCATTGATTTTAATATCCAGCTTTTTCAAATCTTCTATACGATGGTTCATCGCAAGCTCAATCTGTTGCAGTTTCTTTTCAACTTGTTGCAAGTCCTCATGATAAGTCAGTTCAGATTTTGATATCAATGCGCTTATCTCATGTTGAGAATTTATTGTAGTCTCGAACTCTTGTTTTAATTTAATTAATTTTTCAGTAAGCTCAATCAATTGTGTTTTGGTTTTAGGATCAGGATTTTTCAGTTTATTTAAATAATTTATAGTTCTCTCTGTAGCTGTAATTTGACCGTTTGTTTTATTCAAATGAAGTTCCAGCTTGGCTAATTGCCCCTTTAAATCTTTTAATTGGGTTTGGTAAGAATTGGTTAATTGCTTCTGTTGTTTAATCAATTCATCTTTTTCCAACTGCAATTTTTTAAGGTCATCCATAAATAGTTTTCTTTGCTCCAAGTTGACTTCCAAATCTGAAATTTCAACAAGAAAATCAAGATCTTCCATCTTTTCCCTGCTAATCTCATCTAAAGCAGATTTTCGATGGATAATAGTCATTGCTGTTACCGAATCTTCAGAAATCATATCTTCTTCATGAGTTTTAAACTTGGGTTTGACAGCTTTGCCTTTAATGGTTTCTGATTTAGTGGGTCTCGCGTCTGGCCAAAAACTATGAGAAACAATATCACTTCTTACTATAGTTGGTATCAAATGAGATGATTCTATGTTTGGAGGAGATGTGTTGGTAGCTTTAGTTGGTACGACGCGCAATGTTTTTTTAGCTCGTAATTCTGACCCATGTTGCTCAATAAAATCAAAACTATTTTTTGTTTTTGTACGCTCATCAATTTCTATAGTAAAATTAACGTGTCCTACATTTTCCCCTTTATCCTCTGAGGCTAAAAGCGGGCCAAAAAATTTGTGCTTAATTCGTTTCTTAAACAAAAAAGCAGTTGATAACCAAATATTTACTTCAATCATAACGCTACTTCTTCTAAAATTAATGAGTATAAATGAACGTGTGAATAATAATTTTCCAATAATTCCAATTATACTACATAATCCCTAATTATGGCGCATTAATTAATGCTATTAATAGGATTTAATAATTACTTTCGTTCCAATTTTAATAAAATTTTGACTTAACCATCTTGCATCATGAGGCTTCACTCTGACACAGCCATGACTTGCGTTATAATTTGGCACATCCGGAGAACCATGAATTGCATACAATTTACTAAAAAACATACAATATGGCATAGGTGCTCCACCTTTACCCAGCGGATAACGACTGGATCGGCATGCTGGGCCACCTTTGCTAATCACTCTAAAAACACCAGATGGTGTTTTGCATGATCTGCGAACATCAGAACAATAGTGTTTTCCACCTGATCCTCGCCCTGTACGTATCACCTTGCCATTAGAGCTGATAGCTTTCCAGGTTAATGTATTAGGATTAAAAATAAAGGTATTACCCGCCGCGTACCCATTACAGAATAGAAATGCTCCTAAAGTGAAGAATAAAATTTGAGACAAAAAATTTAAGCGAAAATTGGACTTTTCCATGATTTAACCTATTTTTTTTCCGTCACTTTATTATTTTAGTTTAATTTTTGAACAATTCAAATGTTAATCAGATGATTGTCGTAACTCCATGAATCTGTCATTGAGAACTAAAGTGCTTTAAATTGCTTAATGAAGGAAAAATTATATTTTTTGTCCTACTATATATATGAGACTATAAAAATAAGGACAATAAATCATGTCAAGGAAATTACTTATTGCTACCACGCTCGTGCTAAGCACTTCATTATTTCCCTTAATATCCAATGCTGAAGACACAGCAAATCCTAATGAGATGACTAAGGATGCCTGGTTAAACTCTATGACTCCCTTATTACCAGATCTTATCTGCAAAGGATTTATTCAAGATCCGGATCTCAAAAAACGATTTGATGAAATTAAAATGACTTATGAACAATGCGTGACTTTAATTCCTGAAAGCACTAAAAAATGCCAAGATGAACTGTATGCCAGCATGCCAGATAAAATCAATAGTGAAACAGCTGGCACATGGGGGAGATCATTAGGAGAATGTATCGGAAAAGATTTTGCTGAAAAACATCTAATTCCCAAATAGATAATAAAAAAATTGCTTGATTGAGATAATCATTAGGCTTCGCCTCTGCCTATAACCAAACACTTTGGTTGCTTATTTTGAGGATAGCGACCAGGAATAAGATGCCTGAAGAATTTTGTTATTGTATAAGGTTTAGTATTGGCAGACGCGAAACCGAATAATAAGTGTAACAGAATAATTATTTATAATTTATATAATCATGAGAGCTATACCTCTTCCCAATGATTGATACCGGATTTTTTAGATATAAATTCAACGAAGCTTTGATGTTGCATTAATTCCTCTTCATTAGCCTTCATTATTACTGGCTTTTTTAAACTTAATGACTTTATCTCTTGAGTTTTTATTTTTGATTGACTCAAACTGGATTCAACCTCAGTAAATAAACTGCTTTGGCCACCTGTCATTGCCAAATACACATAAGCTAATATTTCGGCATCAAGCAAAGCACCGTGCAGTTCACGATTAAAATGATCTATTTCATAACGCTTACACAAAGCATCCAAACTATTACGCTGTCCAGGATGTTTTTCTCTGGCTAAAATCAAAGTATCAAGAATCCGGCAATAATCTTCTAATGTCTTATTCCATTTCACATGTTTTAATTCAGAATTAAGAAATCCAACATCAAATGGAGCATTGTGAATAATTAATTCTGAACCTTCCACAAATTGTATAAATTCAGTCACAATATCCTGGAATAAAGGTTTATCTTGCAAAAACTCAGTACTTATACCGTGAACTCTAAATGCCCCTTCATCCACCTCACGCTGTGGATTAAGGTATATGTGGAAGTGCTTGCCGGTTAATTTTCTATCGATAAGCTCAATACAACCTATTTCAATTACTCTATGTCCCTGTTCAGGTCCAATACCAGTCGTTTCGGTATCTAATATAACTTGTCTCATAACTCTATGATAATTCCTCAATACCCAAATTTGCCAAAGCATCAACCAAATCATTTTCCAAATGGCCGGAGTGCCCTTTAACCCAATGCCAATGAATATTATGAATAGAAGCCAGATTATCTAATGATTTCCATAATTCAGCATTTTTAACCAACTCTTTCTTGGAGTTACGCCAACCATTTCTTTTCCATGTTTTGATCCATTCCTTCATTCCTTGCTGCAAATATTGGGAGTCGGTATACAAATCCACCTCGCAAGGACGTTTTAATGCTTCCAGGCCCTTAATTGCTGCCATTAATTCCATGCGATTATTGGTAGTTTGCGCCTCTCCTCCATGAAGAGTTTTTTCTCTACCATTATATCGGAGTAATACGCCCCAGCCGCCAGGTCCTGGATTTCCCTTACATGCACCATCAGTATAGATTTCTACCTTCATAAAAATAAATCAGGACAAAGTTGAGCTTTAGGATTCATAGCATAGCAAGAAAAATCAGTGACACCACTATTTTTTAATACGTCTTCATCAATAAAAAAATTTCCAGTGATTGATTTTGATGGTTGATTGATAATCCAATAAGCAGCATCAGCCATAATGAGTGGCTTTCTGCTTGCCATATACAGCTCACTGGGAAAATGAACTCTTATGGCATCAGTAGCTATAGTAGTTTTCGGCCATAAAGAATTAACAGCAATTCCCGCCTCTTTAAATTCCTCAGCGAGGCCTAATGTGCACATGCTCATACCGTATTTACTGATGGTATAAGCCAGATGTGGTGCAAACCAGGTTTTATCCATATTTAAAGGTGGGGACAAAGTCAGAATATGCGGATTCTCGCTTTTTAAAAGATATGGAATGGCTGCTTGAGAACATGCAAACGTTGCCCTGACATTAACGCTCTGCATGAGATCATAACGCCTCATTGGAGTATTTAATGTATCAGTCAAATTGATTGCGCTCGCGTTATTGACTAATACATCCAATCTTCCAAAAGTTTCTATGGTTTTAGTGATCGCATTTTGGATCTGTTGCTCATCTCTGACATCAACCATTAAAGGCAGAGCCTTTCCTCCCAGTTCTTCAATTTCGTTTGCAACAGAATAAATAGTTCCTTCCAGTTTAGGATGAGGTTCTGCTGTTTTGGCTGCAATAACGATATTTGCTTTGTCCTTTGCAGCAAATTTTAAAGCGATTTCTCTACCGATTCCTCTACTGCCACCTGTAATAAAAATGACTTTACTCATGATTTCTCCTTCAACTTGATACCACCAACCCAAGCTAAAAACATACGCATTAAAGCACCATAGGGTGGATATAGCCAGCTAACTGTAGATATAAATCGTTGCACTAACACCGGTTTTAATTTTGAAAAGGTATCAAATCCTTCCTTTCCATGATAATGCCCCATGCCACTATGACCAACACCACCAAATGGTAAATCATCAATTGCAATATGCATTAAGGTTTCATTGATAGTCAAAGCACCAGATAATGTTTTTGTTTGTATGATTTTTATTTCACTCTTGTCTTCTCCAAAATAATACAAGGCAAGTGGGTTGGGAGATGAGTTAATGTAATCGACTGCATCATTTATTGAGTTATAAGTCAATACAGGCAGTATAGGACCAAAAATTTCTTCCTTCATAACAAGCATATCATTTGTTATATCAAATAATAGAAATACAGGTAACTTTGAGCAATTCGGAATTGAATGACCAAACTCAACTACACGAGCCCCTTTGCTTCGCGCATCTTCGACCAGATCGAGTAATCGCTTTTTATGTCTCTCTGAAATAATACTGGAATACTGCTCATTACTCATCAAATCCGGGTAAAAGGCATTAATAAACTTCCTAAATTCTCTTTCGACTCTGTCTTCCCATCCTTTAGGAATCAATAAATAATCAGGTGCGATACAAGTTTGAGCAGCATTGAATAATTTGCCCATAAACAAGCGCTTAAAATAAGCTGGGTTCATGGTGGGAGATAATATTGCCGGAGATTTGCCGCCTAGCTCCAGTGTCACTGGAATCAGGTTATCACTGGCAGCCTTCATCACCATTTTTCCTACATTAGTTGAGCCAGTGAACATAAGATGGCCAAAAGGAAGCGAAGCAAACTGCTTTGATAGCTCAATATCACCGTTAATGACTCTGATAGAATGGTTTAATCCAGCCGCGTGCATCAATTTTAGTAAAGTATCGCCAATATGCGGAGATAACTCAGACATTTTTATCATCACCCTGTTTCCAGCTGCCAAGGCATAAATAGCAGGGACTAAAGCCAGATAAACAGGATAATTCCAGGGAACCATGATACCAACCACCCCAAGGGGTTGCGGTATAACATAGGCTTTTGCAGGAATAAACAACCAAGACACATTTCTGCGTCTCTTTCTCATCCATTTCTTCATATTTTTTAAACAAAAATTAATGGCTTTTATCGTTGGAAAAACTTCTAAAAATAAGGTTTCCTCAACAGAGCGATGAGTAAAGTCCTTATTTATTGCTTCTGCCAAAGTGTAAGCTTCTGTCTGCAAGATTTTTTTTATTGCAATCAGCAATTTTTTTCTTTCAGACAAAGAAGGATAAGGATTGTTTTTGTGTTGTTGATGCAAAGTTAGATATTCTGCCATCAATTCCATTGTATTTTTCCTGCTATTCGTTCGTGAGTGTGAGCAATGAGAATTCTTTATCCAAAATCTTCTTTTTAATTTTTTCTATATCAGGTGCAAAATAGCGATCTTTATCATACTCTTTAACCACGCTTCTTACGCTTTGATAAATTTTATCCAATTGCGGTGATGTCTTTAGAGGTTTATGAAACTCCAGCCCTTGACAAGCTGCCAATAACTCAATAGCAAGAATTGTTGAAGTATTATCGATCATTTCATGCAGTCGACGTGCTGCACTAGTTGCCATAGAAACATGATCTTCCTGATTTGCCGAGGTAGGCAAACTATCAACGGAGTGTGGATGAGCAAGCGCTTTGTTATCGCTGGCACAAGAAGCGGCAGTTACATGTGCAATCATAAAACCTGAATTTAAGCCGCTTTCTCTAACCAGGAACGCGGGTAATCCACTAAAATTTTTATCAATTAATAAAGCAATTCGGCGTTCTGCACTACCTCCTATCTCGGATAATGCCAATGCCAAATTGTCAGCAGCCATTGCGATGATTTCACCATGAAAATTTCCCCCAGACAAAATATCCCCCTGCTCTGCAAAAACGAGAGGATTATCGGAAATTGCATTGGCCTCTACTTGGAGAGTTTGTCCAACAAACTGCATCTGATGAAGAATTGCACCCATGATTTGTGGCTGACATCTTAAAGAATAAGGGTCCTGAACACGATTACAATGCCTGTGTGACTCTCGAATTTGACTACCTGCCAATAAATTTCTGTACATACTGGCAGCAGAAATTTGAGCTTGATGTCCTCGAATTTGGTGTATTCTGTCATCAAAGGGGACATCACTCCCACTGGCAGCATCTACTGATAAACTGCCGGAAATAATCGCAGTTTCAAACAATGTCTCACTAATAAACAGAGCTGACAAAGCTAAAGCGGTAGATACCTGTAAGCCATTAAGCAGTGCTAATCCTTCTTTAGCTTCCAATTCAAGCGGTTTCAATCCGGCCAGTTTTAGTCCTTCCTCAGCACTGATCACCTGACCTTGATGTCTTACTTCGCCTTCTCCTAACAAAGGTAAAGACAAATGTGCAAGCGGGACTAAATCTCCGGACGCACCTACCGAACCTTTAGAGGGAATGCATGGATATACTTTATGATTAAACAAAGCAATCAAGGCATTAATTAATTCCAGCCTAACTCCGGAATACCCTTGAGACAAATTATTAATTTTCAAAAGCAAAATCAAGGCAACCACGTCATCCGGCAATAATTTACCCGTTCCACAAGCATGAGAAAGCACAATATTACGCTGCAACTCTTTCAAACAATCTGAAGAAATGGTCTGGTTTGCCAGAGAACCAAAACCTGTATTGATTCCGTATACAGTTTTCTTTTCATCAATTACTTTTTTAACCGTTTGGTGAGAGGCTCTAATTAATTCAAAGGAATTCTCAGCAAGAACGCAAGATAGTTCCTCATCTAAAATTTGTTTAATAGAAAGTAGCGATAACTGACCAGGCTGCAATATAAACTGTTCTGACATAAACCTGCTCCTTTTAAGATTCCATGGGTAGCCAAAGCGAGTTCTCTTTGGCACATTGCTTGGCAATTTGATAACCTGCATCAGCATGCCTCATTACCCCTGTCGCAGGATCATTGTGTAACACACGGGCTAATCGTTTAGCTGCCTTTTCTGTCCCATCAGCAACAATCACAACGCCAGCATGTTGCGAAAAGCCCATACCAACCCCTCCTCCGTGGTGAATACTTACCCAAGTAGCCCCACTGGCACAATTTAACAGCGCATTAAGCAAAGGCCAATCAGAAACAGCATCACTGCCATCCAGCATACCTTCTGTTTCACGATTGGGGCTAGCCACAGAACCAGAATCCAAATGGTCACGGCCAATCACAATAGGCGCTTTAACTTGTTTATTTTTAACCATTTCATTGAAAGCCAGGGCAAGGCGTGCTCTATCCTTTAACCCTACCCAACATATCCTTGCTGGTAATCCCTGAAATGAAATTTTTTCCCTGGCCATATCTAACCAATGATGCAAATGAGGAGCGTCAGGAATTAACTGCTTTACTCGCTCATCCGTTGCATAAATATCTTCTGGATCACCTGACAATGCAACCCATCGAAATGGTCCAATTCCTTCGCAAAATAATGGCCTGATATAAGCAGGTACAAATCCCTCAAAGGAAAAAGCGTTTTTTTCTCCCGCTTCAAATGCCATTTGTCTGATGTTATTGCCATAATCAAATACAGGAATGCCTCTATTATGAAATTCAAGCATTGCATGCACTTGAACAGCCATCGATTTCTTGGCTGCATCAACAACCTCTTCTGGTGATTTTTTTCTCATTTCAACAGCTTGTTCTAATGTCCATCCTAATGGCAAATAGCCATTGAGCGGATCATGAGCGCTGGTTTGATCGGTAACCAGAGAAGGCTGCACTCCCAACTTAACCAGTTGAGGAAATATTTCAGCAGCATTTCCCAAAACAGCTACTGAAACTGGCTTTTTACGGCGACAGGATTCATTAATCCAGTCTAATGCTTCACTTAAATTATCAGTGTACCGATCCAGATACTTTGTCTGTAAACGTTTCTCAATCCTTTGTCTGTCACATTCTACAGCAAGAACGCTGGCACCAGCCATAGTTCCAGCCAAGGGTTGAGCTCCCCCCATTCCCCCTAAACCCGCTGTTAAAATCCAACGCCCGGACAAATCACCCTGATAATGTTTTTTAGCTGCCGCAACAAATGTCTCATAAGTTCCTTGCACAATGCCTTGAGAACCAATATAAATCCAGCTGCCGGCGGTCATCTGGCCATACATCATCAGGCCTTTCTTATCCAGTTCGTTAAAATGCTCCCAAGTAGCCCAGCGCGGTACCAAATTAGAATTGGCAATTAGTATTCTGGGAGCCTCTTCATGGGTAGTAAATACACCGACAGGTTTTCCGGACTGAATGAGTAAAGTCTGATCATTATTTAATAATTTCAATACATGAACAATTTCATCAAAACATTCCCAGTTTCTGGCTGCCTTGCCCAATCCACCATAAACAATCAAAGAATCGGGATCCTCTGCAACATTGGGATCCAAATTATTGCAAATCATCCTTAATGCCGCCTCAGTTAACCAATTTTTAGCTTGAATTTCGGTACCTCTAGGGGCAGAAATAACACGTTTATTCTTGTCCTTGTTCATCAAGAATACTCCTTATTGCTATGAAAACTTCAGTTATTATTTCCCATCAAATAGCGATTAAAAAATTTTTTAGCATCATACACCAGTCAACTACCTCCGGGAATGAGATAATCTAATGAGTTGAGAAAAACCAGATAAAATGACCAATCAATATTCATACTGTTTTTTATATGATATAATTTTTATTTAATAAATTAATTTAATCGTAGTTACTTAAATAATATGGAAAAACACCCAAAATCTCTCCGCATCTACTTTACAACCGAAATGTGGGAACGTTATGGTTTTTACGCAGTTCAATCCTTATTAGCACTTTATTTGGCCTTACACTTTAAATGGCCGGACAAAGAAATCTATTCTTTAGTAGGATCGTTCACAGCACTCACCTACCTCTCACCATTAGTAGGAGGCTGGATTGCTGATAAATTAATAGGCCAAAAACGCGCTATATTGCTGGGTGCTATTGTTCTGTTTTTAAGTTATTGCATGTTGTCATTGATTGATAATTCGCTGGCATTAACCTCTTCACTTGCAGGAGTAGCTGTAGGAACAGGTTTATTAAAACCTAATATTTCTTCATTACTAGGTAATGAATATCCAGTAGGATCAACAAAAAGAGAAAGTGGTTTTACTATTTTTTACATGGGCATCACGACAGGAATAATCCTCGGAACAACACTACCAAGCAAGTTTAATGAGTATTTTGGCTGGTCTGCTTCCTTCACCAGTGCATCAATCGGACTAATCATCGCATTTGTAGTGTTTTTATTTGGAATACATCAGTACAAAATTAAGGATTATAATCCTTTTGTTTTACAACCAGGTAAAATCATTTCAGCTTTTGTGTTATTGGTTTTGCTGTGGTCATTGTCATTTTATATTTTAAGTTCACCTCAGCTGGCGAATATCATGTTTGGACTTGTGGTTCTTTTTTCAGCCAGTTACATTTTATATTCAGTAAATCGTGAAAGTGCAAATCAGTCCAGGCAAACATTAGTTATCGGGTTATTGTGCATCATCTCTGTTATTTTCTGGGCATTTTATTTTCAGATGTTCATGTCCTTAACATTATTTATTGCGCGAGTAGTCGAGCCAAGCTTTTTAGGTATCGATTTTCCCCCACCATACTACATCACAGTGCAAAGTATTGGTATGTTAATAATTGGTTATTTTCTTGCCAAAAAGCACCGTAGTCTTACAATGATTGAAAGAGGCTTAAGTACCGGGAAAAAATTTGTACTTGCTATGGTATTCATGACACTCGCCTACTCAATTATTGCCTTTGTAAGTACTGTAGTTGATAAATCCATTTTGATTTCACCTCTTCTTATCATCCCTGCCTACCTGATGATTTCTTTGGCTGAATTACTGCTTTCACCAGTAGGGTTGTCAGCAATAACTGTACTTGCTGACAAAAACAAGGTAAGCACCATGATGGGTATCTTTTTCGTTTCATTAGGAATAGGAGGATTCCTTTCAGGAAAATTAGCCGATCTGACTGCCATTCCTACTGGAGAGACAAATATAATCGTTTTAAAAACGCTCTACGCTACAGCATTCACCCAACAACTCAGTATATTATTCATTGCTACGTTAGGCTGCCTGGTATTGTTTGCTGTAATTAAATTTTTATTGACTCATATTCAGATATGCGAAAAACAATAATTAGATTTTTACGTTTTAGTTTTCCAGACTTGAAAACTAAAACCCTTTTTATACAAATCAATTGTTGATATTATTCAACCCTTTTGACGGAATATATCTTAGTTATGCTTGAAAAAAATCCTACGCTCGAAAAACTGTTAAAATCTCTTGAAGACATTCAAGCGATAGATATTAAGATCATTGATGTGCATAAACAAACAACAATCACTGATTTTATGGTCGTCACATCAGGCCGTTCATCCAGACATGTCAAATCGATAGCTCAAAAAGTTCTGGAAGATATGAAGGTTGCTGGTCTGCCTTGCTTGAGTTCTACTGGAATAGAACATGGTGATTGGGCTTTAATTGATTTTGGAGACATCATATTGCATGTCATGCAACCAGAATTCCGACATTTTTATAACCTTGAAGGATTATGGGAAGAACACCCTGGTAACTCCTGACATTATCTATGCTAAAAATTACCATTATCACTCTTGGCAATAAAATGCCCGACTGGGTTAACTCAGGAGTTAACGAATACGCAAAGAGGTTTCATGATGGCATCCAGATAAAACTCATCGAAATCCCTTTGCTGCGTCGTAATAAATCCTCGGATTTAGCAAGAATACTAGAAAAAGAAAGTGCTTTGACTAAAGATGCCCTTCCTGCCAATGCTCGCCTTATTGCCTTGGACATGCTGGGAAAATCCTTTAGCAGCGAGGAATTAGCACTTAGGTTGACGCAATTACAACAAATTTCAAGTCACCTTTGTTTTATAATTGGCGGCCCAGAAGGATTATCCAATGAAATACTGACTCTTTGCGATGAACGCTGGTCATTATCCAAATTAACCCTTCCTCATCCTCTGGTTCGCATTATTTTGCTGGAGTCCCTCTATAGAGCATGGTCTATCATTAACAACCATCCTTATCATAAATAGGGTGTGCATAGTCTTTTGCAACACTCTTTCTATATTACATAGAAAAATTTGACTCTAATCTCAAAAAATGAAAAACCACAAGCTTTATAAATATTTTATAATTGGTAAAAATCTGTAATTTCAGGTACTATTCCTACTTTTGTTTTGTCATACAACATTTTCTGCGATGTATCGGAATCAATCATTTAAAAACTATCGTGCTGAATCCCAACATCAACGATTTAGACTTAATCTGTTAATTGCGATTCTGATTATTTTATCTTTAATACTGATTTTAAGATTGGCCTTCCTGCAAATATCCGAATTTAAACGGTATCAGACCTTGTCTTTAAAAAATCAAATGAGCGTAATACCTATTGCTCCTCCAAGAGGGGTTATTTTGGATAGAAATGGAGTATTACTCGCTGAAAACATACCAGTGTATGTGCTGGAAATCACTCCCGAACGTGTTAAAGACATGAAACAGACTTTGACTAAACTTCGAGAGTTAATTCCTTCAATTACAGACGAAGATATTGATAGCTTCAATAAGACCAGATTACAAAATCGTTCTTTTGTTCCCATTCCTATCAAATTAAAATTAAGCCAGGAAGAAGTAGCTACCTTTGCCAGCAATCAGTATCATTTCCCGGGAGTAAGCATTAAAGCGAGATTGATGCGTCATTACCCTCTTGGAGAGATTACTGCCCACGCCTTGGGGTATGTTGGTCGTATTAATATTCAGGAACTAAAACAAGTGGACTCCACTAATTATCGTGCTACCAACTTTATTGGCAAGGCCGGTATTGAAAAATACTATGAAGATATTCTCCATGGTAAAGTGGGTTATCAAATGGTAGAAACTGATGTTAGTGGCCGCACTTTAAGAATAATAAATAAAGTCAATCCTCATTCAGGAGCGAAACTGTATTTAAGCATAGACGCCAGACTTCAGGAAGCAGCTTATAATGCATTGAAGGATAAACGAGGTGCGGTAGTAGTCATAAACTCTCGGAATGGCGAAGTACTTGCGATGGTGAGTTCTCCAAGTTTTGATCCCAATATTTTCGTCAGTGGAGTCAGTAAAGCGGATTATAAAGTGTTATCCAATGCCCTCCAGCGCCCTCTTTTTAATCGAGCAGTTCGAGGCGTTTACCCCCCTGCATCAACAATCAAACCGTTTGTTGGACTGGCTGGTTTGGATAAAGGCTTCATTACCACGACCACTGAAATATATGACCCCGGTAAGTACAAACTCCCTACTTCCAGCCATGTTTACCGTGATTGGAAAAAAACAGGCCACGGGGTCATTAATTTCAAACGAGCCATTACCGTCTCTTGTGACACTTTTTTTTACCAACTAGGTAATAAAATGGGAATCTCTAACATTGAGGACATGCTTGTAAAATTTGGCTTGGGACAACTAACACACGTTGACCTTCATGAAGAAGCAAATGGAGTAATACCTAGCGCTCGCTGGAAAAGACAAACTAAAGGAGTATCCTGGTATCCTGGAGATACTCTCATTTCTGCAATAGGACAAGGATTTATGCTGGCAACCCCTTTGCAAATGGCTAATGCCACAGCTTCCCTAAGCCAGCATGGACAACGATTCAGACCTCACCTACTGATAAAAACAGTAAACAGCGATACCAATGAAATGGAAGAATACAAGCCTTTTGAAGAATACCCAGTTTCCCTGAGAGATGAAGCAAACTGGGATGTTGTGATTGATGCGATGCATAGCGTACTAACCAGCAATGAAGGAACAGGTTACCGTTTTGGCAGAAATCCTCCTTACCCGGTAGCAGGAAAAACAGGTACAGCACAAGTATACAGCGGAAGACAATATGAAAAGGCAAAGTACGAAGACATACCTGAGCATTTGAGGGATAATTCTTTATTTATTGCATTTACTCCAGTAGAAAAACCGGAAATTGCCATTGCGGTGGTAGTTGAAAATGATACTATCGCTTCCACTGTAGCACGTAAGGTACTTGACACTTATTATCAACTTTATCCTATTAAGAAAACACCATGAGTAGACAAACGACTAAGCCCGTATATCGTTTTACAGCAAAGTCCCTTCATCTTGATTTTCCATTACTTGGATTAATACTTACTCTTATTGCCTTCGGACTCTTGATACTTTATAGCGCTTCAAATGCCAATATGGGCATGATCATGCGCCAATCCATGAGGCTGCTCTTCGCTTTTCTAATCATGTTTGTACTTGGATTTATTCCGCCACATAAATATAAAATCTGGACCCCATGGATTTACGGGGTTGGGTTAAGCTTGTTAATCGCAGTCATGCTAATGGGTAAAATTGGTAAAGGGGCTCAGCGCTGGTTAGAACTGGGGTTATTTCGTTTTCAACCTTCCGAGATTATGAAACTGGCTGTACCTATGATGGCCGCCTGGTTTTTCGACCGACAATCTCATCCAAGCAGCATACGCTCAATTGGTATTGCTTCCCTGATTATTTTTATTCCGGCTCTTCTTATTGCAAAACAACCTGATCTAGGTACTGCAATTATGGTTACTGTTGCAGGTTTATGTGTCGTATTTTTGGCAGGAATACGTTTTAAAATCATATTATTAATTGCATTACTGATGTGCTCAGCAATTCCTGTTGTGTGGAATCTGATGCATGACTACCAGAAACAAAGAGTGTATACCCTGATTGATCCTGAACAAGATCCACTTGGTGCTGGCTATCACATTATTCAATCCAAAATTGCCATTGGCTCAGGCGGCCTAATGGGCAAAGGATGGTTAAAGGGTAGTCAATCACACCTCAATTTCTTGCCAGAACATGCTACTGATTTTATTTTTGCGGTAAGTGGCGAAGAATTTGGCTTTGCCGGCGGATTTGCTATTGTCGCGCTGATAGTCTTAATTTCGCTACGCAGTTTAAATATTGCCAATAATGCACAAACCACTTACACGCGCCTGCTTTCAGCCAGTCTGGCCATGACCTTTTTCCTTTCTGCATTTGTCAATATTGGTATGGTCATGGGGATTATTCCGGTTGTAGGTATACCTCTTCCACTCGTCAGTTATGGTGGAACAGCTATGGTAACTTTCCTGGCAAGCTTTGGAATTTTAATGTCGATAAGCTCGCACCGAATATTATTTAATAGCTTGAATTGATTTATTTTTTTATGCTCTGATTTGCATAAATCATATTATGACATTTTAAAAGCTATTTCTTATGTATTTTTATTTGAACGGTATTTTCCAAATTAATACCACTCAGAGTTTTACTTTGAAATCAAATCCGCAACAGGGGAGTAACTTCTTCTATGTATTTTACAAGGACCCAAACGCATTAGCGCTTCTTTATGAACAGGGGTTGCATAACCTTTATGTTCTGCAAAACCATATCCTGGATATATTTTATCAAGAGCTACCATTTCTTCATCACGCAATACCTTGGCGAGGATGGATGCCGCACTAATTTCAGGTATCAAGCTATCTCCTTGGACAATAGCCTTGCATGGTATGTTCAATTGAGGAGTAAAAGCTCCATCGACAAAGACATTATCTGGCTGAATGGGTAAAGCTTCAACTGCCCTTCGCATAGCTAATAGAGTAGCATGATGAATATTTAATTGATCTATTTCCTCAACTTCTGCTCGCCCATAGGCAAAAGCTAACGCTTCTTCCTTTATTCTAATTGCTAATAAATTTCTTTGCTTTGGGCTTAATTTTTTTGAGTCGGTAAGCCCATCTATTGGTTTTTTTAAAATAACGGCTGCGGTTACAACGGCACCCGCAAGTGGTCCTCTCCCCACTTCATCGACCCCAGCCATCAATATTTTTAGCACAGTATTCATTTAACTGCTCCCTGCGAAAAATTAGGCGTAAGATAATAGCTATTGAATGCAAGTGCAAGACAAGAATCGACTTCTTTGATTTGAACCAATCTCAGGAGTTTGATTGGAGTTTTAAATGCCTCAATTACTATTTAACTGGCATGATAACATAGGAAATACAATTGATTTATCACTAAGGAAATGCGATCATAAGTACAAATAATTATCAATTGATGATGAGATGAATAAAATTCGTTGTGCAGTTATTGGTGTGGGTTATCTTGGCAGGTTTCATGCCCAAAAATATCAACTAATTCCTAATGCAGAGTTAGTTGCAGTTTGTGATGTAAACTCTACAGTCTGCGAAGTGGTATCCAGTGAGTTAAATGTTCCGGCATACATCAATTACCATGACCTGTTTGGCAAAGTAGACGCTGTCAGTATCGCAGCGACTACCAACAAGCATTTTGAAATTGCAAAATTCTGTATACAACATGGGATACATGTTCTGATTGAAAAACCGATTACTGAAACAGTGTCCCAGGCTGAGGAACTGATTCGACTTGCAAAACAACATCAGGTGAAGTTACAAGTAGGCCATTTAGAACGCTTCAATTCTGCTCGCCTTGCCCTGGATGAATATCTGGAATTACCATTATTTATAGAATCGCAGAGACTCGCACCTTTTAACCCCCGTGGAACTGATGTAAACGTGATACTTGATTTGATGATTCACGACATAGATATTATTCAAAATATAGTTCAGAGCCCTATTAAATCCATAACGGCTCAAGGAGCACCGGTATTAACAAAAGCAATTGATATAGCTAATGCACGCATAAGCTTTGCTAACCACTGCGTAGCAAATGTAACAGCCAGCAGAATCAGTTTCAAAACGGAACGAAAAACAAGAATCTTTCAGGAGAATTCTTATATTTCAATTGATTACCAAAACAAACAGCTTGCCGTATTTAAAAAAGGCACGGGAGAAATGTTCCCTGGAATACCTGATATCACCAGAGATCAAAGGGAGTTTGAAAAAGGAGATGCGTTACTGGAGGAAATCAGAGCTTTCTTAAATTGCATAGAAAATGATAGCGTGCCGCTTGTTACAGGTGAAGAAGGAAGGGATGCTTTGAAAACAGCTGAACAAATCACCGCTTTAATTAATAATAACCTTGTAGAACGCTATGCCGAATGCTAGTCGTGTTGTCATAGTGGCAGGCGAAGAATCTGGTGACCACCATGCTGCCGAGCTGGTAAAGCAATTAAAAGCAGTTTATCCAGACCTGGAAATTAGTGGCATTGGCGGTAAACACTTAAGAGCCGCTGGGGTTCATTTAATTTCAGATTTAACGCGTTATGCCGTAACCGGTTTGACTGAAATAATTCCTTTCCTGAAAATATTCCGTAAAGCCTTTCAGGATATCAAACAGCATCTGAGTACACAAAAACCTGATTTGCTGATTTTGGTAGATTACCCTGCTTTCAATTTGAGATTGGCCAAGTATGCAAAGAAAAAACTGGGAATCAAAATCATTTATTACATCAGCCCTCAAATATGGGCATGGAAAGGCAAACGTATCCATCTTATTAAAGATTGCATCGATAAAATGGCTGTCATCTTCCCATTTGAAAAGACTATCTATGAAAATGCAGGTGTTCCTGTCAGTTTTGTAGGACATCCTTTAGTAAAAAAGATAGCTGCTGCCAAGGATAAACACTCGGGCAGAACTTCCTTGGGATTACCTTTAAATGAGCCAATTATTGCCTTACTGCCTGGGAGTCGCCATTCTGAAATTGAACGCCATATACCGATATTGGTGAATACAGCAAAATTGCTGACCCTAGACAACCCCAAACTTCGATTTGTAGTCCCTATCGCTGGAACTATCAATCCTGATAAAGTAAAAGCTTATTTCAGCAACCAGAATCTTACTGTTACTTTTATCCAGGGACAGGCAATAGAATGCATGTCTGCTGCTGACTTTGTCATAGTAGCTTCTGGAACTGCCTCATTAGAATGTGCCTTATTGGAAAAACCAATGTGCATTATTTACAAATCGTCCTTTCTTACTTATGTTGCTGCCATGTATTTTATTAAAGTTAAATTTTTGGGCTTATGTAATCTGTTAGCCAATAAAATGATGGTACCTGAATTTTTGCAATACGATTGCAATGCAATTGAATTATCTAGATATATTTCCAATTTTCATAATGATCCCAACCAAGCCAAGTCGATGATTAATCAACTGGCAAAGTTAAAGGAATCTCTGTCTTCCAGCCAGGCTGACTGTTCTCTCTTTGATCTTGTAGTGGCAGAATTGCCTGAAAAAAATGCATAGTTTTGATATGAAAATCTAGATTATCATTTAGCCTTCATGTACAATTAATTTTGCTTTCATTTACATGTGTAAGCAATTGGACTGTATGATTTAATTAAATAATAAGGAAGTTAAGATGAATGTCATTGATACACAAGCTACAACTCAATCCACTAAACAAGAACAAGGTTTACAGGATTTAGTTTACAGTTTGGTTACCCGCTTTCTTGCTGAAAATAAATCCAAATCAATTAATGATCTCTATGATATGATCCTGTCAGAAGTTGAGCCACCTCTATTACAAGCTGTAATGGAAAAACGTCGTGGAAATCAATTACAAGCAGCCAAGATGTTGGGTATTAGTCGCGGTACGATCAGAAAGAAATTACAAAGATATTTCGGTACCAAATATTTTCGCTTAACTGAAGAGTAAGGGAAATTTAAAAATAAAAAGGCTCATTTTTGAGCCTTTTTATTTTATGTTCAGCTCATCCCGGATAATGACTTGTTGTAATCCGGGATTGATTGCCAACCCTATAGAATTCTAGGAGGAAACCAGAAGTCTGTTAACCCGATTCACAAAATCAGCGGGATTATCCAATTGCCCTCCTTCTGCCAACACAGCTTGTTCAAACAGCATAGTAACCCATAATTCAAATTGGTTATCATCCTGAATATCATGCAACCGCTTAATCAGGGCATGATCCGGATTAATTTCAAAAATAGGCTTGCTCACTGGAACCTGTTGACCCGCAGCTTGTAAAATTCTTTGCATTTCCAATCCCATGTCTTGCTCATCAGCAACAACACATGCAGGGGAATCAGTAAGACGATTAGTCAGCAATACATCTTTAACTCGCTCATTTAGAACTGATTTAATATGCTTAATCAATGGCTCCAGGGTTTTTTCCTGTTCTTTAATTTGTTCGGAAGTTTCATCATCTCCCAATTCAACCTTGCCTTTTGAAATTGACTGTAGTTTTTTGCCTGCAAACTCATTCATATAACCTACAAGCCATTCATCGACTTTATCACTGAGCAATAATACCTCAATTCCCTTTTTCCTGAATATTTCCAAATGAGGGCTATTTTTAGCAGCATTGTAACTCGATGCGGTAATATAATAAATTTTATCCTGCCCTTCTTTCATGCGACTAACATATTCCTCCAGCGATACTTCTTGTTTCTCACTACCGCTTGCTGTAGTAGAAAAACGAAGCAACTTGGCAATCGCTTCCTTATTAGCGAAATCCTCAATAGGTCCTTCTTTTAGCACAAGTCCAAATTCATTCCAAAACTTCTGATAGGTTTCTTTATCATTGGTAGCCATTTTTTCAAGCATAGACAAAACACGTTTGGTGCATGCAGCTCGAATAGATTCTACCTGCTTGTTATCCTGTAATATTTCTCGAGAAATATTAAGCGGTAAATCACTGGCATCCACAATCCCTTTTACAAATCGTAAATATCGGGGTAAAAATTGTGTCGCTTCATCCATAATAAATACACGCTTTACATAAAGCTTTAGTCCATGTTTGGCTTCATGCTGCCATAAATCAAATGGGGCATGGGCTGGTATGTAAAGCAAAGTAATATACTCGTGTTTTCCTTCAACATGGTTATGAGACCAGGTTAATGGATCCATGTAATCATGAGAAATATGTTTATACAGTTGCTTATAGTCTTCTTCGCTAATTTCAGATTTCTGTAGTGTCCAAAGTGCCGTCGCCTTGTTTACTGTTTCAAATTCTTTTGATTCTTTGCCTTCCTCTGAAAGCTTTTTCATCACAATAGGCCAACAAATATGATCAGAGTATTTACTAATAATACCGCGAATACGCCAATCACTTAAAAACTCGTCGTTTTCAGGTTTTAAGTGCAAGGTAATTTCTGTACCGCGGGTCGATTTTTTTTCATATCCTATAGTAAATTCACCATCACCCTTAGACTCCCATACAATTCCATCCTCAGGTTGTAACCCAGCGCGGCGACTTTTAACTGTTACTTTATCAGCAACGATAAACGCGGAATAAAAACCCACTCCAAATTGTCCTATTAGTTGAGAATCCTTTGCTTGTTCACCAGTTAATTGGCTAATAAATTCTTTTGTTCCGGATTTTGCAATTGTCCCCAAATTTTCTACTGCCTCTTCCCAACTCAGACCAATCCCATTATCGCTGATGGTAATGGTTTGAAGCTTTTCATTAATCTGAATGCTAATTTTCAAATCAGAATCATTTTCAAACAATGACCCGTTTGATAAAGCTAAAAATCGTAACTTGTCCAAGGCATCAGAAGCATTAGAAATTAATTCTCTAAGAAAAATCTCTTTGTTGCTATAAAGCGAATGCACAACCAAATGAAGCATTTGCTTTACCTCTGTTTGAAATCCCATAGTTTGCTGCTTGCTAACCATTAAACAATCTCCCCGTTAATAGTTGTGTTCGAATAATTAACTTCTCATATAGGGTTGATCTATTAAATTTCAAGGGGATAGCGCTAAAAAAGAGGAAACCAGCAAAAAAACTAATCACCAATAAAGTCTTTTATCTATTGGTGATTATTCATATTGCTAATGCTTGAGACAATATTCAAAATTTGTGTGTTGAAATTAAGCTACCCTACTGAAGGCAACCAACTCAAACCCTCTCGATTCAACACGCCCAGATCTCGAACATTGGTTTGCCAACGCGCAATATTATCTGAAACAAAAGGACCCTTGTCATGTGCATCACAAAATACCTGTAAAACACGTGGTGGGGTTGTTGGCAACATAGGTCCTGTTAACCGCCTATGAGTGGTAGTGAAGCTGCCCGCTCCTCCTAAAGCATTATAAATGGCACCTGGCCCTGAAATCTCCTCGACTAATGGTTTGTAGAATGCAGAATAGTGCTCTTTGGCAATATCTATGTACATTGCTTTAGCCTTGACAAAATCAAGTGTATGCTGACTAATCTCGGAAGGTTTATCAGAAATCAAATTTAACAACAGATCCTTCTCGCTAAATTCACTTATATGCTCATTAATGTATTTGCTTTGAGCTTCCTTTAATTTAAATACTTCCTTAAATTTGTCTGCCCCTAAAAAGTCGTATAATTGCAATAATGAATCGGAGCGAAATGCATCTTGTAATCCTTTTCTTAAATCAAATATACTTTTCCTTTCCTCTTGGCACTTATTAAAAAAAGCCGTTTGCGCAAGAGGTGTGTCTTTTAATGCTGTATATGGATCATCGTATATATTTTTCAAATATCGGGCGACCGTATCCATCATTTTTTGAGTTCTTTTATCATTGGAATAAGCAATAATGTCCGTATTCATACAAACAGCTTCTTGCCTTCTATGATGTGGAGCTATGGGTTCACTGATAATGGAGCCCATATTGAGCATGATTGGAACTCCTCCTGTAATTTGATGTCCTTCTACTATTTTTGAACTATCAACAGGGAGATCAATATCCACATAAAACCCTTCATTGAATAACTCAGGGATCCAGCGACACAGATCGGAGGCAGCAGCAGGATTTCCTCCTTTTCCAAGATGTGCAAGTTCAGCTTTTAGTAATGGATATAATGGTGAATCGGTTTTAACACTATCGATATCAATTAATGAAATATTTTGTTTCCTGGCAAATGCCTTCATCTGGCGGTTTGCTTCTGCATTTAGCAATGAACTGGAATAAATTAATCTAATTTCGCAACCAGGGTATTGTTCCCTTCTTCTTTTTAAAGCCTCCTGTTGTTTAGAAGGCATGAAAAGATCGGGCTTGATACTAAACCATATCGAAGTTTGTATATTCGTCTTAAATTTAAATTCATTACTATCACGTACTTTAAAGCCGCCAAAAGTCACATCAGGAAATTCCTCATGCTCATAATATTTCGGGTATGCTTTGGCAACATTCCAGTTAATTTCATCAGGGGTCAGCCCTTTGATGACACCCGGATGAATAACATTCTTGATCGCTCCATGTAAAAAAGATTGAATCTTATTTTGAGCATCATCCTGTTTCAAGAGTTCTTGAATGATTGCATACGCTACAGAGCCTTCTTTGAGATGCTCAATACTATCCAGTGTGAGAATTGATTTCAAATCATTAAAAAGCACTTGTAAGTCAATTTCAGATGTGTGATTGAGCGCTGAAAAAAATCTCATTCGCAATTTAGAGAGTTGTTGATCCCTTCTTGCTTTCATGATACTCGTCTCCCATATAAGATAACTTTTCTTAAAAAGAACGGTTTTTATTTTTATAATTAATAAGTATAGTAGATAATCGAGACAGGGATATTCAGGAAAAAAATCGCATTATGTACTGAAATATACTGAATATCCTTGATGAACTTAATTTTGCAGTCAGGAAAACGTGATAATTCAGAAATTACGTCTTTGCCAAGAAGCAGGCCTATTCAAAAAGCAAAGCCAGGCATGGTTAATATACCACCAGAATGTACAATCAATACCTTCCCTTTTAATTCGTATTTTTCTATGTACCTTCTGGCCTCATAAAATAATTTTGCAGAGTAAATCGGATCAGCTAAAATGCCTTCTTCATAAGCCAATCGTTTAATTTCTTGTTTAATTGTTTGATTTACAGATCCAAACGATTTCGCAGTAGTTGGGTAAAAGCAAGCATAATTATCAGGGTTTACTCCTGCCCAATGCATAAGTTTTTTCTTAAAAACCTCCTCACTATCTGCTAACAATAACACATGAATAAATCCTTTATGCTGTAATTCATAAAAACCTTTAATTAGCGCGATTGCTGAAAAACCTGTACCTGCATCAACAAAGATATGATCAAAAGCAAATCCCAAAATCTTTTCATTTTCCTTGATATCACTGGCTAGAGACATTGCCCCCTTCATGGACTCCTTAACACTGGCACCTTCAGATAAAATATAAGCAGTTTCTCTGAGCCCCTCAAGATACTGCTCAGCGAATTCATTGACTCGATACCATTCTTCTCGATTTATCCAGATAATTTCATTCTCATGAAGAAAAAGAAGGCTTAATTTAAAATTACCCTGGATTTTTAAATGTTTGGGTTTTACTAGGAAGGCTGTCACTTTCAATTGACATTCTCTGGCCACCTGCAGAGCAGCCAATAAATTATTAGATTGAGCACCCGCAATAATAATGAGATGTCGAATTCCCTTGATTTTTAGAAACGGGATTAAACTGCTGTATTTCCTTATCTTTGTACCACTTATGCCGCAACCTAATTCATCATCTCTCTTAACATAACACTCTATACCTTGCTTGGGGAAATGATTCAGGGCATGCACCCGACTGGACAAATTCCACATCAAATACCTTTTAAATAATTTAATGGATTCGAATAAAATTCAAACTATTTGGACTGGAAATTTCTTTATTAAATAAATAACCCGACTCAGAAAACTCTTTAATTTGTTCTATGGAGTCTATTCTATTCTGCATTATATACTTTGCCATCATTCCTCTTGCTTTTTTAGCAAGGATACCTATCATTTTTAATTCACTATTTTTCTGTTCATAAAAATTGATAGTCACAAGAGGATAACTCAATTTTTTCTCATCCACGACTTTAAAATACTCAGTCGAAGCCAGGTTAATAAGCACAGGATTACTCTGCTCTGCCAGTATTTGGTTTAAAATATTAGTAACAATTTTGCTCCAAAATGCATAGAGATTCTTACCTGCCGGATTTTCTAAATTAACTCCCATCTCTAATCTGTAAGGTTGAATCCTGTCTAAAGGCCTTAAAAACCCATATAGCCCTGACAAAATTCCTAAATGAGATTGAGCATATTCGATCTCTTCATCTTTCCATGAATTAGCATTCAATCCTTGGTACACATCTCCCTGAAATAAAAACAAAGCGGGATAAGAGTGATTCATTGGGTTGTTTTTAAGATCAAAATTTTGATATCTCTCATAGTTTAATTCAGCGAGTTGTTTTGATAAATCCATTAAATCAGCAATTTGTTCCACAGATTTTAACTTCATTATTTTAACCAATTGTAGCGCTTTATCGAGCAATAAAGGATTACTGGTTTCTTTAGAGTAATGTTTTGATATAGATAATAGTTTCTTAGCTGGCGATAACAAAGTTAACATACATAACCTGCTCTATTTATTAGAATTGATATTTTTCTTTCTGCCCTTGCCCATGCCGACGCGAGGATTGTGCATGAAAATTGTAATACTGTCGCTGACTTTAAGCACATCCCCTTTATCATTAAGAACCTGAACAGCAATTGTATGAGATCCTCGATAGATACCATTCAATTGAAAAATCAAATTGGGCTGTGGCTCTCCTAAAGGCGCCCCATCAAAAATAAGCTGCACATTATCCCCTGGAGACAAATCAGGTTCTATTTGGACTGCAACAACAACATAACCTTGATTATTACGAATTGTTGCTTCATTTTGCGGTTGAATAATTTCTAATTTGGTATATTTTTCCTGATCTTCCTGTTTGACACTCTTTTGTTCTTGCTCAGAAGAACCACCTGTTTCATTTGCAGGTGGTGTATAAGTTTGAGCTTCAGGAATTTTTATTTTCTCAGCACCCTGATGAGGTTTGTCGCTAAAATGAACAACACCCTGACTATCCGTCCATTTGTAAATTTGCGCGCTGGAAAGGCAAATTACCATCATCAAAAAGACGAATAGTGGCAGTTTATTCATGAATATAGACCCTTAGAGACTATAATATAACTCAAATTCATAAGGATGAGTCAAGCTCCTGATTTTAGTAATTTCCTCTTCTTTCATTTGAATATAATTATTAATAAAGTCTCTGCTGAACACATCTCCCTGTAACAAAAATTCATGATCTGCCCGCAAATGGTCCATAGCCATCTCTAATGAAGAGCAAACAGTGGGTACATCAACAAGCTCTTCAGGCGGTAAATCATAAAGATCTTTATCCATTGGCTGCCCAGGGTAGATTTTTTTCTGAATGCCATCTATGCCTGCCATCATCATTGCTGAGAAAGCAAGATAAGGATTAGCTGTTGGATCAGGGAAACGTACTTCTATACGTCGTGCCTTTGGATTGCTAACGTGTGGGATACGGATAGCGGCGGAGCGATTTCTTGCTGAGTAAGCCAGTAATACAGGCGCTTCAAACCCGGGAACTAATCTCTTATAGCTATTGGTTGACGGATTGGTAAAAGCGTTTAAAGCTCTGGCATGCTTGATTATTCCACCTATGTAATATAAAGCTGTTTCAGAAAGCCCCGAATACTGATCACCGGAAAACAGATTATACCCATCTTTATAAAGTGATTGATGACAGTGCATCCCGCTTCCATTATCTCCTACCAAAGGTTTTGGCATAAAAGTAGCGGTTTTCCCATAGTTATGGGCAACATTATGTATCACGTATTTCAGAATTTGTAGTTCGTCTGCCTTTTTGGTGAGTGTATTAAAACGGGTAGCTACTTCACACTGGTTAGCTGTAGCTACTTCATGATGATGTGCTTCCACAACCATTCCTAAAGATTCCAATGTGATACAAATTGCTGAACGAATATCATGAGATGAATCGACTGGAGGAACAGGGAAATAACCGCCTTTCAACGGAGGTCTATGGCCAATATTTCCGCCTTCCATTTCCTTACCGGAGTTCCAATGTGCCTCGTCTGAATCTATTTTATAAAATGAACCGCTGATAGTAGTTTCCCATTGCACATTGTCGAAGAGAAAAAACTCAGGCTCAGGGCCAAAATTTACACCATCTGCAATCCCTGTAGATTGTAAATAATTTTCTGCGCGTTGTGCGATTGAACGTGGGCATCTGTCATAACCCATCATAGTCTGTGGATCAACTACATTACATCGTATAAATAAAGTGTTGTCCTGAAAAAATGGATCCGGCTTAATTGAAGTTAAATCTGGCACTAAAGCCAAATCTGATTGATGAATTTTCTGCCAACCTTTAAAAGATGAGCCATCGATCATTTTTCCATTCTCAAGAAAATCATCATCAACTGCTGAAACAGGTATGGTAATGTGTTGCTCTTTTCCACGGATATCTGTAAATCTTAAATCCACAAATTTGGCGTCATGTTCTTTGATTGCATCAAGCACTACATTTTTTGTCATCTTTTGTCTCCAGGATAGTCCGCGTATAGTTTACCTTAAGTGACTTATTAATCCCAATAGATTACACTCTATAGTTTTAATTTTAACAAAAATAATATGGGCGCCTACCAATATCAAGCGCTAAAAGTGAATGGCAGCATTAGCAAAGGTGTAATAGAAGCTGATTCTGAACGCCATGCACGTCAATTATTGCGAGAACAAGGACTAATCCCTACTCAAGTCCAAACATTAACCCAGCAACGTGCTGCCAGCAGCAAAAGTAAAGTTTCTGCGGCTGATTTGGCATTACTCACGAGACAGCTGGCAACACTTCTGGCTGCCGGTATTCCTGTTGAAGAATCATTGCGCGGGGTCAGCGAACAAACAGAAAAAGACAAAGTCAGAGAGCTTATTATCGGAGTTCGCTCTAAAGTATTGGAAGGGTATGGTCTTGCTCAGGCAATGGCTCAATATCCCAATGCCTTTCCAGAACTATACCGGGCAACAGTTGGCTCAGGCGAGCAGACAGGGCGTCTTGATGTCGTTTTAGAAAAATTAGCTGATTATACTGAAAAACAACAACAAACTCGACAGAAAGTGCAACAAGCCTTGATTTACCCATTGCTCATGATCATTGTTTCTACTGCCATTATCAGTTTTTTACTTACTTTTGTCGTCCCTAAAATTATTGATGTGTTTACCGAAAGTGGCCAAACACTACCACCAATGACGAAATTGCTTATTAACTTGAGCCAATTTATCAAATCTTATGGTTTGTATAGTCTAGTGACAATAATTGTGGCTCTGATTGGATTTAAAAAAAGCCTCAGTAATATAAAAATTAAAACAGCATGGCATCAATTCATGCTTAAACTACCTATCGTGTCTTATTTGGTTAAAACAATTAATGTCGCACGATATATTCACACGTTTGGAATTCTATTTGCAGCAGGAGTCAGTGTACTTGAAACCATGCGTGTTTCTTCAAGTTTGGTAACCAATATCGTGATGAGACAGGCTTTTGATTTCGCTACTCTACGAGTCCGTGAAGGAAGTGGAATCAGTGAAGCCCTCAAAGAAACAAAATTCATTAGCCCTATGGCTATCCATCTCATAGCCAGTGGTGAGAAAAGCGGCCAACTTTCAGACATGATGGAACGCTCAGCGTCTCATTTAGATAATGAAGTAAACCGACTGATTGAAACATCCTTAACTTTATTAGAACCTATGGTTATTCTATTAATGGGTGCTGTTGTTTTGTTTATTGTACTTGCGACCTTATTACCTATTTTTTCAATGGAACAATTAGTTGCCTGATTAAGCAGAGGAAGGGTTATCCGCGCCCTTTAAAAATTTAAGTCTATTCATAGGCATCAATATTTGTGTTATAATTTAACATTTAGTTACAAGAGGTACACAAATGAATCGACAAAAAGGCTTTTCTTTGATCGAAATTATGGTTGTTGTCGTGATTTTAGGTATATTGGCATCTATAGTTGTCCCCAAGATCATGGGGCGTCCGGATGAAGCCCGTAAAGTCAAAGCGAAACAAGATGTTTTAGCCATTCAAAATGCACTCGATTTATACAAACTTGATAATGGTTCATACCCTACAACTGATCAAGGTTTAATGGCTCTGGTAGAAAAACCAACAAGCAATCCTGTTCCAACGAATTGGAAACAATATCTGAAATCATTGCCAAAAGATCCATGGGGCAGAGAATATCTTTATTTAAACCCAGGACAACATACTGACGTTGATGTCTTTACTTATGGAGCAGCAGGACAACCTGGCGGAACAGGGATTAATGCGGAGATTGGTAACTGGGATGACCACTCATAAGGGTTTTACCCTGATAGAAATTCTTATTGTCATAGTGATTATAGGTATAACCTTGGGGTTTGCCTTAATCGCTTTTGGTGATTTCGGAGAAAGCAGACGTATACAATTTTCAGCTGAACAATTGGCAAATACCCTAAGCCTGGCTCAACAACAAGCCATTTTAGAAAGCAGTACCCTTGGGTTAAAAATAGATAATAGCAGTTACCAAATTCTTAAGTTTCAGGACCAGGCGGGATGGAATCCCATATCGAACAAAGGAATTTTTAAACTCTACTATTTTCCCAAAAACGTTGTGATTAGCCTTAAAACAAATCTAAAACATAGCCGGGGGAACCCTGCAATCATAATAGCACCATCTGGTGACATGACCCCTTTTACTATAGAATTTGGCACAGATAAGGAAAAATGGATAGCCAAACTTACAGGCAGCCATAATGGTGATTTGGATTTTACCATGGCAAAATCTCAATGATGCCGAAAACTAAACTAGTCTCCGGATTTACTTTGATAGAAGTCTTATTGGCTCTTACTGTCATTGCAATTGCTTTAACAGCGCTTTTAAAAGCAACTGCTCAAAATATAGACAACACGCATAGAATTAAAGAAAAAACAATTAGTCATTGGGTAGCAATGCAAGGGATAGCGATGATCCAATTAAATCTGCTGCGCACTTCTCAAAGCCAAGAATCAACGCAAGCAACCACCATGCTGGGACAAAAGTGGTACTGGAGAGCTAAAATTAGCCCGACCCCTATAAAACGAATGCAACAGATAACCATTTCAGTCAGTTCCAAACAAGCAGGTCCCTTTCGAGAAGAACTCATTGCATTCAGGTACTTGCCATGATTAAAAATAAAGGATTTACACTGATTGAGATATTAATTGCTCTTACTGTTTTTGCTATATTAGCAACTATTACCTCCTCAACCTTATACTACGCATTCAATACTCGAACCCGAGTTAACGCGCAGGCTGAACGCTTAAATGCACTTCAGCTGGCAATAAGTATCATTCAACAAGATACTTCCCAAACAGTGGAACGTGCTATAAGAGGTAATGAAATGCGCCTGTTTCCAATATTTGTTGGTCAACCCCAATACCTTGAACTAACCAGGGATGGAGTAGTAAACCCCAACAGTACTGAGAAACGCAGCACCTTGGAACGCGTCGCACTTGTTTGCCAGGATAGCAAATTACTGCGCCGCACATGGAATACTTTAGATCCTATTGACAGAAATATCTATAAAGACAAAGTACTTCTGGATAATTTGTCTGAATGTCATTTCAACTATTTAAATCAAAATTTACAGCTTCTCTCCGAGTGGCGAGAACAGGCAGTCAATCAAAATCAGCAAAGAGAACCTCTTCCCAAAGCAATCCAAATGAATCTCACTTTAAAGGACTGGGGAGATATGAACATGCTTTTTATCATACCCGGAGCACTCTATGTTTATGAGTAGCCCACCTTCAAAATCCATTGCCAGTTCTAAAATGCAAGGAAGCGCTCTTTTAACGGCTCTATTTATTATGACATTGGTTGCTATAGTTGCCACTGCCATGAGCACACGATTACAACAGGACATTTACAGAACAAGACTAGTGATTGCTCAGGATAAACTATATCTTGCTTCTCAGGCAGTTACTTTCTGGGCACTCAATGAATTACTTGATAAGAACAACCACTTTACAAAAACCAACCAGTTAGGGATGGTAGCCCAATACCCTAAAAATATGGAATCCATATATAATCAAGTTCAATTAAGTGGTGGAATTTTTGATTTACAAGCACGATTTAACCTCAATAACCTGATTGAGAAAAAATCTATTCCCACTTTAATGCACCTGATAAGCCACGCCTACTCAAAGGCAACCGGCCAAGAACGTGCTAATATAGCCTTGGGAGTAAAGCATTGGTTGCTTGCTTATGATCTTGGCCGAGGAGAAGATATTTATACCTCTTATTATCTCTCCCAGAAACCTCCTTACTATCCCAGCCATCAACTTATAAAAAGTAAATCTGAATTTCGATTGATAAAAGATGTAAGTGCACCCGCTTATATTGCCCTTGAACCTTTTATCACAGCCTTGCCTGAATCAACGAGCATCAACATTAATACTGCCCCAAAGCAAATATTGATGTCATTAGGAGATGGATTAAGTGACGCCCAGGCAAATGAATTAATAACTGCTCGTGGGGAAAATGGTATCACTGATCTGAAAGAGATCAACGAGTTATTAAAAAAATTCAATATTCCCAGTGACCAAATAACCGTTGAAAGTCAATATTATCTCAGCGTTGCCTATGCAAAGAATGATGAATTTAGTTTAGTTGTGTATTCTTTATTAAAACGTAGTCGTGACAGAAAGGGTAAGTTATTAACAAGCGTCATTAGAGAGAGTATTAATAATTTTTGACTTAAGCTCAAATGTTCCAAACAATATGAATACGCCAGAATCCAACTTTTAGTTAATGGGTTGTCATCCGATTTTTATTTTTACCAGGAATGAGTGCTTTTAGTTTCTGGAAAATGCAATTCTTGCTGAGATTTCATCCCCCACTAATCGATATATTTTAATACAATCTGATTGTTTACTATACTAATAGATATCATCAAATTCATTTGGATTTCACGATGCACTTAGTTTTATTTTCTAACTGTTTACGAGGAAAACCATCAACATTAATGCTCGCTTCGCTTTTTAACATACCCTTTTACTAACTACTTGTTATGATTAATATTATTAAAAACAGAAACAAGAAAAACCATACTGCTTCCACTGAGTTGAAATCAAAAATTAAGAAGGAGCAGGTCAAACTGCTTTTTGATCAAGTTGGTATGGCTATATCAGGTGAAGCTTTAACAGTAACTATACTACCTATTGCATTATGGTCTGTTACAAATCATGAGCTGCTTATTATTTGGATGATTTTTACTTATGTTTTTTCAGATCTTTATAAAAGCATGCTGCTCTTCTATTACAATAAACAACCAACATTATTTTCAACCGAAAAATGGTTGTTCCTTTTTAACTTGGGTGTTGTAAGTTCTGGCTTGGCATGGGGATTTGCCAGTTCAATTATGATTCCAGCCTCAAGTACATTGCATCAAATCTTTGTCGTTTTTCTTATTACAGGAGTTACAGCAGCAGCCAATTCGCTCTATTCACCTGTGCGATTATCCTATTTTTTATTTCTGGTCACTGCTTTTGTTCCTTTCACTATATGGTTATTTTCAAAAGGACAAGTTTATTTATTGTTGGGGTTTTGCGGCATTATTTATTTGGGGATTATGTTGTTTATTTCATATTACTCAAACAGGATTTTGATTAATACCTTAAAAATGCGCTTTAAAATCTCTAATTTGAATTCAACCAAAGATATTTTAGAAAAAAAAGTAGCGGACAGAACCAAAGAATTGGAAAAAATCTTGGCTTTAACCAAATCAACTTTAGAGTCAACAGCGGATGGTATTTTAGTTGTTGATCTCAAAGGTAATATTGAATTCTGCAATCAGCAATTTCTCAAGATGTGGGGAATTGCTCCAGGGTTTATTGACAGTCATAATGACACAGAAACAATTCAATATGTATTGAATCAGCTTAAAAATCCGGAAGAATTTTTAAAACAAATTAAAGAACTATACAATAATCCAAAGCAGGAAAGCTTTGATGAATTGCATTTCAAAGACGGTAAAATCTTTGAGAGATACTCACAACCACATTGGTTAGACAATAAAATTATAGGGCGTGTTTGGAGTTTTAGAGATGAGACATTAAGAACCAGATTAGCTTATCAAGCCAATCATGATTCTCTAACTGGTTTACCCAATCGTACAGCTCTATACGATCGCCTGGATCACGCGATTAATTACTGTAAACGATTAAACACCTCATTATCGGTATTATTTCTGGATATTGATAATTTTAAGTTAATTAATGACAGCCTGGGCCATGATGCCGGTGATATATTATTGTATGAATTTTCCAGGCGTCTTAAAGGATGCATACGTCATAGCGATACAGTTGCTCGATTTGGCGGTGATGAGTTTGTTTTGTTATTGATGACCACTGAACCTAAAGATGTTATTCTAATAGCGCAAAACATTTTAAAAGCTGTAGCGCAACCTATCAAATTGCCTACCCAGGAAGTCATAGTGACGACAAGTATAGGAATTAGCCTTTTCCCTAAAGATGGCATTGATGCAAGCACCTTACTCAAAAATTCCGATACCGCAATGTACCTGGCTAAAAAGGAAGGGCGCAATAATTTCCAATTTTATAATAATTCGATCAATCAACAATCGCTCAAACGCCTTGAGATACAAACACAGATACACAATGCAATTAAAAATAATGAATTTTTTATTCTTTACCAGCCCATTTATAATTTACGTAGCGGTGAATTAGTAGGTGCCGAAGCCCTGATACGTTGGGGGCATCCTGCAATAGGACTCCTCTCTCCGGATGAATTTATTCCTATTGCTGAAGAAACCGGGTTGATTAACCAAGTTGGCGAGTGGGTGTTAAGAAATGCCTGTGTTCAAAATAAAACCTGGCAACTTATGGGGTTACCGCATATTAGTATTTCCGTTAATGTCTCATGGAGACAGTTAAAAAATAGCAATTTTATCGAGATTGCAGAATCTGTATTAAAAGAATCCAGACTAGATCCTCAGTATTTGGAAATTGAATTCACCGAAAGTACTATGATACAAAAATCAACGCCCATTGATTCAACGTTAATAAAAATTTCCCAGTTGGGCATTAAAATGGCAATTGATGACTTTGGTACCGGTTACTCAAATTTAAGTTATTTAAAGACTTTCCCCTTCGATAAACTTAAAATTGATCGTTCATTTATTCAAAACTGCACCACTAACCCAAATGATGCCTCCATAGTTGAAGCAATTATTGCCATGGCCCATAGCCTGGAACTCAAAGTATTGGCAGAAGGAGTTGACACGATTGATAAAGCGTTTTTTATGCATCAACATGGCTGTGATGAAGTACAAGGTTTCCTTTATGGCCTACCTGTTAAAGCTGATAAGTTTGTGAAATTAATGCAAAAAACTAAAATCCGCCATTCAAAATTTATTAATAAAACATAAGGTTGTTGTTTCTTTTAGTACTATAAAGAAAATACTACAGACTACTCATCAATTGAACTAGCTCATTTAAACCAGTATTTTAAACACACAACAAATTATCAAGTTACAACTATAATCTTCTGGATTCAGTTTTTAACTTTAGTCCTCATAATTCTCTTTGCTTTCTAATGGGCCCAAATCCTTGATCATTTTCTCTGCTTCCAATTTTTCAGGTTCGGTCAACTTGGCTTCCAAAGATTTAAGTTGCTTTGCCGCTTCCTCATTTTTATTTTCAGCAGCAATTTTTAACCAGGCGTAAGCTTTAACCAAGCTCTTGTTGACTCCTAATCCTGCTAAATACATGTACCCCAACTTGGCTTGTCCAATAGGATTTCCCTGATGTGCTGACTTACCAAACCAGTAAGCTGCCTGTTGGTAATCTTTATCAACACCTGTACCAGTCAATAACAATTGTCCTAATTGTGCCTGTGCTTCAGGTTGCCCCTTTTCTGCTGCAGATTGATACCAATAAGCTGCTTTCACAGGATCAGCATCTACACCATACCCTTTAAGATAGTAGTAAGCTAAATAGGTTTGTGCGTTGACATGTCCATGATTGGCTGCTTGTGAAAACCAGTAAAAAGCGGCTTTATCATCCGCACCAATCCCACCTTCCTGGCCTGTATACAATAGACCTAGACTGTATTCGCCCTTTTCATCCCCCTGCTCTGCCGCTTTTTGATACCATTCAAATGCTTTTTTTACATCTTTTGGAGTTCCTTTACCCATCATGTATTGATAACCCAAATTCACTTGTGCCTTGCTATAGCCTTGTTCTGCCGCCTTTTTAAACCAGTTGAATGCTTTATCATCACTGGCAGCTACGCCATCCCCTGTGGCATACATTAATCCGATATTTCTTTGTGCTATCGGATTTCCTTGCTCTGCTGCCTTCATATACCATTTGAAGGCCTCAGTAAAATCCTGAGATACCCCCTTACCTGTATCGTACATAAATCCCAAACTTAATTGAGCCAATGCATTATTTTTATCAGCTGCCTTTTGATACCAATTTCTGGCTTCTTCGTAATTAGTTGTCACACCATATCCGTATTGATACATGCGCCCCAATAAATACATGGCTTCCTCATTACCTTCTTTGGCTGCCTGCATTAAATGTGGATAGGCTGTGGTGTAGTCGCCATTTTCAAATGCTGCAAAACCAACTAACTCATCGGCCAAAACAACGGTGTTAATCGCCAATAATAGAGCTAACAAAAAACTTCTCATACTTGCTCCATTTTATTCCCTTTTAATTTAAGCGTAGAATAAAGAAGCAACAAAGCAAGTAATTGATCAATTTAAGATATAAAACAAACCAGACACATAATCCAAAACAAAATATCTTAATTTTATATTTATTTCATCGATCAAGCTAAAACATATTTTATAGCAATGAAAAATATATAAGACACAGATTTTCTTAAAACTATAGAAAAAACTAATAATGTCAGAGCCATCGAACATACACTATTTCGACATAATTCCTTATCTCGATCCTCCTGATAAATCTAAGCACATCTTAATAAATATCAAACTTAATTAGACTCAAAGCTATTAATTTAAGTTAAAACATAACGACCCAAATACAAATAAAAGCGCAAATAATTTTATTTACTCACCCAAAAACTCATACCAAAAACTCTTAATATAAGATTAATTTTTATGCACTATAATAATTATAAGATCTAATAGTAAAAATAATAATCTAAGTGTTTGTTTTTACCCAAAGGAGGACAGAAGATGTCCCGTTCGAAAGATGAAGTTTTAGAAGCAAATGATTCTCTCTTTGGTATTACAGTCCAAACATGGGGAACTAATGATCGACCGAGTAATGGAATGATGAATTTTGCTGATCAGCAATTTTTTGGTGGGGATGTAGGTCATGCTTCCATTAATATGAAATTACCTGTGACTGATAAGACAAAGCAATGGATAGAAAAATATTGTTATTCACAAACATATGATCAATTTAAGAAAGTAAAGGGTAATGAAGATAAAACCTATGAAGAGTATCTGAAGACCGCAAAACGACTTATACCTGTAGAGTTAAAAACGCAAGTTACGCGGAAAGCCCAATATGATTCAAATGGGAACCTTGTAACTACCCACGAGAAGGCTTATGAACAAATTTATTTTGACATAGATTGGAGTTGGTGGCCGGGAAGATTACAGAATACAGAAGATGACATGGTTTGGGAAAGAGAGGGAAAGCATTTTGAATACGACGAAAAATGGAAAGAATATCTACAGCCTGAACAAAGGGTGCATAGGGGTAAATTAGGCTCCAGAAAAATGGACTATGCTCCTACGTCAATTATACATCAAAGGGATATCCCTACCAGTGAACTAGAAAAGATTACACGTGATCATAAAATTCATACAATTGAAGAAAAACTAAATGTAGTAAAACTGTTACAAAGCAAAATTGATGAAATGCCTCATACAAAAATGAGCCCTTCAATGGAGCTAATGTTTAAAAACTTAGGCATTAATGTCGAAAAATTGCTTGATGAAACCAAAGACAATGGAGTAGATCCAACAAACTTAGAAGCAATGCGAGAATATTTAACAAACCGCCTGACAGAACGGAAATTGGAATTAGAAACTGAACTCTCTGAAGCTAAAAAAGAGGTAGACTCAACACAAGTTAAAAATAAAGTCGAAGATGTTTATTACGATTTTGAATACAAGTTAAATCAAGTACGTAAAAAAATGGAAGAAGTAAACTCTCAACTTGAAAAAATGGATAGTTTACTTCATAAGCTGGAGGGTAATACATCTGGACCCATTCCTTATACAGCTGAAATTGACGAACTGATGTCTGTCTTACCTTTTTTAAAAGAAGAATTAGAACTGGAAAATGGTACATTGTCACCCAAGTCCATTGAAAATTTGATCGATCATATTGATGAATTAAAAAATGAGCTTGCTAGCAAACAAGAGAAAAAAAATGAGAGAAATCTTAATTTAATTAAAAAATACGAAGAATTATGTGAGCAATATAAAGATGATGAAGAAGGACTGGAAGAGGCTCTATGGGAAGAAGGAATTGATGTTGAAGAGGTTAATTCTGCCAAGAAAGATATATCCAAACCTGCTCCAGAAATCCAAAAGTTAACCGATCTTCAAGAACAATTAAGAAATCATAAAGAATCAGGAGTAAAATTATCATCTGAACTTGAAGAAACTCTTAATTCTTCTGTAAAAATGTGGAAAACCAAAATTGACTCTCCATGCCAAGTTATATCAGAATCCTCTGTAAAAGCACTCGTAAGTAAAATAAATTCAACTCGTCCCGAGCTTGTAAAAGAAAAGGAACAGTTGCCAGAACAAGAAGAATCTCTAAGTAAAGAAGCAAAAAAGGCACAAGAAGAGTTAATAAAAATACAGGAATTTTCTCAATTTTACAGTGAAAATTCCAGTGCTTATATGGTAATTGGTTTACCACCTCATCATCAAGTGTCTTTACCTTTAGCTGTAAATGGCAAAAGGGGGTTACATCCAGAAGCTATGTTAAAAAAAATGCATGAGCTTGTAGCTGGTCCAGAAAAAAAAGAATTCAATTTACATACCAATAACTGCTCACTTACTTCGATAGAAGTATTATCTGCGGGAGCACAACATGATCCATTATTGCATTCAATAATGGGAACACGTGCCTTAGGTTTTTTTGGAACACCACAGCAGGTATTAGAAAATGCCAAACTAACAAGTAAAACCATTAATGAAGGGAAAAAAAGTAACATTTTTACACCATTAGTTACTGCAAGTCCATTAGACAGAGCATTAGGATATGCCATGTCAATATACATGGATCCTGAAGCCTCAAAAGCAAAACAAAATGCCGGCCTGGCTCTTGGTGTACTGGTTGGTTTAGCCAAAACACCAGGCATTATCATTGGCTCTTTGCTGAACCCCAAACAAGGTTTTAATGATATTTTAAATACTTTAAACCTCGTCTATAGTCGCAATTCTACTGGATTAAAAGTTGGATTAACCCTTATGGCCCTACCAGCAATGATAGTATTAGCTCCTTTAGCAGCAATACAAAAAGGTGTGGAAGTTATTGCTGAAACGATAGCCAAGCCATTTAAACTTATAGCAAATTTATTTAAACAAAAGCCTGAAAGCACTGATGAGATTACTGTTTCTGTAGGTAGTAAAAAAGTAGCTGAAAAGGAAGGTAGTTATTCTAATACTGCGTTAGCTGGATTGGTTAATAGTAAAATAAAATCAAAAATTGATGAAAATACCATTACAGTAGAATTTCAAAAATCGCCTCAAAAAATGATAGAAGAATTTGAATCACAATTAAAAGAAAATCCTGGAAAAGTTGTTGTATTAAGTGAAAAAGCACATAATGCCGTCCTAAAATTTGTATCAAAAAGTGATGATGAAGCACTAAAACAGAAATTTTATGATTGTTGTAACCAATCGGTAGCACGTAGCCAGAAATTCGCACCCAAGACTAGGGATGAAATTGATGAATTGGTGGAAGAAGTTACATCTACTGATAAAACGGAATTAACTACAAGTCCCAGACAAGAACCATCGATGAGCTCTACTATTGATGAGGAAGAAAACATCGATTCAGAACATCAAATAGAAACTGGAACTGAAAGTACGATGCGCATATAAATAATAATGATAATCATTATTGTTTATATGTTGTTTACTACTTGGTTGTTTTATAATCAAGGGAGATCTAAAAAATTATTTTGTTAGAATACTTCATAATTTCTCCAAAAAGAATCCAGCACATTTATTTATTATAGTGGAGGTAATAAGTTATGCCAAAATTAATTTTATTAGGAGACTCCACTCTTGATAATTTTAATTGGGTGCCAAATAAAGCTACTGTAACTGATCACTTAAGACGTCAATTACCAAAAATGGAAATTCTTAATTTCGCTGTTGATGGATTTACAACTGACTCAATATTATATGGAGAATATAAAGACTGTGCCGTTACTTCATCCCAACATACCCACAAATATTTTGAACCACTTAAGGCGTTAGAAAATGAACAGGATGTTGAACATATAGTTTTGAGTGTTTTGGGTAATGATTTTCGCATTCAGTTAAGCAAGCTAATTTTTATGGCTCCAGAAGAGAGACCAAAAGCTATTGAGCAATTGATAAATCACATAATAAAGAACTATATTCAAGTTGTGAAAGAAATTAGAAAAGTTCAACCTAATGCAAAATTAAGTATAGTATTGCAATACACACCATATGTAGAAAACGACCCTTATCTAATTTATTTTTTAATGGATAAACTTTTTCATCACGGAACGGTTTCTCATGGTTTTTTATCCTATTTACAAATAATGTATTATTCTATATTTGGTTTAAATTCTAAACATGAACAACAGGCGTTAAACCTGCTCCATAAACTAATGGCAAAAGTATATCGAAACGTTTTCAATGAACTTGGTGACAACTCTTTGGCCATTATTGATCTTGCCAGTAGTTTTGATTATCGAAATAGCAAATTATATAAAGCTCAAATTGAACCTAGCGATGAAGGAGGTAAATTGATTGCCTCTTTAATTACACATACGATTACACATCATGACTTTCAAAATGAATCCATGCTCTATGCCAAACCACCTTTACAGCCTAATCCGAAAATACTGGCAGTCCCTTTAACCAAACTTAAAAAAGATTGGTTTCCTCAACAAATATATGTAACTCAAGAACAAGCAATAACTGCTTTTAAACAAGCTTATTTGTTACAGCTAAATAAAGATAGACAATCTTATTTAGGTCTATATAGTTTTTTTGCTCGCAGTAATGTAGATTTTGAACACGCAACTTTAGAAAAACTTATAGTACATGCGCAAAACTATTCAACTAAAAAAACAGGGTATCGCACATTAAAAGTTATGCAGAATCTAGGTTGGTTGACGGAGCAAGGAAATATAAAAGAAGAAAGTGGGATAGTAAGGCTATTAAAAAATTGAACTATATGTAGTAGTTCAAATCTGATGATAGTAACCAGTTCGGGGCGCCAAGCAAAACTTAGTGCCCGCTAACATTATAGATTGAATTAAAATGATATATTTATAGCGATTCAAATATCGCAGCAGCTCCCATTCCGGTTCCAATACACATGGTTACCATACCGTAGCGCCCTTTTGTTCTTCTCAATCCATGTAGTAATGTAGCTGTTCTTATGGTGCCCGTTGCTCCTAAAGGATGCCCCAAAGCAATAGCCCCACCTAAAGGGTTAACTTTCTCTCTGGGTAGGTCAAGGTCTTTAATAACCGCCAAAGCTTGGGCAGCAAAAGCTTCATTCAATTCAATCCAATCCAATTGATCTAAAGTAATTCCAGCGCGCTTTAGCGCCATAGGAATTGCCTTTACTGGTCCGATTCCCATGATTTCAGGCGGTACTCCCGCAACGGCATAGCTCATTAAACGGCCTAAAGGTTTTAAATCATACTGTTTTAAAGCCTTCTCACTGGCTAGTAATGCCACTCCGGCTCCGTCACTCGTCTGAGAACTATTTCCTGCAGTCACTGTCCCGTTTAAAGCGAATACCGGTTTTAATTTAGAAATCGCTTCGTAAGATGTGTCTGCTCTAGGGCCTTCGTCCTTATTTATCAATTTTTTCTTTATTTCAACCTTTGAAGTTTTCAGATCAGGGTATCTTATAGATATTTCGATTGGACTTATTTCAGCGTTGAAATCGAGTCTTTCCTGCGCAGCAATTGCTTTTTTATGGCTTTCTATGGCGAATTCATCCTGTTGTTCTCGAGTAATTTCCCAACGCTTTGCAACGTTTTCTGCTGTAATCCCCATGCCATAAGCTATAGCAACGTGCTCATCATTAAAAATGGATGGATTCGCCGTGTATTTATTTCCACCCATAGGTACCATGGACATACTTTCGACACCGCCACCTAGTGCTAAATGAGCCTCCTGATTACGGATTGTATCTGCTGCAGTAACTATACTTTGTATACCAGATGAGCAAAAACGATTAATAGTCATTGCTGGAACAGATTGTGGAAGATCAGCCAATAAAGAAGCGATTCTGGCTACATTCATACCTTGTTCCGCTTCTGGCATTGCACAACCTATTACTACGTCAGCTATCTCTTGCCAATCAATGTTTTGATGTCTATGTATTAAACATTTAATAGTATGAGCCAATAAATCATCAGGTAATGTGTTTTTAAAAACACCTCTTGGTGCTTTACCTACTGGTGTACGTAATACGTCAACTACATATACGTCAGTCATCCTAATTCTCCTTGCTTAGTTGCGCAGTGGTTTACCAGTCTCTAACAGATGACTGATTCTGGCTTGGGTTAATGATGTATTGGCTAGTTTTATGAATGCTTCTCTTTCCAACTTTAGCATCCATTGTTCATCAACCAAGGTTCCATGATTGACATCCCCACCACACAACACTTTCGCCAATTCATTCGCCAGAAAATAATCATGCTGTGATATAAATCCACCTTCCAACCAATTCACTAAACCGGATTGTAATCGGGCATGCCCCTCTATACCTGCCACTTTAAATCGTTGTTTTTTCATAGGAGGAAGATAATTAGCAGCTCGCATGGCTTTGATTTTTTCTAAAGAGGCATATAAAACCTCATCAGCATGCATTAGAATAGAATCAGCCGCACGCAGATATCCCATATTTCTGGCTTCCACCGCACTTGCAGCTACTTTTGCAGTTGCTATTTGCTGAAAAACTGGCAATATAAAAGTTAATAAATCAGCTTGTTGGGCATGATGTGCTGAACGCATAGCGAGCTCTTTGCAACCACCACCAGCAGGTATAACTCCTACTCCAGCCTCAACTAAACCGGGATAAGATTCAAAAGCAGCAACAATAGAATCACAATGCATCATTAATTCACAACCACCTCCTAATGCTCGACCTCTTAAAGCAGCTACAGTTGGAATTGAACTATATTTTAACCGCATTGCTACCCGTTGAAATTGCTCTACCATATGCTCAAGAGCTTGTATTGTTCCATCTGTTAATAATTTGGAGACGCCACGTAGATCAGCTCCTGAACTAAAATTGGATGCATCTTGTTGATAAATAATTAATCCCTGGTAATCCCTTTCTGCGATATCCAAAGCAGTCTCTATGCCATCGAGAACTGATTGACCAATTGTATTGGCTTTGCTTTTAAAACTAATCACAGCCACATCATCTTTTAAGTACCACAAACAAACACCCTCATTTTCATAAATAACATGAACAGGATGATGTGACTCCTTTAATACCCTGTCATGGAAGAATTGTTTATGGTAAACAGGTAACTGACTTCTGGCGTGATAATTGTTTTTACCAGGCGAATAAGCGCCTTCTCGTGTGTAAAATTCCTTTATTTCATATAACCACTCAGGTAGTTTTGCGCTTGATAATGCCGTATTATCCTGTATTGATTCATCGATTTGTCGAGTCACACTGTGTAAATCAGAAAGCTGCCAAGTTTCAAATGGTCCTTGCGACCATCCAAATCCCCAGCGAATTGCCAGATCAACATCTCTTGCATTATCAGCAATTTCTTCCAAATGATACGCACAGTAATGGAATAAATCTCTAAAGCAAGCCGACAAAAATTGAGCTTGCTTATTATTTGATGCCATTAAATTCTTCATTCGAGCTTCAGGATCTTTAATATCCATTATCGCTTTCAGTTCATCACTCACTTCTGCTCGAGAGGGTCTATATTGACCGGTTTGAATATCATAAACTTCTATTACTTTACCTGCTTTTCGGTAAATTCCTTGGCCAGATTTTTGCCCTAAATGACCTTCCTTAATTAAACCATTCAACCAGTCCGGCAGAATAAACATTTTATGCCATGGATCACCAGTTAATTGAGACTGCATGGTATTAATAACGTGTTGCATAGTATCCAAACCAACCACATCCATGGTACGAAAAGTTGCAGATTTCGGTCTTCCTAATAATGGACCAGTCAAGGCATCCACTTCATCAATTCCCATATTCATGGCTAAAGTATGATGCAAGGTAGTTAATAGTGAAAAGACTCCTATTCGATTTGCGATAAAATTGGGAGTGTCTTTCGCTCTCACAACTCCTTTGCCCAAATACTCGGTTAACCATGTTTCCAAATAATCGAGCAAATCAGATGATGTAGTATTGGCAGGAATTAGTTCTGCCAAATGCATGTAACGCGGTGGATTAAAAAAATGGACTCCACAAAAATTGGATCTATGCTGCGCAGGTAATACCTCACATAGCTTATTGATACTTAGCCCTGATGTATTACTAACTAAAATTGTTTTATCAGATAAATAAGGCGAAATTCGCTTGTATAAGTCCTCTTTCCAATCTACACGTTCCGCTATCGCCTCTATGACTAAATCACAAGAAGATAACTCTTCCAAATTTTCCGCATAATTTTTTGCTTGTAATAACTCATTGGTTTGGGGAGTTGCAAGAGGAGTTGGTTTTAGTTTACCTAAATTGGCAATAGCTTTATCGACCAAGCTGTTTTTAGGCCCTTCTTTGCCAGCTAAATCAAACAGTAAAGTCTCTATTCCGGCATTAACGCAGTGTGCTGCAATTTGAGCACCCATGACGCCAGCCCCTAAAACTGCAACTTTTTTAATGAAAAAAGGCTCCTGCATTGTTATTATCCTCTTGTTAATAATCGATTGATGCCTCTATGAGTCAGATTTACAGGTAACAGGCACTTACCATTGGCTAAAAGGAGCAATAATCTGTTGATCTCGCCCCTTTCTACATCTTAACTTAAATTAAAACGAATACCCTGAGCCAAGGGCAATTCATCTCCCCAATTAATTGTATTGGTTTGCCTCCTCATATAAGCTTTCCAGCTATCCGAACCTGATTCACGTCCACCACCAGTTTCTTTTTCGCCTCCGAAAGCACCTCCAATTTCAGCCCCTGAAGTGCCAATATTAATATTGGCAATACCACAATCACTTCCACAAGCACTGAGAAAGCGCTCTGCATTTTTTAAGTTTTGGGTGAATAAGGCTGAAGAAAGCCCTTGAGGAACGCCATTATGTAAAGCAATAGCCTCATCCAGTGTCCGATAGGACATAACATATAGAATAGGAGCAAAAGTCTCTTCCTGCACAATATCCCAATCGTTTTTTACATCACAAACTAAAGTAGGCTGCACAAAGGAGCCAGCTTGTTTTAATATTTCCCCACCATAAACAATTTGACCTCCTGCCGCTTTAATTCTATTTATTGCTTTTTTAAACTGTTCAACAGCTTGCAGGTCAATCAAAGGACCCATTAAATTTCGTGTATCGAGTGGGTCACCAATAGTTATCTGCTCATAAGCATGTCTTAGCCTTTTGATAACATCCTGGTATTTTGATTCATGAACAAACAGGCGTCTCGTAGTAGTACAACGTTGGCCAGCAGTACCTACAGCACCGAATACTATGGCAGGAATAGCCAGGTTCAAATCAGCAGACTCATCGAGGATGATGCCGTTATTACCTCCCAACTCCAGAATGCTTTTACCCAGTCTGGCAGCGACTTTTGCTGCTACTTGCTTTCCAACTGCAGTAGAGCCTGTAAAGGATATTAACTGTATTCGTTTATCATCAACCATGGCTTCAACCACATCGTGAGAATTGGGAATGATCAAGCCAAATATTTCAGGACAATTATTTTCTTTCAATACCTGATTGCAAATATGTTGTACTGCCACTGCACAGAGAGGTGTTTTTGCCGATGGCTTCCATATAGTAACGTTGCCACAAATAGCAGATAAAAATGCATTCCATGACCATACAGCAACAGGAAAGTTAAATGCTGAAATCACCCCAACAATTCCGTATGGATGCCATTGCTCATACATTCGGTGATTTGGGCGTTCTGAGTGCATGGAATTACCATACAACATGCGCGATTGCCCTACAGCAAAATCAGCGATATCAATCATTTCCTGAACTTCGCCATCACCTTCCTGTTTGGATTTACCCATTTCCAGCGATACCAGACTTCCCAAGCTATCTTTATTTTCTCTTAGTACTTGCCCTATTTGCCTGATGATTTCACCCCGCTTTGGAGCTGGCACTTTTCGCCAGGCTTGCGCTGCTTGCTCTGCTCGCTGCATAACCTGCTCATAATCATCCATAGTGCAAGTTGCTATTTCAGCAATTTTATTCCCAGTACTGGGATTGAAGGATTCCAGAGTATGGGCATGGTTGACACTATGCCAACCATGTCCACTAAAGGCTCCGGGGTTTACTGATTTAATATTTAAGCGTTGCAATAAATCCATAAGACTCTCCTAGGCATAATATTTGCCGAAGCGATTTTCCAGCACGTGGGACAATTTAAATTTTTCTTGCAAAATAAGCCCTTTATATTCATTTCCCTGTCCCAATACCAAATCAACAACAGCGCATACGCCCGAAGCTGTACTGACTTGAATAGCTGACCACTCCAAACCTCGAATTACTTCAGGGTAAATTTTCTTGACATAACTTTTTTCGGTTAGTTCGCCCTGCTTAATACCCTCAACAGTAACATAAACTATCACGATATCCTGATATGTTTTTGGAATTGCATTTTCCAGTATTCTTTTTAACGTCCCTCGATCTTCATTTAATCGTAAGTCATTCATTAAAAAGCGCATTTTTTTACAATGACCTGGATAACGCATGGTTTTGTAATTCATCGATTGTATTTTTCCAGCATAAAGTTCAGCCAAGCTTCCCAAACCACCGGACGTGTTGAACGCTTCATATTCACAACCATCAATCTGAATTGACTCCAATCCTTCCAGCGGAGCCATAACCACATCTTTACCACCTTCAATACCATAGCAAGGATTACCATATTCATTAATAACCCCATCAGTAGACCAGGTTAATGAATAATGAAGCGCATTATTAGCACGCTGTGGCAATGCTCCAACTCTTAGTCTGGCATGATGACATTTCTCAAATTCCTGCATCAAACTATTAGCCGCAATACTGATAAAGCCAGGTGCTAATCCACATTGAGGAACAAAAGCTGTCTCGGCATTTTGAGCAATAGCTTTTACTGCCTCCGTTACAGAAGTATCTTCCGTTAAATCAAAATAATGAGCTTTGGCAGCTTTGGCGGCTTTGGCAACATGAGTATTTAAAAAATAGGGAAGACTCGAAATCACTGCGATAATATTGTGCTTTTGCAAATAGGCCTGAGTGGATTGTTCATCTTTAACATCCAATGCAACCGTTTTAATCTCAGGCAGCGCAGTTAATAATCTTGTCACATCAGAGCCATTAAATTCCAGATCGGCCAAATGAACCTGATAAGACCCACTATCGGCGAGTAGACAAGCAATTAGACTGCCTATTTTCCCAGCACCAGTAATCATTACGTTGTACATACAATCCTTCTCCTTTGTAAAACTTGATAATCCTACACAAATTATCAGAGATTAGATAGATCCAAAACATGATCAATACAGCAATTCTTGATATCACTTGACCAATTAGTCTTACTCATTTATCTTGACCACTTTAATTTAGTCTAGTTGTGACATGAAGCAGGCCGCTTTGATACATTCGACAATAATAAACACATCAACACTAAACCAATATTCGAAGTTCGTTGTTGTATTTTTAGCAGGTTTATTAGCCCCCTTGGGGTTTGCACCTTTCCATCTGCCAGGATTAACTATTTTGAGTCTGGCCATTTTATTTTCTGAATTTCTTCAATGCACGGTTAAGCAGGGATTTTCCCTTGGTTTCCTATACGGGTTAGGATACTTTGGCTTCGGAGTATCATGGGTGATTATCAGCATCCACGACTATGGACAACTTGATTACTTTCTTGCTGGCGTTATCACCTTATTGTTTATCATGTATCTTTCTCTGTTTCCTGGAATAGTCGGTTATTCCTTTAAACTCCTTTCAACCAAGTGTAATTTATTAACATGCATGCTTTTGTTTAGCACTCTTTGGTGTATAGCTGAGCTTATCCGTTCCAAGCTTTTTACTGGGTTCCCCTGGCTATTAGCAGGTATAACCCAAATCGATACACCATTGAGATATATTGCACCAGTAGTTGGTGTTTATGGGCTTGGATTAATATGTTCTTTTTTGGGTACCCTACTGGTTCTGATAATTAAAGACAATACGATTAAACGATATTACTACCTTAGCGTTTTTATCTTGATTCTTATTGCACCATCACTGGGGAAAAATATCCATTGGACAGAAATCAAGAAAGAACCTATTTCTGTCGGTGCAATCCAGCCTAATCTCTCAATGAGAGACAAGTGGGACGAAACTCTCTTTTGGGATTTATTAAAATACTATGAAAACAAAACAGATAAACTGTTAGGAAAAAATTTAATTGTTTTACCCGAATCAGCCATACCCCTACCAGCAAGTTATGTTGAAGATTACCTACAGAAACTGCATGAAAAAGCATTAAAAGCCAAAAGCAGTTTAATTTTGGGAATCTTGCAACCTACAGATAATGATGAAACCAATTTTTACAATTCCATCATTAGCTTGGGGGAAGCTACAGGAGCCTATGTGAAACGCCAATTGGTACCATTTGGAGAATATATACCAAAACCCTTTATCCCCATCAATCGTTGGTTAAATCTTCCAGAACCTAATGTTGTTCCCGGCAGATCGAATCAGCCATTAATTAACATAGCTAATCATCCCATTGCCAGTCTAATTTGCTATGAAATTGCTTACCCAAATATCTTGAGATCACAAATGCCTGCAGCTCAATGGATAGTCTCTATCAGTGATAATGGCTGGTTTGGCCATTCCCTGGCAAGCTACCAGCAATTACAAATGGCTCAAATGCTCTCTTTGCTTACAGGACGATACCAAATTCTGGTGAATAATGATGGACTCTCCTCAGTAATTAACCACCAAGGAACTATTGTCGAAGGGCTACCAGCTTTTAATTCAGGAATGCTCCAAACAGATATTTTTCCTGCAAATGGCATCACTCCCTGGATAATTTGGAGTGACTATCCTACTTTTGTTTTTTGTTTCATATTTGTTCTTTTTGTTTTGTTTTTTAATATTAAACGATTTACAGAAAAATAATCTATTGCTGGCAAAGGCAAGAGGGGTTATCCTTAGCAGTTCCGTGTTATTAAATTTATTGGCCTATGGATAATACCTATAACCCCCAAGAAGTTGAAGAACAAGCACAACAATATTGGCATAAGAAGCAATCATTTAATGTTACTGAAGATTTAAACAAAGAAAAGTTTTATTGCTTATCCATGTTTCCCTATCCCAGTGGCACATTGCATATGGGGCATGTGAGAAACTATACTCTCGGTGATGTCATAGCCCGATATCAGCGGGCATTGGGAAAAAATGTCCTGCAACCTATAGGATGGGATGCTTTTGGCCTACCAGCCGAAAATGCAGCCATCAAGAATAAAATTCCTCCTGCAGAATGGACCAGGAAAAATATTGCTGCAATGAAAGAGCAGTTTTTACGCTTGGGAAATGCCTATGACTGGAAAAGAGAAATTACTACCTGTGATCCTGAATATTATCGCTGGGAGCAATGGTTTTTTATTCGTTTATTTGAAAAGGGCTTAGTTTACAAGAAAAACGCTGTTGTTAACTGGGATCCTGTTGATCAAACAGTATTAGCTAATGAACAGGTAGTTGACGGTCGCGGCTGGCGTTCAGGTGCTTTGGTTGAGCGCAAGGAAATTTCTCAGTGGTTTATTAAAATTACCTCCTATGCTGATGAGCTTTTAAGCTCTTTAGATAGCCTGGATGAATGGCCTGCACAAGTAAAACAAATGCAGCGCAATTGGATTGGCAAATCCATAGGCACAGAAATTTACTTCAATGTAAACAATTATCCCAAACGATTGAAAATTTACACTACTCGCCCAGATACATTGATGGGAGCAACCTATCTTGCTGTGGCAACAGATCATCCATTAGCAAAAGAAGCGGCTTCCAACAATAAAAAGGTTCAAGAATTCCTCGATAGTTGTCAAGGAATTAAGATAGCTGAAGCAGAACTGGCAACTATGGAAAAACGAGGGATTGACACTGGAATGACTGCAATCCACCCTATAACGGGTAAGGAGTTACCCATATGGGTTGCTAATTTTGTTTTAATGCAATATGGTTCTGGTGCAGTCATGGCAGTTCCTGCACATGATCAGCGCGATTGGGAGTTTGCGCAAAAATACCAATTACCTGTCAAACAGGTAATCAAGCCTATAGACATTGAGCATGACTTTAATCAATCAGCTTATACTGAAGAAGGAATTCTGATTAATTCAAATCAGTTTGATAATCTACTCTCTAGTAAAGCCATTCAAGTCATCACAAACTTTCTGGAAGAAAATGACGCTGGCAAAGCTACCATTAATTACCGTTTAAGAGATTGGGGCGTTTCCAGGCAAAGATACTGGGGAACCCCTATCCCCATGATTATCTGCGAACAATGCGGTATTGTTCCAGTCCCTGACGAAGAATTACCTGTTGTTCTGCCAGAGAATGTTGATTTTACCGGTACCGGCTCTCCACTTACACAATGCAAAGAGTTTGTTAATGTAACATGTCCAAAATGCGGTCAAGATGCAACTCGAGAAACAGATACATTTGATACCTTTGTCGAATCTTCATGGTACTATGCTCGCTTTGCTTGCAAAGGTCAGGAAAATGCCATGCTTGATGACCGAGCCAAATATTGGACACCAGTAGACCAATACATCGGTGGAATTGAACATGCAGTGATGCATCTGCTGTACGCTCGATTTTTTCATAAATTGATGCGCGATGAAGGATTAGTTAATTCGGATGAACCCTTTAAGGCTTTATTAACTCAAGGTATGGTTTTAAAAGACGGGCATAAAATGTCAAAATCATTAGGTAATGTGGTTGATCCAAACCATCTTATCAATACCTACGGAGCTGATACCGCTCGCTTATTTGTCATGTTTGCATCCCCTCCCGAGCAATCACTGGAATGGTCAGATTCTGGAGTCGAAGGAGCACATCGCTTTTTGAAACGAGTTTGGGCTTTTTCACATCAGCATAGAGACATGCTCATTGACATTAACGATAGTATTTTGAGTGGAAATGGTCATGTCGACTGGAAGGAAGCGGAGTCTCGATTAAAAAAATCCCGTCATATTGTGCATCAAATACTTGCTCAGGCAACCCATGACTATGACCGAAATCAATTTAACACGGTTGTTTCTGGCTGTATGAAATTATTTAATGAAATATCTGATTACTCCATTGAAACTGAAAATGATAAATTTTTTATACACTCAAGCATCAGTATATTGCTGAGGCTACTCGCTCCAATTACCCCGCATATTTGTCATTGCCTTTGGCAGCAATTAGGTTTTGATAAAGCAATAATTGATGCGCCGTGGCCAAAGGTGGATAAAAGTGCTCTAAAAACTGATGAAGTAGATTATGTTGTACAAGTTAATGGAAAGCTCAGAGCTCAATTTACTGCAAGCACTGATGCGACTGAAGAGGAATTAATTGCTGCAGCTAAGGAACATGCCCACAACTTTGTGGTAAACCACACCATTAAAAAAGCAATTATTGTCCCACATAGGCAACTAATCAACTTGGTCATTGGATAAACATGTGTGATTCGTCCCAGCAATCTCTAAATATTTTACACAATTTCTCAAGTTATGGGTGGAATTACCTATAAAGTGCAAATAAGAGAGGGAAAAGAAGAATGACTCAGATCCACAAGTACTTAGCATCTCTTATACTGATTTGGCTGCTAACTGGTTGTGGTTTTCATTTGCGTGGAGCAATTGATATCCCTGAGTGGCTTGATAATGTTTCTATTATTTCCAGGGATGGAAATAAAGAACTGGTTTCTATACTCAAGTCCCAGCTGGAAGGCTATAAAATTGATGTCAATTCTGACCCATCTCTCGCGAAATACTGGTTAATTATTAACAGTTCCAGTTTACAGCAGCAAATTGTTAGTATTGGTGCAAGTACCAATCCAAGACAATATCAATTAATCTTAACCATTGAATTTATGTTGCAGACTCCCAAAGGGCAAATTATTAAAACCCCCAGAAAAGTTAATGTGAGCCGTCAACTCACCGTGAATAATGACAGGATATTAGGGTCAAATGAAGAACAAGCTCTTTTAGTCAGCGAAATGAGGCGTGATGCCGCTATTCAAATCATTAATCGTTTAAACCGACCATGATATGCAAATAAATCAACAAGCTCTTACTCAGCTTTTACAAAAAAAAATACATCATCTTAATGTACTAATTGGACAAGATCATTATCTTATTGACGAAGCACTCAATAACATAAAATCAATGCTTAAAAAATCATCTGAATGTGATGAGAAAATCCTCTCTATTCAGTCCCCTGAAGAATGGCATGTCGTTCTGGAAGAAACAAATAATTACTCTCTTTTTTATCAAACAGTTATTTTAACCATTTTCTTTGATAAAAAAACGATAGATACAACGGGAAAAAAAATTCTTAGTGAATATCTCAAATCAGCCAACTCTCATAGTTATATTATTATCAGAGCCCCTAACCTTACCGCCAAGCAACTTCAATGGTTAACACATGATGAACAAGCGCTGATTATCATTGCACAACCATTAAGCTCAGAAGCAATGAAGAGATGGATTAATGAGCAATTAAAATTAAATACTATCTCTTTTGATCCATATGTTCCTGAATTAATTTATCAATATACTAAAGGAAATATGCTAGCTACCGCTCAGGTAATTGAAAAAATTACTTTGAGCAATACACCCGGCACTCTCATTACTCCTTACCTGGCCTTGGAACATTTATCGGATCAATGTGATTTTTCCCTTTTTGAACTGATTGATTCATGCCTACTTGGTCATAGCGACAGAGCAATTCATATTTTAAGACAAGCTGCCAATAATAAAACAGAAGTCACATTGGTATTATGGATGCTTACCCAAGAAATAAGAACGCTATTACAATTATTATTTCTAATGCAACAAAAGATGGATATCAAAATGGCATCTAATCAATTAAAAATTTGGACTCAAAGAGTTAATCTTTATCAATCCGCTATTAAAAGATTAAACCCTTTACTTTTACAACAACTTCATCACTATTGCCAATCTATTGATGATAAAATCAAATCCAACTCAAACAATCAAGTATGGAATGCTCTGGAGAACATTTCTCTTTCCTTATGTTTAGGGCAATTACTAGGTGATGCATGCATAGCATAGCAATATTTGGTGGAACATTTGACCCAGTGCATAATGGTCATATCAAGACCAGCTTGGCAATTCAAGCTAACTTTGGCTTTGATTCCTATTATTTTTTACCTTGTAAAAGCCCCGCAATCAAACCTCCGTCCTTTGCCAGCAGTGAGCAAAGAGTAGAAATGCTAAAGTTAGCACTCAAACCTTACCCTGATTTTAAAATAGATACTCGAGAACTGGATCGAGATACCCCTTCTTATATGGTATACACTTTGCAAAGTTTCAGACAGGAATACACCGACTCATCATTAACTCTAATTATTGGATACGATGGATTATTAAATCTACCACAATGGTACCAATGGGAAAAAATAATATCCTTAGCCAATTTACTTGTTATCAATAGAGAAGAGTTCTTCCAACAGCCTGTGCCAAAATCAGTGCAAACTCTACTTAACCAATATAGAAATGATGATAAAAATATACTGCTAAATCATCATGCTGGTAGTATCTGCTTATACAATGCTGGACACTATGATATATCCTCAACAAAAATTAGAGAACAATTAAAACAACATAAAGATGTAAAGAATAATTTGCCTGATTTGGTGTACGATTACATTAAGAAGCAGGAACTGTATCAATAATATTTTCTGTTTTATCAACAGCCTTGACCTGCTTTATAAATTCAGGCAAATGGCTATATAGCAAAGCTACAACAGGATCGAATCGTGCATAAAGTTTGGACTTTTGTGAATATTCCTGATAAGGCAAAGAGGTCATTTTAACAGCAACCATAATCAGGGCAACGATAAAAACGCCACGTAAAAAGCCAAAACCCATTCCTAAAGTTCGATCAGTTCCGCTTAAACCAGCTCGTTTTAAGATAAAGCTGAGTATTGCATTCACTACCCCCCCAACAAAAAGGGTGGCAAAAAGAATAATAATAAATCCAATAGCTGTTCGTACTGACTGTTCCTCGATATAAGAACTTAACCAGGGATCCAGGCTTTGTGAATAATTAAAACCTAGCCAAATAGCTAATACCCACACACATAATGCAACAAGTTCCTTTACAAAACCACGAAACAATCCGGTCAATACGGACAAAGCGATAATTGCAACAATTGCTATATCAACCCATTGTAGTTGCATAACTAACTAACTCCAGTATTCACAACAAAACCATTTAATTGCATGGCACTAGCTAATTGAGTTTTTAATTTTATTACATCTTTTTTAACGGGTGAATGGCCAACAACTACTTTATAAACTATTCCATTTCTGCTATTAGACTTAAGATAATTCGCCTTGTAGCCCTTGCTGCGCAATCGATTAACTAAAGCTTGAGCATTAGCTATTTGTGTAAATGAAGCCAGCTGAACAGCATAAATATCTTGTTTAACTGCTGGTTTTCTCGCAGCAACAATTTGGCTAACCTTTTTGCTAGTACTAACCTTTGCCGTAACAACTGGAGATGCTTTCACCGGTGGTTTTGCTGCAGTCAGGGTCATTACTTTCTTTGCTGTCGCATTCGCTGCTTTATTTACTGCCAATTTAATTGGCTCTGATTTAATTGAGTTCTCTCTTTCCGCTTCAAGTGTGGCGACTTTAGATGTTCTGATGAGATTGTCTTCTTCTGTGCTGATGGGTTCTGCTTTTGCCAGGTTAATTGATTTTTTTTCAACTGGTATTGGGGGTATTTCTGTCTTAGCCACTTTTATAGTTTTAAATACCTCTTTTTCATCAGTAATCACTACGTCAGGAGGTAATGGTTTTGGTGGTAATTTCACATTGACACTAAAGTTACTTTCAGGGCTTTGGCTTGATTTTTTTATTAGTGCAGGAGCAAAAATTGCCCCCAATGAAATAATAACGGCCAAACCTATCAAGCGATGTTTAACTTTCTCATCCATTATCAGTTTCATTGATTCTCCTTCTGCTCCAAAAGATTATGTTGGGCAGCCATTACATGACTAACCGTAAAAAATGAACCATAAACAATAATTAAATCGTCATCTGATGCTTGCTTTAATGCCATTTCAAAAGCTGTAAATGGGTCATTATAACAAACATCTAGAAAAATTTCTGCTTCCCTGAATACAGAAAGCAATTCCTCTTGACTTGCAGCGCGCTTATTATGTAATTGTGCAGGATACCATCGATTAACACAATCCCTTAAAGGCATAATCAATCCATAAAGATCTTTATCCTTTAAAGCGGAGAAAACAGCATGAATTTGCCCTTTTACATTGATTTTTTTTACTGTATCAGCAAGTAATCGAACTGACTGCAGATTATGAGATACATCGTACAAAATATCAGTCTTTCCTTTTTGTAATTGCAACCGTCCCGGGATATAAATGAGCTCCATCGCTTTCTTTAGATTCTTATAGGATACAGGCAAATCATTTTGCATCAAATAACAAGCCATTACAGCTGCTGCCGCAGAACGAAGTTGAATTTTTGGCCTGGTCAATTGCTCAAATAGCTTACCTTGACAAGTAACCCCCCAATGGTCTGCTTCTTCCTGATAAAAATAGTCTTTACCGTATAAATAAGATGATGCTCCAAGTTGTACCGCAAACTCAACGATACTTTTTGGTGGTGAGAGATCCGCATAGATAAAAGGTTTATTTTTTCGTAGTATTCCGGCTTTCTCATACCCTATCAACTCAAGTGTGTCACCAAGAAAACTCTGATGATCAAAGTCGATAGTAGTAATGATCGCTAAATCAGTATCAACAATGTTTGTAGCATCCAACCGTCCTCCCAAGCCTACTTCAAGAATTATCAGATCCAGGTCATGCTGTTTGAAATACCATAAGGCAGCAAGTGTTGCCATTTCAAAATAGGTTAAATTGGTAGGGTAACGTGCTTCTTCAATCACAGAAAAAGCCTTACATAAATCTTTATCTTGAATCGGTGTTAAATTAATTCGAATACGTTCATTAAACACAAGAAGATGGGGTGACGTATAGGTACCAACTCTAAAACCTGACTGGTGATAGATGGTTTCAAGTGCTGTGACTGTAGAACCTTTTCCGTTTGTTCCTGCAACTGTTATTACCTTGCAATTTGGTCGCTGCAAATTTAATTTCTGCGCTACAGTCAAAACTCTGGTCAAACCAAGCTGTATTTCCTGGGTATTTCTGGTTTCCAAATGAGTCAACCAGTGATTTAAATCCCATTCACTCCATGGCGCGTGCAAAAAAACTCTCCGCTCCTTTATGAGTCAATTTGGAAACCAATTCGGATATAGTTGCTCGAAGATGTTTACGTTCAACTATCATATCAATATGTCCATGCTCCAGTAAAAACTCACTTCGTTGAAAGCCTTCTGGCAAAGTTTGTCTAACAGTTTGCTCAATCACTCTTGGCCCAGCAAAACCAATTAAAGCATTGGGTTCAGCAATAATTATATCACCAAGACTGCCAAAACTAGCTGATACTCCACCCATCGTTGGATCGGTTAACACAACAATAAAAGGCAACCCGGTTTCAGCAAATTTTGCTAAAGCTGCTGATGTTTTAGCCATTTGCATTAAAGAAAATAATCCCTCCTGCATGCGAGCACCGCCGCTGGCAGTAAAACAAATGTATGGTCGCTTTTCTGTTGCAGCAACATTCACTGCCCTTACAAATTTTTCTCCAACCGTCGCTCCCATGGAGCCGCCCATAAAATTAAACTCAAAGGCACTAACAACCACTGGTTGCTGCATTAAAAACCCTTTAACAACAATTAATGCCTCTTTCTCTCCTGTCGCTTTTTGCGCTTGAGAAATTCTATCCTTGTATTTTTTGGAGTCCCTGAATTTTAATCTGTCCTGTGGCTCCAGCCCAGCAGCCACTTCTTCTTGCCCTGACTCATCTAGAAATTGAGCGATTCTCAAGCGTGCGGAAATGCGATGATGAAAATTACAAGATGGGCAAACCATAAAATTTTTTGCCAGTTCAGTACTGTAAAGCACTTCATTACAACCAGAACATTTAACCCATAAACCTTCCGGAACCCCCTTCTTTTGAGAGGTTTCTGTCCTTATTCTTGATGGTAACAGTTTTTTAAGCCAGCTCATAAATTAGAACCCAGATATTATCAAATCGGATTATTATACACAGAAAAAAATAATCTGACATGTCTATATTGGACTTGAATTTCACATAAAGGAATAAGATATTTTACCAAATCGACTTGATAACCAGAACCAAATCACCCTGAAAACCCCAATTACTCATTAAAAATATCCAAGTCCATCTGAAGAATTTCAGACGTATTGATTATATTACAATCGATCTTTCTATTTATTTAACATACTAATTTTATTCAATAATTTTTTGCAACTTTTCAAAAAAGCGCTTTCGGAACTAAAGTTTTTTTCACTATTTCCGATAACTAAATCGGGTACAGTAAATTCACAACAATAAATCGAATTTACTGAATTACAAATGTCCCATACCAGGGATTCAGGTCTGAGGAGACTAAAATTATGGCTCAAGTAATCAACACTAATGTGGCGTCGCTCACAGCCCAACGTAATTTGGGTGTTTCGGGCAACATGATGCAAACATCGATCCAGCGTTTATCATCGGGATTAAGGATTAACAGTGCCAAAGATGATGCAGCAGGACTCGCCATTTCTCAACGAATGACTGCACAAATTCGCGGGATGAACCAAGCCGTTAGAAATGCCAACGATGGTATTTCCCTGGCTCAGGTTGCTGAAGGAGCAATGCAGGAAACAACCAATATTTTACAACGCATGCGTGAGCTTTCCGTTCAAGCTGCTAACTCAACCAATAACTCATCTGACCGGTCTTCAATTCAAAGTGAAATTTCACAATTAAAAAGTGAATTGGAGCGTATTGCTCAAAATACTGAATTCAATGGTCAAAGAATTCTCGATGGTTCTTTCTCTGGCGCAAGCTTCCAGGTTGGGGCGAATTCAAACCAAACCATCAATTTCAGTATCGGCAGCACAAAAGCTTCTTCTCTTGGTGGTATTGCCACGGCAACAGGAACAGAAGTAGCAGGTGCAGCAGCGGCAGATATTACTATCGCAATTGGAGGAGGAGCAGCAACCAGTATTAACTCTTCTGCCAATTTTACCGGGGCACTAAACGGACAAGATGCTACGTCAGCCTATGCCAAAGCAGCGGCTATCAACGATGCCGGGATAGGAGGACTATCGGTTACAGCGTCTACCAGCGGCACACAAGCAGTTGGCGCAATAGGTGGAACTGCAGGTGATACCTACAACTTAACGATTAATGGTGTTGCAATATACACTAACCTTAACGTAGCAACGGCATTAACCAACTCTGATCTTAGAGATGCCATCAATGGCGTCAGTAACCAAACTGGAGTTGTTGCATCACTTAACGGTGGTAATATGACACTCACTGCTGCTGATGGCAGAAACATTACGGTAACAGAAAGCGGTACAGGTTTTACTGCAGGTACTGACGGTTTAACTGTAACTGGTGGCGCATTTGATGGCGCGCTACGCGGTACTTTATCAATCAGCGCCGTTGATACTATCGCGATTGGTGGTACTGTTGCTAACATTGGTTTAAGTGCCAATATCTCTAAAGACACAGTAGGGATAGATTCACTGGATGTGAGCACAGCGTCTGGCGCTCAAACAGCGATTAAGAGAATTGATGCAGCACTCAATAGCGTAAACTCTAATCGGGCTAATATGGGTGCTCTGCAAAATCGCTTTGAATCAACGATAGCCAACCTGCAAAACGTATCAGACAACTTATCAGCTGCTAGAAGTCGTATTCAAGATGCTGATTACGCTGCTGAAATGGCTAGTTTGACCAAAAACCAAATTCTGCAACAAGCAGGTACAGCGATGTTGGCACAAGCTAATAGCCTACCGCAATCTGTATTATCTTTGTTAGGTCGATAGGATGTCGCAATCGAAGTGCAGCAACAACTGCACTTCGATTTCTTTATACCTCGGTTGATGGGTATAAAAAGGAGTAAGAAAAATGAGTATTGAACCTGTATCTTCAGTTAATAAGGCAGCCCAAACAGATCAAATAAAAATAGTTGAGGAAGTCTCTAAGCCAGAAATTAAAAATATGGTTTATGATTCCGCTTTGGATGCCGAAACAAAACAGGCGCTGGATAAAGCAACAGGTTTGCTTCAAACTATAATAACAGAGAAAATATCCGATAAAGTATTACGTAAAATGCCTTCTGATGAGTATTTGCAATTACTAAGCTTGCTTGATGATATTATTAGTGGTTCTATAGACAAGCACGTTTAATAATTTGAAATATTTATTAAAAATTTGACTAGAACAATAACAACATAGAAAAGGGATACTCTATGGAACTCTCTTCACCAGGCGTAGGGTCAGGACTTGATGTAAAAAACTTGGTCGATGCGATAGTCACGGCAGAAATAACTCCATCGCAAGTGCGTCATGATAAACAGTTAAACAGTGTCAATACAGAGTTGTCGGCGCTTGGTCAATTAAAAAGCTATTTAACTAACTTGCAAACTTCCTTAGCCAAGCTCTCCAGTCTTAGCCAATTCTACACTATGAAATCAACCATTAGTGATCCGAATTACTTTTCCGCTACTCTGGGGACTGGCGCGACTAAAAATACTTATCAAATTGAAATACAAAAACTGGCGCAACAACACAGTCTGGCAAGCTCTTACATGACTAATACTGGAAGCGGAACAATAACCATAGATTTTGGAACCTATAACAGTGATAAAACCACTTTTACACCGAATCCTTCCGCTACGTCAGTCAACATAACCATTACGCCTGGCAACGATAGCCTTGTTGCGGTACGAGATGCCATTAATAATACTAATTCAGGAATAACAGCCAGCATAGTTCAAGATAGCCAGGGCTCCAGGCTAACTATCACTTCGTCAAAAACCGGCGAAAATTATGCCATGAAAATTAGTGGTGGAGTTGCCTCATTGAATTATGATCCTACTATGGGAGTGAATTCATTAACTGAAACAGTAGCAGCACAAAACAGTACTGTTAAAATTAACGGATTAACTTTGGTTCAAAGTTCTAATCAATTGAATGAGGCAATAACTGGTGTCACCATTGATCTAAAGAAAGCAGAGATTGGGAAAATTGTCACCTTAACTGTTGATGATAATAAAGATCAGCTCACAGGCTTAATCAACGAGTTCATAAAACAATACAATGACACCATGACTTTTTTAACCAACTTAACTGGTTATAATAATGAAACCAAACAAGGAGGAGTATTTCAGGGCGACCCTCAATTTCGCAATTTAAAACTCAATTTAAACAAGTGGGCAACTACCCCTTTGGCTAACCAGGAAGGACCAATCCGCTCATTAGCCGATTTGGGAATCATCACCAATAAACAAGGTTTACTGGAAATCAAACAAGACAAGTTTAAAACTGCACTCGATAATCACTATAAAGAAATAGGAGCATTGTTTGCAAAAACAGCCAAGGCTAATGATACTGGCATAAACGTCAAATCCATTAATTCAACTGTCAAATCAGGTACCTATGATGTGGTGTTGACTGAATTTACTCCTGGAGTCAGCATGTCTGGAACAATAGGAGGCTTATCTGCTATATCATCCGATGGCATTACATTGACAGGAAGTGCTGATTTGAGTGGTCTGTCGATTAATGTATTTTCGGGGTCTGCCGGCTCCCGTGGACAAATAACTGTTACAGACGGTATTGCAGTCCAATTAAGTTCCTTGCTGGATGCTTACATTGAAATTAAAGGCGATTTGGAGCAGAGAAAAGATCAACTCAATAATCAAGTCAAGCAATTGAATAAAATACAAAACGAAATTGATATCAGGCGCAAATCAATTGAAACTCGCTATTTAAAACAATTCACTGCTCTGGACACTCTACTCAGCCAATTACAAAGCACTAGTGTTTTTCTATCCCAGCAATTAGCCAATTTACCCCAATTAAAATTGAAATAATAGGAGGTAATGAGAATGAAAAACCTATATTCACAAATTTCCAGCCAATACAAAGCCATAGAGCTACAAACCCGCATAGAAACAGCCTCCCCTCATGAACTTATAGATTTATTACTTCAAGGAGCCCGATCTCACATTGCTACTGCTCAGGGTAATATACAGCGTAACCAAATTAAAGAAAAAGGAGAACATATTGGCAAAGCCATTAGCATCATTGAAGGTTTAAAAATGAGTCTCAATCATGATAAAGGTGGCGAAATTGCCGAAAATTTACTCCAGTTATATGATTATGTTCAACAAATACTACTTAAAGCCAATTTAAAAAATGATGAAGATTTATTAGCTCAGTCCAATATGTTATTAGCTGAAGTGCATCAAGCCTGGCAAGCGATTAACTCTAATGCTGGTAATGAACTTTAATATTTGCAATGAGCTCCCATGATTCAGCATTTGCTTTTTACAGCTTTATAGCAACCAAAATAAGAGTTTTCTTGATTTGGCAATTATTAAACCCAGTCCATCTATTTTTATTTTCCCAATGCAAATAGTTTAAGGCTTCTAAATATCAATAAGATATGAGGAATTGTCTGGAAGTCTTGTAGTTATCGAAATTTTTGTACATTTTGGTAATCAAGAATAGGATTATAATTTTGGCAAATTTGTATAGATTTATCGAATTGGAATATAAAGTTTTTCCATTATTTGCCGCCAAAACAGTTAGGATGAATAAATTAATTTCATTATGAATACATTTAAATCATCACTGGCATTTGTAATTTGTCTCTTACTTGGCATGCAATCGGCACAGGCGCAAATGCGATATGGAGAAACTCTCTGCAACTTGCCAGAATATTTTTGCATGAAAATAAAAAGCGGGGACACTTGGGATAGGCTTTTCCCTAACATCGAAGAGCAAGATATTGTCAGACGCATTAACCGAATGAATATCAGGCTCAAACCCGGGATGATTATTGCTGTTCCCAAAAATATAGAGCGTTTAACCATCTATGACGTCTCGCCTTTTCCAAGATATATTGAACCAAGTGGTGAAAAAACAATTTATGTCAGTCAAAAAAAATTGGCATGGGGAGCTTATGATGAAGACGGGGAATTGCTTTGGTGGGGACCAATATCATCAGGTGTTGGAAAATGTAAAGTAATAGGTGGTTGTTCTACACCAACAGGTTCATTTCGCATTATCCGCAAGCAAGATATTGATTGTGTTTCAACTGTTTTCCCAAGAAGGGCAAATGGCGAACATGGTGGTGCACTGATGCCTTATTGCATGCACTTTTTTAGAGGTTATGCTTTGCATGGAAGTTATGAAGTTCCAGGATATAGGGCCAGCCACGGCTGTGTTCGCATGTTTATTGAAGATGCGCGTTGGTTAAATGAGGAATTTATCGACCTCCCAGGGGGAGGAATGAGAGGAACACGTGTAATCCTTGATGCGCCAGATGCTCAAGAGAATCCCGATAATCTACAATAATATATTGAAAACACAATCAAAAACTCACTCCCAATAGACAAATAGTGGTCAACCTGATAATATTTTATTTAGTGAATTTTACTATGAGGTGTGTTAACGTATAAATTCGCTGTGTGAATAAAATAAGTACATTTTTAATCAAAGATTAGAATATATGGAAATACCATCTATATCCTCTTTTTTGACTAATAACTTTCATAGAATCTAATGATTGGATAAATTTGGAGAATTTTTAAATAATGGCTCATTACAATGTACAATCCGAATCGCTCAATAAAGCAAGTGTCAGCTTAATTATGCCCTGGATGGTGTGGGGCTTGGGTTGCTTATTCTATTTTTATGAATGCTTATTGCAAGTATCCCCAAGCGTAATGAGTAATGAACTCATGAGAGATTTCTCGGTAACAAGTCATACTTTAGGGATTCTATCGGGCATTTATTTCTATTCTTATGCCGCCATGCAGCTTCCTGGTGGTGTTCTAATGGATTATTTTGGCCCACAACGTTTATTAACTCTTGCCACAGTGGTTTGTGCCGTGAGCACTATAGCCTTTGGCATGACAGATAATTTCTTCATGGCCTGTATCGCAAGGCTGATGATTGGATTTGGTTCCGCATTTGCTGCTGTTGGCACCATGAAATTGGCAGCCAACTGGTTTCCAGCACAAAAATTCGCATTATTGACTGGCTTGATGGTTACCATAGGCATGATGGGTGCAATAGGTGGAGAAACGCCTTTGGCTCTTCTAATTGATAATTTTGGCTGGCGGGAAAGCATGATTATAATGGGTAGTGTTGGACTTCTTTTGGCAACTTTGCTCATCTTGATTGCCAGAGATACTCCCAAGAATTTTTCTCCTGCTATCCATCAACATCCTGTCGAGGAAGAACGTTTAATCCCAAGTTTATTCACATTGATAAAAAATAAGCAACTTTGGCTAGTAGCTACCTATGGCGGGTTAATGTACATGGCAACACCCGTGTTTTGCGGGCTTTGGGGGGTTCCTTTTCTGATGAATAAAATGCTAATAGCAAAATCTACAGCAGCTAATTTTATCTCATTGGTCTTTGTGGGTTGGGCAATAGCCAGTCCTTTATGGGGTCTGTTTTCAAACCGTATTGGATTACGTAAGCCGCCTATGTATATTGGATGTGTAGGGGCAATGATTTGTTCTTTGCTCTTTATTTTTGCTCCCATCACTTCTTCAATTACTATGGAAATCCTGCTGTTTGCATTTGGTATCTTTTCCGCAGGCTTTTTGCCAGCTTTCTCAGTAGCCAAAGAATTATGTAATAAAAAATATGTGGCAACAGGGCTTAGTTTCATGAATATGATGAATATGGTTGGAATAGCGTTAGCACAACCTTTAATTGGTTATATTCTGGATAAAATGTGGCAAGGTCAAATGATGGGGACTGTGAGAGTTTATCCATTGGAAGCTTACTACACTGCTTTGTCAATCCTTCCAATAGGCATGTTAGTTGCGTTACTAATATTACCGAAAATCAAAGAAACCTATTGCCAAAGTGTTAATTAATGAAATAATACCGCAATTTCAATTTGTAGAATCAAAATGGTTAAAAAATTATATATTAAAACAAATGGCTGCCAAATGAATGAATACGATTCTTCTAAAATGGCAGAAGTACTTTACGCTTCCCATGGTTTGGTCAAAACTGATCAAGTCGAGGATGCCGATGTTATTTTATTAAACACATGCTCAATTCGAGAAAAAGCACAGGAAAAAGTTTTTTCTCAACTGGGTCAATGGCGAGAATATAAAGCCAAAAACCCTCATGTGCTCATTGGAGTGGGAGGATGCGTAGCGAGCCAGGAAGGCTCAGACATCATAAAAAGAGCACCGTTTGTTGATATCGTATTTGGGCCACAGACATTACACAGGCTCCCTGCCCTGCTCAATGAAAGGCTTGAGAAAAATAAATCTGTTGTTGATATCAGCTTTCCAGAAATAGAGAAATTTGATCATTTACCCGCACCAAGAGCAGAAGGCCCTACAGCTTTTGTATCTATAATGGAAGGCTGTAGTAAATATTGCAGCTTCTGTGTGGTGCCCTACACCCGTGGCGAAGAAATCAGCAGACCATTTGATGATGTATTGGCTGAGTGTTATCAATTAGCCAGTCAAGGCGTCAGAGAGATTAATTTACTAGGCCAAAATGTGAACGATTACAGAGGTATTATGGACAATGGGGATATAGCCGATCTTGCCCTGTTAATTCATTATATTGCCGCTATCGATGGAATAGGAAGAATACGTTTCACAACATCACATCCCTTGGCATTTTCTGAAAATTTGATTAATGCCTACGCTGAGGTTCCAGAGCTTGCCAATCATTTACACCTTCCGGTACAAAGCGGATCCGATCGCATTTTATCGTTAATGAAACGAGGGTACACTGCTTTGGAATTTAAATCCAAAATTCGTAAATTAAGGAAAATTCGACCAGACATTCGCTTATCTACTGACATTATTGTAGGCTTTCCCGGAGAGACAGACAAAGATTTCCAGGACACTATGGATCTTGTGCATGAAATCGGTTTTGATACCTCTTTCAGCTTTATATACAGCCCAAGACCAGGAACTCCTGCAGCAAATTTACCTGATGACACGCCTATGGAGATCAAAAAGCAACGTTTACAGATTTTACAAAACAGATTATTAATGAATGCAGCTCGTTACAGTGAATCAATGATAGGCAGCAAGCAAAAAATTCTGGTTACCGGATTTTCCAAGAAAAGTTCACAGCAATTATCTGGTCGTACTGAATGTAACCGTGTAGTTAATTTTGATGGACCACCTCATTTAATTGGACAATTTATAGATGTCCAAATTAGTGACGCACTACCTAATTCATTGCGAGGAAGGCTGCTTGAAAAGGAGATGCAGCCAGCCTAATGATTGAGCATATCCAGCAACAATTATCAGTACCTCGCGAATTACATAACCAACGAGTAGACAGCGTGCTTGCCAGGCTGCTCCCTGAGTATTCACGCTCTCTTATCTGTAACTGGATTAAAACAGGTGCTGTTACCCTTAATAATCTGCCTTGCAAACCCAAAGATAAAGCGCTGGGCGGTGATTTAATTACGATTAATGTTGACCATACAATAGTTAATACAGATTTTAACTATTGTAAACCTGAGAACATTCCAATTCAGATAATCTATGAAGACAGTGAAGTAATTGTTGTTAACAAGCCAGCCGGTCTTGTTGTACATCCGGGTGCGGGAAATAAGGAACATACACTCGTTAATGCGCTGCTTCATCATTGTCCCGAGTTGCAACTACTTCCTCGTGCTGGAATTATTCACAGATTGGATAAAGATACCACTGGTCTGCTGATAGTGGCTAAAAACCTGATTAGCCATACTTCTCTCATCAGGCAAATGCAAAATCGCGAAATTAAGCGCCACTATCTGACATTAGTTCATGGTTATGTCATTTCTGGTGGAACAATAGATACGGGTTTTGGCAGGCATCCCAAAAATAGACTAAAGATGGCTGTAACTGACTTCGGGCGTCAAGCTGTTACCCATTATAATATCAATAAGCATTATAAAGACTTTACCTTACTGAATGTTAGCTTAATGACAGGACGCACTCATCAGATAAGAGTGCATATGAACTATATTAACCACCCAGTTGTAGGAGATCAACTGTATGGAGGAAGAATGAAGTTTCCTCCTAATGCTGATGAGGCAATACTCTCAGTTTTAAAACAATTTAAAAGACAAGCACTCCATGCCTGTTCCATTTCATTTTGTCATCCTGTAAAAAATACAGAAATAACACTGAATGCATTATTACCCGATGATTTCGAACTCTTGTTAAACACTCTGGATCAACACGATGAAAAATAGATTTGCCAATTGGCCGGCTCCTAAAAATATTACCGCTTTGAGTACTACCCGTTTGTATGGTTTCAGTGACGGACCCTATGCGAGCAACAACCTTGGGTTGCATGTTGGTGATAACCAACAGCATGTATTCAAAAACAGACAACAGCTCATTGAACTTATTGATCTGCCTGCAGAACCAATCTGGCTGGAACAAACACATAGCACAAAATGCATCACGGTAGAAACTGAAAAAACCAGAGATGCTGATGCTGCAATTACTCGTTTACCTAAACTCCCTTTAGTCATTATGACAGCAGATTGCCTACCCATATTGCTATGCAATCGACAGGGAACTGAAATTGCCGCCATTCATGCTGGATGGAAAGGGCTGTATAATGGTATTATTGAAAATACACTAAAGAAGCTAAATAGCAATAGGACAGATATAATTGCCTGGATAGGCCCTGCTATCTGTAATAAATGTTATGAAGTGGGTGAAGAAGTTTACTTGTCTTTTACCAATAAATACTCCTTAACCAGGAATGCGTTTGAGCCTGTTCATAGCAAATGGTTAGCTGATTTACCTCAAATTGCAGAAATAGTACTTAATTTGGAAGGGGTAAAATCAGTATTTCAGTCAAATTTGTGTACTTTTGAGTTAAAAAATGAATTCTATTCCTATCGCAGAGAATCACAAACAGGTAGAATAGGTACTTTCATCTGGATTAATGAGTAAAATCAGGATTAATAATATGATTACACGTATAAAATTATTCATAGCAAGTCTGCTTGTATTTTTCATCCCGGTAGCCGATGCAGCACAAGATCTTACAAACATGCCCAGCTTGGCTCCTGTTCTGAAAAATGCTATGCCGGCTATTGTTAACGTGGCTGTTCAAGGGTACTTGCCTAATAATATGGCATCCGGAAATGCAGACGATGATGACGGGGAAAACAGTAAACAGCCTTCCAGAATACCTGAAAAAGGCAGAAAATTTGAAAGTATAGGGTCTGGAGTTATCATTGACCCTAAAAATGGCATTATTATAACGAATGACCATGTTATTCGTAACGCCAATTTAATTACTGTAACTCTTCAAGATGGCAGGAGATTAAAAGCTCGCCTGATTGGAGGTGATAGCGAAACGGACTTGGCTGTTTTAAAAATTGATGCTAAAAATTTGAAATCCCTGGTAATTGGTGATTCCGATAAGCTGGAAGTCGGAGATTATGTTGTTGCTATTGGAAACCCCTTTGGATTAAACAGCTTTGGAAATAGTCAATCTGCTACGTTTGGAATAGTGAGTGCCTTAAAACGCAGCGATTTAAATATTGAAGGTGTTGAAAACTTTATTCAAACTGACGCAGCTATCAATCCTGGTAATTCAGGAGGGGCTTTGGTCAATGCAAAAGGCGAATTAATTGGCATTAATACAGCCATTATTTCACCCTATGGAGGAAATGTAGGTATCGGCTTTGCGATCCCAATTAATATGGCAAAAGATGTAGCGCAACAAATCATTAAATTTGGCTCTATTCATCGTGGTTTAATGGGTATATTTGTTCAACATTTAACACCAGAACTTGCCCAATCAATGGGATATGCCGAAGATTTTCAAGGGGCTTTAGTATCACAGGTCAATCAAAATTCACCTGCTCAATTGGCTGGCCTAAAATCAGGCGATGTCATTGTACAAATTAATGACACCAAAATAACGCAGGCAACACAGGTAAAAACAACGATTAGTCTGTTGCGAGCTGGCTCTACTGCTAAAATTAAAATCTTGCGAGATAATAAGCCGCTTACATTAGATGTAGAAGTCACAGACATCAAAAAACATGAACAAAAATTACAATCCAATAATCCATTTCTCTACGGATTAGCCTTGCGTAATTTTGAACAAGAGTCACCACCTCATGGTAATGTTGTTGGAGTTCAGGTAGTAGGTGCTTCGGAAACCAGTGCGGGCTGGCGAGCTGGCTTAAGGCCAGGAGATATTATCATTTCTGCTAATAAAACACCGGTCAAAGACATTAAATCTTTACAAGCTGTTGCACACGAGAAAGGGAAACAGCTATTAGTCCAGGTGCTGAGAGGAGCAGGAGCACTCTACCTGTTGATCATTTAAATTTTTTATCCAAATAATGAAATAACGCATCTTCTTTCTTTAAGCCCATCTCTGAGAGATGGGCTTAAATTTTGATAAATTATCCTGCTTTTGATAATGCTGGCTATCAACTATTCCGCCTATCCTCCAAAGCAATCTCTTGAGTGTGGGAATATCACTTTTCAATATATCAACAAACTTCTTTTTAAATACGCTATTCTGCTTTGAAAAAATAATGCAAATTCAATTTAATATAAATTAATTATAAAAAACTCAGGAAACAGTCTTGACATAAACACATGAAAAAGACAAAATCACGACCTCTTGTGGCTATGTAGCTCAGCCGGTTAGAGCGCGGCACTCATAATGCTGAGGTCGGTGGTTCGAGTCCACCCATAGCCACCATTTCCATCATATGCCCCCTGATAGAGAAGACTTGAAGTGAGCAATCAAGCCCTACTCCCGATTTTTGTCTCTCATTTGTCACTTCAAGCAATAAAATAGCCACTGCAATCAAATCAGGCCCTGCCCAGAAATAATATTTGAGATCATCTTGCATCACGAAAAGAAATTATAGTAGCATCGTTGCTCATCACATTTCATAACATGGATTTTATTTTGTTCAGGATTAACTTAATACGATATGTGGTACTTCTGTTTATTATTACATTGAATTTAGATTGTATTAGCGTTGCATTTTCATCTCAGATCATTTATGGAACACAAAATGCTGCACGAGTTACTGGGAAAAATCTGAAAAGAATTTATTTTCTTCAGTTAGGCGCTTTTAGCCAAAAAAATAATGCTCAGCAATTGGCAAGAAAAATTCAAGCGAGAACACAATACCCTGTAATAATTAGTCATTCAGGCAATGCTTTCTCGGTTCGTGTGGGGCCTATCAATACGCAAGAACTGCATCAACTCAGCATAAAACTTTCACAAAATTCCAATATTACTCCAATAAAACATAATTCATCACCAAAGCAGACACCGACTACTCAGACAAAATCACAAATACTTGTTAAGGAAACTTCTCGCCCTCTTCCAACTCATTCTGTGACTAAAGAAACAATTGATGGGAAAAGAAGCTGGTATGTAACTGCTAAAGTTGGAGCACAAGAAACAACACCAGATGATCAGTTTACAGTAAATAACGACAGTGGCTTTCCCAGTCCTTTTGATCAGGATATTTATACCAATAGTTCCGATTCCTCCCTGCTATTAGGCATTGGTGGGGGATATCGATTTACAAATATAATTCTCCCCGCAATCTCTGTTGGAGTATACTATTCCCATTTCTTTAATATGGACATTAATGGACAAGTGATTCAGTACAGCTTGCCCGAATTCACCAATTACAATTATCAATGGAAAGTAAAATCTGATTTGGTCTTAGCTTCCGCAAAAGCCAATGTCATCAGTTGGAAAAACTTAATGCCATTTGTGCAAGGAGGAGTTGGAGTGAGCTCCAATCGAGCAAGCCAATATTACGAAAGCGCCTTGCCTGATGTCACACCGCGCATAAGCCCCAATTTTGCCAATCATACGACCACTGTGTTTGCTTACCAGCTGGGCGCTGGTCTGGATTGGGAGATAAGACCACAATGGTTATTATCTTTAGGGTATGAGTATTCTGATTTGGGCAAAGTACGGTCAGGTTATGGCACTGATAGCTGGAATAGAGAGACATTGTCCTCGAAAAATTTGACAAGCAACGCTGGAACTTTAGGCTTTACCTATTTATTTCATGGATAACCAAAAGTGAGGCATAGGCTAAAATTCCAAACATTGAGAAACCATAAGTTATTTGTGGCTTCCCAACGGTAACTTGTCAAATAGAACTGATTTAATCTTCATAAAAATAATGGGTGAAAAGACCAACATGAAATACTCAACTCGCATCATAATCACCACAATCCTTCTGTTATTCACCTTGATGGGTTATGCTGGAAAAGATCCTATCAGCTGGCGAGTCAGTGGAGTATTTCCTGCTCAAAGCAGCGTTGGTCAGACTTATACTGTGACTTATACCTTTACCAATCAATTGCCTTTTCGATTGGCCAAGGCCTTGATTATAGAACGATCGGCAAGCCCCAACACAGAATTCAACTTTAATGATCAATGTTCCGGTCGGTTATTAAATTCAGGAGAATCCTGTGAAGTCGTTGTGGCGTTAAACCCACTTGTAATCGGCCTTAAAACACTTCAGTTGACTATTGCAGGATATAGCAAGGATAGAGTTCCTTTACCTCAAACAAGCACCTTGAGTACAGGACAGTCCTTGAGTCCGATCGTTAGCTTTGTCATGGATGGTTTTCCCTCTCAATTAGCGACAGGCTCAGTTTCCAGTTACAAATTTACGTTTACCAATAACGGGGCTATTTCAGCTACCAATTTATCAGTTAATGTCTCGCAATCATTAGGGACACCGAATTATACTACGACGTGCAATAACACATTGACTCCCAACGGAGGGGTTTGTGAAGTCGATGGAACGTACACAGTAACTGCCGGGAATCCGTCGATTCAACAAGTCATTGCCAGTCTGTCTTATACAGGCCCATCGGGAAGCCCGGTAACGGCACAAACATTCACGCAAGTAGTCAATCCAGCAGCTCCGCTTGTAGGCACTTTAGTACCGCCAAACTATCTACCTCCATTGATGATTGCTGGCAACCAGTATACAGTCCAGTTTTTATTCACCGCCAGTGGAACTGTGGATATTACAAATAATGGCACAATAACCTGCCTGGAAGGTGTTAATAATTGTAACGGGACTATAAACATCACCAGCTCCAGCTGCACCCCGCAAACATTGACCAACGCGGCCTGTCAAATGACTGCTACGTTCACAGCGCCTGCTGCAAATAATCCCCCACGGACTTATGCTCTGACCGCAACAGTTCCCTACTCTGTTGGAGGAAATCCTCAAGCACCAGCGACTGCCATCACTTCCGGGACAGTACTTGCTGCATTACCGACAGAAAGAACTGTGACTTTAATCAATGAGTGCGATTTTGATGTGTGGTTTTCGCTGAATGGAAGCCAATTAGGTAGTTCACCCAATTGCCCAACAACACCATGCCCAAATGGCACAAGCTGTAATACCAGTACGAACAAATGCTTTTGGAACAATCCAACCCCAATAAATGGTATATATTTATTAGCAGCGCTTCCTGGCGTTAACACTAACAGTGTGACTATCCCTGTTACCAATGCTGACCCCAATATTCAATGGAGTGGAAATATTTCGGCAAGCACTTTGTGCAATGGTACAACCTGTCAACAAGCGGCTTGTGGTAATGCTGGCGGTACCACCTCTTGCGCGCCAGGCATTGGTTTCACACAACCTGCCACTCAGGCTGAAATCACGATGAATTTAACCACCTCCGACAGTTATGATGTGGAAGTCATCAATGGTTTTCACATCCCGATTTCCATGCAACCCATTTATTATAAACAAGGACTCACTACTATTATTGCTACCCCGAATAATTACAATTGCGGAGTGCCCGGTAACGATACGGCCGATAATGGATTTGGAGCTTGTAACTGGAATACAGCCACTGTACCAGTCATTGATCAAGTGCCGGGGAATGGATTTTACTGGGTAACTGGTGGTGGTCAAAGCTGTTCCATCACCTCTGCAAATCCAGGTTGCCCTTTGATGACATTATGCGGATTAGACAGTAATTTCAATCAGGTTTGTGGCAATTTTTTAGGATATTGGTCAGCCGATCAAGTCTGCGGTTCAAGTAATGTCCCAGCTGCCGTACAAAGTTATTTTAAATGCAATCAACTCCTCCCTACTTCTACAACGCCTTTTTATCCCTCCGGCGCTGTCTTATCGAATTTGATGCTTTGCTCTGTTCCTACAGGATTTACTGGTCCAAGATACAATACCTGCTATAATGCTTATCCCTCTTCTTCCGCTACAGACATTGCCCAATGTTGTGGGTGCGCAGACTGGTGGAATCCTGTTCAAACCAACAATGTAGTGATTGGAGCAAATCCTAATACCGAAAGTTGTACTCAGCCTGGTGCCTTGCAACCACAAACCAATGCCCAATGGAACTCTTTTGTACAGCCAATGATACAATGGATGAAACAAGCTTACCCTTCTGCTTATATTTATCCTTTTGACGACAAAACCAGTGGATTTACTTGTACTAATAACCTTTCAGGACAACCTAACTCTACTAGCTATACTATCAGGTTCTGCCCAGGAGGCATCACAGGTCTTCCTGCAGGAGTGAATGAGGGACGCGGATAAAATATATAGCTGGTATTAACGCTTAGTACTTTATAGTTGCAAGAAACGAGTCGTTAATACCAGTAAACATGAACAACAATTACTTTGATATAATTTCCTGCACTTCAAAGATGCGTCTGTCAGCAGAAAATTTAGTTTGAAACAAATGAATACCATCCTCACGCATCTGAGGTGCCAGCTCAGACAAGTACCTTGACAAACTATCTCCATTGTCCAGCTGGTATTGAACAGTCAATTTTTCCTTAGCTGATTTTGTTTCTTTTTCCTGCTTTAGAATGCAGGCTTGCATAAAGCCCGGAAATTGAATTATTTCCGCAACATGTTTTTTGAGCCATGCTTGAAATTGTACAAATATCTCCGGATCAATCGTTAGGTTTACTTCATAAATCACCATAATTTATCTTCCCAAATTCCCATAATTTGAATTCACCAATAGCACACAACAACTGAATTTATTTTTAGAATAATGAGTCATGCCATGATTAGATACGATCTACCATTTAGCTATAAAGAAATAATAAATTGTATTTTAATTTATACTTTAGTTACTTGAATTTTAAATGACCGATTATCTGTTTGCCGCTGATTTACAATAGTATCCATAAAGCATACTCAGCATACCTTGAACAAGTCAAAGAATGTAGACTATTTGGCAAGACATTTAAAAATCAAATAACAATATGAATAACGCAATATTCCCAGCAAATCTTTATTAAAAAAAGTTCCATATTACTTTATTTTAAATGATAATGATTATCATTTTTATTTAAAATAAAACCAAATGCTGTATATAAGAAATTACATTAGGACAAGAATTATTTTAGGAATATTAATGTTGAATGTTGCCGGGTTAGCTTTCGCAGACGCTGGAGACTCTTTATTTAAAAATGAAAAATTGACTTACGATGGACATCTGTTTTTTAATGCCGCCAACTCAGCAATACAAAGTGAAAAATATTTACTGAATCAGCAGCTGTCCAATATCAAAATGGGATCTGAATTACAGGTGACTGATTGGAACAAAATGAAAGGCTTGCTAATTTATAACACCTTGCCTACCCCAGTGGCTCCTCAATTTTATTTTGAGCAATTTTATGACGAACTCCAAATAGAGTCTTCAAATATTTTCTTTGCATTTGGAAAAAAATGGCTCGCATTTGGAAATTATAAAAGTGATTTAATTTATAAACCACTTACAAAAGCCTTGGGACAAACCAACGAAGTGGCCGCTATTATTGGATACGATTCCTTGTATTATGCTAACGCTTCTTTTTTTAAACCCTATTCTCGCATAAGTACATCATCACTTCCGCTTTATTACAATCTGAATACAGGAGTACATAATCAATCAATGGATGCAGGAGTCAGTTATTTATACTCTCTGGCAGAAAGTCAATTATTTCAATACAACAAAGGTTTTGGCGGGCTTTTATCACAATCATTAAAAACAAGGGTTCCAGGATTTGCAACCTATTTTAATTTAAAATATAAAAAAACAAGCACTTATCTTACCTATGTTACTGCAATCACCCCCTTTGCATTAGAAGACATGAGTTATAATAATCGAGGAGCTTCACCAAAGGCATTGAGTATACAAAATAGTTATGATGTTAATATTAAAAAATTTTCTTTTAAAATCATTGGTTTTTATGACTACACTTTTCAAGCTCTGGCACTCGGAATACCGAAACAAAGACTGGGACTGGGATTGTCCGCAACCCCTTTTCCTTATCTTGGTATTCAATTTCAGTATTCCAGAGACTATAGTTATAGAAATAATGCCATAGCCTCGGGTATCAATCATTTTGTAAATGGCCGTAATACAAAAATGAATAATTTGGCATTACAAACCATACTGAATTTTTAAATTCAGGTACTCAATCAAAAATAAAAAACTATCTCTCTATTATTTAAGCAAATAAATCACAATACATTATTGCAAATGATAATCATTATCATTTATAGTGTTGTCGTTTCTTACTTATTCACGGAAATAATCATGGCAGCAGTTTTAAATAATTCTTATAAAATAAATAACTCATTACATAGTTTATTACTTGAAAAAGATCTTCTTGTTTCACAATCAGAAATGGAACATTTCATATCGATTGCGCACCAGCAATGTTTAGATCGATTGCAACATGCAGCACTTCGTGAAGGATTAATAGACAAGGAAATAACCAGCCTTCATATACATGATTATCTTGATTTACTTTATCATCAACAGAAAAAGCAAAAACCGGAAAAAACATTTGATCGATGGCCTCTTCTAAAAAAGGAACTCGATGAAAGCATCAACAATCAGGCGTTAGCCCTCGCTTATTATCATTGCTGGCAACAATCGCTGAAGCAACAGGCGAAAAACCACTCCAGTTTATGGTCATGGTTATCAGAGCAACATAATAAACAACAAATTCTGACTTTTTTAGAGCAATGGGGTTGCATAGGGCACCCGTATCATCCTAATTTCCGCGCAAAAATGGGGTTTATTCCTGAAGAAGTGATTCGATACTCCCCTGAGTTTAACGCGCAGGTAGATATTCCCTGGCTGGCAATTCATCGCTCCGTAGCGTTTACTTCAATTGATGCGACTAGCTATTCTTTGTTGTTTGCCCAACATTTTGCTAAAGAATATCAATTGTGGAATTATTCTGTCCAAAAACAACAATTAGATCCTGATCAGTATTTGCCTCTTCCAGTTCATCCCTGGCAATGGAATAACAAATTACAAACACTGGCCTCTGTATTAATCAATTCAAAGCAATTATTAATAACAGAGGCTGTTCAAAAAACCAAACCATCCATGTCATTCCGAACGATGATGCCTTTAGATAACAAAGGTCCACACTTAAAATTAGCTACAGCAATCCATACTACTTCTGCTTTACGCACTGTATCTCCTGCCTCAGTAAGCAATTCGTCTCCTCTTTCCAGTTGGCTTAGGCAATTACTGACTCAGTATCAAAGTTTTGAAAAGCCACTATTTCTAGCCAGGGATTTAGCGGGGATTAACACCACACACCCATCCATTTCCCCACAAAATAAAAAGCATTTGGCTATGATAGTACGTGAAAATCCACTGGAATTGATCGATGCGTCACAAACATTAGTACCTGTAGCAGCACTCTATGCTATTTCTCCAGTCAGTCAACGTGCTTTATTCGTTGAAATTATTGAAGCAAGTGGCATGGAGCCTGAACTATATTTTATTGAATACAGTCGATGTATTCTCGAATGCCAGCTTCATTTATTATTAAGCTATGGCGTTGCGTTGGAAGCCCAACAACAAAACACTTTAGTCATTTTTCAGTCTCATCGGCCTGTTGGATTAGTTATTCGAGATCTTGGCGGCATCAGGGTCTGTTTTAATTCGCTATATGAGACAACACCCAAACCTAATCTTCATCCAGACTCTACCATTTCATGCCACGAATTGAGTGATCTCTTTAATACCTTCATTTATGGAAATTTACTGAGTAACTTAACTTTTTGCATTAATTGTTTACATGATAACTATAACTTGACTAAAAAAAACCTTTGGATCCTGCTAAAACAAATTGCAAATCAATTATTACAAAATTTCAAAAAGGAAATTAATCCATTGATATACCAAAAATTCCAACAACATTTATTCTCTCTTCCCTGGCAACATAAAAGTTTGCTGAGCATGAGACTCAATCAAAATCAGGATAACCTGGTATTTTTTAGTCTTGACAACCCATTGAGCCAAGATAATGAATAAACTAGTTCAAAAAATGATGCTCTCAGGTCAGTTTTTGATGATATTGGCCTTGGAAATGACGAATCCTTTTCTGCCACTATTGATCGCGCACCAAAGCAACACACCAGTACCATCGGTAGTGATTTATAACACGCTGAGTCTAGTTCTACCGATGCTGGCTAACATTCTATTAACCCCAATCTGGGGCTTGGCAGCTGATCGATATGGCTATAAACCCATGTTAATGAGAGCATCCTGGGCCTTGGTGTTGACCCAGGCCAGTATGATTTTTGTTAATTCTGTATTCTGGATTTTAATCATCCGATTACTGCAAGGAGCTTTTGCAGGTTTTCTTGTTGCAATGCAAACCTATGCCCTAAGCATTACTGAATGGCAAAGCAAAAGCACACAGTTATCTCGCTTGCAATCCTCCAAGGCAATTGCCACTTCTACAGCCGGATTTCTCGGAGGATTAGCTTTAAGCTTCACTAACTATCAAGGATTATTTGGTTTGGCAACATTGATATGCCTGGGCACTACTGTAGTGATGCACTACAAATTACCCTCCCCACCAAAGCAACAGATAAAGAAAAGATCACAAACATTAAATCATTCTTACACATCAAAAAGTGTTTTCTTCTTTCTTTGCGTATTAATCATGCTAACCCAAATTGCCAAGTTTTTACCTGATCCAGGGTTTACCCTGTATCTCAATAAGTATTGTTCAAATAATCTGGTACTAATTGGATTTCTTTATTCTTTACCGGCAATGGGGATGCTATGTAGTTCAGTATGGTGTGGCAAACAGTTTGACTACTGTCGAAGTCAACCTTCTTTGGTTAACCAATATTTAATACGCTATAGTGTATTCGGAGCCATCCTCATGATCATTCAAGCCAATGTAGATAATTTCTATCTGTTTGCTCTTATACGTATTTTGTGGGGGATCGTACTTGCAGCCTTATTGCCTGCGTTATTTGCTTTGTGCAGTGATCGTAATTTGTTACCAGGTTATGCCTTGGGATTAGCCAATTCATTTGCAAAACTGGGAAATCTAATTGGATTGTTATTGGGTGGTCTTTTTGCATTTTATCTACCATATCCTGCAATTTTTATGATAATTGCCGGAATTTATAGTTTATTCGCGATTTTTGTTTACGGGTATGATCGGCTAAATGTCAGGCAGATGACAGATTTTTCCAATTCTTATTTTAACGTGAAATCATGAAAAAAAATGCTCTTCTTATAGTGTTATTAACCTGGTTTCTTGGAAACATGGATATACATTTCCTTACTCCAGCCTTGCCATCATTAGTTGATTACTTCTCGGTAACTCCCAATACAGTTCAACTAACTATCAGTCTTTTTCTTTTGGGAAAAGCCCTCAGTATGATTTTATGGGGTCTTCTTTCCGAACGTTATGGAAGAAAACCAATCTTCATTGGAGGACTGTTGTTATTTATTCTGAGCAATTTTCTGATTGCTCTAAACCACTCCATCCTTCCCTTTTTAGTATGCCGATTTCTCCAGGGAATTAGCGTAGGCGCTACCCTTCTAATGGGTAGAGCAATGATTAACGATACCCATAATGAACAAAATGCCACAAAATACTTTGCGTGGTTATTTACTCTGGCTGGGCTGTTTATTTGCTTTCTTCCATTTTTTGGAGGTTTGATAAACAGTTATTGGAATTGGCAAATCGCCTCTCTTATCATTGCTGCCTATGGCCTGCTTTTATTACCTTTATGTCGAGGTTTAAAAGAAACCAAACCCCATTATGTAAAATTCCCTCGCCTAGGTCATAGTATTATGGTGGTCTTCAACCATCCCCTTTTTGTTTCTTACCTCCTTATTTCTGCCTTGATGATGGCTGGAGAATCGGCGTTTAATACCAGCGCCTCTTTTATTCTTATTAAAGGAGAAAATTTTACCAGCGCTCAGTATGGTACAATCAAGACTACTATGGCAATTATGCATTTATTAGGTACCGCTTGTTGTGGCTTAATAGCAAAATATTATCATAGTATCCAATTAACAAAATTAGGAGTACGTTTCTTTATTTTCGCAGCATTCTTGATGTGGTTATTTGTCTTTTCTGCTGAAAATATATATTTGACTTTTATAGTGCCTATGGTGATTTATTATTTTGGTACAGGTTTCATTGTTGCATCAGCAACAGCATCAGCTGTTCGCCCTTTTCCTCAGCAAATGGCTCTTGCATTAGCTATCACTTTATTTTGTCAATTTAACTGCTCCGCTTTCTTTAGTTTTATTACCAGCATGATAGGAATTCAGCAAGTAGAAACTTTTATGTTCTTATTAAGTTTGGTAAGTATTTTGAGTTTTCTTGCCCTTCTAAAACTTCAACGAATGGAGCCCTGCTGAAAAAACCATGATCTTTGATCCTGGTAAGAAAATATAAAGTTTGCGTGTATTTCTGCCTAAAGAAGACTATGCTTATTTAAAATAAGTTCTTAATCGCATTTCGCTTAGAACCTGTGTACTTCCTTCAATTAGAAGGAAAAAATATGGATAGTAATTTTAAAATCAGTATACGTGTCAGCATCATTACCTTATTTGTGCTTTTGTTAAGCCTGGTAGGGTTCACTATTATTGGTATTAATTATATTGCTTTCAATAGTGTTCTTAACAGTAGCGCTAAAGATTCAATTGAGCAAACATCATTACTCGTCAAAGAGAGGTTTGAGATCTATTTAAATCCTTTAAATCAAGATTTAATTAAAATAACAAATGCCATAAATAATGGCATCATTAACCCTGATGATTCAAAACAATTTGATAAATTTCTTTTTGAATCAATTCGATATAATCCTGAAATATTTATGGTTTACTATGGTTCAACAACTGGTGATTTTATAGGAGTAGATAGAGAGCAAAAGGGAATAATTGGGTTAACCCATGTGATTAATTCCGTATCACCTCCAGTCAACGTTCGTTATCAATTAAACGAACAAGGAGAAATAATTGGAAAAAAATTGCTGACACGCCATTATGATCCCAGAGTTCGCCCGTGGTATCAACAAGCTATAAAAGCAGGGAAACCGATATGGACAAACGTATATACATTTTATGTATTTGATAAAAGTGACTTCCTTATCCCTGGAATTACCGGGGCTTCACCAATATATAATAAAAATAAGCAAATAAAAGGAGTGATTGCTCTTGACCTGACTATTGATGGTTTACAACATTTTATCCGAGAACTGGAATTAACTAAAAACACTATGATTTATGTGATTAATAATGAGTCCAATATCATTGCTTTCAGAACCCCTCAAAATAAAAAAGACATCCGTGGAAAGAAATTAACCCCGGAATGGATAAAAAAGCTGAATATTCCACTTAAGAAACTCGATTTCAATGATTTTGAACCCATCATCAAATCGTATACTCATGATAATCAAAAATATTATTTAGCATACCAACCTATATCCAGTACAAATGAAAAAGCACTATGGCATATTATTATTATTGTTCCTGAAACAGATGTGATAGAACCACTGAAAGACTTAAGCATGCGCTATATTTTGTTAACTATACTGGTCTTGCTGATTGGGACATTATTAGTTCGTATCGTTTCACAAAGAATATCAAATCCTATTATTCAACTGACTGAAGAAGCTAAAGAAATTACCATGCTTAACCTCAAACCCAGGCCACTTCTGAAGACCAGGATTAAAGAAGTCAGTTATATGGATAAAACACTATCATCTCTGAGATCAAGCTTAGCTTCATTCCAACGCTATGTTCCCGGATCTTTGGTAAAAAAATTAATGCGTAGCGGAAAGATTGCTCAAGTTGGAGGGCAAAGCCAAACAATTACTATTTTATTTTCAGATATAAAAGATTTTACAAGTATTTCAGAATCCACCTCACCACAAAAATTAATGACCTATTTATCCGATTATTTCCAGTCCATGACCGAGATAGTAATACAACATGAAGGGACTTTGGATAAATACATTGGCGATGCTATCATGGCATTATGGAATGCACCTTCAAAAGATACCAATCATTCATTGCATGCATGCCTGGCTGCCAAAATCATGATTGATCGCCTTAGCCTGTTAAATCAAAAGAATAAACATCTTGGATTTCCCGAATTTAAAATCAGAATTGGCATTCACACCGGAGATGCTGTTGTGGGTAATGTTGGTTCAGAGGATAGGCTAAGTTATACAGCCTTGGGCGACTCAGTCAATCTGGCAAGTCGCCTGGAATCAATTAATAAAAATTATCATACTCAAATCATTGTCAGTCACGCCACTTACACTCAAGTATCTGAAAAATTTCCTTTCCGTTTGTTAGATGAAGTGGCTGTAAGGGGTAAGCGTGAAAGTATTGAGATATATGAACTGATTACAGCCCAAAATCTTGAAAATCTTGAGCGACATAAAAAGGAATTTCAAAAAGCATTTTCTCTCTATCAAAAAGGTTCCTGGAAAGAAAGTATAAGCGCGTTTGCAAAACTTACTCCAGCCTACTCTGACGATCAATTAGCTTCCGTTTACATCGAACGCTGCAAGGTATTAGCAGTTAATCCACCTGTCAATTGGGATGGTATCTGGCGCGAAGGAAAAACAGATTACTCTCTTCTCGGAAAATTTGACTAGTATCACCAGAACCTTTTTGCTTATGCATGAGGCAGCCTGTCTTTTAATCTGGATAATTCAAGGCTTGGTTTTGAAGAGAGTATTTGTTTTAGCCAGGTTTCCAGAACGATTGTATTTCCCATGCTATCTAATAAAGACGTCTTGCTAAATTGTCTGGAATCCCCTTTCAATACTTGCTCATTGATAAAATCTATTTGATAGGTATAAAGTGACTTTTCTGCTTTCACGCTTATTTCTCTGGGTGTTGATTGAGTATTGAGAGAGATATAAATTTTGTTACCCTCAGAGCCAGGCAACCAGGGATTCGTTTCTACTTTTAAATGGCCTTTTGTTCCATAAACCTCGAATTGCCAATGCATTTCAATATCATCGGCAGTGGAAACTGCTGCAATTGAATCGTCTTCAAATTTTAAAAGAACGCTGGCTTGACTATCCGTGTTATTCCTGGAATTCATTCTTCCAATACCACGGATTTCGATTGGCTCTGCGTTAGCAAGCAGCCTCACTAAGGAAATTGGGTAACATCCGAGATTACGTATACTTCCTCCCGCAACAGGATTGGCTATTTCTGCAATGTTTGCTGTATATGTCGCATTATATAACTTTATCTTACCTATTGTGTTGCTTTGAATGATCTCTTGTAATTTTTTTATAAAGGGATGATATCGGTACATTAGAGCTTCCATACAAAAAACATTTGTTCTCTCAATTACTGAAATAACCTCATGGATTTCTTCTATACCAACAACAAAAGGTTTTTCACACAAAATATTTTTTCCTGCCTGCGCACAACGAATAATCCATTCTTTATGCAGATGATTAGGTAACCCTATATAAACCACATCTATATCACTATCGAGAATTAATGATTGATAATTGTCATAAAATTTTGGAATAGCGAATTTTTCAGAAAATCGTTTGGCTATCTTGCTTGTTCGACTCCCAATAGCAACAAGCTCACTGGTTTTTGATTCCTGAATTGCATTAGCCATCACTTCAGAGATAAAACTTGTACCTAAAATTCCCCATTTTATTATCGCATTATCCATATATTCCTTCCGGCTAAAAAATTGCTGACTGTATATTAAAACGCATAAATGACACGAGTGAAACCATAGCAGTAAAAACCACTTAAATTTCCTGCTCTAAGTTATTAAAAAAGCTATGGTAAGCAGTCAAATTTAGTTATTATGTCATTATCCATTATTTTACGGTTTTTAAATGCGCTCGATAGTAATTATACTTTTAGCCTTCGTTTGTTGTTCATTAGTACGTGCTAATGATGTCAATATTTCAACCGTAACCAAAGATGGCAATACATTTTTTTATCTTCAAGCTGGTGCCTATAATCTCGAAAAAGACGCTAAAATACGCCAAAATGAACTTGCCAAATTAGTCGATCAAAAAGTTGAAATTAAAAACCTGGCTGACAAACATCTTTACCTTGTGCAGATTGGTCCAATTGATGATTACCAAACTGCAAGAGCACTCAAAGAAAAGTTATCTCAAAAAACAGAAAAACAGTTTAATAAAATTAGCAAAAATCAAACCTCTTCACTTGAGGTAAGCCAACTGCCTAAAAATATGGAACAAGCGCAAACGGCTCCTCCAGGCAGTAAATTATGGAATTTACGTAACGCTGATATTAGAGCCGTAATCGCAGAAGTCTCTCGAATTACAGGTAAAAATTTTGTTATTGATCCCAGAGTACAAGGAAAAGTATCGATTGTTTCATCAACGCCGTTATCCAGCCGCGAGCTATATCAAGTCTTTCTCTCAGTACTGCAGGTATCAGGTTATGCCGCAATACCTAATGGAGAAATTATCAAAATTATTCCCAATATTGATGCAAAAACACAGTCACCTGATTTACTCAGTGGAATGAAGAGTCCTCCACGAGGTGACGATATGATGGTCGCCGTAATACCGGTTCATTATGTTCCTTCTGAACAACTGGTACCTGTTCTAAGGCCACTAATGCCCCAATGGAGCAGCGTATCTGCCTATGCTCCTTCTAATATGTTGATTCTGTCTGGTCGAGCAAACAATATTAAAAGCCTTGCGGAAATTATCAAACAAGTAGATAGCTCAAGTGCAAACGGCATAGACATGGTTCGTTTACATCATGCTTTGGCTATGGATGTTGCAAACACTTTAAAAGACCTGGTTAAAACTCAACCTGGTATCGGCAGCAGAACACAAATTACCATTGCTGCAGATGACCGTTCCAACTCAATTTTAGTCAGTGGGAGCAAAACGGATAGAATTCGTTTGCGAATGCTCATATTGAAACTGGATAAAGACAGCTCAACAGGAGTCAATTCAAATACACAAGTTGTTTACCTGAATTATTTAAGAGCTGAAGATTTAGTCCCTATACTGGCAGGTATAGCCCAAGCCAATTTTAGTGGAAATGTAGGAACAACCATTGGAACCATTACAAGACCCGCATTAGACAGCACCAACCCTGCCTCCAGTCTTGCCAATACCTCTGCCGATGGGCAAAGCTCTTCATTAAGCTCCACTTCGACCAGTTCTGCCCCTATGAATGCCTCAGGAGCGACAGCAAACACGACATCAGCAAGTACTCAAAATGAAGGCTCTACCAAGCCTACTGTACAGATAATAGGAGAACCGAACACTAACTCTATTATTCTTAATGCACCTGCTTCAATTATTCGTATTCTAAAAACAGTCATTTCTCAGCTAGATATAAAACCTGCTCAACTATTAATCGAGGCCCTCGTTGCTGAAGTGGATGAAAAGGACGTTAACAATCTGGGAATAGAGTGGGGATCAAATCAACAAACAGGCAATCCCAAGGACTTCAGACCAGGCTTTGCCATTATAAACAGTAAAACCAGGATTGACGATTTCCAGGCTCAAATTTATGCCTTGGCAAGAGAGCAAAGAGCAAATATTTTATCAACTCCCTCCGTAGTAGTCCTTGATAATCGTCAAGCAAAAATACTCATAGGTAAACAGGTCTCAATAGCAACAACCAGCTACCCCAATAATGCAGGAGGCACTACCACAGCAAGTCCTTTCACAACATTTGACAGGGTTAACGTTGCGTTGCACCTTTATGTAAGGCCGCAAATTACTCGCGGACAAGGAATTCAACTACAGATTGATCAAGGGAATGATACTTTGGATCCTGCAACTGCTACAACAGACAACACAACAACCCCCACTTTTAATATAAGCAGTATTGTAACTTCAGTTCATGTAGAAAGTGGTGATATTGTAGTACTTGGGGGGTTGATTCAGGACAGTATTGGAAATGACAATAATAAATTACCCATTTTAGGAGATATCCCTGGAATAGGCAGATTGTTTCAACGTAATATTCGTAACAGAGACAAGCGAGTACTCATGGTATTTATTAAACCTATCATATTACGCAACGAAAGAGATAACTTGCATGTCACAGGCGAAAAATACAATTATGTCCGTCAATATCAGCTGGATTGGATTCGCTCCCAAGAGGCTTTTGAACAAACAGATGATGAAACAGTGTTGCCCCCATTAACTCAAGGCAATCTACCAGTACCTTTTAGTACTCCTCCCCAATACTCATCAAAAATGACCAAATAAATCATGGAAAATGAAGAAAAATCACTTAAAATTCCTTACAGTTTTGCCAAAAGCAATGGAATTGTTGTGGGAGAAATACAAGAAAATCTGGCTATTGTCTATCATTTACCTAACACACCACTGCAGGCTTTCGCTGAGATAAAAAGATTATTGCAATGCGAACTTGATCTAAAACAAGTCGATGAATCCACTTTTCAGCAACATTTAGCCAATATTTACCAATCTAAATCTTCAATACTGGATGCCGCAGAAGGCATGGAAGAAGATATGGATTTATCCATGTTGGCCAGTCAACTTCCAGTCAGTGAAGACTTATTGGAAAACCAAGACGATGCCCCAATTATCCGCTTACTAAACGCTCTGTTTACCCAAGCGATTAAACAAAAAGCATCTGATATACACATTGAAACTTATGAAGACAGAGTATTGGTGCGCAATCGAATTGATGGTGTTCTGCAAGAGGTCCTTGAAATTCAACGAGCTATCGCTCCTTTGGTCATTTCCAGAGTTAAGGTGATGGCCAAATTGGATATCGCCGAAAAGAGAATTCCTCAAGATGGTCGAATTTCATTGCGTATAGGAGGACACAATATTGATGTCAGGGTCTCAACTTTACCCTCAAACCATGGAGAGCGAGTGGTTTTAAGGATATTGGATAAACAAGCTGCTCAACTGGATTTAAATCTTTTGGGTATGCCTGAACATACATTAAAAACAGTACGACAAATGATTGCTGAACCTCATGGCATTATTTTAGTCACTGGCCCAACAGGTTCAGGCAAGACAACATCTCTCTATGCTATGCTCACCGAACTAAATCAGGTGACTCGTAATATTTTAACCATTGAAGATCCCATTGAATATGACCTGCCTGGTGTAGGACAAACGCAGGTTAATACTAAAGTTCAAATGACTTTTGCCAAAGGATTAAGGGCTATATTACGTCAAGATCCGGATGTTGTCATGATAGGAGAAATCCGTGATTTGGAAACGGCTGAAATTGCTGTTCAAGCCAGCTTAACAGGGCATTTGGTACTATCAACCCTTCATACCAATACCGCATTGGGAGCATTAACTCGCCTGCATGATATGGGAGTTGAGTCTTTTTTATTGTCATCCAGTATAGTCGGCCTCATTGCACAACGTTTGGTAAGGAAATTATGCTCTCATTGCAAAACACCCCATGAATTAAGACAGGAAGAAAAGGAGTTAATGGGCCTTAAACCTGATGCTGATGTATCTCAGGTCTTTGAACCCAAGGGATGCGACTATTGCAACCACTTGGGTTATAAGGGAAGAACAGGAATTTATGAATTAATTATCGTAGATGAAACCCTGAGAGGAATGATTCATCGTAATGAAAATATTCAAACGATGGAAAATTATTTACGACCCACCACTCCAAGCATCCGTGAAGATGGTTTTAAAAGAGTATTATGTGGCGATACGTCACTTGCAGAAATTTTAAGAGTAACCTCTCAAAACTAAATTACCCATACTTTAGCAATTTTTAAACAGTCACACCACATCTTCAAGATATTAATCATTTAATTTATCAGCTTAATTAAACAAAGTAATTAGCCTAAGAAAAAGTTCTAAAGTCGCATTATAATTCAGCACCTACTCCATATAATCTACCGGCGGTGGGAAACTGATGAAATTCTTAGTCAATTGCTTTTCTCTTTGTTGGTTTGGATTAGCATTTTGACACCAATTATTCGACTTGGGATGCTTTTCTCCATTGCTCTTGGTAACAATACAAGATTTTGTATCGATAATTTCTGCCTTATTCGTTGGACATTGAGATGGATCCATTTCTGCAGAGCATGGGGCAAACTTCGTATTGACGACAAAGGTATACAGGTTATCATTCAAATCAGTGAAAAATACCTTGATAGGATATGAAGCTACCGTACCTACTCTAAATCCCGCTATTTGGCTATTAGTAGGCATAATAACGTTTTGCTTTACTTCCTGGCAATTCAAGTCATTGGCATCTTGATTGAACACACATACACCATACTTTTTAATCATAGGAGTATTTACTTGGTCTAATAAAGATAATGGCACACCAATGGCCACAGAAAAACCATCGGCATAATTAAACTCTTGTTGATTTTCAAGACCTTTAGTCCCACCAACAGTAAAAATCAATCCATCTCCTAGCTCACTCATAAAGCCAACAGCATCATCGACAGAAAACCCATAAGCATCCATGGAAAGATAATTTTTATCATGGATTAATTGGACATAAGGATTGAATAATAACTCAGGTATTGGTTTATTTTGGTAGTTATACTGTAAATCATGAATGTACATGGATTGAATCCCAGCATGATCCCATCCTGGGATATTTGTCTCTGCCAATGGATTAGCGCCAGCACCACACCCTTCGTTAAAAGGAACCCAACCATATATGTGCTTAATCGCTTCCCAGTAATTAAATGGCACAGGATCTATGCCGGGGGTTAAATTGCACTTCCCATGTTCATACAGCTGCAAATATTGTTGATGGTTTTTTTTAAAAAATTGCTGTACAGCACTAAGCTTTCCTTTTAAGTCTTGTGGACAGTCCACTTTTTGGGTTATATATTTGCTGATGTCTTCTTCATCCCAATTGACACAAGAACCCCATAAATTCTGCATACGTTGAACTGACTCACCAAAATGGAGTGATGCCTTTTGTTCCTCGGTACAATCCCCTTGAATACAAGCTAACACTGTTAATACCGGTGGAAAACCATCATTTGGCTTGACAGGTACATTGTCCCCAGGAGGTAATGTGCCAGATCTTTGTGCAAAAACATTATAACCTCCTGGTAATTTTAATTCATTGAGATTATAAACAGGCCAACCATGTCCTAAATTCGTCTCTAGAAACGAATTAAGATGGCTTCTAAATGTAGGCAAGGACATTACTGAACCGCTATATCCAATATAAGGATTATTTTTAGGCCCTATTGCAACAGGCATATAAACATGGTCTACGTAGGAAATGTTATAGCCTACATTTTCTGGCTTTAATATTCTTGTTGACTGCTTGGGTGGAATAATAGAGTCGCCGAAAGTATATTCTGATAACTGCGCGTATATATTTTCTGGAAACTGAACGTCGCTAGAATATACGCTTAATTTACACTCGGTATTTGTCCCATCACAGCTAACGTCTTCAGGGGTCGATAATGCCTGATCGTTTTCATTTCTCAATCTTTCGTTTTTATCAGCTAAAACGATACGCCCTCCATTCCACCAAGTGATGTAACGATCATTTGCTAATTGACTATATAATGGCAAGGTAATTTTTACTGAGGAACCTGGAACTATTCCTGTCCCCTCGTTCACATACAGTTTATAAACATAGTTTGTTGGATAAGATTCTGTGGTACGAAAACAGCCTTGAATCCATTCATTTACTGCATTTTTGCTGGTTGCCAAAACAGGATAAATCGTAACTTCAGAGTTGTTAAATATAGTGATTGTCTTTGGTTTGACTGTCATTGGATTGCCATCGTAGTCTTTGCACACAATGCCTTTAGCAGCAGAAATCTCTATATTCAATGACAAACCTATACTTCCAAAGACAAAAAGCAGTATTTTGTTCATATTAATTTCTCTTTGTACAATATTTTATAAAAATAGCACAAAAAGTAATTTTTCAAATTAGCAATCATCTGTCAGCGAGTTGGTCGGATAAGCAGTGGCCGTTACCGGCCACCACTCTCCTAAGAACCGTGCATGCGAGTTTCCCCGCACACGGCTCAAGCCTCTCTGAGGCTATTCGAAGTGAAATTGAAAAATATGTGCTCATTTCAAGATTATATCTTGTCTAAAAAACTGATAAGACAACAAGCTCCGCTTTATATGGAAATGGCTGTCAAAGACTGACTTACTCGATCAGAATAGTGGGAAACCGCTTCTTGCACTGCATCATATGTTGAGAAAAAACCAACATATTTTATCAAAAAGAATGATTCGTTCTGAACAATTCTATGCATTAGCGGCTTAAATAAGCCCAAAATAACTTCGTCTAACGTCTTTGGCACAAATACGACAACTTCCAAATAAAGCCTTAATTCTTTTAATTTAAAATGTTTATTTATTAAGCCAACTGATCATTGGTTAAATATAAAATATAAAATTTGAGGTGTTCTTATGAAACAAAAAATTGATTACATTGCACGATATTTTAAACTGATGTCTCCTATTATTAATAGAGAAGAAATTAATAATATTGTTAAAGCTCAAGATGAACTTGAAATTACTGGAGCACCAGAACATGGATCACATAAACTTTCTATAGTTAAAGAGCTAGAAACAGGATTTGAGTACGTTCAAAAACAGACAAAAAATCAAACCGAAACTGAAAAAGAATTTATGATGGCAAGTTTTCTAAATAAGGTCAATCCAAATCATCCAAAATGTAAACTAGTAGAAACTAATAATGGTTCAGTCAGTATCTTATCTCGCAAACAAGAAAACACACAAGATGTTGAGCAATTTGTTCGAGCAGGAAGAACAAATGAATTATTAGAGAAAAAGGTGATTGGTCTTGAAGATACGTTAATAGCGGATAATATTTTAGGCAAACAGTCAGATACTAAACTGGCGAATATGCTTGTGAAAGATGAAGGTGATACCTTAGTTTTTTCTAATATTGATCATGAGCGAGCTAATTTACCCACGTTTAGTTTATTTAATTCGGGACAAAGGAGATATCCAACTTCTGCTCATGAATTAGTTAGCGGTATTGCCGATCTATACGAGCCTAGTGATGATAACCGTTCGGGTCTTGCTGGTGATAAACGAGCAAAAGAATTTGGAGAGGTGGCCACGAAAGTAATAAAACAAGAAAAAATTAAATCAGCTTATGAAAAAGTTGCAAATGCCGATATAGATTCGGTGTATAAAAAATGCAGCTCTTTATCTCAAAACAGTACGTTTTTTGGAGGTAAAAATAATTGTAACGCCTATCGGCAATATTTCAAGGAAATCCAGAAAGAGGCGGCAGACACTGTGTCAAAATTTGATTTGAAAAAATAAATAGTAAATCTACCCTGATCAATATAATAAGCTAGATGGTTGTAGTCTTAGGCTCTCTAGCTTACTATGGCTATTCCAAAAGGCCCCAGTCATGCACGAATGCGTGATACAGATTGCAATTTTAGGATATAAACGAATGTATAGTAAATTATTACGAGGCGCCGCTACCGCTGTGGCTGGATACGTATCTTACGTGTTGCTGAATGAAACAAAAAGAGAACACGAAATAAAATCTAAAGAAGAAATTAAAGACTGCGAGGATCTTGTTAAAAATTCATCCGAATTTAAAGAAATAGGTAGGCCAATTCATGGAACTCTCTCATCATCTTATGTCCAGCATATAGAGACTGGGAATATCTATGTTAAAAAAGGAGCTCATTCTCGTAGGGATTTAGTAAAAGAACTAATGGTATCAAATGCCCTTCATAAAATTCGAGAAGATCAACCTGAGTGTTTAATTATGCAAACACCAATAAAAAATGGCTTCCAATACCACACCTTGTCTCGAAAATTTGATCATACTCAAGATGTTGAGGAATTTGTTCGTAATGGACGAATAGACGAGTTAAGGAAAAAAGAAGTCATTGGATTAGGAGATACACTGATAACTGATCATATTTTTGGTAAACAATCTGATACAAAACTTGCTAATATGGTGGTCAGAGATAAGCAAGATAAACTAATTTTTACTTCAATTGATCACGAAAGGGCAGTTAACCCAACAAGCTTTAGTTTCTTTCATCCTACCCCTCCTATTTATACAAAGAATAAATCTACACTTATCCGATCCATAAATGATTTAGGCGAACAAAGCGAGGATAATCATGCGGGTTTAGCAGGTGATCCCAGAGCAAAGGAGTTTGGTGAAGTAGTAGAAAACGTTATAAATAACTTGGATATTGATAATTATTATCAAAAGGTAGCTACAACGAATTTGTCTAGTGTAATAAGCCAATGCGAGAAGTTAGCTAAAGCCAGTAAAGGCAGGTTAGTGCAGTCAGAAGATTGCGCTGGTTATGAATCTTTCTTCAAAGAAATGCAAAGAAATGCAAAAAATCAATTAGAATCATCTAAACCACAAGATGATACACCGGTCCTGCGAAAAAGTTATTAGCCAACTAGTTGCTAGGGCCTGTTGACAATTCACTCCTCCACCCTACGTGCCGCGGCTTGTCCGCGGCATCCAGGCGATGGTAAAGGTAACACCGAGTTTGAATAATCAGTTAATCTATTGATAAGTAGAAGCAAACTCATAATATACTGGTTCTCACCCCAGATATAAAATGAGTTTGCAATGCCAAGACTGATGCTTAGTGATGAGCTATGGTCAAAGCTGAAGGGAATCATGCTACAGCACAAGATTTATGACAAGCCAAATCTGCGAATGATCGTTGAGGGAATGTTATATCACATGCGTGTTGGTTGCCCTTGGCGAGACCTACCAGCAGCATTTGGATGCTGGAATTCAATTTATCAACAATTTAATCGTTGGTCATTCAAAGATAAATTAATGCAAATTTTTAAAGCACTTGTGCACGCTCCCGATCTTGAATGGGAATTCATCGACGGGAGTATTGTTCGTGCTCACCAACACAGCACAGGCGCGTGTAGTACAGAAAGCGAAGCCATTGGTAAGTCCAGAGGAGGTAACACAACAAAAATTCATATGGCTGTTGATGCCTTTGGGTTACCTATTGAATTTCAACTAACCGGGGGCAAGGTACATGATGCAAAAGCCGCGCCAGAGCTAATTGAACAATTGCCCAAATCTGATTATGTTATTGCTGACAAAGGATATGATAGTGAAGACATTCGGGAACAAATCAGGGAAAAGGGTTCTATACCAAACATCCCACGGAAAAGTAACTCCAAAACCGGTAATAAGGATATTGATTGGTATTTGTACAAATATCGGCATCTGGTGGAAAACATGTTTGCATGTCTTAAACATTTTCGCGCCATTGCCACGCGATATGACAAATTGAAACGAAATTATGCCTCCATGATTGCAATCGCTTGCTCTTGTATGTGGCTGCCTATGTAATCACACCATCCAGTGTTATCATTCCTGTGAGTCCAATATCAACAAGGAAGCAGGATGAGGTCATTTTACGTCTATATCATGGCGAGCAAGCGTAATGGGACATTATACGTCGGTTCAACGGTTGATTTGATTAAACGCGTTTGGCAGCACAAGCAGAAAGTGGTTCCGGCGTTTACTGCTACTTACAATGTGCATATTCTAGTTTATTACGAAATCCATCAGAGCTACATCGAGGCTGCACGGCGTGAAAAACGTTTCAAAAACTGGCCTCGACAATGGAAAATAAACACCATTGAACAGTTAAATTCAGAATGGCGTGATCTATACGAAGATATTTGCCGCTAATCAGATCGTCTGGATGCCGCGGACAAGCCGCGTCACGTAGGCTGGAGGAGTGAATTGTCAACAGACCCTAGTAATTACCAGTGACCTTATACAAAATATGTTTAATTGTGTGATTCATAGACATCGTTTCAATTAATTGATAGATTTACCCACCTTATGAAACAGCAAATTAAAGCTAGGTTAACTTAGGTAAATCTATATCTTGAGACTATAGATGCAGGATATGTTTGCCGTAAATGTGGTATTTCTCGTCCTAACCTGAGAAAGTGGTACAGACGCTATCTAAAGGCTGGTATCGATGGATTAAATGATGAAAGCAAAAAGCCTCATTTATTTCCAGGGAAGTTAAATTCAGAGCTGATTAAACTAACTCTTGATTTGCGTATCAGTCGTAATTTGGGCGCCAGGGGTATCCAAGCTGAATTGGTTAGATTGCCCAAATGTCCACTTTCTTTAGCGAGCATCCATAAATCATTAACTAACCTCACCTCGATATAAGAATAAGTCTATGTCATTGAATTATTGAAAAAATTATCGGTACTATATACATTTTGTTTCTTTAAAACTCACCTCTGAATTATGAAAGGAAACAAGATGTTAGCAGCGACAGTAGAAATATTCTGTGATATTGATGATTTTTGCAAGGCATGGTTTAAAGAAATGTCGCCTTATTTACTTCCATTACCGAATCGCAAAAGACAACGCCCTTGTAGGCTGTCAGCTAGTGAAATTAAGATAATTTTGTCATTAACTGAATGAGTTTCAACTTAATCTGACACAACTACTTGAAAAACCGGTAACTGTCAGATCAAGTTTGAACTACTACACATTATAAAAATATGTCGAGCTGAGGTTAAATTATTGTGCAGCAAGGCGGCTCTCCTTCCTCAAGAGATTTTTGTTTATTATTTTGATTAACATTTTTTTCTGGCACCTTTTCAATTTGTACCGCAAAGAATCCTTTCTTTGTAAGTAGGGGCACATATTCATCAAGCTCTCTATTAATTATCTGTCCTTCTTCTTTCCTATTGCTTTCTTCAGAAATAGGGTTAGTTGGTATGTTTTGCACATCATCTTTACATGTTGCATCTTGAGGTTCACTATTATCTTGTGAATCTTTTATCGCCTCATTTATATTATTCATTGCTTCTCGAACATGTCGTCTTGCGAATCGTGTAAAGCCTGGTTCGGTTCCTTTGGTAACATTTTTGAGTTCCGTTATAAAGCGTGCAAACTCATTTTGCGAATTTTCATTTTTCTCCGATTTTTCTGACAAATAGGCTTTGTTGATTCCTCCCTGCCATAAATCTAATCCAAATTCACTGTGTTTAACCATACTTGCAGCAGTCACAAGAATTGGAATTTTATCTTGTTGATTAAACACATTTAAAAAATCTTCTATTTGGGCTTCAGTTGCAGAAGTTGTGTCCAGGACGAACACTTTTGGGCAAAGATCTTTAGTGCAAAGATCTTTTAAAACTTCTATGGCAGTTCTTACCTCCAGATGATCTTTGTTAACACAAGGATTGTTATCAGCAAAATACACTGTAGGATTGTTTTCCAGGCTATTTACATGCTCCATATACTTTGGAAAAGATTGTTGGATAATATTTATTCCTTGTTTTAATATTAACCTAAGCTTTTCCTCATTAAATTGGATTGCCCCCCTATCGTTTTCAGTATTTATTTCCAAAGCATTTTTAATTGCTGTTAAATTTGAATTAATAATTGAATCTACATCAAGTTTTTTTCTTTCAATTTGATTGCTATAAATTTCAGTATAAATATTTTTAAAACAGATCGTTACTTCAGATCTTCCCATTTTGACCAAGCCAGTTTTATTTGACTCATTTGCAAAATTCTCTAATAGCATCTTAAAAGCGCGATTTTCAAGTTTTTCTTTAACAACTTCAGAACGCACAAATTGTGACTCGTCTAAGGTTTTATTCCAAGATAATAATAACTCAAAGTATGCATAAGGGTCACTGCCATAAGAAATTGGCATCTCATTATTATAACTAAACACTTTTGCTGCTGCATAAAGCGGCGCAAATAGAGCGCTCATACCTGCTGGTGAGTAAAAATTTTTTTGTGCATATTTATTGGCATGCTCATCATCACTGGTATCATCCGTAATCAAGGGCATAGTTTTCAATAATGAAGTGACAACCCCATTTTGAAGATTAATCAAGTCCCTCGTTAACTTAGCTAGATCCTTTTCTTCTCCACGATTCTGTTCAACACCAAGTATTTGCGCGTAAAGACGAGTGATCTTTCTATATAAAGATAGATATTTTCGGTCAATATATTGAAACGGATTATTCCTCTGTGCATCATCAATTGCTTCCTTTAACCAACACTCCTGTACTTCAGTCAATTTTATCAAATCTTTAGAGGAAAAATTTTTTAAAAGAAAATAATGAATAACATCTGCATTAACTTTTAAAGAAGATCCATGTTGGTGCTGGTTATCATAAAGAGTAATTGCTCCATTTTTACTATCAAAGTAATAAAATCTTTTCAATACGCCTTTTTTTAATTTATCTTTATCAATACGCGTTATGTCTTTTGTTGAAAAATAAATGTCCTTACATTCTGATTTCACTTTTGATTCTTGTAGAAACTTGTTTACTTCTTCTTGTGTTTTTTCTCCTGTTTTATATAAGTCATAAAGGTATTTATGCCCATCCCCACAAAACTCTCCAGCTCTAAATAGATTGAGTAAATCATCTTTGTCTTTCAACGTAAATTTTGCTAAGGACTTATCTGTCTGTTTTATTCCTTCTTCAACACATTCTATCCACTGTTTATTTGGTGTAAGGCCAAGTGATAATCTAACACCCGTATGAACATCGGTTAATGTCGGGGTGAGAAACCCAAAACTTTGTCGCCTATCTATCAATGGGGACAGATTTTTTTCTTTTAATTTTAAATTAATCTGAGCAATCATCATATGGGTAACAAACTCAGAGTATCCTTCAGGGATATTTTCGGGTTTACTCCTATACTCATCATATTTAAAGGTAACAATTAAACAAGGATATTTGGCTTTAAGTTGGTTGCTATCAACCTTTAGACACTTAAAATTTTCGTCTTTTAAATGCCGAACCAGGGTTTCTACCACATTTGTTTTATGTTCCAATACCCTATCTTTTAATTTAAGGGTTAATTGATTTCCTCTTTTATAAGAAATACCGTTACTTTGATATTCAATAATCTTATCTACTCGTGTAGCATTTCCCCCTATGTTATAAGCTTCTCCATTCCCTGCAATTACACCTTCCACATTACAGCCAAATTTGTTTAATTGATTTTTTAAAATTAAAGTATCTTTACTTTGAATGGCAGAAATAATTGCTAATAATTCGTTGTTAGTTAATTTTCTGTTACTATTCAATTTGTTAATAATATTATTCTTTGTCTCTGAATATAAACTGATAGGTAATAATTTAGCAGGTTCTGACTTTTTAAATTTACACTTCACATATAATGAATTATTATCAGTTCCTAAAAAAATCTCCCCTAAATTGGGGTCATTATTTTTCAACTCATTAAAATTTTTATAAGTTATTACATTACCTCTCTTATTAGTATGATGATACTCGTTAGAGCTCTGAGAACGACGATAAGTGCCTTCTTGATTTGGAACATGACTAGCAACTTGTACTGCTCGTGTATCAAATGGACAAGGCAAAGGCAGAATGCTATTGTTTATTTCTAATTTTTTTAGAATTTTCTTATCAATATCAGGGAATATGTTGCTTATTTTTCGTAAGTTATCATTATATAAACTAATTTCATCATTTAACTCAGAGCTATATTTCTTAATTTCATGTTCGGTCCCTTTTTTTTCTAATTCTTTTATGAGTCTTTCTATCGTTGCTAGATTTTTTAAGACTTCTAAATTTTCGACAAACCCTTTTTCAGCTGCATTAAGAAAAATCCGCTCCTCAAGATTATTGTGATTATTGGAGTGAAAGCTTCCCGTACGTAAACATCCTGAGGATGTTTTAATTTCATAACATATTTCATCTACAGAGGTCGTATAATAAAAAGTGTTATTATCTCTATCTATCCCTTCCTCAGGAAGCGTGTCAAAAGACAATACATACTCATCAGACTCTGTATTTTGTTCCGGAGATTTTTCTTCTTGTTTAAATTTATAACCATTTTTTTTGCTCTTAAATAATTCATTTAATTCATTTCTAAAATATTCAATAGATTTCATAATCAAAACAACCTCAAAAAATTCCAATATCAATTCTTATCTAAATTGATCACTTTATGATCATTTGGTTTTTATTTTATGAACCAATGATTAAAGTAAAATGATGAAAATCGTCGTAAATGCGACAAAAGACTATGAAAGGTAGGCTTTTTGATATAAAGCGGTTGCTCTAAATGTACGCTGAGCCACTCACCATTTGAATCGAGGTATAAGGAATCTCAGATTAAAACAGTGGCTAATAAGTTAGCCAGAGCATGTTTTTATGTATTGAGAGATAACATAGTATTTGAGGTTCATTGAGCGTTTGCCTAATGTTTTATAACCAACATATAACCAATTGATTATTAATAATAATTAATTATGAATTCCTTGTTTTTTTGCAAACATGTATTAAAAATAAGAGCAGAAAAAAAATTGACCATCCAAGAGGTGGCTACAAAATTTAGAGTAGGAAAAGCCAGTGTCATTCGTCGGCTTATAGAGTTTGAACCGAAAAAGAAATGCAAAAAGCTCGCAACCAAGATTGATGCGCCAAACTCAAGTGCGCTTAAATTTAGAATAAATAGGTATATAATCAAAGTGTTGCACAGAATTTGCAGAACCACATTCATCATATGTATTATCTGCACAAAGAAAAAACTCTTTTGCCCCTAATTCGGTAGCACGAGACACCGCTTCATCAATCGAATTAAAATGACATATTTCCTTTCCTTTATGGATAAAGTGATCTGAATCTTTAGAAATAATTTCAACAATATATTCATGAAGTTCTATTGGAGAATAAATTAAAGCGATAGATTCGGACCCGTTCTTTGCCTTATTAATTAAATTTTCACGTGTTTGGTTTGCCATTACTTAATTCCCAAGCAAATTATATATAATTATAGCCATATTTTTGCCTAGAAATTTAAAGATATCCGCTGTATGGCCTAAATTGAGAATAAAAAGGTTAATTGCCAATTTATTTTTAAAGACAATCTTTTATTTCCCATAATACTTGCGCATCAAATCCAATGCCTGGGTAATAACATCCACTCTGGGTACCGCATCGTCAAGAGGCTCTGCCTTCATACCAGTAATTGTAATTCTTCCGGAGGTTTCTAATGCTGTGGCTCGATCTGCTTCAAAAATTCCCATATTAATATAACTTCCTACCAATAGAAATGAGGCTCGATTGCCCTCAATTAGCAAGTTATACCCGATGCTGTAGTCAGAAACAGGATTTTTGCAAGCAAATAAACGCTGTAATATTGTAGGTACAATATCATAGCTGCTGGTGAGATAATTAAAACGACGAGCTAACTCCCCTGGCCAATGAATAATCAAGGGAACGTGTAGTTGAATAGGGGTAAAATTACTGGTATGTCCCCAATAATTTTGACGATTATCATTAAATTCTTGGCCATGATCAGAGGTAATTATAATGATGCTGTTTTTTAAATAACCTTTTTTTTCGATAACCCCTAATACTTTCGAAATTTCCTGGTCAATAAATGTGACTGCATTCAAATAACGATTGTAGTAAGGTACTGGATCAACATGATTTGTCATTCCAATTCGTACACATTCTTCTATTGCGGGTTTGTATAACTGCGGAAAACTTTGATATCTACAATAGTCATGTGGCGCATTGTAAAAAATGTGAAGAAAGAATGGGTTATTTGTTTTAGGATCTGTTAAAAATTGGATAGCTTCCTTGGTGGAATATCTGTCCTTGTCTCCGGTATCGTCTATTGGCGCTCCATTGGTATTGAGATTGGCAATTTTTTTATAAATAGTCTGATCTAATGGCAGTGGAGCCATAGAGCCAGACCAAATAATTTTTGTCTGAAAACCATGTTGTAATAATAAATCAATTAAAACTGGTGATTTTTTTTGCTCCAGGACTGCCGTCGAGTAATTACTGGGAATCGAATAAAATAAAGAAAACAATCCTGGTTGTGTGGCATTTCCAGCACTCATATGCTGAGAAAATTGCCAACTTCTTTTTGCAAATTGTGCCGTATTCGGCATATATTTTGCCCTTAGGGAATCATAGCGAAGTGAATCTACCATTATAAGGATAATGTTATAAGGTTTTTCAGGCATCTTACATTGCATGGGATGTAAGGGATAATGCAATGGATAATTGGGGAAAAGAGGCTGTGTAAAATGGTGCTCACTGTAGCGGCGTAATATATCATCCGCGTTTTTATCAGGGATAGTATAAGCAATGAGTTGATTATAAAGGGGCAAATTAGGTATTTGCTGAGCAAATAAATTATTATTTTGAGCTATCGATAAGAGCAATATAAAATAACTTATTAATGCCCCACCAAGCCAAAATAATGAAATAGTTTTACCAATTTTCAAACGTTCTTTTAAAACTATTTTTTTCCATACCAACCAGGCAACAATAGACTCCAGAAAGAGTATAAAGACAATCATAAAAAAAGACAAAATCAGTTCATATCTGGAAAAAGTGAAAATGACACTCCAATCTGAATTAAAAATAAACGATAATATTGTTTTATTAAGATGAAACTTAAACATTGAAAAAACTTGACTATCAACAAATAAAAAAATAAGACTTGTGGCAGCCGCAACAACACTGATAATCCAAATTATTCGTTTATAAGGTAAAAAAAATGCCATTATTATGATTGGTATTGCAGGGACAAAAGCTAAAAACATCATATAAGTAAAATAATTTAAAACTGAGAAAACCAGAATGAGAATTTTTCCTGATAGGCTTGAATAATCAGCGATATAATTTTTAAACAGGGAGGCATTTAATAAAATGGACTTTAAATACCCCAAGCCAACAAGCCAAAATATGAATGAGTTTATTAAAAAGAACCATCCAACAAATCGTAAGGTTAAATTATTTTTTCTTAGATATGTTTTTATATTCATTACCAATTCAAATGTAATTTCGAATTTATCTTAATGAACAATCCAGTCAATAAACAGCAATTAATGTAGCCAATATACCTGATTTAAAATTTCTGAAAAGGTAATCGCAGTCTATATTAAGTATGAGATAGAAGTCCATTCTGATTCAAGAGAAGCGCATAGAAGGAACAATTATTCAGCAATCCTCCGCCATGTTGTTCCTGTTGCACCATCTTCCAGCTCTATGCCTTTGCTCAATAAATCAGCTCTAATCTGATCTGCCTTTGCCCAATTGCGTTCCGCTCGCGCCTGAAGACGCTCGGCAATGAGTTGTTCTATAACCAATTTTTCTTCCTCTGCCAAACCGGATTGCAAGAATGATTCGGGATCTTTTTGTAAAAATCCAAGAATACCAGCAAGGTTTTTCAGGGTATGAGCCAATGCAGGTGAATTACTTTTGTTTACCTCATGAGCCAATTGGAAAAGAACCGATAATGCAACAGGAGTATTGAAATCATCATTCATTGCCTGATTAAATTGCACTTGCCAATACTCATCCAGTTTACTATCTTCGGTTTGTGGCGGAACATCTTTAACCGCTTGATAAAGCCTGATAAGGGCTTTTTTGGCATTTAACAAATTTTCTTCTGAATAATTCAAAGGACTGCGATAATGACTACTTAATAGAAAATAGCGGATGACTTCCGGATGATGCTCTTTTAAAACATCGGCAATAGTGTAAAAGTTCCCTATTGATTTTGCCATTTTTTCGCCATTAACCTGCAACATTCCGACATGCAGCCAATAATTAGCAAAAGGTTTACCCGTAGCCGCTTCACTTTGAGCAATTTCATTTTCATGATGTGGGAATTGCAAATCCAATCCACCTCCATGAATATCAAATTGTTCACCTAATTCATGCATAGCCATAGCTGAACACTCAATGTGCCATCCAGGCCGCCCTTCCCCCCACGGTGAAGGCCAACTGGGTTCACCCGGTTTTGCTTTTTTCCATAGCACAAAATCAAGCGGTGAACGTTTCTCTTTTACAATCTCTACGCGAGAACCCGAAACCAAGCCTTCAATATCTTTATGCGATAATTTCCCATATTCGGGAAAGGTATCTACTTCATAGCACACATCGCCATTCTCACTGACATACGCGTTACCTTTTTCAAGCAAACGTTGAATCAAGCGAATGATAGTTTCAATGTGCCCGGTTGCCCTTGGCTCATGGTCAGGTGGCAAAATATTTAATGCATGAGTATCATTATTCATTGCATCAATATATTGTGCGGTCAATTCATCAATAGATACACCTCTCTCCGAGGCTCTTGCGATGATTTTATCATCTATGTCAGTTATATTGCGTACATAAGTTACATCGAATCCTTGTGAGCGCAGATAACGAACCATTACATCAAAGGCAACCATTGAACGGGCATGCCCTAAGTGGCAGTGGTCATACACAGTAATTCCGCATACATACATACCTATCGTTCCGGGCTTTAAGGAAACAAATGGTTCTTTTTTTCTGGTCAAAGAATTATATAAATGTAACATGTCTGCCTCTCAACTCACTTTACCCCAAGTGTCCTTCAAATCCACTACCCGATGAAAGGCTTGAACACAGCCCTCAGCCACTGAATTGACGCAATAATAACCTAAACGCTCAAATTGAAACACATCTCCTTCTGCCTGCTCAGCCATTGCCGGTTCACAAAATCCCTGGAGGGTTTGTAAAGAGTTATGGTTCAGAAACTGAAAATAATCCTCTTCCCGTGCAGGATTAGGATCTGTAAATAACCTGTCGTATTGATAAATAGTGACAGGATAGGCATGTGATGAAGACACCCAATGAATGACACCCTTCACCTTGCGATCCTCCGGATTTTTGCCAAGAGTATTTTCATCATAAGTGCAATGCAATTCTGTTATTTCGCCTTGGTCATTACGGATAACTTCCTGGCACTTTATAACATAGGCATGACGTAAGCGTACTTCAGCTCCAGGAGATAACCGGAAATATTTATTAGGCGGATTTTCCATAAAATCAGACTTTTCAATATAAATTTCACGGGAAAAGGGTAAATTCCTACTCGCTGACTCAGGATTTTGAGGGTAGAAAGCTGCTTGAAGCTGTTCTACTTTATTTTCCGGATAATTTACAATAACAACTTTTAAGGGATCCATAACACAGAGAGCCCGTTTTGCAGTTTTATTAAATTCAGCGCGTACACATTCCTCAAGTAAACTCATATCAATCACTGAATCACTTCTTGATATGCCAATTATTTCACAGAATTGCCGAATTGCAGCAGGTGGGTATCCCCTTTTGCGCATACCGCGTAATGTGGGCAATCGTGGGTCATCCCATCCTGTAACGATTTTTTTTTCAACCAATTCACGTAATTTTCTCTTGCTCGTAACAGTATGGGATAAATTTAATCTGGCAAATTCGGTTTGTACTGGTTTGGCAGGCAAAGGTAAATTATCAACCAGCCAATCATACAAAGGTCTATGATCCTGGAATTCCAACGTACATAAAGAATGTGTTATTTTTTCCAGGGCATCAGAAATAGGATGAGCATAATCATACATGGGATAAATACACCATTCATCTCCTGTACGCTGGTGCCGGGCGTGGCGTATACGATATAAAACCGGATCACGCATATTTAAATTACCTGATTTCATATCTATTTTTGCTCTCAAAACATGAGTTCCATCAGGAAACTCACCAGCTTTCATCCGAGCGAACAAATCCAGATTCTCTTCAATTGTTCTGTTTCTATAAGGGCTTTCGCGCCCTGGTTCTTGTAGAGTGCCGCGAAAAGCACGAATTTCTTCCATACTCAAGCTATCGACATAAGCCATATCTTTCTTAATAAGATAAATGGCTAATTCATACAGCTCATGATAGTAATCCGAAGAATGCGTCATGGCACACCATTCAAATCCCAACCAACGAACATCATCAATGATCGCGTTTACATATTCTTCTTCTTCTTTAATTGGATTGGTGTCATCAAAACGTAAAAAGCATTTTCCCTTAAACTCTTCTGCCAAACCAAAATTAAGACAAATAGATTTGGCATGTCCAACATGGAGATATCCATTTGGTTCAGGAGGGAAACGAGTAACGATTCCCTGATGTTTTCCATTTGCCAAATCATCTATAATGAGTTGTCTAATAAAGTGAGCTCTTTTTTCAGTTTGTTCTGTCATACCATACTTCCAATATTATCGATAGCTTGCCTCATGGAACTCAATAGAGCCCCGCTTGCTTGCAGCGGATCTTTCTTGGCCTCATAGGCTTCAATGATTTCATTTATCAGTGCCGCCCCAACAATGACCCCATCAGCAAATTCAGCAACTTGTGCAGCCATTTCCGGAGTTTTTATTCCAAACCCAACCATAAGCGGTAATTTTGATTGTGCCTTTCGTTGTAGATATTGAGCTTTTAATTCTGGCAACTTAAGCGCGTCAGAACCTGTCACTCCCTTCAATGAAACATAATACAGATAACCATTGGCATGCTGATTTATATAGTTCATTCTTTCAGCTGAGGTGGTTGGCGAACATAAATAAATACTGTACAAACCATGTTTTTGCCAAACTCGCGATACTCCATCAGCTTCCTCAGGAGGCAAATCAACTAATATTGTTCCATCAACCCCAGCCTCCACTGCCTGCTGGGCAAAAAGATCATAGCCATATTGTTCTATAGGATTTAAATATCCCATAAGAATCACAGGCGTTTCGGTATCCGTTTTGCGAAATTGCCTAACCATATTCAATACGTCATCACAATGAATTGAATGCGCCAAAGCTCGTTCCATTGCTCTTTGGATAACAGGACCTTCTGCCATAGGGTCAGAAAAGGGTATTCCCAGCTCCAATACATCTGCCCCTGATTTAACCAATTGATGCATTAAACTTACTGTTAACTCAGGATATGGATCGCCTGCAGTAATATAAGGACTTAACATTTTTTTTCTATTGGCTTTTAATTTTTCCAGAGTCTTATCAATACGGTTCATGTTGTACCTGAATAATTTATCAAAATTAAATTGTTATACCGTCAATAGCAGCTACTGTATGCATATCTTTATCACCACGACCAGATAGATTGACTATGATGCTTTGTTCTTTTGACATGGTTTTAGCCAATTGTATGGCATAGGCTACCGCGTGGCTAGATTCTAATGCTGGAATAATTCCTTCCGTATGAGTTAACAGGCGAAACGCATCCATGGCCTCGGAATCATTTATTGCTTTATAAATGACCCGTCCAGTATCTTTTAAATAAGCATGTTCAGGCCCAACTCCAGGATAATCCAGACCGGCTGATACTGAGTGAGTGTCTTTCACCTGTCCATACTCATCACACAATAAATAGGTTCTATTACCGTGTAACACACCAGGTTTTCCAGCAATCAGAGATGCCGAATGCTCACCGGTTTCTATGCCTTTCCCTCCTGCTTCAACCCCATAAATCATGACAGACTGATCATTCAAAAAGGGATAAAACAAGCCTATTGCATTGGATCCACCTCCGACACAAGCTACCAAAGCATCTGGCAAATGGCCTGTTTTTTCCATATGTTGAGCTCGAGCTTCAACACCAATAATCGCTTGAAAATCTCTTACCATTTGAGGATAAGGATGGGGACCTGCAACAGTACCAATAATATAAAACGTGTCGTCGACATGACTCACCCAATCTCTCAATGCTTCATTTAAAGCATCTTTCAACGTCTTTGATCCTGAAGTGACAGGCACCACTTCAGCACCTAACAATTTCATTCTATAAACATTACTGGATTGACGCTTAATGTCTTCTGACCCCATGTACACAACGCATTGAAACCCAAATTTAGCGGCAACTGTAGCAGTTGCAACGCCATGTTGACCCGCGCCTGTTTCCGCGATCACTCGAGTTTTCCCCATACGTTTGGCGAGTAAGGCTTGTCCAATGGTATTATTGATTTTATGAGCACCGGTATGATTTAAATCTTCACGCTTGAGATAAATTTGTGCACCGCCTATCTTTTTGCTTAAGTGTACGGCATGGTATAGAGGATTGGGCCGCCCCACATAATCTTTTAATTCTGTGTGTAACTCAGACAGAAAATCCTGATCGTTACGATATTTGGTATAGGCATGCTCTAATTGTTTTAAAGCATGAACTAATGTATCGGCTACAAACATACCGCCATATGGGCCAAAATGGCCAAACTCATCTGGAAGCTCTTTTTTAATCATACTATCCCCATATTGCCTTTATAAATCGGCTCATTTTTAAATGATCTTTTACTCCGGGTGAAGCTTCTATACCACTGCACACATCCACTGCATAAGGATGACACATGGTAATTGCCTCTAAAATGTTAGATTCATTCAAACCACCTGCCAATATGTAAGGCTTGGATAAATTTTCAGGAATTATATTCCAGTCAAAAGTTAATCCCGTTCCTCCTCGTTCCTTGTCTGATGGTGTATCCAACAATATAGCGCTCGCATCAAAAAACTCATCAACAGCACTTTGGATTTGGATTGCTGTCTTAGGATGAATTGCTTTGATAAACGGCTTATTAAATTGTCTGCAAAACTCTGAAGATTCCTCACCATGAAATTGCAATAACTGCACAGGAATTTCATTAATAATCAGTTGAACAAAAGATTGTTCTGGGTTTACCAAAACTGCAACAATATCAACAAATGGAGGTATATTATTGACTATTATTCTGGCTTTTTCCAGTGAGACATTACGCACACTTTTGGGATAAAATATTAAGCCAATGGCGTCCACCCCTAAATCAATGGCGTATTGAATATCTTCTGAACGTGTCATTCCGCACATTTTGATTCTTATACGAGATGGATTCAATTATTTCTCCCAAAGAAACAAAGGGCCAGGATTATTTTGCAACAATCCAAATTCTTTGGGATAAGTCACCTGGACTAAATATAGGCCATATGACGGTGCAGTTTCAGCGCCTAATTTTCTATCCTTTGCATTTAAAACATCTTTAACCCAACCAACAGGGTGTTTTCCCGAGCCAACAGCAATCAATACACCAGCTATATTTCTTACCATATGATGTAAAAAGGCATTCGCTGTAATATCAAGAACAACCAAATCACCATGTCTTGTAACTTGCAATTGATGAATATTACGCATTGGTGTATTAGATTGACATTCGACGGAGCGGAATGAAGTAAAATCATTTTCCCCCAGAAGACATTGTCCACCCTGTTGCATCAAACGATGATCCAGTTGCCGATATTGCCATGTCACATTACCGCGTAATAACCCAGGCCGTATAGCTCCATTATAAATGACATAGCGATACCGTCGACTCACAGCAGAATAACGAGCATGAAAATTTTCTGGCATTTCCTTGCCCCATTTGACGCAGATGTCTTTAGGTAAAAAGGTATTAGCACCATGTATCCAGGCTCGTATGCTGCGATCTTTCTCACAATCAAAATGAATCACCTGATTGGTCGCATGGACCCCAGTATCTGTTCTACCTGCGCAGACAACAGAAATAGAACTGTCTGCAACTTTTGATAATGCAAATTCAACAGCTTGTTGAATAGTATGCAAACCCGTTTGAGCCTGCCAGCCGTGATATTGGCTACCATCGTATTCAACCACTAAGGCAATACGCATTCAATTTTCCTGATAAAAAGGTCAATTTATAACACCCTCTTTGTTTTGTCTATAATTTTTAGAGTATTAACTCTTTGCCTGTATGGGTTTTATCATTTTGCATGAACTCATACTATTTCATTTAACCTAAATATGCCAAACTGGTGTTGATTAAAATTAATCCTGGTGAGGAAATTTGAATAGTAGGAGTTAAATTCGTTATAGTATTTCTATTATAATTGTAATCAAAAATAAGAGATCCTTATGAAAATTCTGGTAACAGGCGCATCTGGGTTTATCGCTTCACAGTTTGTTACCGATCTGCTGATTGCTGGACATGAAATCATTTGTTGTGTACGGAATACCAAACACACGCAAAGGATTTTTCCTGGGGCACAAGTTATCTTTTGTGATTTTATCAATGACACAAAACCTGAAATCTGGTCAAAAAGATTGCAGGGGATTGATGTGGTTATTAATTGTGTAGGGATTTTATACCATCCTGATGAGAGAATCATATGGAATGTCCATTATGAAACTCCAAAAGCACTTTTTGATGCGTGTATAAACTCTGGGGTAAAAAAAATTATTCAAATATCTGCTTTGGGAATTGATAAAGTTGATGTGAGTTATGCTACGAGTAAAAAAGCGATAGATGATTACTTACTGACACTCTCTATCCCGTCAGTTATAGTAAGGCCCTCTTATGTGTATGGAAAAGGCTCTTATGGAGGGTCTTCTCTATTCAGAGGGATTGCTGGAACACCTTTTTTTACCGCTATACCTGGGCAAGGGACACAAAAATTTCAACCTATCTCTCTAAATGACCTATCTCAAGCAATAGTACGATTGGTGAGTACGCCTGTAACCGAAACTATTATTTTGCATGCCGTAAGCAAAAAAATAATCACGCTAGAAGAAATAATAATAAAACTGCGTTCCTGGCTTGGGTTCACCAAAACCAGAATAATACATATTCCATTGACATTTATTCGACTATTGACCCGACTTGGCGATTTGCTCCCCTATTCAACTATAAATACTGTTTCGTATAAAATGCTTGCCAGTGATAACATTACTACTCAGGAAGAAACACAGCGATTTGCTAATTATGTTAACTTTACTCCAAGAGACTATGAAGAAGGTCTCTATAGTCAACCGAGTTCAGTCCAAGACCATTGGCATGCGCAATTATACTTTCTTAAACTTCCCCTAAGACTCGGAATATCCTTTGTCTGGATTTGGACAGCCTTATGTTGTTTGTTTTTTTACCCTAAAAGTGACTCATTAACTTTGTTTGCTCAAATAGGTTTTTCATCCTTATGGCAGTTATTCTTATTTTATGCTTCAGCTTTATGGGATGGCCTTTTAGGTATAGCCATGTTGTTTAATTATCGATTTAAATTGACCAGTATATTGCAACTGATTACCATTTTGGTATATACAGTGATTATTACCATCAAACTGCCTTACCTTTGGTTAGATCCATTTGCTCCCATAGCCAAGAACATTCCTTTGTTAATAGCTATTTTAATAGGTCTGGGTTTGGAGTCTGATAAATAATGCTCTATTTCTATTTAAAGTTTATCCACGTGCTGAGTTCAACGATACTTTTTGGTACAGGTATAGGAACAGCAAGTGTGATGATTTATGGCCATAGAACAAAAAATCCGATTGTTATTGCTGCCATTTCAAAATATGTGGTTTTTGCTGATTGGATATTCACTGGTACATCTGGAATATTACAACCACTCACAGGGTTTGCCATGATTTACCTTGCTGGATTTTCTTGGACTTCTTTATGGATACTGGGATCAATTCTTGGATATGTCGTTGCGGCATGTTGTTGGTTTCCTGTCGTCTGCCTGCAAATCAAAATGAGGGATCTAGCCATAGAGACCGTAAAAAATAACACTACTTTACCAGAGAAATATCACCGATATTTTCTTTATTGGTTTATTCTGGGTTGGCCGGCATTCTTAAGCCTTATTGGAGTATTTTATTTGATGACTAATAAGCCTGTCTTTTAAATAGCAAAGACGAATATTAAGAGATTGGGTGGTCGTAATTTTTGTGTTATTTGTTACTTTAATTGTTCCAGTAACTGCCTGGCTTGCTCTTTTTGATTGGCACTTCCATGCTCGATCACTTCCTCAAGAGAACTTCTTGCTGTTTCTATATCGCCCATACTAATATAGGTTTTTGCCAAATCTAACAAAGTATCTAATGCCTTCTTACTCTTTAATGGACTGGAGGTTTCATTGTTTTCACCGGATGACTTGGTGAATGTCGCCTTATCAACAGATTGAGATGTAGAAATACCTTTTTCTGTTTTTTCTTCCTGAGTAGATTTCTGGTCAAATTCAGTTATTTCTGAAATGTGGGCTTCTTTTTCCTCCTGGCTTATTTCAGGTTCGGATTCGAGGTTTTTCATATCAAAGTCTGAATTATCTAAATCTAACTTATTTTCCTTTGTAGAAAATTTTTCTGATTTTTTATCTTCCTTTTTGTCTGACTTCTCGATTTCTTGTTCATGCTTTAATGTTTTGTCAGCCTCATTTATAGTTAAAGGAATGAAATCTATTCCATTATCATCTCCTTCATCTGTTGATTCTGTTATTTTAGTTTTGGGCTTATCTTTGATTAATTCATGTAAACCCGACTCAAACTCTATCATCTCAGAACTTTGATGGCCTTCAGTTTGCTGAGTTTTATCTTCACTTAACTGAGAATTATCAACCTCATCATCCCTGTTAACATCGAATTGCTCAGGTTCCATAACGGGCTCAAACATAATTTGATTTTCTCCAGCCTGAACTTCTGGCTCAGCCTGGGCCTCTGGTTTAGTCTGAACTTCTGATTCTAATTCTGTATATTCTTTTGCTCTTAACTGTTCTGTACTTCCAAGATATGTCACATCCTCAACTGTTTCAGATTCTACTGCATCAGCTTTTTCGATTTTATCCATTTCTTTAGGTTGATACTCAGTCCAATCCGCTTTAGAAACACCAACTCCAGTTTCTTTTTCACTGTCAGATACTTTTTCCTGGACGGAAGTTTCCTTATCATCAGCCTGGGTATCTGGTTCGTATTTCGATGGCTCAACTAAAGGCATAAATGGCTTCGGACTTGAATCAGAATCTGTTTTGTAAGGAGAAATATCCTCTCTGTGTTGGCGTTGTCTGAGGTACCAATAAACAAATCCTGCTCCTCCTGCAGCAAATATCAATAAAATGATATACGGCCAAAGGTTCATCCCTTGTTCATTATTGGGAAGTGAACTGACTTGAGACGCGATGGCTTTACGCTCCTTCAACATGGTTTGAACCTGCGTACGCATTAACTCTATTTCTTTCTCACGCTTATCCAGCTTTTCCTGCAATTTTTTATTTTGCTCTTGCAGAATTCGTAATTGTTCCATCAATAATGCATTTGCTTCCCGAACTGATTCAACTGCTGCTGTTGTAATTGAAATTTCTGCCTTAATTTTTTCATTTTGTTCTGTTGTCTGTACTATATTGTTGTTTTGTACAGGTTGCTGTTGGGTAGATGTATCTATCGAAACTGAAGTGCTATCGGGGACTAATTGTTGAAGTGTCGGAATGTTAGAGTTTTCTCCAATAGTAAACTTTGGAATTACCGGGATTGAAGAAGCTTTAGTCTGTTTTGGAGTCACATCCACTATTGAACTATTGATGTATGGCGGAGCTAATACATGATTAATAGATGTATGTTCATTCCAGGCTTTGTCGTGAGCCATCACCTCTTCAATAGCCAAATCAGAAGGTACTTTTGCAATTTCTTCAGTTGATGGAATAACTAGCCGAACGCCAACTTTTAAACCGTTTAAATTTCCATCCTTAAATGCTTCGGGATTCGCGCCAACTATTGCTAATACAACCTGAGGCAAAATCAATTTTGAAGTTTTATATCTTTGAGCAATTTGCCAAACGTTTTCATTCGTTACAGTTGGGCCATAAGTCGTTTTCTTTTTTCTGTCACTTCTTGATGCAGGGCCATGCTCCACTGTAGTAATCACAGTCTTTTCAATAACACCAGGCTCATTACTGTAACTTGCGGATTTCTTCTTGTAATAAACTGGCCTGCTTTGAGCGGTGGTAATTCCCAATTGATATCCTGGCGGGTCTAATAATACTGTATAGGCCTTGTATAATTGACCTTTTGGCCAGGTTAGATCGACGACAATTTCCATATACGGTTCTGTCATTCTTTCTGTAGACGATACTTTTACAACAGGAGTACCTTTTGGGTTTCTCTCAACCTGAAACCGTAACAAAGACAAGACCGCAGTTCGCTCAAGTCCAATTTGTTCAAATTGCTCCGGATCAGCCAGACTCACCTTGATACTGGCAAGAGGATCTGCTCCTACATCTATTAATTCGATTTCGGCTGAAAAAGGCTGATCCAATGAGGACTGTACCTTCATTTCACCTAAGCCAAGCGCATAAAGAGATATTGGCATAGTCAATGAGAATATAGCCGCATGCAGAACAGTTTTTTTCAATCAGAGCTCCATGCACCTGTGATACAAGATGTTGATGATTTAATTACCTAAGTAAAAAGTATCATTATCCTTTAGTCTATTCAAGAAAACACGAAATTATTCCCTAAAAATCATAAGATGATGTATAAAATTACATCACATATTTCAACTAATTTAACAAGGCAAATCAATTGTGGCCTTTTAAAATCCAACCAGGAAAATTCATAACTTCAATAGACCTTCAACTATAATTATATTAAGGATTAGTAAAATTAAATTTGGAATAGCGATGAATAGAGAAAATGAAGTGATCGAAATATTTCTAATGGATATCAGCAAAAAGGAAAAATGCAAATTGTTACAAGATTTTCTTCTGGATTGCAAAAATGAAATGGAAGCTCAGGATCAGAACATGCATCCTGAAGTGCATCACAATTTATCGCAAGCTTATCAACTGGCGCAAAATTATTTAAGAAAACTGCAAGAATAAGTGTATTTTCCTTGTTGCATATGAATCATATTGCATTAGAATAACCCGTAATTCATAATGTACTCCATAAAAATTGCGAGAAGAAAATGCCTGCATCACTAATCGATGGAAGAGAAATCTCTGCCCTTCGCAGAGCTGAACTAAAGCAAAGAGTACTATACCATGTGGAGCAAGGGCAAAGGGCGCCTGGACTTGCTGTTGTTTTAATTGGCAATGACCCTGCATCAGTGATTTATGTCAGTAATAAAAGAAAAGCTTGTGAAGAAGTAGGGATCACCTCTCATTCTTACGATTTGCCTGCCGAAACAACTCAGGAAAAATTAATTGAACTGATCAATGAGTTAAATCAATCGGATAAAATTGATGGTATTTTAATCCAATTACCTTTGCCCAAACATATTAACGAAAGAACTATAATAGAATACATAAAACCCGAGAAAGACGTGGATGGATTTCATCCTTATAATTTAGGCCGACTTGCTCAACGAAACCCGTTTTTAAGACCATGCACTCCCTTGGGGATTATGAATTTATTACATCACTATGAGCTCAATGTAAAAAGAAAACATGCTGTAGTGATTGGGGCATCCAATATTGTTGGAAGGCCAATGAGTCTGGAGTTACTATTAGCTGGTGCTACCGTAACAATATGCCACAAGTTTACCCAACAATTACAGAAGTTTGTTGAGATTGCTGATTTTCTAATAGTAGCCACTGGAAAGATGGACGTCATTGCCACTGACTGGCTCAGAGAGCATCAAGTAGTGATTGATGTAGGAATGCATCGTTTGCCCGATGGCAGTATCAGGGGTGATATTGATTTTAAGAAGGCAGTCGAAAAAGTAGCCTGGATCACACCTGTTCCAGGGGGAGTTGGCCCAATGACTATTGTCACTTTGCTTGAAAATACTATGATGTCAGCAGCAAGATTAAGAGAATGAAGTTATTTATCCAGTTCATCCCAATCAAATTCACCACTTAGCTCATCAAAATCGTCTTTGAACTCTTCTTTTAGACGCTTACGTTCAAGCCTATCCTCAAGCATACGCCTGATTTTCTTTTTTTGATTTAAATCATCTATATGATCATCAATTTCTTCGTCATAGTTGTAATCTGAAAATGATTGATCCTCAAACTCTTCATGTAAACCCATCTTAGTCTCCCAATTTACTCCCCTCAAAAAAAGTATAGTGCATAAATTATGAAATAAAGTAACTGGAAGCAAAATAGGCCTCTTGCATAACCTGATTATTTTGCTTCAGGACATGGCGCATACGGAGTTTACATGCAGTACATAAGTGTTGAAGAAACGCTTACGATGCGGGAGTAAAATAAAAGAGACCGCTTATGCAAGAAGTCTAATATGCGGCTACAGCATAAACCATTATTTTGATATAATTTGGAAAATATCTTTTGAAGCCCTCTTTCATGCTCAGTTATCAACATGGCTATCATGCCGGAAATTTTGCTGATGTCATCAAGCACATCACCCTAACTCGACTATTGGCTTATCTAACCCACAAAGATAAACCCTTATTCTATCTTGAAACCCATTCAGGTCGAGGGATATATGATTTAAAAGACAAGCAGTCTTTAAAAACAGAAGAATATAAGGAAGGAATTAATCCAGTATGGCTCGATAGAGAGAATCTCCCCTCTCTTTTTCTTGAATATATTAGTGTAATCAAGCAAATAAATCTTAATTCAACATTGAGTTATTATCCTGGTTCCCCCTATTTCGCAATCAATCAACTGCGCTCTCAAGACCGATTATACTTATGTGAATTACACCCAACAGAATATAATTTCTTATTAAAACTTCCTCATTTTAATAAAAAAGTTTATGTTAACCACACGGATGGAGTTTCAAAATTAAATGCCCTTTTGCCGCCACCGGAAAAACGTGGGTTAATTTTTATTGATCCCTCATATGAAAGAAAAGAAGAATACAAAGAAATTCCATACGCTATAAAAAATGCTTACTCAAAATTTTCTACCGGCTTATATTGTGTTTGGTATCCTGTTGTCAATAAAGCATGGACTGAACAATTCTTGAGGAAAATGAGAGAAATTAGTTCCAAATCGGTAAGGATTGAGCTTCATTTGAATCCACTCATTAATGAAGGAATGACTGGTTGTGGTCTTTGGATAATTAATCCTCCCTATACTTTCCCTTCAGAAATCAAGTTAGTTTTAGAGACATTAACAACTTATTTTAACCCTGGCTCATCTTCTTATATGATTGAATCAGGTTCAAAATTATGTCACGAGTTATAAATTATGACTATCCTGCCTATTTCGGCTTTTTCAGATAATTATATCTGGACCTTTATTGATAAAATAGCTGGGGTATTAGATTGTGTTGATCCAGGAGAAGCAGCACCAATAATACGCTTTGCCCAATCCAACCAGCTGACACTAAGAACGATATTATTAACCCACCACCACTATGATCATATAGGAGGTGTTGACTCGCTAATCAAGCAATGGCCATCTTGTAAGGTCTATGGCCCCATAGATGAACGAATCAATAATGTAACCCACCCAATTAAACAAGGTCAATCTGTTCAAGTGGGCTCTCTTCACTTTCATATTTTATTTAATCCAGGGCATACTTCTACCCATATCAGTTATTATGAACCACAACAAGGATGGTTATTTTGTGGAGATACTCTATTTTCTGCTGGTTGCGGTAGAGTGTTTGATGGAACTATAGAGGAATTGCATGAATCCCTGCTCTTATTTAAAAAACTCCCGCGAAATACTAAAGTTTTTTGTGCTCATGAATACACCTTCCAGAATTTAAAATTTGCACATACCGTTGAGCCCTGCAATTCATCAGTCATCAATTACATGCAACAAATTCTGAAACAACCATCATCTTGTACTCTCCCGTCTAATATAGACTTGGAATTATCAATTAATCCTTTTTTACGCACTGATAAAGAGCAAGTAAAACAATATGCTCTCTCGCATGGTGCGAATTCTTCAGATTCTCTGGACGTTTTTAAAGTATTGAGAAATCAAAAAAACTCATTCAAATAATATAACAAAAAGATTAAATAAAAACCCATTTGCTCCCAATTAAACCAAAAAGGGTTTAATCCTTCATTAATTTTTAGTAAACTGATTAGCCAATTATAATAACAGGTAAGACCATTGAATTGTAATTTATTGATTATAAAAAGATTTTTATCATTCATCCTTATTTTTATTGGTATTTCTAACCCGGCAATTTCTGGCACAGCTCCAGATGTATGGGATGTATTACGTAGTGAATTTAGCTTAAGCCATGAAGTAACTCGCCCAGAAGTGCAAGAACAAATCAGATGGCTAATTTCTCATCCTAGTTATATCAACAAAGTAAGTAGCCAATCTGAACCTTACATTTACCACGTATTAGGTGAGATAAAGAAAAGAAAACTGCCCGGAGAATTGGCGCTACTCCCCATGATAGAAAGTGCATATGATCCTTTTGCCTATTCAGGAGCAGGCGCTGCTGGTATATGGCAACTCATGCCTCGAACTGGAAGCGATCTTGGATTAAAGCAAGACTGGTGGTTTGATGGAAGACGTAGCATTGGCCCTTCAACTGATGCCGCATTAAATTACCTCGTCTATCTAAATAAATATTTTAGTGGTAACTGGATTTTAGCTATTGCCGCTTATGACTCTGGAGAAGGAACAATTTCACGGGCGCTCAAATCAACCGCACGTAACGGGCGCAAGGTGCAATTCTGGAATCTGCCAGTTCCCAGAGAAACCAAGGTATATATCCCGCGTTTATTAGCTCTGGCAGAAATTATTAACAATCCAAAACGGTATAAAATATCACTTCCCAATATTCCCTATCTTCCTTATTTTGAAGAGGTCAATATTGGTAGTCAAATTGATTTAAATCATGCCGCTAAACTCGCCGGCATCAGTTATAAGGAGTTGATTAAACTAAATCCCGGTTATAATCGATGGACAACTGCACCTTATAAGCCATTTAAATTACTAATACCTGCTGAAAAAGTCGAAAGATTTAACTTGAATCTATCGAATATACCCGAAGATAAGCGCGTAAACTGGACTAAACATCAAGTAAAAAGAGGTGACAGCTTGGATGCTATTGCAAAGAGATATCACACAACAGTCAATTTGATAAAACAACTCAACCAATTAACCAGCAATAAAGTTCAACTTAATCAATCCCTACTCATTCCGAGCAGCAAAAATTCCCCGGTAGCAGCTAAAATACCTCCACAAGAAAAAAAACCTGCTACTAAACAGCTGGCACCTATGAAAAATGTCCGTATTATTCATATCGTACAAAATAATGATAGTTATCAGAAAATTCAAAAAACTTATGGGGTTGCAGCTAAAGAGATACAAAACTGGAATAAATTGGCAAATAACGCGCCATTACGTAAAGGCCAGCGGCTGATCATATGGAAAAGAGTCAAGCAACCTGTTGTGTATATAGTAAAATCAGGGGATAGTTTGAGCGTTATTGCCAAAAAGCACCAAACAAAAGTGAATACTATTATCAGTTTAAATCCAGGACTTAAAAAATCAATGCTCCTTCGCTTGGGACAAAAAATATTAATTGGCTAGATTATGTGCATTATCATGATATAAACTAGATAGATTAATGCATCTGTTTGAAACAGAAGCATGCTTTTGAGGGAACACCAAGACTACTGCATGCCGCTAAAAGCTTAAAGATTATTAAATAAAAAATCTGTGATAAGTATGTAAATTGTGCAAATTATTTTGTTAATACGGTATGAAGCTTGCAGGTGAGTTCTAAAACTTGTGTTATAATGATATTAATTAATTGATAAATTAAACAATATATGAAATTACTATTCGATTTTTTTCCTATCGTTTTATTTTTTATAGTCTATAAATTTTTTGGCATTTATACCGCTACTGCTGTTGCTATGGTAGCTTCATTAACTCAAGTTGCGTTTTACAGATTAAAGTTTCAGCATTATGAAAAAATGCATTTGTTTAGTCTGGCTATCATTATGGTCTTGGGAGGAGCGACGTTATTCTTTCAAAACCCTTGGTTTATCAAATGGAAGCCTACAGGAATCTACTGGTTATCTGCTCTTGTCTTTTATGGTTCAAGTTATATAGGATCTAAGCCACTAATACAAAAAATGATGGAAGCAAACATCAATTTAACAACAAAAATTTGGTATCGACTTAATTTAGCATGGACATTATTTTTTATAGTAATGGGGGCATTAAATTTATATGTTGCCTATCATTATGACACTGATGTATGGGTTAATTTTAAATTATTTGGTGGTGTTGGGTTTACTTTACTTTTTGTGTTGATTCAAGCTTTTTATTTAACAAAACACACAGATGAAAAAAGCTTTGAAAAACAATAGTGATATCTCTGTATCTGCAGAAAAATATAGCATGTAATAAGAGAAAAAGTAGGAGCACCGATGAGATTATTACTTGTTGAAGACGATGAACTGCTTGGCGATGCAGTAAAAGCCGGACTGACACAATTTGGTTATGTTGTTGACTGGCTAAAAGATGGCGAAGCTGCTCGGGCGGCTCTCAAATCAGAGTCTTTTGAATTAATTATTCTTGACTTGGGATTACCTAAATTATCCGGTTTATCATTATTGCAAAACATCAGACATGATGGAAATAGCACACCTGTGATTATTCTTACAGCTCGAGAATCAATAGAAGATCGGGTAAAAGGCTTAGATAGCGGTGCTGACGATTATCATATTAAGCCTTTTGATTTAAACGAATTAAGTGCAAGGATTAGAGCATTGGTAAGGCGCTCTCAGGGCAGAGCTGATTCCGTGTTGCAATATAAAAATATTACTCTCGATCCTGCTGCTCATTCTGTCTTCGTGGATGATGTACTCGTCAATGTTCCAAGAAGAGAATTTGCTCTATTGCAGAAATTACTTGAAAACAGTGGCCAGGTTTTATCTCGAGAACAATTAATGCAGAGTATTTATGGCTGGGAAGAAGACGTGGACAGTAATGCTCTCGAAGTTCATATACATAATTTACGTAAAAAACTTAACGCAAACTTTATCCGCACTATACGTGGTGTAGGATATATGGCTGAAAAAAATGACAGTGTACTTCTATCGTGAAATCGTCCATTCGAAAATTTTTATTAATTAATCTGCTTCTTGCAATTACTATTACTACAACATTAACTGCTATTGGTAACTATTATCTTGATCAAAAAGACATTCAAGACCACCTTGATACATTGATGGCTATTTCCGCGCTATCCTATCAAGCCTTATTAGGGGATGATCTTCATCAAAGGCCTCTTGCAAAAATTCAAAATGCCCTGGAATCTATTCCCCAAAAAATTAATACTTATTATCAAAAAAGATATTTAAATGATGAGCCTCAAGAAAATTATTTGGATAAATTTAATTTTCAGGTATGGACCAATGGAGGTAAATTATTATTACATTCACCTACTGCCCCTAAAATACCATTAACAGCAGAGACAGACGGCTTCAGCGATAAAAGAATTTCTAACCAGGATTGGCGAGTATTCACAACTTATAATGACAAAGCAGGAATTCGTACTGTACTGGCAGAGCGTTATGATACCAGAAATGAGCTGGGTCACAGAATTGCCCAAGATGATCTCTATATTATGTTGCTTACTTTTCCATTATCAGGACTATTGATATGGATCATTATTGGAAGAGGACTAGACAGTCTGGATAGAGTAGCAGAAGAGGTTGCTAACCGCGCACCAAGTCACCTGGAACCTGTTGATTTACAAGAAGTTCCCGAAGAAATTAAACCTGTAATTGATGAATTAAATAAATTATTTTTTCGACTCAAGGAAGGGTTTGAGCGTGAAAAACGATTTGCTGCCGATGCAGCACATGAGTTGAGAACACCTCTTGCAGCACTTAAAGCCCAAGCTCAAGTGGCTTTGAACTCCAATGATATAGAAGAAAAAAATCAGGCTTTACAAAAATTAATTGCCAGTGTTAATCGAAGTACACATATAGTGCAGCAGTTACTAACCATGAGTAAACTTGTACCAGAAGCAACAGAACTACATGAGCAAGATGAAGTCAATCTAAGTAAATTAACTCGTGAAATATTAGCTATGTTAGCTCCGTCTGCAGTTGAAAAACAAATTGAACTGGAATTTGAAACTGATGAGAAAATGCCTAAAATTTATGGAAATCCAACCGCTTTGGGAATATTAATACGCAATCTGGTTGATAATTCCATTCGATATTCCATGGAAAATGGAAGAGTCATTGTTCGATTATTAAAACATAATAACGAAATCATACTCGAAGTATGTGACAATGGCCCAGGAATCCCGCCTGAATTACAAAAACGTGTTTTTGAAAGATTTTTTAGAGTATTAGGAAACAAAAGCCCTGGTAGCGGTCTGGGTTTGGCTATCGTACAGCAAATTTGCGAACTTCACGGTGGAAGAGTCGTGCTTGACTCACCTAAAATTGGTACAGGCTTAATTGTGAGAGTTTACTTGCCCATCAAAACAAAACCAAAATAAACTCTATAATCAAATCATAACTCTCATCAGTTAATAATAACTACACCACCCTTTCTTTTGTTCAATTAATACCGTACACAACTTTTTACCATAACTCAGATTGATAACTTCCCCATAAAAATTGTCCCTTCTTATTTTTCTTTTTCGGTAATACTAGGCAATGAATCTAAAATTTCCTATTTTCAGTAATATTTCTTTTGAGGTAACTTGCTGTAAGCCTTAATCTGTCAAAATTAACGCATATAGTCCATAATATACATATATAGATTATATTTTAATTAAAATGCCTCAAATCCTAAATGCATTAGCGGCTGTCATTGAAGCTGACTTGGTAAAACTAAATCCTGAGCAGAAAGAGATTGTTGATAAATACTCTGACAAACTCTTAAATGTTCAATATAAAGCTCATCAACCACGCACATTTGAGTTAGCAGTAAAAACCATGAAAGAGCAACTCGAACAATTATCTACTTCATTGAAAAAAATAAATTCAGAGATGGCACCAGACAAAGATAAACGTCGGCATGAAATGATTCAAAAAATTGAGAGTGATTTAAAACTCATAGAGAGTTGTATAAACGGGGATTTTGAAAAGAATTATCAAAATCTAAAGAAAGAGTTTTTACAATTTTTACACGAGGCTGATAGCAAAGACCCTTTTCTTAAAAAAATTCACGGTCTTTTAGAACAAGATAATCCATCAATCCTGTATCTAATTGAGCAAGAATTGGAATCCTCATATTATAAAGATAAATATTCTCAACAATTTAACCAATTGATTTTGTTGATGAAATTAAAAGTATCTCATATTCCAAATCCAGTGGTTACTCCAAACTTGTTACAAGACGTATCCTTGCTTCAATTGGAAGGAGAAATTGAAAAGCAACGAATGATAGCCATAATTGATGGACAGGAGCCCTTAGCTCGTGCGTTAAAATATTTATCGATTGGATGCACTACAACTGCTGCGAGAACGAAGGAGTTACAGAAAACCATAGTTCAGCATGGTACAAATTTGCAGGCCTATCGGCATCAAGAAAAATGTCGTGAACTAGGTGGTCGGATTGTTCTCCATTGCAGTCAGGCAATGCTTCCAGGCATGGGTTTAAAGAGTGGTATGTGTCACGGCTTAGCTAGGCATTGGGCAAACGATGTAATAAAGAAAGACAGATTTATGGGCTTTCGAGGGAATCAAGAGGTATCTATTCAGCCAACCAAAGCAACGGATAAAATACTACAGGCAATACCAAGTTTTAATGATTTTGTCCGTCTTAATCCTAAAATCTATGAAACTCAACAGTCTCAAAAAGAACATATCTTTCTTGAGTATGAGGATACAGTGGGATCTGAACCAGAAAAACAGTTTGAAGAATTCACTGATCGAATAATGTCTGAATTAGACAAGTATGGTAAATCTGCTACCTTTGTTAGCTATGCTAATAGCAGTTCTGGACATGTTGTTGCTATCCACAAACGAACTAAACCGACACCTCAAGGTTTCATCATCGACTATTTTGATGCTAATGCAGGTTGGATGCAGTTTAAAGACGATAAGAGTTTTCAAGAGTTTTTAACCTATTACTTAAATGATAGACATGCAAAAGAAAAACTTAAGAGCATTGCTTTTGAAACCCTGTGTTATCCTAGCTCCTACACTCATATGTTGGATAAGCTCTGTGAAAAAGCACCACAACCTACTCCTCAGAGACAAAGAGCACAGAGCTTGTCAGCAGAAACAGAAAGAAACACTCCTCAAATAAAGTCACAAATTAGCGAAAAAACTGAGAAAACTGAGAAAACTGAGAAAACTGAGAAAACTGAGAAAACTGAGAATGAGCAAAGCAGAAATACAAGAGGATTTCCTATTTAAAGAAAGCTTCTAAGGTGATGATAGTACCACCTTTAGCTTGGAGAATCTGCTTCCTGTTTCTGGGTATCGGTCGCAGTCTTTGCTTCTTCTTCCTTCTTTTGAGCATTATAGTTCGCTTCCTTTACACTTTTTTTATGCTCTTTCATCTGTTGGGAAGTAACCTTTTCTGTGGTATTTGAAGAGGCTGCATCGGCTGTAATAGCCGTTGATTGCTCTGTGTTTCTCTGAATTGACATACCTGGGGTCACTTTACCCTTATCAGTTTGGTGTTTATGAGTATTGACTTGAGAATCAGCAGCATTGACAGCAAAGGTTAGCATCACACTTACCATAAAACCGATCATTCTTTTCATAAATGCTCCTGTTTATTATCGAGAATTTTATCAGATCACAGTTACAATCTCATCGCGAAGAAAGAATTTGCAAAGCCTCACGAATCAATTGCTCACAACTCTTATTGCCATTATCAATTTTATTCATAACTTTCCACGCCTCTTGTGGCTTATAGCCTAATGCCTCCAACGCGCTGATTGCCTCTTGTTGACTATGAGTGCTACCTGCCTGCTTTTGGAAGGTATCGGAAACCGAACCATCAAATTGTTTTATACTGTCTCTCATTTCAACTACTAAGCGCTCTGCAGTTTTCTTGCCTATGCCAGGTAATTTGGTTAATAAAGCAGCATTCTCCTGGTGAATACACTGAATAAATTCCTTAGGAGAAATACTGGATAAAACAGTCATAGCCAGTTTGGGGCCTACCCCATTCACTTTAATTAATGATCTGAATAAAGAACGCTCCTCTTTATCCAGGAAGCCATACAATAACAAAGCATCTTCTCGAACTATGGTGTGAATATGTAATCCGACAGGTTGGTTACCATTTTCTATCTGAAAAAAAGTATTCAAAGATGTTTCTACATCATATCCTACGCCATTGACATCAAGAACCAATTTTCCTGGCTGATGCTTATCTATAATTTGACCATGGAGCCAGCCTATCATAGTCTCATCCTCCTGCGTTTCGTTCCTCTTGAACCGATTAATTTTGACAAACCATTTCTCATATGGCTATGACATATTGCTATTGCCAAAGCATCGGCAGCGTCTTTTTGAGGAGCTCGATTGAGCTGAAGAAGCTCTACAACCATATGACTCACTTGATCTTTTTCAGCGGCCCCATAACCAACTACACTTTGCTTTATTTCTCTTGCTGAATACTCAAAGATTTTCGCACGATGTGAGGCTGCTGCTACCATGGCAACCCCCCGCGCATGTCCTAATTTCAAAGCTGAATTAGGATTGTTATGCATAAATATCTGCTCAATAGCAACCTCAGTTGGGGAATAGTGATCCATTAGCTCACATATTCCATCATATATTTGCAATAATTTATGACTTAATTCCGTATCGTTTGATGTGCGAATACAGCCGCTATCGATGTACGCAATTTTACGGTCAGATTCTTTAATCAATCCATATCCTGTAACCCGTGAGCCTGGATCTATCCCTAATATAATCGTCATTAATTCATTGATTCTAATATTTTTTCAGAGAATTCAGCATTGCTGTAAACTTCTTGTACGTCATCCAAATCCTCCAGCATGTCAATCAGTTTAATTAAACTTTCAGCCGTTTCATCATTAATTGGAACCAAGGTTTGTGCACGCATAGTTAAATGAGACTGCTCAACCTCCAAACCGGCATCCTGTAAAGCATTTAAGACGGTGTGATAAGCTTCTACAGGGGTAATGATCTCTATCTGACCATCTTCTACAGCAACATCAGAAGCGCCAGCATCGATTGCAATCTCCATCACTTTATCTTCTGGCTGATTAGAAGCCATGAGAATTTCACCTTGATTAGTGAAAAGATAGGATACTGAACCATCAGTGCCTAAATTACCCCCATGTTTTGAAAAAGCATGTCGAACTTCCGATACGGTTCGATTTTTATTGTCAGACAAACAATCTACCAGTATAGCAACACCACCTGGCCCGTAACCTTCATAACGCATGGCTATCATAGCCTCACCATCAACTCCCCCTACCCCTCGCTTGACAGCATTATCTATGGTATCACGCTTCATATTAGCATTCAGAGCCTTTTTAACAGCATCTCTCAAGCGTGGATTACTTGACTCATCTCCTCCCCCCATACGGGCAGCTACAGTAATTTCACGAATTAATTTAGTAAATATTTTTCCTCTTTTGGCATCCTGAACACCTTTACGGAATTTGATATTAGCCCATTTACTATGACCAGCCATTACATCACCTCTAAATGAATTTTTATTTGGAGATTATACAATGCTCTAACACCAAAAAGAATGACTAAAGCCATCGATGCTCTCGACAATTTGAACTTTTTTGGACTATGCTAGCACCATCAAAAATCTTGAAGGAGATTGAACTGTGTATTTGCAAGGATTTGGTAATTATCACCACAGCGAGGCTGTTAAAGGAGCACTACCCCCAAATCAAAACTCACCGCAACACTGTAGCTTAGGACTTTACGCAGAACAATTAAGTGGAACCGCATTCACTCGTCCCCGACATAATAATCTTCGAAGTTGGCTATATAGAATACTTCCTACTGTTACCCAGGGCACGTATTACCCCTATGAGTTTAATATTATGCAACCTTTTGTTGATGAGTTGTCACCCAATGCCATGCGTTGGTCACCTCTTTATAACAGCTCTCAAATTAAATGTGATTTTGTTGAAGGACTATTTCATATTGCCGGTAGCCCGTTAGTTAATACCTATACTTATTATTGCAACCACTCCATGAGCGATAAATATTTCGCCAATAATGATGGTGAGTTATTATTTGTTCCCTATGCAGGCGAGATTCATCTGCATACTGAATTTGGCAAATTAATGCTCTCTTCCGGATCGATCGCGGTGATACCTCGTGGCGTTAAATTTAAAGTGGAAGTAATCAGCAAGGAGGCAAAAGGTTATCTTTGTGAAAATAGCGGAAATCCCTTAACCTTACCTCAGTTAGGCCCCATTGGAGCCAATGGTTTGGCAAACCCAAGACATTTTCAATATCCAGTAGCCGCATTTGAAAACTCTGGCAGCGAGCATACTATAATCTGTAAAAACCAGAAAAAATTATGGTTTACTGTATGCAACCACTCTCCTTTAAATGTCGTCGCCTGGCATGGCAATTATGCACCATATTGTTATGATCTCAGTTTGTTCAATACAATTAACACAGTCAGTTTTGATCACCCTGATCCTTCCATATTCACTGTATTAACTTCAGAAAGCGAAATACCCGGTGTTTCTAACTTGGACTTTGTTATTTTCCCACCTCGCTGGATGGTTGCCGAACATACTTTTAGACCGCCTTATTTTCATAGAAACTACATGAATGAACTGATGGGACTTGTCTATGGTGAATATGACGCCAAGAAGGAAGGATTCATACCGGGTGGTATCAGCATCCATAATTGCATGACTCCACACGGACCTGATTATGAATCTTACGAAATTGCAGCGTCGCAGGATCTAAAACCAAATTACATCAACTCCCTAGCCTTTATGTTTGAAACCAAAGACTACTGGCAAGTAACTGAGCAAGCCTATCGACATCCCAGTAGGCAAATGGATTATCTTAATTGTTGGCAAGGCTTTAAAATAGAGTTTAGTCAATAAATTGACTGCTTTTTAAGATGTAAAATTGACGGTAATTAATTAATTTGGTTTCAGTTGGGTCAAATTTGACCCAACTTGTGTGTAATTAATTAACTGGTTAAATCAAAACAAATCCTCTTGTGTTAGTCCAACCCGCTCTAACAAAGTTCTAAGTGTCTTCAACGCTTCAACTTGAATTTGGCGAACGCGTTCTCGGGTCAAATCAATTTCCTTACCAACGTCTTCCAGTGTCGCTTTTTCAAAACCTCTTAACCCAAAACGTCTTGCGATAACCTGCTGTTGATTCTCAGTTAATTTATCCAGAAGAGATTCTATATGCTGCCTTAAATTCTCATTGGTTAGCAGCTCTGCAGGATTTAAACTGTTTTCATCAGCAATTGTATCTAATAAAGATTTGGTTTCATCAAATCCAATTGGAGTATCAACTGAAGCGACTTTATCATTCAATCCCAATAATTTTTGGACATCCTCCAAAGGCTTATCCACCATTTCTGCTATTTCTTCAGGTGATGGTTCATGATCCAGTTTTTGCGTCAATTGCCTTGCCGCTCTGAGATAAACATTAAGTTCTTTCACGACATGAATAGGCAAACGGATAGTTCTCGTTTGATTCATAATTGCGCGCTCAATAGTTTGCCTAATCCACCAGGTCGCATAAGTTGAAAAACGGAATCCTCGCTTGGGGTCAAATTTCTCAACAGACTTCATTAAACCCAGGTTACCCTCTTCGATTAGATCAAGAAGAGGCAATCCTCTATTAAGATAACGTCTGGCTATTTTAACCACCAGGCGCAAATTCGACTCAATCATTTTCTTGCGTGCTTCCATATCACCTTTTAAAGCAAGAGTCGCATAATGGATTTCTTCTTCAGCCGTTAACAAAGGAGAAAAACCAATTTCACCCAAGTAAAGTTGAGTCGCATCTAAAGCCTTGGCAATATTTTTCCCGCGCTGGAATGAAGGAAAAGTTTCATCATCAGTAAACTCTGGAAGTTCATCAAGCTCTTCTTCCATTTTTTCGATATCAGGTTCAACATCTTCTTCTGACAACAGAGATTCATCATCTGGCTCAGACCATTCCTCTTCTTTAAATTCCTTGTCCTTAATTGGCTCTTCATCATCTTGCATTGTATCACCTATATGTTTAGCTATGCCTTGAAATAGTTTTTTACTTCTTAACAAGCCTATTGTTGCTATAACTATGAGTTATATGTCAACCTTTTTGTAGATAATTCAATGGATTAACTGGCACCCCTGCTCTTCTAATTTCAAAATGCACACCCCAGTATGATCTATCTATTAACCCAGCTTCTGCTATTACCTGCCCTGCATTAACGCGCTGTCCTTCTGTCACCAGGTTTCTGGCATTGTTGCCGTATGCAGTTAAATATTCATTACTGTGTTTAATGATAATTAAATTACCATACCCAGCCAAACCGCTGCCAGCATAAGCCACAACTCCACTCGCTGAAGCTCTAACTTTGTCTCCTCTGTTACATGCAATATTTATGCCTTTTTTCCCCTGAGAAGGAATGAATGTTGTAACAACACGACCAGTAACTGGCCATAGCCAACCAGAGGAAGAACGTACATTATAAGCTGGAGAATAAATAGTTTTTTGTTTTGGCTTATGGGTAATATGTAAGTTAGCTCTGGGAGCTGAATGAAAGTGATTTGATTTTGGCACGATGCCTTTTAAACTTAAAACTTGTCCTACTCGCAAAGAATAAGGTGGCCTTAGGTGATTGTTGATCGCAAGCCGCCTATAATCAGTATCATAACGAAATGCTATAGCATAAAGGGTCTCACCTGATCGCACCGTATGGAATTTCTGATATTTTGAATAAGGCTGCCATTTTAGCTCGGTAACAGGAGCCAAATCACTTCTTGTCCCACAACCAGCAGCACTTAAGATAAAAAAAATACAAATTAATTGTTTGCGAAATAGGCGCATCATTATCTCATTTATTATTTATTAATTTTCTATGCAAATTTCGTTAAGTAAGTTAGATAAATGATCAAATAGCTTATAATGAGTCATGTCTAAATGAAGCGGTGTTATCGAAACATGACCTGTTTTAATTGCAAAAAAATCAGTACCAGCACCAGCATCTGCTTCTATACCCGGTGGACCAACCCAATAAATTGGCCTTCCTCTGGGATCATATTCTTTAATAATAGGCTCAGCGCTATGGCGAGTTCCCAATCGCGTAACCTGCAATCCTCTTATTTGATTCAAAGGTAAATCAGGAACATTAACATTTAATATAGTTTGAGAAGGTAATTTGTTAGCACTTAATTTTATAACCAATTGTTTGGCAATAATTGCAGCTGTTTCATAATGTTGTATGTTGTCCCCTACCATTGAGATTGCAATAGCAGGCAACCCTAAATAACGACCTTCCATAGCCGCTGCCACTGTACCTGAGTAAAGTACATCATCCCCTAAATTGGCACCCTCATTAATCCCTGAAACAACTATGTCTGTAGGCTCTAAAAATCCGGTTAACGCCAGATGGACGCAATCAGTAGGTGTTCCATCCACACTATAATAACCATTGTCCAATTGTTTAACTCTTAAAGGTTGTGTTAAAGTCAAAGAGTTACTGGCGCCACTTCTATTTCTATCAGGCGCAACCACTTTAACTTCTCCTAAAGTGGACAGCTCATTAGCTAAAATTTTGATACCGGGCGCCAAAACCCCGTCGTCATTGCTTACTAATATTTTCATGTTTAACTCTCAGGGGATTCTAACCATTTTACAACTGCTAAATAGTAAGCAAGATCTTCTTGATTTCTTTTCAATGAATCTTGTAATTCAGCGTTATCCTTTTTACTCTGTATTTCCCGTTGCTGATTGGCAATAACCTCCTGCAAAGCCAAAATTTTGTTACCAAACTCTTGTGGATTGTATTGTAGTTGATAAGCAAGACCATTCATCCTCCTGCCAATTGCCTCCAGTTGCTGGCAACTCAATCCATCGGGTTGCGTGCCAGGGCACAATTTTAAAGCATTTTGCAGTTCGGATGGGTGGGAACGATAATAGGATTCGTCTTTTTTAAACTGACATGAAACCAATCCCAAAGTTATTAATATTATCACTAAGTACTTATTCATACCCGCCCTCTTGATGTAAACTACAAAAAGTCGATATTATCACCAGTCAGCAAGTAACGCTATCTTATGAGAATACCATATGCTTGATTTTAGTTTGAATCGTGATCCCCAAACGGGCGAGTTATACATAGAAACCTCATTATGTGGGAAGCCTTTACTGACTACACCGCAATTAAACAAAGGAACAGCATTTACTCAGGAAGAAAGAAAAGATTTCGGTCTTTTAGGCAAGTTACCACACCGCGTAGAAACTCTTGATGAACAAGTAAAACGTGCCTATCTTCAATATTCAAGTTACACGACACGTTTGCAGCAACATATTTATTTGAATAATTTACATGATAAAAACCAAATAGTATTTTACAAACTGCTAAGTCGTCATTTGGGGGAAATGCTTCCCATCATCTATACACCAATCGTTGGTGCTGCAGCCAAGAGGTTTAGTCATGAATACAGACAGCCACGAGGATTGTATATTGCTCATTCGGATAAAAACCAGCTTGAGGAAATAATTAATAACCGTTCGAATCCAGACATAGACCTTGTTGTAGTGACCGATGGTGAGGGAGTCCTAGGCATTGGCGATCAAGGGATAGGAGGAATGGATATACCTGTTGCAAAACTAATGGTTTACAGCTTATGTGGTGGGATTGATCCAACTCGCACATTACCCATATTTCTTGATGTAGGAACTAACAACCAAGAATTATTAAATGACCCTATGTATCTGGGTTGCCGTCACCCCAGAATAAAAAGCTCAGAATACGACGATTTTATCAAAACTTTTGTCAATGAAATTCATAAGCAATTTCCAAATGCTTTTTTACATTGGGAAGACTTTGGTCGAGGCAATGCTCGACGAATCCTGGATCAATTTCAAGATGAATTGTGTACTTTTAATGATGATATTCAGGGAACTGGTGCAGTAACTCTGGCAGCAATTTTGGCAGCATGTGATGTAACTGGACTACCCTTACATGAACACAGAATCGTTGTGTTTGGAGCTGGCTCAGCAGGTACTGGTATTAGCGACCAAATTGTTGATGCGATGGTGAAAAGCGGATTGAGCCTAACTGATGCTTATGACAGATTCTGGTTAATAGACAAACAGGGGTTATTACTTGCGACTGACCAAGAGCTTACTGATGCTCAAAAACCCTATGCACGGAATCCTATAGATATACAATCCTGGGAAATTAATAATAAACAACATCCTTCGTTTACTGACACTATCAGGCATGTCAAACCTACCATTTTAATTGGCTGTTCAGCGCAAACGGGTGCATTCTCACAAGATATTGTGGAAACTATGTCGACATCCTGCGAGCGACCAATCATTTTCCCTTTATCAAATCCTGATGAAAAATGTGAAGCACAGCCCTCAGATATATTGGCATGGAGTAAAGGACGGGCATTAATTGCTACTGGAACTGCTTTTGCCCCTATTGAATATCAGAACCGAATGGTGCAAATAGCTCAATGCAACAATGCCTTGGTATTCCCTGGAATTGGATTGGGCGTTTTGGCGGTAAGCGCCTCTCGTTTAACCAAAGATATGATATTGGCTGCCGCCCAGACTTTAAGTAAATTTGCGCCAAGTAAAAAGGACAGCTTTTTGCCCCTGTTACCCTCATTAGACAATGCGCAAATTGTAGCCAAAGAAATAGCTATTGCAGTAGCTCAGTGTGCAATAGACTCAGGTTATGCTCAAAAAAATCAAGACAAGGAGCTACCTCGATTAATTGATGAACTCTTTTGGGAGCCTAGATATCTGCCTTTTAGAAAAAAAGGATGGAGTGAATAGAATAAAGCTCTATGACTATATTATTGAAAAATAAATTTTCTTAATTCTTAGTCTGAGGGGTTGGCGAAATTAATCGTTACATTTTTTATAGTCCCGCTCTCTGGCTCCCAGGAACGAGCGTATTTAAAGACCATTTTGGTTTGAGCGGGATAGGTTTTACCTTTATTCAAGTTAAAAGTAAATAGCATTTTACCACCCGCACCTATCAAATTAGTCTTGGGCTTTTCATAAATGCTATTACTTAAGGTAAGCAAGTTTTTGTCAAATTCTACTACAGACCATTGATAACCTGTAGTTGGATTAGCTGCAAGACTGACAACGAAACTGGGATTTTTTGAGCTGACATTGATGACAACCTCGTTATTTGCATAGGCCAGAGCAGAGAAGCCCATAAGTAATCCGCTGAATAATTTTTTCATATTTTTTTCCTCACAAAGCTTCTTACACGCTCACCATTATGGGTTACGATTTACGTTAATCTGTTTTAATTTCCCATAATCAAAAATTAATTCGTATTGAAAATCAACAGGAGATTTTTGATAAATCCAGGTTTCGACTGTATTAGTACCATAACCTATCTGATAACCAGCCGCGTTGTATAATGGCACATTCTCCTCATAAACCAATTTATCAAGTGGCTCACCACATTTAGACAAAACAGTGTATTTACTATCCCCTTCATAGACCAATTTATCTCCACACCTCATTGCATACGCATTAGGATATACAATCATTAAAAAGACAATAGCCAACAAATAATTCCGGATGATCATTCCCTACCCCTTGAGAATTCAATGCTCCTTGCAACAAAATTTTCAAAAAGTCTATTTTTATAGCATAGCACTTGGTATCTGATTATTCATCCCAATTGTCTCTGTCTCGATCGGATTCAGGCAAGAATCCACCTACTTGAGCATCCCACATGGATTTATATAAACCATCCTTCGCTAATAACTCTTCATGGCTTCCATCTTCAATTATTTTTCCTGCTTCAAAAACTAAAATTCTATCCATATGCAATAGTGTTGATAATCGGTGGGCAATAACAATTGTAGTCTTTGATTCCATGAGTTGCCACAATGAATTTTGTATGGCTTCTTCGGTTAGGGAATCCAGCTGTGAAGTAGCCTCATCTAATATCAAAATCTTCGTATTTTTTAAAATGGCACGAGCAATTGCAACGCGTTGTCTTTGTCCTCCTGATAATTTAATTCCTCTTTCACCCACCAAAGTATTATAACCATCCGGTAAAAGTGAAATAAAATCATCACAGCATGCCTGTTTTGATGCCATCACAACCTCATCATCAGTCGCATCAGGATTACCATAACGAATGTTTTCCATCAAAGTCCTATGAAACAAAGTGGTATCTTGAGGGATAAGGCTGATAGCTGAGCGCAAGGAATCTTGAGTTACCAGACTGATATCCTGACCATCAATCAAAATTTTTCCAGATTCCACATTGAATAAACGTAAAATTAAATGGATAAACGTCGTTTTACCACTTCCCGAAAAACCTACCAAGCCAACACGCTGTTTCGGCTTAATGATTACTGATTTATTTTCAAATACTTTCTTACCCTGGTTATAATGAAATGTAACGCTATCAAACTCTATTTTGCCTTCTTTAACATTCAATGGCTTGGCATCAGGAACATCTTGAACCTCTATGGGTGCACTAAGCAAAGCAATAGCTTGTCTTGCTATGCCTATCTCTCGAAAGAATTCAGCAATAGCATGGCACAAATACCAAATCTGAGTCATGATAGAAAACGATACATTGAATATAAAGACCAAGTCGCCTGTTGTAATGAGTTTTTTATTCCAAAAAGTTAACAGGAAATACACCATAGCCACTAGCATGACTGTGACTGGAATATCCAGATACAAACGAAATATGTTCATATAAATCGTCAGTTTTTTATTACTTTGTACCTCCATATTCTGACTTGCGGAAATATAAGCCAGCTCATCTCGAGATCGAGCGAAAAGCTTCACTACACTGGCATTACTCAAACTATCAACTATTTTACCGCTTAACTGACTTTTATCTTCTGCGTTTTCTTTTGCATATTGATCAACTTTTTTAGATAATCTATAACTGATGTAAAGCTGAAAAATAATCCAGCTTAACAAAATAACCGCAAACCAGTAGTTAATAGTGCACATCAAAATTAATGCCACAATGATAGAAGCGAATGCGGCGATTGCATACCAGGTTATAATATTGAATATGGAATCCAGAGCACGGGGTAAGTCATTGACTTTGTTAGCTAAACCACCCGCCATTTGATTGGAAAAATAATGATAAGACTGGCGACTCAAATGCTCCATAACAGACATTCTGACATCAGCCTGAAATCTTGGTATCACATAACCTTGCCACCAATTTTGCAGACGTAAAATCACGATCAAAACGAACCAGGCACCGCCACCTAACCATAAAGCCGGAGCAACTACTGAAAAAATATTTTCTTCCCTGGAGTGCATCCCAAGAGCATCAATGATCATTTTCAAAGAATAGGGAATAGCATTATTTTCAAGCACCATTGCAATCGGTGCTACAAAAAATACCGTAAAAGCCAAAGGCTGTTTTTTTATAAAATGCCAGAAAAACCGACCCAGTGTTTTTGGCAACTCTTCAGATTTTTTATTATCGCTATTCATAAACCATACCTTCAATGAATTTTGACAAGGTTCGATTATTCTAACCTAATATTTGCTAATTGGAGAATTTATGTTTAAAAAACAATTATATGCCCTATCAATTCAGCTATTCTCTCAGATTTGCATTGCCATGAAATAAAATTAGCCCTTCAAAAATTGAAAATATAAAATTTAATCTTGATCTTAAACCTTATAAAGGCGATCATTTTTTCATTTGTAAGTTAGAGGAGTACGTGTGGAACACGAAACGATGGAATTTGATGTTATCATAGTCGGTGCAGGGCCTTCTGGATTATCCGCTGCAATCAAATTAAAGCAACTGGCTTTAGCTTCACAAAAAGAAATTACTATTTGTATCCTGGAAAAAGGAGCTCAGGTTGGCGCTCATATTCTTTCTGGCGCAGTTTTAGAGCCTAGAAGCTTAAAAGAATTACTACCAGATAATTGGCAACAGGCCCCACTGGATACTCCTGTTAACAAAGATCTGTTTTATTTTTTGACTCAAAATAAATCATTTAAGCTCCCTACTCCAAAACCTATGCATAATGAAGGAAATTTTATTATCAGTTTAGGGGAACTATGTAAGTTTCTTGCAGAACAAGCAGAGTCTCTAGGCTGTGAAATATACCCTGGATTTGCTGCAGCAGAAATTCTCTACAATGATAAAAATCAAGTCATAGGTGTTGCTACTGGGGATGTAGGAATTGATAGACAAGGGAAAAAAACTGATAATTATCAACCTGGAATGCATTTATTAGCCAAACAAACTTTATTTGCTGAGGGATGTCGCGGGCAATTAAGTCAAACATTAATGAGTCGCTATCATTTAAGAGATCATTCGCAGCCACAAACTTACGGCATAGGGATTAAAGAAATCTGGCAAGTTGATGCATCGCGCCATGAACCTGGAAAAGTTATCCATACGGTTGGTTGGCCTCTTGATCATGCGACTTATGGAGGCTCCTTTTTGTATCATCTTTCAGAGCAGAGAGTTGCAATAGGTTTTGTTGTTGGGCTTGACTACAAGAACCCATGGCTCAATCCCTTTGGCGAATTTCAGAGATTTAAAACGCATCCCCTTATTAAATCTGTTCTAACAGGAGGTGAGCGAATTGGTTATGGAGCCAGAGCACTTAATGAAGGAGGATGGCAATCTCTCCCTAAACTTACCTTTCCTGGCGGCGCCTTGATTGGAGATGCTGCCGGTTTCCTAAATGTGCCTAAAATCAAAGGAATTCACACCGCAATGCAATCTGGAATGCTTGCTGCACAAGCTTGCTTTGATGCGCTAAGTGAAGAAAAGAGCGGTCAATTTGAACTAAGTGCATACCCTAAGAAAATCAATCAATCCTGGCTAAAGCAAGAGCTCTATGCAGTGCGAAATATTCGACCAGGATTCAAATACGGTTTATTTCCAGGTCTAATTAATGCTGCCTTCGAGACTTATGTGACTCGAGGATATTCTCCATGGACCTTAAAAAATCATTCTGACTATAAGTCGTTAATTCCAGCAGACAAAGCTAAAAAAATTAACTACCCAAAACCAGATGGCGTACTCACGTTTGATAAACTCTCATCTGTATTTTTATCAAATACATTTCATGAGGAAAATCAACCCTGTCATCTCAAATTAAAACAACCCAAGCTGGCCATTGAAGTGAACTTAAACCAATACGCTTCTCCGGAAAGTCGATACTGCCCGGCTGCTGTTTATGAAATAATTGAGGACGTTGAAAAAGGACCTCGATTACAAATTAACGCCCAGAATTGTATTCATTGTAAAACGTGCGATATTAAGGATCCTCGTCAAAATATAGTTTGGCAAGCACCAGAAGGTGGAGGTGGACCGAATTATTCAGGAATGTAACCAATCAAACTTAAATAATATTTTCGAGTAAAGTCCTGTAGTTATTAGCAGGGATGTTGATATCTTGAACATGAAAATAAGGATTATTGCATGTACCAACCTTATCTTTTATTTGGCATTTTAATTCTTTCTCTCATTTTATTCGTTTGGAATTATTAGAGATACGATGCAGTTTGTATCCTACTATTGATTGGTCGGTACTATTATTAGCTGCTCTTATCCCTGTTGGAGAAGCTTTACAAACGACTGCTGCTGCAGATTTGATTGCAAATGGATTTATGAAAATTGCTGGCCAATATTCCCCCCTATCTTTGCCTTGCTTGCGATTCTGGTTATCACTATGACTTTGTCCGATTTATTAAACAATGCAGCAACGGCATTAATTATGGCTCCCATTGCAATCAAAATTGCTCAGTCAGCCCATCTGAATGTGGATTCTTTCTTAATGGCAGTTGCTATTGGTGCTTCGTGTTCATTCCTAACTCCAATTGCCCATCAGAACAATACCATGGTTATGGGGCCAGGAAGATACCGATTTTCTGATTATTTTCGTTTGGGATTACCATTGGAACTTATTGTTATAATGGCTTCTATTCGAACGATTTTATGGGTGTGGCCATTATAAAAATAAAATAATTTGCATTAAACCTGTATAATAATCGATAAAACAGAATGGTACAGGTTAGGGATATTGCAATTGCATTAAATTTTTTGAGGGTCAATATCCTTAATTTTTTCCCATTGAATATTGCCTTTTTTTATGTTCCCGGGAATATCTTTTGACCAAAATTCTTGTACCTGTTTATTAAGATTGAGATATAAAATGCCATCAACAATTTTCCATGCTAATGGATCACTCACTACTTTCCGACCTACTGAAACTGCAAAAGCACAATAACCACCATATGCTGGCAAATATTTTTCAGGATTAGCCTGAAACACTTTCTTGTTTTCATCAGTAGCGAATAGGTAAGCTACTCCATTATGATAAGCAGTGTGGTTACCACTACCACGGACAGGACCATTTTTCTGATGATAAGAAACCAAATCATAGCCTTGAACACCAACCAGACTAATCGACGCATCAGAAGCAAACACCAGAAACGGCAAGAATGATAAAGATATTATTGATAATAGTATTCCTTTAATTTGTTTCATTTTTATCGTCCTTAATTAAATTGTAACTGGTAGTGCTTAAATCACTATTAACTCATTATAGATGCTGCGGCTGTAGTTTGCTTTAAATCAAACAGTTCGTCTACCTCTTGGCTAATTGTCTCAACAGTCCCTACAGGAAACCATAGATTATTTTTAAATTTTTTACCTTCATGTTTTGCAAGTTCTTTTAAAATGAGATGTAATTGGTGTTCATCCATTTCAATTCCCTTGTTATTAAGTTCCTTTTTTTGACTTAAAACAATCAATGCATTGACTATGTGAGTCAAAGACAAACAAATTTGTGGATCATTTTGAAATACTTGATCTTGAAATACAATCTTAAGCCTATTCAATGCTATATCATATTCATTTACCGTTACTTCTTGATAAGCAGTTACAATTTTATGCAAAATTCTCCCTAGCGCTTGAGAGTTTCTATAAGCACTATTATCTCTACCATAGGTTAACTCTTCAAAACGCCTCAAACAATTCAAATTGAAATCATGAACATCTTGCAAGATTTTAGCCTCATCATTAGGGCCATGTATAATAAACTGCCTAGCATAAATTTTTCTATCCTTGTCAATGAGCTCTGTCCTGTCAATAACACCAGGGTAACCAAAACTCATGGGATAAGTTCTTATGTCTGGTTTATGTAGTATTTTCAATAATGGTGCAAAATCATAATTAAAAACATCCGGCGTTGTGAAACACTTTAAAAATAAATACCATTTTCCTTCCTCATGAGTAAAGCATATATGTAAATAGGAAATATGATCCTGTTGATTAGATGAGTCCACGACTGATATTGAGTCAACTGGCAAATTACTATTATGATTTCGATGAACATTGTGTTTAATTGGTAATGTAATCGAGATTGAGTTTACATCCCTCTTGGATACCATGGGTTGAAATTCTGAACCGATATGATTGAAAGAGGGGCTTTTTAATAAAACATCTCTATTGTTTATTGGAAAAAAATCAAATCGGGGTTGGCTTGCATCACCAGATAAAGAAGTAATGGATGATTGAATCGATGAATTAGATATTTTTTGAGTATTTGACTGCTTCCTAAAACCAGTGTTTTTCTTTAATCCTTTAAAAATTTTCATATTTTAACATCTCCTTTAATGACTCAAATTTTCAATCCATTATCAACTAGCGCAAGGTATCTTAATTATTAATATTTGGTCAATAGATATTCTTTCATGTCATGCTGTTATCAGGTTATAACCATCTTGATGGCCAACCACAAGAACTTTCACTCAGTTTAATAAAAATTAACTTATCAATATCCGGAATTAAGAAATGACAGAATAGTTGAACACATTCCAATCCAACCAGCCCAATCAATAATCTTTACATTTTCATAGAAGAAGTTTGCTTCCCCGTTGTCATTTTCTGGCTATAAGGGTAGACTTGCGTTTGATAAATAAAGTCAAAGTCCCGGTGGCACAGATGGATAGCGCAGCCCCCTCCTAAGGGGCAGGTCGCAGGTTCGAATCCTGCCCGGGACGCCAATGAAATCAATGAGTTGCGAAATTTACTTTTGTCCATACTAACTTTTGAGGGTGCACTCAGGGTGCAAATTAAAAGTGTCTGCTAATACTTATATCTAATAAATATACGCATTTAGAGACTCAATAAATCCCTGAAGTTTGTTATTAAGTTCTAAATTAGGGCCTGTTTACAATTCGCTGTAATCGATAGATTTATAAGAACAAACTCGTAAACTTGCGATTCTCACAATCAGCAAAAAACGAGTTTGCAATGCTAAGGCTTATGCTCACAGATGAGCATTGGTCAAAGCTAAGAACGATCATTCGCGAACACGGAATTTATGACAAACCCAATTTGCGAAAAACAGTCGAAGGGATTTTATACCGTATGCGAACAGGATTGCCTTGGCGAGACCTACCAACTTTCTTTGGTGTATGGATTTCAATTTACCAACAATTTAACCGTTGGGCCTCGAAAAACAAACTAATGGCTATTTTTAAAACCCTTGTTCAGGACCCAGATCTTGAGTGGGAATTTATTGATGGAAGCATTGTAAAGGCTCATCAGCATAGTACAGGTGCTGCTAGTTCGGATGATGAAGCTATTGGGAAATCTGTAGCTGGGAATACAACAAAAATACATATGGCGGCTGATGCACATGGTTTGACAATTGATTTCATAGTCACCGGTGGTGAAGTACATAATTGCAAAGTTGCACCTCAATTCATCACTCAGCTACCATCTGCTGATTATACGATTGCTGATAAGGGATATGACAAGGAGGATTTGCGCCATATCATCAGGCAGAAATCATCGCAACCTGTTATCCCAAGAAAAAGTAATTCAACGATAGGAAATGATGATATGGATTGGGCTTTATACAAGTACCGGCATCTGGTTGAAAATATCTTCGCAAGAATAAAACATTTTCGTGCAATAGCGACAAGGTACGATAAATTAAAAAGAAATTATGCCTCTATGGTCGACTTAGCGTGTGGGTTAATGTGGTTACCAATGTGAATTGTAAACAGGCCCTAGTTCAACTTTAAATTATTATAATTTTGTTATCTTTTGCTACAGATTCTGGACAAGCCATTAATCCGCGACAAAATTAAAATTTTAACTTGACACGTATGCTTATTATATAGAGAATGTTCGCCGAGCATTGGGCTAGCTTGCCGCCTGTAAATATGGTGAATAGCTCTAGTTATCTAAATATTGGTTTCACTCTTTTTATTAAGTTTCAGTAATACAGGCTCTGAATAAACTTGATATATAATTGGAGTCAATCAATGTCACCTGAAAAAATTAAAACTACAGTTACATGCGAACTCAAGTCACGCGCAAAAATAATAAAAGAGAATTATCATAATCCAGAATTAACATTAGGTAATGTTCTAGAAGCCCTTGCACAGTATTATGGTTTCAAAGATTGGAATACCGCGTTTGCAAAGCTAAAAGACACACCTTACAATTCCTCAGCATATCCTGCAGAAAACTCTGAGCGCTTGGATAGAATTATCAATAAGATTCTTGATGGACGTAGGAACAAATGTGATATGTCTTATAGAAGAAACCACAACTACATAACATTTCTTAAAAAATATATTGATAAAGGACTAGAGACGTGGGCCCCCATTAACTGGGACGATTTTGTTTTAAAAATCAACTTAAAATTTTCGGATGATTATGTTTTTAGTGTCAATAGAATGCTGGCAAATGTATATCACAAGGGGCTCTTTAATGAATAATTACATCACAAAGAAAGAGCAAGAAATCACCATGTTTTCAAATAGGGGTTCAGGGCTCAAGCCTAAGACATGCAATCAAAAACTAACATTACATCATGCCCAGGAAGTTGCCAAAAACAAAAATGGGAAGTGTCTTTCAGAAAAGTATAAAAATGTTGATACAAAATTAAAATGGGAATGCGAGTTTGGTCATCAATGGGAGGCTACACTTTATAATGTAAGAAAGATCGGATCTTGGTGTCCTGAATGTGCGGGTGTTGCCAAATTAACACTTGATGAGATGAAACAGCTAGCAGAGAGAAAAAAAGGGAAATGTCTTTCGAATGCTTATATTAATTCAGATTCAAAATTGACATGGGAATGCGAATTTGGTCATCAATGGGATGCATTGCCAAACTCGATTAAAAACAAGAAATCATGGTGCCCCGAATGCGCAGAAAGAAAAAAATTAACTATTAGTCAAATGAAAGAATTAGCTATAAGCAAAGGGGGGAAATGCTTATCTGCTTCATATAAGAATAATCGTAGTAAATTAAAATGGGAATGTGAATTTGGTCATCAATGGAATGCCTCGCCATCAAGTATTCTAAATGGTAATTCGTGGTGCCCTGACTGTGCTGGTAATGTAAAACAAACAATAGAAGCAATGAGAGAATTAGCTAGAAATAGAAATGGCGAATGTTTGTCTGTAGAATATACGAACAGCCACAGTAAATTAACTTGGCAATGTCACTTAGGGCATCAATGGGAAGCTACCCCAAGTGATATAAAAAATGGAAAATGGTGTCGTCACTGTTATAAAAGTAAACGTAAAGGCGAAAATGCGATACGGTGTTTTTTTGAAAAAATATTCAATAAAAAATTCCCTTCCTCAAGACCTTTGTGGCTTATGTATGAAGGCGGGAGGTTAGAATTAGATGGTTATTGCGAAGAGCTTCAAATAGCTTTTGAGTATCAAGGTCAATACCATTTCGATAAAACCGCATATTGGTATCCAGATAAAAGTATAAGCTTCGAAAGACGACAGTTAATAGATGAATACAAAAGAAAAACATGTGAAGAAAATAAAGTCTTATTAATAGAGATAAATGAACTGAATCCCAGAAGCAATCCTGACAAATGGAAAGATACCATAAAGAGAATATTGATATCTAAAGACATTGCAATACCCTCAAATTATGATGCTATCCCTTTTGGTGCTGTTGAGTATCATTCCTCAGGTAATTACACGCAGGAAGCCTATGAAATAGCTAAATTAAACCTAGGAATGTGTCATAGTGAAAATATTCTCTACAAAGAGCAGCTTGTAGAATGGGAGTGCCATCTAGGCCATCGCTGGTCAGCGAGCTTATCTCAGGTTATTTTAAGAAATACCTGGTGTCCGTCTTGCGCTAGAAGAAAAAAGTTAACTATTAAGCAAATGCAAGCGCTTGCAAAACTCAAAGGTGGGAAATGCTTATCTACTGAGTATATAAATGCCAGAACCGAACTTCTATGGGAATGCAGTGAAGGACATCGATGGCTAGCCATACCATCTAGTATTAAAAATAATGACTCATGGTGTTTAGAATGCTCTGGTAGTAAAAAACTAACCATAGACAATATGAAAGAATTAGCTAAAAAAAGAAATGGGGAATGCTTATCAGATCAATATAATGGAAATAAGGTTAATTTAATTTGGAAGTGTAACTTAGGTCATATTTGGCAAGCGACTCCATCTAGCATTAAAAATCGTGGTGCATGGTGTCCTGTATGTGGAGGAAGCAATAAATTAACAATTGAGCAAATGCAAGAACTGGCAAAACTCAAAGGAGGGAAATGCTTATCTACTGTGTATGTAAATGCTAGAACCAAGCTTCTATGGGAATGTAGTGCAGGACATCAATGGTTAGCAATCCCAGATAAAATTAAAAATATAGGAAGATGGTGCAAAGAATGCAAAAAAAGCAAATCAACAATAATTTCTTAACTTGGAGTTCTCATGAAAGAATTTCTAATGGGTTGCATCCCTGGGATAATCATAATTTTAATCATTGCATTGGTAAACTTGACTCCCAAACCATCATTTTCAGATCCAGCTTGGGAAATTGTTCCAACTCCAAGTTCAACTTCAGATATTATTAGAACGCGAGTACCGAATGGCTGGTTAGTTACGTATAGAGCTTATTTAGCAAGAGGATTGGTATATATTCCTGATGATAAACATGAGTGGAAAGTTAAATAAAATATTAAAACTAGGACTGCACGACACTCCAATTTTACGATTCGTGCTTTCTACTCCCATTTTAAAATATATACAGTTATTAAACTCCATAGATTAGGTCATATTTCTTTGAAAAGCTTACTAATATGCATGGAGTGTATTTTGGGTCAGTATTAAGTGGTAATGTCTCTATTAAAGAAATATTTCGCTATGCGAAACCTAGTCAAGAAGAGATGCAAACAACAATTGAAGAGCTTTTTGCATGAAGGATGAATTAGGAGTAGGTGAAATTTAATTCAAGAAGTATTTTTGATAAAGAAGGTAATTTTTTAGGATTCTCCAAATTATGAATAAAATTCATACAGGATTTAGTATCAATCCTTATGTAGGTAGTTTAAATACAGACCAGTCATTATGAAAGTACATTAAGACTAACTACTTTTTAGATTATCTGAATACGGAGAAACTATGGTTTAACAGAGTGTTGAAGTGGGAATCAATAGATCCCTGTGAAGGAGAAATGTTGCCAGTTTTTAAAAAATATTTAGCATCGAAACACAAGGATAGCTTAGAGTACGAATTCTATAAAACAGTGGTTGAGCAGGGTGTTAAAACAAATTTTGGTTGCTGTTTTGCTATTTGGGATGGTGAAGAAAATGATCATATGTGGCAAGTCTTTACACCGAAACATGATAATTATGGAGTCATCATTATTATAAATAGTGGTGATTTGTATAATGCGGTTAACCAAGTAGAAAATAAGCACATATATCTATCTAAAGTAAAGTATTTAAGTGATGACAAAGCGAAATCAATGAAACCAGAAGAATGTTCTCATTCAAATAAAAGGTCATTTCATTTTGAAGAAAGTCATTTTTTAAAGCGAATAGCTTATAAAAATGAAAAAGAAGTGAGAGCTATTATTAGTTCTGTAGATAATAATTGGACTGTGTTGCTTCATCAATTTATTAATGAAAACCAAATACAATATTATCCACCTAATACCGTGACACCGAGAAACTGCATTAGGATTGATATGAAAGACAGTCATATTATCAAAACTTCAAGAGATAGGGTAATATTCTTAAACAACGATGAATCTGCCAGTTTTATTGAATTTATTAGAAGTAATAATTTGAAAAATGTGGAGGATGGGAAAAGAGTGTATTTTTCCCTTCGAAATATAAAAAAGGTTATCCTTCACTCAGGACTAGATCAAGAGACTAAATTGAGTATAGAAAAATCAATTAATAATAAAACCTTAAATGCGAAGTAGTATCAAGCAATTTATATACAACTCCATGGTAAAAAATTCTTCAATTAAACAACCTGTTGTTTAATTACCATTTTTCTTTGTTCCAAAAAATTCCACTAATCGACCTAGCACTTATTAGTAATTTCTATATTTAATATTGCTATTAATGACGTAATAGTATGGACCCCGCCACCTATCGAAAGGCTTCTATTTGAGCCAGAATGAAGGTGTCAACATTCATGCAATCAAGATGAGGGATCCATACTATTACGTCACTCCATCTTGTTCACATAATCGATTAATTAACCAGAGTAAATCAAAATTTCCATAACTAACACCATAAAAGTGACTGTCCCTTAGTAAATAATCAAACCGATCTACATCGAGTTGTGATGAGATAATTCCATGTAATTTATTAGTTTCTTTTGTATATATATCTTCTACTACTCTTCCATAATTTCTTTCAATATAATTTTCCTCTATTAATTTTTTTAAAAAAACTTGAGTCCAATCCTCATGACTAATTTTGCCTATTTTGTTATCAACAAAGTTTAAAGCATAATTGAATATCTTTTCAAAGGAATGAAAGAATGGGCCATGCCCTATATCATGTATTAAAGCTGTAAGCGCTAGACATATTTTTTGATCCTCATTATTTGTAGAATCGTTGTAAATCGTCGAAAAAACTACTGTCGAAAGATAGCAAGCCCCTATTGAATGACTAAATCTATTATGAACTGCGCCGGGATAGGCGAACTCTGCAAATGATAATTGCTTAATTTGACGAAGTCTTTGAAAGTAATGGGAATCGATAACTCGCTTAATCGTAATATATAGCTCATTTTCAACGCACATAATTCCATGTACTGGATCACACATACTTTTATGCTTCAGACTCTTCCTTTGAAGCCACATGTGATTAAATTATAGACAAAGTAAATATAAGTAGATTACATCAAATAAAAATTATTATTGTTCATAGAATAGAAAACCGCATTTACGGTTTTCTATGAAGATCTAACCAGATATCTAAATCTTCTTTTAAATAACGAATTGCTCGCCCTATTTTTATAAATTTAGGTCCCGGAGTTCTATTTTTTAATGTGCCATTCACTCTGTCTTGAGAAAGAAAGGATCGACTCATGCAAATATAATTTGCGGCTTCAACTTCTTTAAAAACTCTTTTATCCATCATATACATCCTTATATAACGAGTTATCTATAAACACACCAATGCCACTTTTAACAGCAAATAATGTGTCTTCTGCTACAAATAGACTGATTATTTTTTACGAGTACCCAGAAATCTTGAGGCTTGATTAATATTCATTGGATTAAAGTGAGAGACTTGGGAGTTACTCAGTTGTCCATTCATGAATTCTTTCATTACTATCTTTAGATTTGCCAATTACTCGTTTCGTGTATTTATTTAAACATAACGAGTTTTTTAACGCAATTCTTTTTTTGATGATTTTAAAGATCTTTAAATCTCGCTATACCTTTGTTCCATTTGTTTATACAATGATCGCAAAAATCAATTAAATTAAGGGTGAAAGGATGAACTTACTTGATGACTTGGAAGCATTGATCGGTATTGAGTTTTTAATTGAAAATGAATCTACAATAATAGAAATTACTACAGAAGCTAGACAAACCGAACAACCCCATGCAAATAAAATTGCATTAATACAATAATTAAATGCATAAACTAATTGTTGTTGGTTCCGGTATAAAATCTGTTGCACACCTGACTGAAGAAACTAAAAAAATCATTCAAAACTCAGATAAAGTGCTTTATTTGGTTAATGAAGAATTTTTAAAACAGTGGATTATAAGAGAGTCAAAAAGTGCAGAGTCCTTGGAACCTATTTATTTTAATTCAACCAAGCGAATAGATGCCTACGCTAATATAACTTCAAAAATTGTAAGTAGTTATTATCAATATACTAGTCTATGCGTCATTTTTTATGGGCATCCCACAATCTTCGCTGAATCAGCTTTAAAAGCTGTTAAAATAATCCAAGCAGAAAAGGGCAATGCCATCATACTCCCTGCAATATCCTCGATGGATTGCTTATTTTCTGATTTACAAGTAGATCCCGGGGAGCAAGGTTGTTTTAGTATTGATGCTACTGAGCTACTAATTTATGAACGTAAATTAGATATTCAATCCCATGTAATCATATGGCAAATTGCAAATCTAGGTATGTTTAATCTAGAAAAGACAACTAAACTAAATGTATTAAAAGATTACCTTTGTAGTGATTACTCACAAGAACAGCTTGTTTGCTTATATGAGGCAGCCCTATACCCAACTCAAAAACCTAGAATTGAATGGCTCAAACTATCTGATTTAGGAAATGTGAAGGTAAGTCCTATTTCCTCGCTTTATATTCCCCCCTCCTCTACCAAAAAGTTGAGCGCGAAATATATTGCTCTATTAGAAATTGATTTAGACAATTTTAAATTATCTACTGAGACTCACACAGCCCCTAAATAATTTGGCATCGGTAGCAAAACTCCTGTTGGATTTATCAAACATAAAAGAAAATCGTTTATCAGTATCCAATAAGCTAGCAGAGTTAATAATAACCCCATTACCCGGGGCTTTATAATGGTAGAAGTTAAACTTTATTTGTTTGCTCATATGATACAGAGGGCTGCCGTAGGCATCCCCATTCACATCGATAAACTCTTCCTGATAGGCCAGCAGAACATTTCTTAAAGTTTCTAACTCATTTATAGTGCTATTACTTTGATTTGTTTTAAATGTATTAATTTTAGAAAATGGGCATTGCAAGGGATAATAGACACTATCATCTTTTTCAGACAAAGGAGCAGGCACCATTACCGTTGGCGTATGCTCTAACTGGTAACATTCATCATATATTTTTTGTATAGTTGTGACAGGAAAATATTGATCATCTATTGCTGGTTTTACTCCAATACCAGAACCCATACAAATGTTATATATATATTTAGCAGTATCTATAACAAATGGTGTAGGCCTGAATCTATTAATTTTTTTTGCTCTCAAAAATAGCTCATTACAAGATGCATCATAAGCATTTTGAGTTAATTTTTTTCTTAAGGATTCAGAAAAATAAAGCTTTAATTTCAACCAATTATCATTCGTTTTAACTTCATCAATAAACTCTTGAGAGAAATATAAAATTTGACTAGTCCAATCAGAACGGAGTGTTTTATCCTGTAAAATTTCTTTAAAAATCAGATGATGTTCGTAAGGCGATTTAGGTGCAGGTACATCTACATTAAAATATTTTTGAATTCGAGAGTGCCTTCTTGTACAACCTATATTAGGTAATAAGAATGATGATAAGGCTCCTGATGAGACCGACAAAACATTATTATCTACTGTTTGATCTTCATCAAATACCACCTGCATATTGAATATGGCCCCAGGCCCTTGAACACAGTCAGGAAAAATATGATCATCAGAACCGAAGTGATGCCACTCACAATATTTGTTTAAAATCATACCTAACGGCAGGCTATTTTTCCCATATCCTAAGTGCTCGAATAGCTCATTGGAGGTATGCTTACTATCAATTTTTTCTAAAGTTCCCTCTGGAGTAGGCAAGAAGGCATGATTTTTAATACCAAAATGAGAACCAAACGAATAGTGAGCTAGAAAAAAAGGGATATTTTTATTTGGTGAAATTTTTTCAATAACTTCATACAGCGCAGGGTTTACTGCAAAAACAACCTGCTTGATCTCGTCCCATGAAGTTCTTTCTATCTTGTTCATTCCATAAACACCCAACAACTTGTTCCACTCGTGAACAGTATTACATCAAAAATTAAAAAAACACTTAATCTTAACTAATTCTAATGTTAGAGTCACGGCTCACGGATAGGAGGTCAAATGAGTACTGTAGAGCAAAGAATGCCTAAAGGTATAATGTCTCTTTATTTAATACAAATGTTTTCCACATTCTCATTTGCAGTGCTTTATTCCTCATTGTCCTTGTACATCACTAACCAACTAGGTTTATCAAACCACATATCCAATAGTATTGTTGGGTTATTTTTAGCATTTAATTTCGTTTTGCATCTATTTGGCGGGCTAATAGGCGGCAATTGGTTAAGTAATCGATTTCTTTTCTTATTCACTACTATTTTGCAAACCTTTGGCATTCTATGCCTAGTATTTCCAGAAACCCCCTCACTTTATCTAGGATTGAGTTTGTTTTTAATCGGCTGCGGATTAAATACAACGTGTTATAACACGATTCTCACCCAACGTTTTTCATCTTCCGATCCAAGACGAGACAAAGCTTTTTTTATGAGCTATTCCACTATGAATATAGGCTTTTGGGCTGGTTTTATTTGTAGTGGCTTTTATGATGCCTCCAATCACTACGAAGAAATTTTCTACGCTAGTATAGCAACTAACATAATTACCACATTATTAGTTCTCTATTGCTGGAAAAACATAACTGACATAAATACCGCCCTAGCCTTAAACCCTGCGCAAAAACAAAGAATAAAAGGTATTGGAGGTATTTTATTTATATTACTTCTCATACCTGTCTTGAATATTTGCTTTAAGTTACCTGATTTTAGTAATGGCTTAGTAATAACGATTAGTGTGCTAATGTTCTTCGTTATTTTATTTATCAGAAACAATCAAAAAATACTCTCAGACAGACAAAAAATTACTGCCTTTTTAATTTTAACCATTACATCAACTGTGTTTTGGATGATTTATTATACGGGTCCAATGGGTATTACTTTGTTTATTAAAAATAATGTTGATAAACAACTTTTAGGTTTTGAAATTCCCACACAATGGATTCTAAATATTAACTCCGTAGTTATCATTATTGGCAGCCCGTTGATCGCGTTACTAATTAGCAAACTACAGAATAAAGGTTACACGTTTTCTGTTTCAACCCAATTCATTTGGGCATTTCTTTTCTTAACGATATCATTCTTTTCTTTATCATGTGGAATTCATTTTGCTAATGAAGCAGGCTATACGGCTTTTAGCTGGATTATTTTGCATTTAGTGACCCAAGCAGTAGCGGAATTATTTATAGGACCTGTGGGCTATGCAATGATTGGCCGTATAGCTCCAAACCATTTACAAGGGCTTCTAATGGGAAGCTGGATGCTTGTTTCAGGTGTATCTGCATCCTTATCTCATTATTTTTCGAATTCAATGATTCAATCTGAATCATCAGATCCTTTGTTAAGTAATTCAGATTATTATCACGTATTTAATGAGCTCGCAGTGTGGGGATTAGCAGGCGCACTATTTTTGTATTTAATTGCAGGAAAATTACGTTTATTCATGAATGAAAGGTCAAATAAAAATGATTCCGCATCTCCTGAGTTACTTCATCAATAGAAATAATTTTTTTAAGATGATTACAATTAAAACAAAATTACATTTTACCTCTATCATTTTCCAAGCAAAAAACATAATTTTATTCTCTGACTCGCTATGTTTAACTAACACTTCATTTTTATGGATTGAATAAGCTTTGGAGTTTGTGACATGGGATGTCTAGCAGAAGTTTGGGAATCAGAGTTTGATATTCGTTTTAAATGCAAAAAATCTGCTCAAAAAATCATTTTGGAATTTTTATTAACCTATAGCAAGTATGACTTAAAGGAACTATCTGAGTTACTAGAAGTAACCCCCTTCTGTTTAAATCAGGTTCTAAATGGCAAAGAATATTTATCCGAAACTGTGTCTTCAAAAATGATGGATTGGCTTTATGTTTTTATAGGTAATTAAAATAGATAAAGTCTTATTTACTTTCTAAATCAACATCTAATTCCAATAGAAATTACTATTAACTAATCAGAATTAATTTTATTTTTCATAAATGTTAACTTTATTATTTCTGATTTTGATAAATAGTGAATTTTATTATAAACATCTACATATAGAATCCCTGAATTAAAATTTTTCAATATTAACGCATCTTTTATTTTAGAAGAGTCTTGTAAAAGTATTTGTATTGCATTGGCCCTGTTTGGAATAATATCTTCTCTAGCCTGAAGACATCCATGCACAAAAAAAACACAAGCCAATAACGGAACATAAGTTACTGTATATTTTATAAATACTGGCGTCCTAATAATCATAGAAGGAACATTAAATAAAAACTTAATTACAGAGCTATATAAAAAAGAAACGAATAAGAGATAGAAATAATATCGAATTGAAAAAGATGAAGAAATAAAAATAACCAATGAAAAAAAACAAAACAATAAATAGTGAGTAAACCATTTATCTTCATTATCTAATAAAGAATAACTTAGACCTTGCGTAACAGATTTCCGATAATAATATATTTCTAAAAGCATTATTATAAACACTGCGAATATTATCTTAGGAGCCCAACTTAAAGAAATAAAGAATAAATCTGTATAGCCAACAGGCAGGTCATTTATCCTCAATCCTAAATTAAAAAAATATCCAAATTCATATGTAGATGAGCCAATAATTATAATAATAATACTGAGTGACAATATTTTATTAAAATTATTTAAAAAATCTTTTAACAATTGATTATCATAATTAGCATTTTTTGTTAGAAGCTTTGCAAAACTATTAGCTTTATTTTTTTTCACTGTTTGTAATAGCTGATTATGACGTGGTTTGTTAGGATCAAATGCTAATAAACCCATGGATTTAGCTAATTGGATAAGTTTTATGTAATTTTTCTGTGCTTGCTTCCTTTTTTTTTCACTATTCAATAGAGTGTCGCTATGTTCTACATAAGCTTTTAAAGCCTTTAACTGAATATTATAAGATAATATATTTTTAACTGTCGGCTCTGCTTCCACACTTTTTTTTAGTTCTTTAATTTGCATATAATCTAAATCTTTGGGGGTAATTCGTTTTATATGTAGTAGCTCATTGCATAGCTTATTTATAAAATCATCAGCGTTCGGATCATAGCCTGGTATGCTTTTATCTAGTAACTGCCTAATAGCTAAAGACAAAGAAGTTTTAATTTCTCTTAAAATTTTTCCTTCATACTGAATGTTTTTTATTTTTACATAAACATAAAAGTTATACAGCCAATCCAAAAAGACTTTTTTTATACTTTTTTTCATGCAGCAAACCTCATTATATATAGTCGACTTATCGACTTTATAAAAAATAAATTAAGAATCATTTTTCATAGGGCATACTTCACCGCGTTTTGAACTTAGAAGAGTCTGATGTGTGTACGTAGATAACAGAAAATCTGAATATGGGCTATCATCTCCTAAGCTAAATTTATGCGCTAAATACTCAAAACTGTTCCTCCTGTTACTGCAATGCAATTATGAAACTTTCTTTTTTTTCCTCATTTTATTTACCCTATACTTAGAACCACATGAGCTTGAACACCATTTGGCATTTGATCGACCTATGAAAAACTTAAGACAACCTTTGTTATAACATCTTTTCAATCCTTCAAGACCACTCAGTGAGGTTACATGAGAGAACATGTAAGCTCCGAAAACTACGGGAGATGGCTTCTTGGGTATATAAGCAACATGAATGGCAGAGAGTTTATTTTCCATATTTTCTACGAGGCATTGAATTTTTACATTTATAAGAATTTCATTTAGCTTATTTAATAAATAATCAGTAAGACCATTTTTAAAATACTCATCCATGCATTCATAAATGATAGCATCCAGCTCAGGCAAGGTATTTGGAGCATCGATTCCATTCCCTCTGTCTATATGAAAATTTGCTGCTTCTACTAAAAATGATGATTCTTTAGCGCTGTAAAACTTGAGTTCCTCACCTGTATTAATACAGAAATAGTCATGTAACGTTTTTTCCACTTAAATCCTCTCTTGAAGGTGTAACGCATTTAATGTTTATATCCCGTTACATTGTAGTTTTCAACCCTAAAAGAATAAGGATAAGAAATGATAGATATTAAAATGCCTGATTTTAATCGTATAGAAATGGCTTTTACAAAGCACTGCATGCAGTCAGGATGGAGTTCTAAATATAACTTTCCTTGTTGCCCTAAAGAAATTGAGGAAAATTCACTTGAAACGTATTTCAACAATTTAAAAGTTGGGTCGGTATTTGCCTTTAACGATCATTCCCCAAACCTAATAATACTAAAAGTTGCACAGGGGGAAAATAACTCTTCAATTTTAGTAATGTGTGAAAGAGAGGGGACTCTGTGTGAGTGGGAGGGATTTTTACCATGGAGCATTATCGAAATCACCTTTGAGAATAAGCTATTTGTTCATTCAAATTTAGGTTCCTATTTTGAGAAGAATGATGCTGACAAACATTTCGCATGAGGCATGGTTTTAGAATGCAAGTAGGCAATTGCTAACCGTTACAGGAAAAACTGCTTTATATATCTAGCCCTAAATGTTTTTGGACTAAGGATTTAACGTTTAATAGTTCTAAATAATGAAATAACTGAGCCAATAAAAATTTCATTCAATTCCTTTGAAATTTTAACATCCGGCCAATCATTATTGATTGCAACTAATTCAAACTCAGGTTTTTCTTTGGATACTGATAACTGTTTAAACTTGCGAATAATTATTTCAGGCTCATTTTCCAATCTGGCAACGATATAATCACCGGGATTTGGCTGAGTATCGGGATCGACAATTAAAATATCATCAAATTTAAACTCAGGAGCCATACTCTCATCTTTAACTGCAAGCGCAAAAGCGTTTTTCCCTATGCGCTTTTGAACAGTAGAACTAATCGGAATTAAATCTAATTTTTCAGAGTAAGACTCTTCTTTTATTCTTTGAATTACTAGAGCAGGATAACAAGCACTTTTATAATCTAATATAGGCAACAGACCACCTAAGCCTGGGGTTTTAAAACTACCTTGGCGATCATCAGAGAGACACATTAAAAACGAAGGAGAAACTTCTAAAGCCCTTGCTAGCTGTTTAATTTCCTCTGGCCCGGGGGTTCGCTCTCCCCTCTCATAATTGTTTATTCGAGAGATATTTAGGTTATCTGTTAGCTCAGCAAGTGCTTTCATAGTGAGCTTTTTGCTCATGCGCTCTTGTTTAATCCTTAATCCAATTTTTTCTTTAATACTCATTCGGTTGGCATACAAAAATATTCTTAAAAAATATGATAACAGATATTGACTCATTCTCAATGTGTGTTAACTTTAAACTTTAATTACTCGTTTCGTGTATTTTTACTCATAAAGAGTTTATTGTAATTTGGACTTGGCATATGGAGAAGTGCGGGGATGTTGGATTTCTTAATTAACCAAAATGAATTGGCCGCATTATGTGGGTTACCTCACATCCAGCAGCTTACTTATTTAAGAGGGATACGACCTTATATGGACGTTAAAACCGGAATAGTCGGCATCAAAAGGCGCATCAGTCATCAGTCTATTTCTGAGCAGCTTTATGTTGAACCGCATCAAGGCATAAAAAGCCAGAATTTTTCGCGTGATCAGGTTCGGCGTTCGGTTTCAGGATTGGTTCGTGCGGGCTTAATTGAAGTGCAATCCGAAGGGATGCATCTGATTTTAAAATGCCTTTTGGCTTCACCGCATTATTCTGTCCGAAATAAAGCCGCCATAAACCCGCCACAGAAAGCCACCACAAAGCCGCGCGTGGAATCCCTTGATAATACTGGATTATCCGAGGTTGAGGCACTAAAAGCCGACACAGTAGAATCCCAAAAAGCCGCCATACCTCATAAAGATAATTATTATATTTATTTATTATCGCAATTCGAAAAATTTTGGTCGCTTTATCCCGAGAAAAAATCAAAGAACAACGCACAAGCTGTATTTGAAGAGCTTAAACCTAATGCTGAATTGTGCCACTCCATCATCAACGCACTGACAGCCCAAATTAATCATCGTGACACCATGAAACTACAAGGCACTTGGGTGCCACCTTGGAAATACCCAGCAAATTGGCTTGCTCAACGCTGCTGGGAGGATGAATTAACGGATGCATTACAGGAGAAGCACCATGCAGAGCATACAAAAAATACTCGTAAACGTCACACCACAGAAGACCTGTTCTGCCCACCCTGTGATGTCGAAGACCGAGAGTACACCAATGTCATCCAGCTCCAAAGATACCTTCAAAGCTGAGAGACGTATTGATTTGCTGTTCTCCAAGTTTGCAGCCTTTTATGGCCATGTTTGGAGAAGTCAGTTTAAGGATGAAGTGTTTTTGAAATTTGCCAAAAAAGAATGGCAAGAAGCATTAGCGGATTTTACCGATGTGGTACTGACCAAGGCGATTTTAAATTGCCGTGAGTTTTATGAGTTACCGCCTACGCTGCCGCAAATGTTGTATTGCTGCAGACAAATTAGGAAACAAGAGTCGTTTTATGTGGTCAAGGATGTGTATCAACCTGCAAACAAAGCCGTTGTAAGTTCCTGTTTGCAGAAGTGCAAGGAACTTTTAGCAAAATAACCGGAGAACACCATGTTGGTTTTAACACGAAAAGCAGGGCAACAGATTTTAATCGGTAAGGGTTTGATTCAAATGAAGGTACTCAAGGTCGATGATGACATCATCAGCATTGGCATTAAAGCACCCCAGCATATCGATATTGACCGCGAAGAGATTTATTTGAAAAAACTCCAACAGGAGCAGGCTGAATCTTCCATGCAAAAGGTGGCGCCATGAGCAAATTAAAACGATGGAGCCAATCCCTTGGCAACCTCTATTTAATAGCAGTTTGCACTTTGCTGCCAACGCTGTCACATGCCCAATCAATAGAAAGCATCATCAACAGAACCATCAATTACCTTCAGGGTGGGCTTGCCAGAACCGTGGGCGTTTTTTGCATCATCATTGCAGGTTACCTGTGTTTGGCACGTCAAAAATTTCCTAAAGAATATTTTGTGATGATTCTTGTAGGAATGGGGATCATTTTTGGCGGCTCTTCCCTGTATTCAACACTCATTGGATAGGAGATTCTTGTGAGCGATTTGGAAATAAGCCCCATATTTAATGCGCTAACCCGTCCGGCAATGACGGCTGGGGTGACCTTTGAATACCACATGTTAAACCTCATTGTCTCGATGTGCGCATTTATTGGGTTCTCTCCACTGTACGGGCTGATTTTTATTCCACTGCATGTTTTTGGATGGCTAGTGTGTCGATACGACACCCATTTTTTTACCATCTGCGCAAAGCGTTTCTTATTGCCAGAAGCTCCCAATACATCACTATGGAGGGTTCGCGCTTATGAACCTTTCTAAGACATTGAAGCACGTTTATCAGGAAGCAAAAGTGTCAGATTTGTTTCCCGTAACGCATCTTAATAGCCCCAGCATTTTTGAATCGCAATCAGGCTTGGTTGGGTCGGTGATTAAGGTGAATGGTGCGGCTTTTGAAATCGAAGAAGCTGAGACTCTAAATCACCAAAGCTTCTTGCTCCATCAGGCATTAGTGAGTTTGGATTCGCGTTTCATTATTTATGTGACCACACACCGACAAAAAATATCATGCCCTTTGATTGGGGAATTTAAGCCAGGCTTTGCCAAGGATCTGGATGAGCATTACCAACAACGCTTTAAAGATAAAAACCTGTATAAAAATACTCTGTACATCACCATTGTCCTTAAAGGAGATGACTCCAGTAAGACCGGATCTTGGTTGCAGTGGGCAAAAAGCCTCTCGATGAAGGGCAATAGTGAGTTGTCTGAACACCACAGGGAACAAAACATCCAAATCTTAAATCGTGTTGTTGAGCAGTTACAAGCAAACCTCAATCCTTTCGGGGCAACGATACTTGGCAAGCAGGATGAAGCATTAGGTTTTAGCGAGCTGCTTCAGTTCCTTGGGTTGGTGGTGAATGCAGGTCAAACAATTTCATTCAAACATCCTGTGTACAGCCCTCCAATAGCAAACTCGATCCCTCAGTCATTCAGACAGGAAGCCAAATACCCTGAAGGACATCTCGGCCAATATTTAAGTAGTTGTCAGCTTTTATTTGGGGAGTGCATCCAGTTTCAAGGCAATACTCAAAAGGATTGCGTGTTTGGTGCGATGCTGTCACTCAAAAAATATCCCACCAACACCGCCAGCATCCTCTTGGACTCCATGTTATCTCTGGATTGTGAATTTATTGCCACACATACATTTGCCCCCATTGGGCGAGATAGTGCCTTGAATATGATTTCTAAAAAACGCTCCAAGCTCTTAAGTGCGGAGGACAAGGCATTAAGCCAAACCACGGCATTAAGCGATTTGGAAGATGGAATTGCCAGTGAAACCCTGTTGCTGGGCGCACATCATCACACGGTAATGTTATTGGCACCCAACAAGCCATTATTGGATACAGCCATACTGGAAGCCACCAAACGCTACGGGGCTTCAGGAATTGTGGTGGTGAAAGAAACGTTAGGACAAGAGCCAGCCTTCTGGAGCCAATTGCCATGCAACCAGCATTTTATAACACGAGCCTCTCTGATTACCTCTCAAAACTTTGTGGACTTTTGCCCATTACATAACACCCAAACGGGCTTTTCCAATGAGAACTTTTTAGGTGGCGCGGTTACGCTTCTGGAAACCCCATCGAAAACGCCAGTCTATTTCAACTACCATGCACGAGGCTCTAAAACCAACCCCTCCAAAGGACACGCCGCCATTTTCGGAGGAAACAATGCAGGAAAAACCACACTGGTGAATTTCCTTGATGCACAAATGGGGCGTTTTGGTGGAAGAAGTTTTTTCATTGATAGGGATGAGTCCTCCAAAATTTATGTTTTAGCTTCCGGTAACAGCTCTTACATCAAAATAGAGCCATCCAATCCAATCGCTATGAATCCTTTGCAACTCCCAGACACATCAGAAAATCGCTCTTTTCTGAAATTATGGCTTGCAACCTTGGTACAAGAAGAAAGCGAATGTGTTATCCCAAGCCAAATTGCTGAAATCATCAATGACTGTATCGATTACAGCTTTGAACAACTTGCACCGGAGTTCAGAACGCTAAGTCACTTGAGCCAATTTCTACCTGTTGATTTTCCACGTTGGCCACATTTAAAAAGATGGTTAAAGCAGAATGACTCCAGAATTGATGGCGAGTTTCATTGGCTGTTTGATAACCCAAATGATGCCTTAAATCTTGATTTTGACAAGGTGGGATTTGATGTGACCTACATGATGGACCAAGTGCACAGCGTTATTGCAACGCCTGTCTATTTGTATTTGCTGCATCGTATGCGCCAATGCCTCGATGGTCGGTTAACTTCTTTTATTATCGCCGAAGCATGGCAGCTCTTTGCATCTCCTTTTTGGGAAAAAGCACTTCGGGAATGGCTGCCTACGATTCGAAAGAAAAACGGGCATTTTATTTTTGATACCCAATCCCCAAAAACGATTACTGATTCCCCCATTAAACACATTGTTCTGGATAACCTGGCCACCTTGATTGCCTTTCCTAATCCGCTTGCAGATAAAGAAACTTACATGGAGCATTTAAAGCTGACCGAAGCTCAATTTGAGGCGATTAAAGAGAACACGCCAGAATCACGCATTTTTCTTTATAAACAAGACCACAAAGCCTTTTTGTGCAAACTCGATTTAAGCGGTCTAAGCCAATACATCAGGGTGCTTTCTGCCAATACTCAATCGGTTAAATTGCTGGATGACATCATGCAAGAGGTCGGTCATGACCCAGAACTTTGGCTTCCTGTCTTTTATGAAAGGAGCAAAAAATGAAAAGAGCAGCCTGTTTCTTAATTGCAGCAATGGGTATCAGCAGCGCCAGTCATGCGGATATTTTAGGGGTCGAAGATGCGCAGTTGATTGTATTAGCGATGAAACAATTAGGTGAGCTCAAAGAGCAATACCGCGTTTTATCCGATACCTACCAAACAGCGAAAAACCAACTTGATAACCTGAATCAACTTAAATCCATGAACTCTGGACATTATGGATTTGGAGATTTTAATAATAGTCTCGATTCATTACAAAGCTGGCAATCCCCTGTAAGCACTTGGCAGGATGCATTGCAAAACCTCTCTGGTGGCAATCAACAACGATATCAAGCACTCATGGATGCCTATGAAAAGAACCATCCCGCACTGGATGAAAACAGTTATGCGCGTTTCACTACTCCTGCCAATGCCGCTCGCTTTAAAGAAGATAAGGCCGTCAATCGTGCGGTGATGGTGCAAACCACCGAAAGCTATAACGAAATCAACAAGCATATGGAAGCCCTCCATAAGCTCTCGCAACAAATTGAAAAAACACCCAACACCAAGGGAGCTATTGATTTAAATTCCCGCCTCATTACCGAAATCGGGTTTATTCAATTAATGAGCTTAAGACTTCAGGCGTTAATCAGCCAGCAAGCAGCACAGGAAAATTTATCTGCGCTCCAAGACAGGGCTGAAATGGCAAAGTTTAATCGATTACCCAAGTGACAAGGAGTAACCACATGAAATGGCTTTTGAGTGTATTGATGATCTCATTACTGAGCGGCTGTTCAAAGCCCCCCGATTTGGATTCTCCCTGCCATCACTTTGGGCAGTATTGCCCTCAGTATCCCATTAACGATGAACCCATTACTGAGCTTACAAAATGAACACACTCATAAAAGGTCTAATGCTTGTTTTAATGGCTGCAACACTAAGTGCCTGTCTTCACGAAAATCCATTAAAAACGCAACCCGCCAAGATCAGTGTTACGTTTTTGATTAATGCCTCGGCCAATGCTGAGAAGCGATTGCATTTTGCCATTCACAAAGATGCTTACGGCTTCGCCTATCTGGAATGCATGGAAGGCAAAACAAGCCATGAAATCCGATGTGATGAGCTATACCAAGGCATGATTGCCTTTGCCAAAGAAGGTCATTACTCAGGTTTTCAAAAGATAACCCTGGATGATTTAACAGACCACGGTCTTTTTGAAACTCTGGCAGATACCTATGCCGAAACAGCAGCCACCATTTGGCCTCACTTTGTTTCGAGAACCTAAATCATGAGCACACTACAGTTTGATAATTTCATCATCCAGCTTGCCGGTGAAATCGATAAGCTGACCAATCATTTTGTTTTTGATGGCTACACGGCACTGGCCTCACTACTTAAAGCCCCATTGGGCGCCATGATTGTTCTATACATCATTTTGAAAGGCTATGGGATTGCATTGGGTGTTATCGAGCGACCCCAGCAGGAATTGTTTCGATTCAGTATGCGGGCGGGACTTATTTACATGATGGCCATGAACTGGGATTTGTTTTCGTCTTATATGCGCGATTTGTTTGTATCGGGTAGTGAATCCATCGCAACTCAATTAATGCAGGCCGTTCAAAAAAATCCTTCAAGCGGCTCAATCAATCAGGGGTTACAAAATGTATTAAACGAAATCCTCAAATTAGGTTCGGATTTATTTGAAGCAGGCTCACTTCGAAAACTCACACCTTATTTTGCAGGCATGATGGTGTTTTTATCGGGGAGCGTCACGATAGGTCTTGCCTTTATTGAAATCGTCATCGCCAAACTGATGTTAGCCGTGACCTTGTGCACTACACCTCTGTTCATCCTGTTTACCTTGTTTGACCAAACCAAATCTTTTTTTGACCGGTGGCTTGGCGTGCTCGCCGGATTTGCCTTTGTGCTTATTTTTGTATCCAGTGTGGTAGGCCTTTGCATCCACTTATTGCATTGGGTGACTTATGCTTTTTTGGGCAATACGGATGAGCTAACTGCGGCCATTTGGGTGCCGATTTTTATCGTGGCCTGTTTATGTGTCATGGGCATCACCCAAGCCGTGGCTATTGGTAAAAGCATTGGTGGTTCGGTTTGCACATCAGCAGGTTCAGCCATGGTGGGAGGCTTTATTGGTGGAGGCTTAGGGGCATGGGGATTTTCCAAGTCTTCCGTTCAAAAACCAATAAATACGCTGACTCAAGGATTAGGAGGCGCATCGCGTCTCGTGGAAAAAGGCAAACAACTGGGTACAGCCAGTCATAACGTATTCAAACAACTGCATAAAAACCTGCGAAGAGGAGCATCATGAGTAAAACCAATTGGAATGATTATTTTAAGCGTGCTCGAAGTTGGGCAGACGACCAGTTTGGCCGAATCGAACAATCGCGAAACCGCTATCAAGCCGCATTTTTCTCAGCCATGGGCTTGAATGTGGTAGCTCTCATCGTGATAGGCATGCTCGCACATTATCAAACCGTAGTGCCGATGCTGGTTCATCATTACGACAATGGGGTTACTACCGTTGAACCCATGGAAAATAAACTAACACCGATAAATCGCGCACAGATTGAAAGCGACATCGCCCGTTACATTCAATACCGTGAGTCTTATGATGCATCAAGCTATCGCGCTCAATTTGAATTGGTGCACTTGTTATCCAATAGCACGGTTGCCAAGGAATATTTGCAAGAGCAAGATGCTGCAAATACTGCCTCACCCATTCATGCCTTGGGGAATCATATCAAGCGAGAGGTTCGCATTTACAGCATTAACTTCCTTGATTCCGTCTTGGCGAATGAAAAAGACCTTCATAAAGACCACCACGCATTGGCAGAAGTGGTATTCAGTTTGATTGATACCGACAAAACCAGCGGAAAAACCACCTCTACGCATTACAACGCCATGATTTCATGGCGATACACCAATCCCCCGGATTCCCCTGAAACCCGCTGGAAAAACTGGGATGGATTTGAAGTCACGCGCTACTCAAGGCAAACCCGTTTAATGGAGGCTCAAGCATGAAAAAAATACTGTTGAGTGCGGCAGTCCTGCTCTTGTCATTAGGCACCTATGCCCAAAATAACCCAACGTCCTTACCAACCGACATCCGAATCAAGAAAGTGGTTTATCGGGAAAACGATGTGATTCCAGTGCACGGCATTCCCTTTACCACCACGCAAATTCAATTTGCGAAGCAAGAGCGAGTACTTGATATTGAAGGCGGTGACACCACCGCATGGATGGTGACCTATCATCCACAACTGGAAAATATGATTTTTATAAAACCCACAATGTTTGATTCCAAAACTAATATGACGGTGATTACCAATCAACGCGCCTACTATTTTAGCCTGACCAGCGCTAAAAAACTGGAGCAGGAGCCAGGTAAAAAAACCTATGCCTTGAAATTTGAATACCCCCAACCACAACCCGTTAACACAAAAAATACGACTCCCAATAAAACGGTGCATCCAAAAGTGGTCAACACCGCTTATCGGTTTAGTGGCAGTCCGCAGCTTGTTCCTCGTCATGTATTTGATGACGGCAAGTTCACCTATTTTGAGCTAAGTGCTCAGGGCAGCGTTCCAGCGATTTTTGCGGTGGATGACCAAAGCGGAAAGGAATCAACCGTCAATACAAGGCGCGAAGGGAAATTCATTGTTGTACAGCGTTTAGCTCCGCAATTTACTTTAAGACAAGGTGGCCTTACCGCTTCTGTTTTTAATACACCGGAAATCAATCGAATCAGAGCCAACAGGAGGCCAAAATGAGCATTGATGATAAAAAGCGGGAAGACTCTTTGGGCAATCGAACTCAGGTTGCCAAAAATCCAAAGCACACAGCAATCAAAGACAAGTTATTGCTCGCAGGCGTTGTGGTGATTTGTATTGTCATCGGTATTGGCGGGTTATTCCCTAAACGAAAAGCACATGCAGTGAGTGAGCCCGATGAAAAACAAAGTTTAAGCATGGCCTTAAACCAAAATCTGGAGTTGATTGCAGCCCTTAAGGAGAACAATGCCAAAGCGCAATCGGGTTATAAAGGTGGCGACCCAAGGCGTCCCCCCTTACTAAAAACCATACAAACCCAAACGGTCAGCAAGGAAACTCTAGCCCGAATGAATGCACCCTCCACCTTTTTTAGTTCAGGCGGTAATGAGGTGATAAGTAATACAACGGGTGGCGAAGTTCAAGCCAGCAAAACCCTGACAGGCCGTGATGGAAATTCTGAGTTTTTGAATCAGCAAAATGATATTACATCGGTTTCTGCAAAACGATTACCGCATCCGGCCATGACCGTACCTGCAGGAGAAATGATTCCAGCAACGCTCGAAACCGCCATTAATTCGGAGTTGGCGGGTATGGTACGAGCAATTACAACAAGGGATATCTTTGCCTTGGAAGGCAGTAAATTACTAATCCCCAAAGGCTCCACGCTAGTCGGACAATTTAATACCGCAATTACCCAAGGCCAAAGCCGAATCTTTGTCGTATGGAATCGTTTGCAGATGACCAATGGCATCATCGTGACCTTAAATAGCCCCGGCAGTGACCCTATTGGTCGTTCAGGACAAGCGGCTGATTACATTGACCGCCATTTCTTCGAGCGTTTCGGCACCGGTGCGCTTTTGTCTGTTTTGGGCGCGTATACCGCAACAGGTGGCGTTCATGGTCAGGACGAATACAACTCCATGTCACAGTACCGCATGAACATTGCGAGCAGTTTCCAACAAGCGGCAAATCAAACTCTACAGCAAGATATGCAAACACGCCCGACTTTGCAAATCAATCAGGGAGCTGCCATTAACGTGTTTGTAGCACACGACCTTGATTTCTACCGTGTGGCTGGGAGGGCATAATATGGAAGCCATCAACGCCTGCTTCTCGCCCGGCGCAACAGGACTTTTATCTCCATTGCAGGATTTTCTGGAAGATGAGCACGTTTCTGAGATTTTAATCAATAAGCCCAAAGAGGTTTTTATCGAGCGACACGGGCAATTGACTCGTTTTGATATTCCGGTATTAACGTCTCAATACCTGCGGCGTTTGTTTTTACTCATAGCCAATGAAAACAAACAAACTTTATCGGAGTCAACGCCCGTGCTTTCTGGAAATCTGGCCGATGGCTCAAGGGTACAACTGGTGATTCCACCAGCTTCCCTATATGAAACACTGTCCATCCGAAAATTTAGCTTAAAACAGGTCAGCTTCGACGAATACAAAACCAAGGGCTTTTTTTCATCGGCGCGTGGGGTTGGAATTAAGGAGCATTCCGAGTGCCTTGATAAATCCGATGAGCTGCTTGAACTCTACGATACGAAAAACTGGCAGGAATTTATAAGGCAAGCTATTGTGAGTAAAAAAAACATTATCATATCGGGTGGAACCTCTTCGGGTAAAACGACCTTTTTAAACAGTTGTGTCGGACAAATACCACTTCATGAACGCCTCATTACCCTTGAAGATACGTATGAAATGGATGTCCCCCACACCAATATCGTTCGTCTAAAAGCATTAAAACAAGTTGGAGAGCAAACACAAAAAATCACCATGCAGGATTTGGTTCAAGCCACTTTAAGACTCAGACCCGACCGCATCATCATGGGCGAAATTCGTGGGCGAGAACTCTTTGATTTTGTATCAGCCTGTTCCACAGGGCATAGCGGTGCACTGGCTACCATCCATGCCAATAACCCAAAAGTGGCCTTCATGCGCATGGCGCAACTCTACAAGCTTAATCAGGTTGCAGGCATGGATGAAGCTGATATTTACAAGGTGTTACATGAAGTCATTGATGTCATCGTCCAGTTACAAAAAACGCCTGACGGCAGGCGTTTGGTGGAGGTGTATTATAAACAGGCGTAATCCATGGGTTGTTACCATTACCTTGATAGGTGGGCTTGCTATAACCGGCCAAATGGCAGTGCTGTTAACTGGGATCGCAGAATGGGCAAGTCCGTTGGTATTGGTTGATTTATTAACACGGGGATTTTATTGGGAAACAGCCATAGCAAGTGGTATCACTGCGCTTTTGATGAGTTGTGTGGTTGGCTTTTTGAAACAGGGATTTTACCGATACCTTTCGTTTCTAATCAGCAGCATTCTGCTGGGTGGAATGGTTGTGTTTCTACTGGGATTTGAGCTTTATAGCTGGATTTTTTTAAGTTCTGTACAAAGCCTCTCAGGACTCATGGAGCTTGCCTTCCTTCGTTATCAAGAACCTGAGCTGTGGCATCTTTTCCTGACGGTCGAGGGGATTGTGTTTATCCTGACGTTTTTGGCTATTGCGCTTTATCTGTTTCATTGGCTTAAGCCCAACAATAAGGCACTCGGTAACGCGCATTTTTCAAATGGTTTTGAAACTAAAAAGGCTGGATTTTTCGAGCGTCAGGATCAAAGCATCGTTATTGGTAAAAAATACGGTGCGCCACTTTACTCCAACGGCTTTGAACATGTTTTGGTTTTTGCGCCCACGGGAAGCGGTAAAACACGAAGTATCGGCATACCCAATCTTTTTAATTACCCCTATTCGGTGGTGTGTAATGATGTAAAGCTCACGCTGTTTAGGACCACATCAGGCTACCGTGAGCGAGTATTAGGACATCGATGCTTTTGCTGGGCACCTGCCGATGAGAACCGAATCACCCACTGCTACAATCCATTGTCCTTAATTTCCGAGGACAAAATTCAACGCCTGACCGATATTCAGCGCATAGCCCATATTTTAATGCCAGACAATAAAAAATCCGACCCCATTTGGCAGCAAGCCTCACGTAAGTTATTTAAAGTGGCTGTGTTGTACCTGCTGGACACACCTGAAAGGCCCACCACGCTTGGCGAAATAAATCGCTTGGTCAAACAGGCTGGATTTGATGATTGGCTGGCTTCCGTCTTGGAAGAAACCAATCATCTCGACCCAGAGTTTTATCGCAACGGATACTCTTATCTGAATAATCATGAAAAAACGAGAAGCTCAATTCTTGAAACCTTTTCGGGATATTTTGAGTTATTCGATGATCCGACCATTGACGCAGCCACAGCACGTTCTGATTTTGATCTGCGCCAATTAAGACGAGAAAAAATAACGATTTACATAGGCTTTACCGATGATGATATGGAACGGCTCTCACCATTGCTAACACTGTTTTGGCAGCAGCTTATTTCTGTCATGATTAAAAACATCCCCGACCCAGTGGATGAACCCTATCCTCTGTTATGCCTGATTGATGAGTTTTCATCATTAGGCCGTATTGAAAGGCTAAGGCGTTCGCTTAAATTATTGCGCGAATACCGTGTGCGTTGTGTACTCATCATGCAATACATAGCCCAAACCTATGAACAATACACCCATGATGAAGCCAAAGCCTTTACCAACATTAAAACTAAAATAGCTTTTGCTACCGAAGACATCTTTGATGCGGAGTATGTCAGTAAATTGTTAGGTACACGCACCGTGAAAGTATCCGCAGGCTCCACCAGTACCCAAACCCAAGGTTATTCCGAGTCTAAAAGCTATAACTATCAGGCCATCCCTTTATTAAGACCGGATGAAGTCATGCGTTTACCCGAAGATCAAACCCTGATTATGCGAACAGGCCATGCGCCAGTAAAAGCAGAACAAATGGTTTGGTATTTGGATACCACAATGAAGCATTTAGCCTGCGGCAGTACCGAAGTACCGCGCCAAAATGTTACGCATCATCCATTTGTCCATCAGGCATCGGATAAATCGCTGATGCCTGAAGCACTCGAACTATAAACCACACAGGAGGAAACAAAGCCAGTAACAAAATCACAAAGGATGCTCTTTAAAGAGATTATGGATTCATACAGACTTAATTGATGTGAGAATCAAAATGAATCATCTTAAAATTATAGGTACAGCAGGGCTTTTCATGATGTCATGTGCAGCTCAGGCAAATGACAAGGAACTTTGGGCTCATATTGAGGCGTTATACAGTAAAATTGGTACTTTGCAAACGCAAATTAACTCGATACCCCAAGGTGCACCCGGTCCAATGGGTCCAGCAGGACCAAAAGGGGAGCGAGGACCTGCCGGAACCTATACAGCAGGAGAAGGCATTTCGATCAGCAATGGTGAAATAAAAACGACTCTAACCCACCACATTGGCGAAGAATATAACGGGGGCATTATCTTCTGGGTCGATAAAACAGGACAGCATGGATTAATTGCTTCCAAAACCGACCTCAATAACAATGAAGGGATACAATGGCGAAACGGCGAAAGTGGCAATAAAGTAACCAATGCCCGCGCTGATGGGATTTACGCAGGCGAATCCAATACCAAACTCATCATTGCCCAACAAACCATAGACAACCAATCAGGTACCTTTGCCGCACTTCTGGCTGCAAATTATCGCGTGCTAGGCGATGGCATAACGCCTTGCCCAAACCCAACTACAGAATCACCCACTTGTTACGGGGGATGGTATTTGCCTTCAGCCTATGAATTGACCTTGCTTCACAATAATCTGCAACGTCAGGGCATTAGTACTTTTGCACCGGACTATTATTGGAGTTCGACTGAATCCAGTGTGGGCGAAGCATGGTTGCAAAATTTTTCTACCGGGGAATTAATGGCCAGCGGGAAAGCTAGTACTTTGGGGCATGTTAGGGCTGTGAGTCGTTTTTAAGTTCAAGGATTAACTACTCATTTATTAATGGGTAGTTAATGACAACAACTATACTTATGTTAGATGATAAAGGTTATATAGGATTAGTATGGAAGATATTCAAAGAAATAGAATAATAGCTTTTGTTGATATTTTAGGTTTTAAAACACTTATTAATAGCGCTGAAAAAAATAAAGTTATAGATTTTCTATATGAGCTAAGAAACATAGATTCTAGATTTAGAGAAAATTTCATCAATCGCGAAACTCTAAACGGGTATATTGTTGTAACTAAAATACACCCCGATATTTCAAGTTACTCTGATCATTTACTAATTTCTGCACCAATTAATTTAGATTCATTACAAAGTATAACAACCTCTTTGGCTTATATCTCATATACAATCATAGATATACAACTCTTAGCATTAAAACGGGGTTTTGCTCTTAGAGGTGCAATAGCTCACGGCGAAATTTTTTACGATGAAGAAAAAAAAATATTTGCTGGTCAGGCATTAATTGAAGCTATTGAAGGTGAAAGTTGTGTTGCTAAATATCCTAGAGTAATTATTTGTAAAAGCGTAAAAGATTTACTCGAAATTAAAAAATTAGAAAAAATTGATTTTAGCTTTTTAGAAAGTGACTTTGATGGGGTTAAGTTTTTGAATTTTCTTGATGCTAAATATATAAGTCAAAAATTTAAAGATTCCATTGAAAATGAGCTGAATCTTTTTAACGATATCATTCAAAAAAGAATTGAAGAATCAAAGGACTCTATAGAAGTTTTATCTAAATGGGAATGGTTAGTAAACTATTATATGTAGTAGTTCAAACTTGATCTGACAGTTACCGGTTTTTCAAGAAGTGTCTGTCAGGTCAAATTTAGTTTATAAATTTTTCCATCCAGATTTGTTTATCCTCTATCAAAGTTTGCATTGGAGTACGACCACAACACATTTTACCTTGATGAGTTCGTTGATTATTATAGTAATCCATCCATTCGTCCAGATCTTTTTGTAATTCATCGATTGATTCGTAAATTTTCTTTCGAAATGTTACTTGATAGAACTCTTGTAAAATCGTTTTATGGAAACGCTCACAAATTCCATTTGTTTGAGGTGAGTTTGCTTTTGTCTTCGTATGGTCGATATTATTAATCGCCAAATAAAGCTGATAATCATGATGCTCTACCTTTCCACAATATTCCGTGCCTCTGTCAGTTAAAATTCGCAGTATAGGCAAGTTGTATTGCTCAAAGAATGGTAAGACTTTGTCATTGAGTATATCTGCTGAGGTAATCGGTATTTTTGTCGTATAAAGCTTGGCAAAAGCTACTTTGCTGTAAGTATCAACAAAGGTTTGCTGATAAATACGACCGACTCCTTTAAGCGTACCTACATAAAAAGTATCTTGAGAGCCGAGGTAACCAGGGTGGGCTGTTTCAATTTCACCACATGCTTCATCATCAAATTTCTTTTTCTCCAAAGCGCTAACTTGCGCCTCTGTTAATATAATCCCTTCAGAGGCTACTTTAGCCTCTAATGCTTTTAAACGGTCTTTAAAATTGGCAAGTTCATACCGCAACCAAATACTACGAACACCACTAGGAGAAACAAAAATACTTTGTTTACGAAGCTCGTTGCTCGTGCGCTGCTGACCATGTGCTGGAAATGCTATCGCGTATTCCTTGACTGCTAGCTCGACTGATTCATCTACTCTATTTTTGATATTAGGTTTTCTTCGGTTTTGATCGAATAAAGCATCAATGCCTCCCGATTCAACCGCCGACTTATAGCGATAAAAAGTATCTCTGGATAAGCCCATTACTTTACATGCTTTAGAAACATTTCCTAATTCTTCAGCAAGGTTTAATAAGCCAACTTTATGTTTAATGATTTTAACTGTATTATCTATCATGAGAGTTTTCCTCTTGGTTTTGTTTAAAGTTCGCACTTCTATCAAAACCGGAAACTCTCACTTTTTCAAGTAGTTGTGTCAGATTAAGTCGAAACTAATTCATATTATAATCTAAGTCTTGATCGTATAAACAAATACTCGTAAAAGTAATGCACCCTAAAATTACCAACTTGCGGTATAAGGAGGCATTTAATAGTTGATTGCTAGCATCAGTGATTCTGAAGTAAGGCTTTTTCCTTCTGTTTATTATCGATACTTTGTAACTTTTGATAAAACTCAGGAACTTGGTATTTGACTTGATTGGCGAAGGTCTTATTCGTTAATAACTGCTGTGTCAAAGCCATAATTTGTTTATCAGTTTTTTCAGCAAAGTAACCAGTCATTCGCTGTCGCCTCTTGATAAGTGTTTCAAGCTCAACAAGTTGAGGAAAATCTTTCTTCAAAATTCCAAAGGATTGCTCAGATGTTTTGCAATCATTGCTCTCAAACTCTTTAGTATCAACTTTAAGTGCTTCCTGTTTAGCATCAGCTATTGCTTGTCCGATATCCTGAAACCGTTCCTGATGCCTTGCTTTCAAAAGAGAGGCTTCATAATTAACAATAAAGTTATAAGCCTGCTTTATCTTATGCCCCACTCCGACAATATGATTCAACGCTCTACTAATCAATGAATCAGAATCAAACCCTGCTCGGATAGCGAAATCCAATGGCCAATCAATTACGTTATCTTTAGTACTGCTGCGGGATAAAGTTTGTTTTAAAGCCTGCTCTGTTGGATGATTTTCTTTGTCCGCATAGATATTAAGTTGTTCTTTGTGACGTGTCATAGCAACAAAACTTAGATTTCTATCCCAGTATTTGCTATCAATTAGAACGCGCACTTTTTTTGCAGTCATGCCTTGGGATTTATGAACGGTCAGTGCATATGCATAATCTAATGCCTTATATTCTTTTGGAATAATCAGTAACTCACCACTATCCAATTGAATCTTCATTTGCTGTACATTTATTTCTTTAACCGTAGCTGTATCTCCATTACGAACCCCCAGGACTTTGTTGTTTTCCCTAAGCAATAATCGCTCACCTGTTGATATCTTGAGGCTCCGCTCTAACCCTTGATAGACGATGTTCTCTTCACCAATTTTATTCTCAACTATTAACGCTTCACGAGCCAAGTCATTGAGGTGATTAACTGCTTTTCTGGTATAAGACAACATGATAGAGTCCGCCATATTCGTTGACTCAAGATCTTGTTTCCAGTCCGCAACTACTTGCTCTATGGCTTGCAGCTTGGTATCAGTAATTGTTATCGCTCCCTTATCTTGATAATGCTGAATGGCTTTGTCTATATCCCCTTTGGCTAAATTGAGGCTCGCTTGCCTATCCCCCAAATCTTGTTGTCGTTTGATGTTTTCAAGCTCAATATAACCCGTGCGAGCAGCAATACCTCTGAATATTTCACCTTTTTGAATAGGTTTTAATTGATCCGGATCACCAATCAGCACCACTTTACTACCTGCCTTGTGTGCTTCTTTAATCAGGTACCCCATACTGGAAAAATCAACCATCCCTGCTTCATCAATAATCAGGACATGTTTATCACTTAACTGCATCATATCATTGGCTAATCGATAGGATAGCGATTTAATCGTAGAAGAAGTAATGCCTGTTTCCGCTTGCAAGGCTTTAGCAACCTTACCAGATAATGCAGCACCAATAACCTCCATCCCTGCTTGGATATAATACTCATTTAATGGCTTTAGCAAATAGCTTTTACCTGTTCCCGGCCGTCCAATCACTACCGAAATATCAGGGCTTTGAGTAATATAACGAAAGGCTTCGTATTGTTCTTCACTTAATCGATATTGTTGGGCAAGACTATCTATGGGTTGATGGACTACATGGTTTTTAGAAACCATCATCGCTTCAATATCATGTAACAACTGGGCTTCCTGCATTAAATGTGTGCGTGTAGTAAAGCTTGGCTCCCCTTTATTATTATCTCCCAATGCTACTAGATCCTGATGACCCAGTACTCTTTCAACAAACTGTAAATATTCTTGTGGGCTATCCGATGCTTGAAACGTTTTAAATAATAAACGTTCAACATCCCTGCGAGTAAAAACACTGTATTGCGTAGATAAATGGTCAATCACCAAATCGATATTATCTCGAGTGAGCTCCATTCGCGCCTGTTGAATCAATTGGTTTTCTTCAAGCAGGTAGTGTGCATTAGCATTGTGATGCTTACCGCGATGACGTTCTGCAATCAGGTGGTTTGCATCCACCTGTAAATCGAGATTGTTCTCAATAAAAAATTCGTTCTGCATCTCCCGCCATTGTTCACCCCAGTAATCTTGCTCCACCAAAAACCCCTTGGCAAAAACTGGATTTAAATCGCGAGCTTTGTATTTGGAAAATCGGTTATTCTCCAATCTTCGTGTTGGAATCAGAATGTGCGCATGTGGATTGCCATCCCCATGATCATGAATAGCGATATCAGCTGGTAAACCTTTCTCCACAAAATGCGTTCGAGCAAACCGTTTTGCCAATTCAATCTGCTGTTCTAAATTCAATTCACGCGGCAATGCTAAAACAAAGTCCTTACATAATTGAGAGTTCGATCGATTTTCAGCCCGCTCTACTTCATTCCATAAATAATCACGCTCCAGAAATGAGTCAGTAGTACCATCAGGCAAAAGAATTTCAGAAAAAGCAACATCATCTCGCTTTGAAAAATCGTAAGCGCGACCAATGCGATCATCATAAAGCCGAGCACCCGAACGATAAGCAGCCGCAGCTACAGCACTATGACCTTTTGAACGAGAGTGAATAGAAACTTGTGCAAAAGCAATCGCCACGGAATCCCCAAAGAGAATGAATCCATCGGTTGCTTTTTATAATGAAAAAACCTTTGTCCATTAAAGATTTTTAAGTGTTTGAATCATGATACTAGCAAACAAACGAAAGTTTGTATATTGCGCCCTTTGCTTTTCGCTTCGGGATTTTGAAGTTAGCTACGCTCACAGATTGGCACAGCCTATTGATTTTCGAGATCCCGCTAGTTATGCTGAACAAGTTAGTCCATTATTGCGGAGAAATAAAATGTCAAAGAAGACAGTATCCCAAATGGAAGCACTACTTATGGATAAAATCGAACAAGCCAAAGTAAGGCTTGATAAACTTCAACAAAAGCACAAGATCGAAATAGGCATGCTCGCCTATAAACACGGCTTGCAAAATATCGACACCAAGCAACTGGATAATGCCTTTGCCCAAATGGCTAAGGAGTTAATCCATGAACACGCTTGAACAAATCAAAAAAGAAAAACAGGCCATTTCAAAAAGTAAACAGTCACTGGCTTTAGCAAAACTCAAAAAACGCCGGGCGGATACTCGGTGTAAGATTGAGTTGGGTGGATTGGTTATTAAAGCGGGGATGGTACATTTTAATAAATCGATTATACTTGGATGCTTGGGCTTCACTACCAAACTTATAGAAAAGCAACCCGAATATAAAAAATTTTTTGAAGAAATTGGTAATGAATTATTTTTAAAATGAATCATAAGCTTTTCCCATGTCCTCACCACCTGATGTTATAAAAAACGAAAATAACGATTTTGAAATTGTCTCTCCGAGGCCATATGGCCTCATTGAGGATTTGTGTAAGGTAAAATATAAAAACAGGGCTTGCATGTATCCTGGATGTAATCAGCCAACGATAAATTCTCATACTTTATCGAAAGCATCTATCCGGAAATATGCAAATAATCAAATTATTAATTTAAAGACGATTAACCATGACCTGTTTGAAAATATAAAGCCTACAGTAAATCGCAAGTATTATAAACCCTGTGATCTAAATAAAATATCAACCTTCAATGGCTTCTGTAGTGAACATGATAATAGCATCTTCTATGAATTAGATAATTACGATGGCAATATAACCCCGCAGATCGCTCTTCTTGGGCATTATCGAATAATTTGTTACGGGCTAAACACCATCCGACTCCAATTAAAACAAAATGAATTTTTGAGAGGTGCTAAATTTGTAGGAGCTGCAACAAAAAAAATAAATGAAATTTACAGAAAAATTAAAAATGGCTTTTATGAGCGCAGGTTAAAAATGGCAGAAACAGATTATGTAAGGAGAAAAATGATCTGTGAAGATATATTGGCTATTGGTACAACGCATGATATTAAGTTTGTTACCCTGCAAGGCACAATGAGTGATCCATTATTTTTTGGAAGAGCTGGAATATTTTTGCATCAATTTGGTAAGGAAAGGTTACCTTTAAGGTTTATGCTCCAAATGCCATACATATCTTATTTTTCTATTTGTGATGGAAAAACATGTAAATTAATTTTTGTTTATCTTGCTCAAGATTCAAACGAATACGAACGTGATTTGGAAAATTTTCTTAATCATGTAGATCTAAAAAAACGCTTGGAGATTTTAATCTACCCACATAGCGATTGTTGTATCTTAAGAAATGATATTCCACAAACCAGTGATAACACTATTAAGCAACTGATAAATTTTTACCGATAATAGTCAATGAATTGTCCTGGTTCTCAACTTGTAGCCAATACCAAGCCATTTACTACATCTATCACTATGTACAATCTGAACTGAAAATTAATTCGTGCTAAAAATTCAACCAAATTTTGATTCAATTCGGTAATTGATATATGATGCTCATTTTATAATCCTCCAAGCCAGAAAAATGCCTTACGTTAGCTTTATTGATGATAATACTTTTGAAAATATCGTTTCAGATACTATTAATGTTGCAAGTAATGCCATGTCTAATTCAAAAAAAAAATTTGAAAAGAATGTAATTGATCCTTTCTTAACTATTTTTGAAATTTCGGGATTTCGTATTGATTCAACAGAATGGTTGGAACATGAAAAATGGCGTCAAGCACAAAAGTCTTTATCCAATAGTATCGGGATTTTTCATCAAAAACTATTAGGTAGTATAAATGGCTGGGAGTGTTTACCAACAGGGCACATCGTAGACATAGTTAATCATGAAAAGCGAATAATTGCAGAAATTAAAAACAAGTACAATACAATTAAAGGATCTGCCAAAGCAAAACTGTATCATGATCTTGACGATCTCGTGATGCAAAAAAAACAAGAATACAAAGAATACACTGCCTATTATGTAGAAATTATTCCTAAAAAACCAGAAAGGTATAATCAACCCTTCACTCCATCAGATTCTCGTAAAGGAGCTAAATGTGCAGCAAATGAAAAAATCAGAGTCATTGATGGTTATAGCTTTTATAGCCTAGCATCAGGAATTCAGAATGCACTTGAAGCCATTTATCAAGCATTACCTTTAGTGATTCAAAAAATTCTGCCTGATATAAATCTTGCTGAATTGCATAGTGTTATGAAATATTTTAATCAGGCTTTCGGGAGCAAATAATTAGATCTTTCCTATCAAACCTCTGGGTAAGCATAGCAATAACACACCTGCCAATATGGTAGCCCAAGTTTACAGGCACAGCATTACCGATTTGTTTATACTGCGATGATACTGTGCCAGAGAACATCCATGAATCAGGAAAGGTTTGGATCCTTGCATATTCCCTAACATTTAATGGCCTAGTTTCTTTAGGATGGCAACGTTCAGTCTGTTTTTGGGCAGGGTTGCACGTTAGGGTTAAGGATGGTTCATCCCATGCCAAACGCCTGGCCATTCCTGTTTTTCCTCCACCCAAAAAATAACTGGCTCCCATGTATTCCTTTTGTTTGTCATCTGGTAAATCTCTCCAATAGCCACCCTCTGGAACTAGCGACATTACCTTAGATTTTTTCTCAGTATATTTTTGGCCAGGAGCATCAGGTACATCTTTTAAAGCCTCTCTTAGGCTAATTGTATAATCCTGTTCTTTGGGAAATGCGATAGTGCCTTTAAGATCTTTCCTGATGCCCAGCATAACAAGGCGTTCGCGTTTTTGAGGCACATCTAAGTACTGGGCACGGAGGATTTTGTATTCAACGTCATAACCTAATTGATCTAAAATTTGCAGCATAGTATTTAATGTCCGGCCACTGTCATGTTTTTCCAATCCACGAACATTTTCACCGACAATTACTTTAGGGTTTATTTCTTTAATCGCTCTAGCGTATTCAAAAAATAAGGTTCCTCTGGTGTCTTCAAAACCAAGTTTTTTCCCAGCATAGCTGAATGCCTGGCAGGGAAATCCTCCTGCAACTACATCAGCAGTAATTCCTTGGAAGTCAACATTTGCAATATCATCATGAATAACATTCCATGATGGGCAATTATGCCTTAACGTTTCGACTGGGTTCTTATCAATTTCAACCAACATTGAACAATCTAAACCAGCATTATGGAAACCAAGCGCCAAACCACCAGCACCAGCAAATAGTTCAACTACCTTGAATTGTGTCCTGCTAGGGGCTGTTAATATCTTATAACAATGATCATCACCAGCACCAAACAATTTGGCTTTTAACCTTTGGAGTTCAGTTATTTGAAACAGCCGATGCCCTGTATCACTCCTGTGTGCCTTTATTAATCCTTTCTTTTCCCAACGCCTTATGGTGTCGATAGAAGCATCCAGTGCAGTTGCTGCTTCACTGATTGAAACAAAAGGAGCATCTTCAATAAGATCGTAGCTCATTGTTTTTCCTTATTTTTATTCTTATATCAATATAATAGATATAACCATTGCCTATGTAAAGGTTACAGTTAATTTGGATCAAATATAATTTTTTTGAGGAGGTATCAATTTAAATCCTCACATTAATAAGCTTTTTATATCTTATACTTTTGGATATGGAGGGCAATTTTTTGGATATGATTAGTAAAAAACAACGTAGTCACATAATGAGCTCAATTAAAGGGAAAAATACTAAACCTGAAATAATTGTGCGTTCTTTTCTACACCGCCAGGGTCTTCGATTTAGATTGCATAGCAAGAACCTTCCTGGTCAGCCTGATCTTGTGTTTAGAAAATACAACGCGGTTGTTTTTGTTAATGGGTGTTTTTGGCATGGTCATAACGAACCATTATGTAAAAATTCTCATATCCCTAAAACAAATTTTGAATATTGGTGGAATAAGATTGAACGAAATAAGAGTCGAGATAAACAAAATATTGAGATATTAAAACAACTCGGTTGGCGTGTTTTTATGATTTGGGAATGCGAATTAAAAAATCATTGCTTTTTGTTGAAACTATTAGCTTCTATAAAAAGCGAGTAATTCTATGTTGTGAAAATATTTTTTCCTCAGGATAAAAAACTATTTCCTAAAATTAAAAATAAGGATGGAAATTTATTTGAGCTAATATTCCAATCTACAGGCTCTATAATATAAACATAAACTTGCATATTAATTCTAAATAAGCATAAAGGAAATATGAAAATATACTCATTTGATACTCTTGCTAATGCTGATTTGATTATTGATGCAGTTTATGAAGGTGGAAGCTCAGGAAATGCAAGTGATGATCCTATTTCAAAAATAATTAAAGGAATAGGTAATATGGGAGGGTTTCGGTCAGCAGGTCAAGGAATATTTAAAAAATTGATTGTATTATATACAAATATGGAAGATGGTGATTGGCCTGATTCTATAGACACATCTAAAGGACAATTTATCTATTATGGAGACAATAAACATCCTGGACATGATATTCATGATACCCCTCGCCAGGGGAATGCAACATTAAAAATGCTTTTTGACTCAACACACAACGAAAAAGATGCAAGGCGAATTGTTCCCCCTATATTTATTTTTGTTAAGTATCCTACAGCGAGTAGTTCTAGATCAGTGCAATTTAAAGGAGTTGCAGTTCCTGGGTATCCCGGGCTATCTGCTACCGACGATCTTATAGCAGTTTGGAAAACAACAAATGGGCAACGTTTCCAAAATTATAGAGCTATTTTTACGATTCTCAATATCCCTATGGTTTCTAGGAAATGGATTAATTCTTTGTTCGATCCCTTTGGCCAAGATAATTCTCTTAATCCATTCTATCAATGGAAAATTAGTGGGAAAGCTGATGTATTGATTGCACCTAGTACTAAAACGATACGAACTCAAATAGAGCAAATGCCCAGAACTAAACTTGAAAGAGAAATATTGCAAGCTGTATTTGATTATTTTTGTGAGGCACCTATAAAATTTGAAGCTTGTGCTGCAAAGATATTCCAACTTTATGATGAAAATGTACTTATTGATGAAATAACTCGAAGCGCAGTAGATGGGGGAAAGGATGCAATTGGGCGTTATGTTCTTGGCATTAAGGAAGATCCTGTATATGCTGAATTTTTTTTAGAAGCTAAATGTTATCAACCAGGTTTAAATGGTCAAAATATAAATTCTGTTGGGGTTAAAGAAGTATCAAGACTAATTTCTAGAATAAAAAATAGACAGTTTGGGGTTTTGGTTACAACCTCTTTTATTGCGAAACAAGCTTATGGAGAGGTTAGAGAGGATGGTCATCCTATAGTTTTTTTATCTGGAGGAGATATTTCTAGAATTTTAATCAAAAAGGGAATTAATTCAACCGATGCTGTTTTGGCCTGGCTTAATAGTGAATTCTCAAAGAGCTAATCGATTATTTCAAGGTAGCTTATCCATATTATGTGAGATTTTTTCATAACAGGGTTATAGTCAGTTAATAACATGAATAATTATGAGAAATCAGAGAATTTAAAATTGAAAAATTAAGAGTTTAAAAGAATAGTTAAATCAACTATCGTGAAAAATATAGAGGGATATGCTAGGAGATCATTAAAGTAAAACCGAAAATTTCAAATTCTAGATTTGCTTATTCCAAATGAAAGAAAAATTAGATCCATAGTTGGTGGTTTAGAGACATCATTAGAACCCACGTTATGGGAGCCGTTAGCAAAGGCAGAGTTATAGTTGAAAGTTGTTTACGGAGATATGAGAACTATGGTTTTTCAGGCACTTAGTCTTAAAATTAAAATTCAACAGGCTAAGTGTGTTTCTCCTAACTTATATTGCCTCTATGAATAGAAGTAATAAGCGCGGGGTATTAAAAATTAAGCTGTTTCCCAAAAGAAAATTGACTTGAACAAATAAATGCCATATTATTTTCCGAAATGGTTGTTTTTGTTGCTATAAATGAAAAAAATTATCACATCCGCTATTTGTTTATATTCGCTATCGCTGCCTGTTTATTCCGAATCGACTCCTGATGGCCAACCTATATTGTATTGCCCTAATAGCGTTAAATGTGATTTTAAATTGTATGGCACAGAACGTTGCCGCGTTATGGATAACCCCTCAGAGGTATGGGGAGGCTATACGTTTTCAGGACCAAAACTTCTGGAAGGAATTTATAAATTTAAAAGAGTCGAGGTTTCAGCTGAAAAACGTCCCGTATGCAAATATTATTTAAATGATAAACAACCAGCACCATTAGATATAAGTTTGAACGATCCTAATAGTAATTATCCAACCACCACCACTAGATATATTAACAAATTTAATCCATTTCTTGCAGAGGGGACTAGCTGGACAGGTACTAATTTTGGAATGTCGTGTTCTTCAAATGATCCAAAACATTGTCCGTTAACAGAGGAACCTGAAATAACTGTAACTTCAAATGGTTCAAAAAGCTTTGACATGGTATTTTATTTCGCCAGTGGGAATGATTCTGAATGGGAGCCTAAATATAAATCCTCATCTATTTTGTCATATAATGAATTATATGACTTATGTGGCTCAACATCAGAATGTATTATAGATATAGGAGAATCTAGCGCATGTCGGGATGGATTTGATTGCTTGCAACTAGGAACAGTGAGCCTTGATCTATCCAACCCAAACGTAGTAAAAATTAATAAAACAACATCAAGTATCCCTTATCTCTCCATTATGCAGAAAAAGCCTTTTAATACGTTATATTCTGAGCTAAAGTGAACACTTAATATTTTACTAATAGCCTTTTAAACTAAGTGTTCTCTTTAAGTCAATTTCCCAAGTATTTTTTGCATAGATTCTCCTTAGGAAGCAGCGTTATTTGTATTGGAATCATGAATTTTGTAACCTATTATTTTTTTCCTATAATAAAATCATTGACTCTAAACGCGTCGGATTTTTAAAAATAAGGCTGTTTGAATACGATGCATTTATCGGCACCAAAACAGCACTATTTTCAGACAATTCTAGACCATGAAAGACAACTTGATGTATTTTTGTGAAAGTACGATAACACAGAATTTGTATGGTTTTTCATGGTCTTTAGTTGTATTTCATTAAATATCGAAAACCCATGGTAACGGGTTCGATTCCCGCGGCCTTTTTAAACACTTCACTGTAGCATTTTTGTAACAGTTTTAAATATAACTAACGCAGTACTAGACAGTTTCAGGCAATAATAGACCATATCAAAATACACCATAATTTACCTACTGCAAACAAGTTGACAAGATTGCTCGATCCAAAGTTTTAGAGCCTTTAAGTAAGCATGTTCTTGCTATTGTGTATTCTTGGGAAGGTGAACACCAAAAACTGAGTTATTTTGTGAGTTTTCTTAATACAAATGAACTTTGGGAACTTGAGACCATCGCGTGGTATAAGCAGGTGATTTCAGCTCAGCACGCATCTCCCAGGGTTTTGAATAGCCTTCGGCGGCTAACCGAATCGTGCTTCTTCCATACTTTTGATTGATTTGGTCAAAGACACCCATCAATTGTTCGGTGTGTTTTAGATGCTCATCACTTGGTTGATGAAACATATCCAGCTGTCGTGGTTTTTTAGGAATTAAGTCTTCAAGACATACCCCTGCCTTTTTATAGTAATACCCTGGTTTAAAAATGCGTTGCAGACATCTTTTGGCTATTTTGGTAATTAAGCGCAAATCATCTGTAGGATTAATCAGCTTAAATTCGATGGACTGAAAGTGCTGAGCCAAATCTTCCCGAAATCGGTTCGTATGCACAAATACAACCAGACGCGTCGCCACCAATTGTTGGCGACGCATTTTCTCCACCGCACGAGCACAATGGCTACTGATTGATTCCTCAATCGAAGCAATTTGAGTTTGCATCTGACCAAAACTTTTGGATGACATAATACTTTGCTTAGGCTCTATTACCTCTAAACCGCCACAAGCAATTCCTTGAAGCTCCATAGCAGTTCGCATCAACACGGCGTTAAAACATTTCTTCAGAAGGTGAGGATTGGTCATTGCCAAATCATAAGCCGTATGAATGCCTCGCGAAATTAATTTATTGGCCCATTGCCGCCCTACTCCCCAAATGTCCCCAACGGAAATCTGTTGCAATAACCGCCCACGATTCGAGGTGATATTAAACACAGGAATTTTATAAACTTTTTTGCATAAATGATTGGCGGCTTTAGCTAGTGTTTTAGTAGGTCCAATACCGATGGAAGTGGGTATTCCTGTGTGCTTCAAGATTTTCTTTTGTAACTGCTCGCAAAACGAATCATAGCTATCAACCGGTAAACTCCTTAAATCAAGAAACGCTTCATCAATCGAGTAAACTTCTATATGGGGCCAGGCTTCTTCAATAGTGCACATCACACGATGACTCATGTTGCCATACAGCGTATAATTTGAGGAAAAAGCTTTCACTCCATGCTGTTTGCACAAATGTTTAATTTTGAAGTACGGCTCGCCCATGGCAATGCCCAATGCTTTGGCTTCATTCGAGCGTGCGATACAACAGCCATCGTTATTGGATAGCACCACGATGGGGACGTCCTTTAAATCAGGACGAAACAAACGCTCACAACTGGCGTAAAAATTGTTGCAATCGATAAGGGCAAACATCTCAGGCAAGCTCATGTAGAACCAAAGTCACCACTCCCCAAATCACCATCTCACTGTCCTCTGTAATGTCAATGGGTTGAAATTTGGGATTAGCAGGAAGTAATTGCACCCTTCCCCCTTTTTTCGACAAGCGTTTCACCGTGAGTTCACCGTTCACAGCTGCAATGACAATGCGTCCATCCGAAGGTTCTATGCTTCTATCCACTAACAGCCAGTCGCCAGAAAAAATTCCAGCCTCCACCATAGACTCCCCTGTGGCTTGCAAAACAAAGGTAGACGATGGGTGTTTAATGAATTTGGTGTTTAAATCAAGATACCCCTCGATGTAATCATCGGCCGGTGATGGAAATCCTGCTTGAATTTTGCTAGCAAATACCGGCAATTGATACGATGCGTGACTCTTTAGACGCTCTAATTCAGCAAGTTGGGATAATGATATACGAACTGCTTTGGTAGGCTCACCCCTTGGGCGACCCGCCCCTACTCTTTTTCCGCCTCGTGGTGACATGATGATTCTTTTTTTGATTTACGTACAAATATCATAGACAAGGAAAAATAAACTGTAAATCCCATCTCAGAACAACTGGAAATGAAAACCACACTAAGCCTTCGAGAATATTAGGAAAATTATTTTTAAATTTTTTTATTCAGATAATGGCTCCATCGCCAAGGGATGGTCAAAATTGGCTTTGTTCACTAAAGTAGTCACTCGATAGCCTTCCAAATCCTCATAAGGATAAGGTTTCATTAACGCCATTAATTGTGCTTTATCATATTGCGTGTTGTTAAGCCAAATAGCTTGAGCCTCTTCACCTAAAATTACTGGCATGCGATTGTGCACTGGTTGCATAAATGCATTAGCATCCGTTGTAATCAGGCAACAGGAATGAATCACCTCATCGCTCTGCTGCCAGGTATCTCGAATAGCAGCAACAGCCAGCAAATCATGATTCTTTTTTTGAAAAAAATAAGGCTGTTTTACACCATCCTCTTGGCGCCATTCATAAAAGCCACTCATAGGGATTAAACATCGTTTCGATTTTATTGACTGACGAAAAGTCGGTTTTTCAAAAACTGTTTCGGCTCGTGCATTGATGAGATTTCCTAATTTTTTTCTGTCCGTTGCCCACGAGGGAATGAATCCCCAACGCAATAATACGCATTGAATTTTATGACCATCGGTTTCAACAAGACATAATACATCAGCTCCTGGAGAAATATTGAAGCGAGGTGGAACTTCAATCGCATTGGCTAGATGAAATTGGTATTTCAGTTTGTCATAAGAAGCAATATAAGCAAAACGACCGCACATATCATTCTCAGCTGTTTTTTAAGTTTAGTATCTCTTTCTTTTCATTGTCTATCGATAGAATAGCCTAATTTACTTAAACCTTTGCACTTTGTAATTGATCTTATGTGACTAATTAAAAATTAAAGATTGTTGTATTTTTCTACTATCATTAAAATTTAAATATTAAGATAAAGATATCTATTTCCTAACAATGAACCGCATTATCAAAATGGTTGATAGTCTTCTGCAATCAAAACGTGTCTCAACTGTGACAGCACTATACTGTAATAGGCCGTTCTAGGCAGTTACAAGTGAGTTTGACGCTTCACTAGTTATTGATTTATAACGAATTTAAAATTAGAGTATCAGGCTTCGAACCAAGGTGTCGAAGACTGGAAAGCATTTAATAAATGTAAGTTTAATCAGTCCAATTGATCTTATTAACTGCTTTAATTTTATGCTCAGGTGCTAGATGTGCATATCTTAATGTCATTTTTATATCCGAATGACCTAATAGCTCTCGCACAGTATTTAAATCAATACCCGCCATAACAAGTTTGCTAGCGAAATGATGCCGTAAATCATGCCAGCGAAATTCAGTTATTTGTGCCTTTTTTAAGATTGTTGTCCAAGATCGTTTAATATTATTAAAAGGCTTATTGTCTTTACTGAGAAATACCAGCCCCTTCTTTGAATTACTTTTTTCATAAAGTTGCTTTATTATTCCATAAACTTCATTATTTAGAGGTATATAGCGCGAACTGCTATTTTTTGTAATCTGACCAGCAATAATGATGGATCGCTCTTGTAAATCAATCATTTCCCACGTTAAATGAAATAACTCACCTTGCCTCAATCCAGTATTAATTGAAATCAAAACCATTGGTGTCAGATAGTCACAAAGTTCATTTTCTTCATACTCCGGCAGCAAATCATATCCTCTTGCTTGCCTCCACTCATTACCTCTTTTCCGATCTTGCTTTAACTTCCCTTCTCGCTCAAATAGGGCTCGCCTTAAATTTCTTTCCTCATCAATAGATAAATAACGCACTTTGGGTGCTCTATCAATTTTAGAAAGTTTCAAATTTTTTAAGTAGTTCTCTTTAATAAATCCCCATTCTACCGCTTTAGTAAATAAAGATTTTAATGTACCAATATCTCGATTAAGTGTTGCATTAGAAATACCATCATTTAATCGTTTGATGCGCCATTGCTCTATAATCGAAGGTGTTATTTCTTCCAAAGGCTTGGAAAATAATTTATCAAAACAGCGTCTAATTGTAGCGAGCGTTTTGTCCCCTCTTTTATGATGAGTTAAAACCCAAGGCGTATATTCATTTTCAAAGAACTCGCCTAGGCTTTTAAGTTTATTACTTCCTCTTTTCGCTTTTGGATCAATGCCTTTATTAAAGTCATTTAAAATTTCGACTGCTTTTTCTCTAGCCTGAGCTGGAGTCATCACTCCCACAGTCCCAATATTAATCTTGCCGCCTCGCTTGTACTGACAGACATAGCGCATTGTTCCAGAGGGAAAGACTCTAAGAATAAATCCTTTTAAATCGGTGTCGTGTACCTCATATTCTTTGTCTTGAGGAACTAATTTTTTTAGCAGGGTGTTATTAATTTTGGCTTTCATTATTTAGCCCCAACTCAAACATGATTTTTTCTTCTAATTGATCTGCATCTGGTAGAGCATCTCTCAACTGTTTAGGTATATCACGTGTTAATTGATACCCTGCTACTCCAACAGGTTTATCAATGCCACGTAACGCATACTCCACATCAAACTTGCTATGATCACCACATAAAATAATACCAATAGATGGATTTTCATGAGGTTCTTTAACAAAATCATCTAACAAATTTAAATAGAAATTCATTTTACCAGCATATTCCGGCTTAAATTTTGATCGTTTTAACTCTAGTGCAACAAGTGCTTGCAGTTTGCGGTGATAGAATAGTAAATCAATAAAGTATTCTGAATCTGGTGTAACAATGCGGTATTGATTACCGATAAAGCTAAAACCATAGCCGAGCTCTAAAATAACATCTTTAATCTTTTCTACCATTCTACGTTCAATTTCAGCCTCAACTACTGGTTCAGTAATACCAAGCATGTCGAACATATACACATCTTTCATTGATTGTTGAGCTTGAGCTGCTAAATCTCGAGGTAATGTGTTTTTAAAGTTATGGTTTTTCTCCGATAAACAATGCCGCTGATAAGCTTGTGAGTTTATTTGTTCTCTTAATGTTTCCCTACTCCAAGATTGTTCTTTCGCGGCAGTTAAATAATATAACTTTTCATTGTCATCCTTTATCTTGCTTAAAATAAGTAAATTCTGACTCCAAGGAATTTCTCCAACAAGCTGTTGGAGATTTGGCTTATCTTTATATTCCAGGTAAAACTGACGCATATACCATAAGTTTTGTGGAGAGAAGCCAAACTTGGCATCAGGATAGTGCTTTTTTAAATCCAAAGAAAATCTTTCTACGAATGATTTTCCCCANCCATAGGTATTTTGTTGAGTCACAATATGCTCTCCAAGCCACCAATAAAGCATTATCAGTTCTCTATTGACCGAATAAGCAGCTTTAATACGAGATTGAGTGATCTGTTGCATAGCTTCGACTAAAAAGCTCTGGTATTCTGGTAAATCTTGAAGTGATAATTCGTTCATAACTGCTCTCTATCCATAAATTATTATTGTATTCTTCGTTTTAAAAAATTATAGAAGCAGTATATACTTTTCCCATAAGGGTGCATATAGGGTGCAAATTAATTGCGTATGGTTATATAACAATGTATTTCCATGTAATGAAAAAGCAATAAAACCCTTTATTTATAAGAAATTGATTTGCATAGAGACACATGGAGATATATCGGGATATTTATTAAATCCCCCTCCTAAGGGGCAGGTCGCAGGTTCGAATCCTGCCCGGGACGCCATTTATTAAAGGGTCTATTCCAAAGAAACTTACAAGATTATACAATTTAATAAATCGGAGCTTTAAAAATATTGTAACCTAAAGCACCCTTGCTTTAATTTACATTTCACAGCCTATTAAACTTTTACGCCCTATATAGGGATGGTGTACTCTGCTCATTAAACTCTTCTGTACAATGAGAAGAGGTGTTATTTAATCCTGGCAGACCTTTTAATAGATCAATTTCCTTTCTTATTTCTTTACTGAAATTAATCTCCTGTTGATTACTGCTTGGTTTCGCCAATGGAGAAGCAAGGAATGCGTCGTTAAATTTTTTCAATCTAACTGCCGGGTCGGCATTTTCTGATTTTATATCAAACCATGTTCTACCCAGATCTACTTGAGCTTTAGTAATCTCTCCTTTGAGTGACATTAATCGATCAATAGCGTTTTCCACATGCTGAGACCAAGGTTTGACTCCCTCTCCTTGTTTAAAACTTTGCAATCTTGATTTAAATAACATGGTCTTTTCTTTCAATTGCTCTTGTTGCTGACTGCTGTTTGTCAATATTTTTGCTGCTTTTTCATCAAATGGCTGTGGTTTATAATCTGCATCAATCATACTTTTCAATTGCATATCACAAAATGCTTTACCTACCTCGATCACGCCCTCTTTTTCTTTATCATTAATATGCATTTGCGCAGTCGTTACGGAAATGGGAGGTGCCACCATAACAAAGAGATTTCCATTATCTATGTATTTCAGCATTTCTCTTTTCTGTTCTTTTACAGCACCCTCAACATCAAGTTTACATAATATTTTTTTAACAAAATCTCCTAAATACTCCTTAATCCTTTCCATAAAAGATGGATTTTTAAATTCCTTTTCTGTGATGTCCAATTGATTCTCGCAAGAAACCCCAATTGTAGTTACAACGCCTGGAGTATAAGCTTCTTCCTTATTAAAGAAGATATTGACTGGTAAATTATTGGCAGCACCGCCATCAATATATTTTCTTCCTTCATAGATTACCGGATCAAAAACTCCTGGCAATGACGCAGAGATACGAACTGCAATAGAAACAGGCATGTCAGCATCTTTCTCATGAGAAAAAATCCGTAACTCGCCATTTTCATCTGTTCCGGTAATGTGCAATTCCTTGAATCGCTGAGGATCGTATTGATGTAACGTGTGTAAATGACCAAAAGTTAAATCAAAATTCGGATCATGCAATCCGTTTATGATTTTTTGGGTGTCTTCTACAATCTGTTGTCTTTTTGCAAGATTAATATATTCAGCGCTCCCTTTATCCTCAATTGCATTGAGCTTCTCGCGGACATTTTTCAATTCATTATCCAGAGATTCAGGAAAATGCGTGAAAATAGCCATCCTCATGACATGCTCCATCGCTTCAACTAATTTGGTTCCTTTAGAAGCAACAGGGAAAGTTAACTTGGAAGGTTTTGTGACCAGTTTTGCTTCTGCAAGACTGGACTTAGCATCTAACTGCTTGTCCGTTTGCTCATGACTTAATGAAGTATAAGCTGCAGAAGAATCTGATGGTAGCATTTTATTGCTTTTAAATAATTCTATTAATATTCCAGCTAGAAAACCTTTTTTGTCCATAAATAATTTTGCTAACTTTCTAGTTAATGGATTATCAACAAAATCCTCTAAGCTATTCGCACTACAAAAATATTCCATTAAATCGGCTGAGCCACCGCAAGCGACTATCGCTGCGGTCATTGCACCCGCAGAGCTTCCAGCAACATTTTCAATGTTTTCTAATACCCCTTGTTCAGACAAGGATTGCAATGCTCCAACATAAGCTATCCCTTTAGAGCCTCCTCCGCGAAATACGAGGTTTTTTGCAGTACTCAATTTTCCTAGATTTACAGATGGCTCTGCTGATGTACCATTTTGACTATTTACCGTTTTCATAATTTCACCTGCTTATTGGGTATTTAATACATAGTAACAGGTGAATATGAACAGGATGTGACATGCTTATGAGTTCTTTTTATAGGTTATAACTTATAGTTATGTTGATTGATTTACAGCAATGGTTAAGTTCGCATCAGTTTATTCAACACTACTCAGTATAAAAGATGAAATACTCTATTTTTGATATGCTTTTACAAAAAGTTAAATAATGATAATCCTTGAATTCGTGTAAAGCTTAACTGAGCCGCCTGGAGATTGACTAGTTGTAAATTCAATTCCGTTGCAACAGCAACAGGATCAATTTCTCTGAGTTTTTTTAATGTCGCAGCACTGATATCCAAATAATCATTATTCGCTTTTTCAGCAGTTTCCAATTGATTGAGCCTTGCGCCCAAATCAGACTGTACGCTCAAAATGTGACCTAAAGCACTGTCAATCTGAGCTAACAATTGATTATTTTCAGTTTGAGTAGCTGCTTTTTCTACAGAGGAGGTATAGGGTTTATTTAAGTTATTTATCATGCGCTGTACAGTAGAGAAAATAGATTCATTTTTTGCTGGACTAATTGAAAATGAATCCCCTGCTTTGGGCAAGCCAGATACTACCATTTCCATACCATTAAAACCAATGGCACTACCCTCCTGATATAATGGTGCATCATCCGGTAAACCGCTTGGGGGTATCACATTACCACTGAGAGTACCACTCACCATGACTACCAGGTTACCCTGAGAATTTAAAGCAAAAGTCATTGTGTAATTATCAGGCACAAAAGCTGCTTCATTAGTCACGGAACCAGAACTGACTGAAGCTGTTCCTGTATTAGGCGTTAGCGTTTCCCTTATGGCAAAACGCCCATTTCCGCTTGGAATACGCATAAATACGTTGTCACCGGTATCATTAACTGCTACCAGCAAACTCGTTGTAACTGCTTGAAAACGCTGTGTGCTATCTCCGTTATAAACATATTGTCCCGAGAGATTCAATGACACTGGCTGTGTTAGCGATTTACTACCACTGAACATATAACTTCCATTACTGTCCTTGGTGTTGGCATAATCAAGTAATTGATTTAATAAAGCCTGGGCTTCAACAGCAAGGGTTTTTCTATCCTCTTCGGAAAGACTGGGATTACCAGCCTGAATTTGTATTTCTCGTAAGCGATGAAGTGAATTAACTGCATTGGATAATATCCCTTCCTCTAAACGTAAGGCACTGTCGGCTGCTTGACGATTATTTTGGAACAGCTCTATGTTGTTAATTCGCTGTTTAATCAGCTCAATTTGTGCCGATGCCACTGGATCATCAGATGGAGTCCGAACTCTTATGCCGCTGGCTTGTTGATCCTGAAGCCTTGCCAATCTCTCTTGTTGGGTCAACAAATTATCCAAACCCCGCTGATATATCTGATTGGTTGAAATACGCATTCATCACCTCATGATATCGAATAACAAGTTCATAATTTGATTGGATATTTCCATCAATTTTCCCGCTGCCTGATAAGCCTGTTGAAAGACAAGCAAATTGGCTCCCTCCTCATCCAGATTGACCCCACTTTTGCTATCCTGAAAATCCAATGCCTGCTTATGAAGTATATCGGCAGATTCAAAGCTGGTTTTAGCTTGATTGGTTCTGCCTCCCACTTCAGCAAGCAAATTACCATATCTATCAAATAAGGTTTCGCTGCCATTTGAAAAAATCTTGTTTTGTTGTATGTTGCCAAGGATCAAGCCATTGCGATTATCACCAAATCCACCAGTATTGTAATCAGTAGTAAATTGGTCTCCGGATTTGGGAATTCCGGATAAAACAACTGAATAAGAAGGAGTTATTCCATCGGGAATTTGAATGACATTGTTTGTATTTGGTATAAAGGCAAACGGACCGGCTGTTGTACTGTCCGTTACATTAACCAGGTTGTATTGAGTATCCGAAATGAAATCTATCCTGAATTGTTTGTTAACAGAAGCCGTATTCAATACTGGCCCTAAAATAATTTGACCTTGCCCGGTATTATTTAATGACGCCGTTGTTTTCACTGGAGAAGCCAGCGCAATTTCATAAGCATCCTTAATTTCCAAGGCAAAATCTCTGGCTGCTCCTCTGGTAGGGGTTAGAGTATAATGGTCATTATTTGCCAATTGCGATAAATCGTTTACTGTAATCGTCATTCCATCTATAACTACTTGCCCTGCTGGTGGGGCTGGTGGCGAGCTTGACCAGGTTAAGGTTGTAGAAGTACCATCTGATTTTCTTATCAATCGCAATTCATTAGCCCCAGTATCGCTAATTATCAGATCGTAATCGCTTAATTTCACTTGGGATATATCTGAGATATTGACAGATAAGACAGCAGTTCCACTATTGTCAGCTGAAGCTGTAGATCGTTTCAGCATTTGTCCCGGGGAATTAAAATCAGTAAAAAAATCCTTGCCAATTTGGCTATTCATGTCCATTCCCAACTTATGTTGGGTATTAAATGTCTGAGCTAAACCAATGGCCATTTGACCTATTAATTGGCTGGCCTGTCCCAAAACATTTTTCTCATAATCTATAAGACCGCCTAACATACCGGTAGTGAGCCTGTCTGTAATATCGACTTGGTTATTTCCTCCACTACTTAAAAAGATCCTTGTTCCAAAAATAGAATCTTTACCTGTACCTACTAGCAAATCGCGTTGCTGGGTTCCTGCCACTAGCATATCTCCGCTGGCAATTCCAACACTAATCGTACCATCACCCTGATCAAAAATACTAAGATCAGTATAACCAGATAATTGTTTGAGCAGCTCGTCTCTATGGTCAAGTAATTCAGGTATGTTGTTATTCCCTAATAATTTTCCATTGACTTCAGCCAACTCTTTTGTTATGCGATTAATTATTTTTACTGACTCTGTTAGTTGCAATGTTGAATTACGCTCATACTCTTCAAGTTTTGTTTGTAGCGAATTAAATTGCTGAGCTAATAACTGACTCTGTTTTAGTACCACACCTCTTGTCGCTATATTATCGGGAGTACTGTTCAATTGGCCTATTGAATCAAAAAAAGTTTGTAAAGGAACCGAAATACTTGATCCATCCTGTGAAAGCAATTTATCTATCTGAATTGCCTGATTATAAAACGCATCATACTGAGTTCTATAACTCAAGGTACTTCTAACCTGAGCATTGGCAAATTGATCAACGTTTCGATAAATCGATGCAACAGATACCCCTGCTCCTATGTATGAACCAGCATAGCGATTTGAGGTAATAGGTGTAAATTGGATAGATTGTCTGCTATACCCTCTGGTTTTAAAATTAGCAATATTATTGCCAGTAACATCTAAGGCACGCTGAAAAGCATTCAATCCTGAATAGGCAATATTAAGTATAGACATATTTTGTTCACTCCCTGAACTAATTTTTTCTTTAACTTGGGCCTAACTATTAACTTTGTTCGAATGATTCACATCGTTGTATTGCCTGGTTCAATTCATCACCATGATAAATAGACAAAATCTTATTACTATAATTTGGGTCAGTAGCATACCCTGCCTTATTAAGCTCACTGACAAAAATCTCAGGATTTTCTGCATTGGCCAAGGCCATCTGGTATCGCTCACTTCCCTTAATTAATGAAACATAGTCATGAAAACTATGCTCTATGGATGGATATTTTCTAAAGGAAGCATTGATCTTAATGGGTGTATCGGCAATGTATTCTGTTGTTTTAACCTGAATTGACTCTACTTCGCTATGCGACCCGGTTTTTATATTAAATAAATTATTACTGCTTGAACCATCTGCATCTCTTGTAACAAATCTACCCCAGCCAGTCTCCAATGCCGCTTGCGCTACCAACAGCTTGGGATCCAATCCAATTAATGATGCAGCCTGTTTTGCTGTGGGCCACACAGATTTTACGAAATCATCAACAACAGATAACGATTCTTCTGAATTAGTCACTTTAGTATTGTTGACCTCTGTAGAAGAATTAACTGGTTTATTTGCTTTATCCCCAACTGAATTTTCCAGTTGTTTAGCCAGCAGAGCTGCCAATCCTATCCCTTTAGACTCGGCAATAGTACTAGCATATTGTGCATCCAGCATCTCTTGAAAGGTTGCTTCATTCTTACCACTAAAAGGACTCGATTCATCAAGGAAATGTTGCCCCATCCTCATGCTTTTTAACATGGATTGCAAGAATATTCCTTCAAACTGTTTAGCTACCTCGGGCAACGCTTCTTTTGCATTGTTTTTTGCCTGAATTTTTAATTCATTTAACCCTTGAAAATCACTCGTAGCAATACTTTGTATGGTCATATCCATCACCTTTATATGACTATTAATGTAGCACTCAATGCGCCCGCCTGTTGTAAAGCTTCCAGTATGGAAATCACATCAGCAGGTGTTGCACCAACAGCATTGATCCCTCTGACTATATCTTTCAAAGTGGTACCCTTGGGTAAGATAAAGGCACGGTTATTTTTTTGCTGAATATTGACTTGTGATTGCTGCGTCGACACAGTCCGCCCTGAAGCAAAGGCATTAGGTTGACTGATAACGGGAGTCTCTGTAATGCTAACGACCAAATTACCATGAGATACGGCAGCAGATTTAACAATCACATTGCTTGAAATAACCACTGTTCCAGTCCTGGCATTAATAATAATTTTAGCCATGGCTTCGCCTGGTTTAAATTCAATATTCTCAAGTACTGAAACATAATCTACGCGCTGGGATAATTTTTTAGGAGCTGTTACTACCACAGACCCAGCATCTATAGCTTTGGCTGTGCCTGGTCCCATTAACTCATTGATAGCATCACTCATTCGTTTCGCTGTAGTGAAATCCGGGTTATGCAAGTTGTAAGTCAGTGAGTTTGAGTAATAAAAAGGATTAGGAATATCAGCTTCAATCGTAGCGCCATTAGGAATTCTTCCTCCACTTGGCACGTTAACAGTGACACTTGAACCATCGCTCCCAGAAGCACTGATACCAGATACTACAACGTTTCCCTGCGACATCGCATAGACACGACCATCCGCTCCTTTCAAAGGAGTAAGTAATAAAGTTCCACCTAATAAGCTTTTAGAATCGCCTATTGATGAAATGTTGACATCCATAGTCTGTCCTTTTTTCATAAAGCTGGACAAATTGGCAGTGACCATCACTGCTGCAATGTTTTTGGAATTGAGTCTAACTCCTGGAGGAATGTTAATTCCTAGTTGAGTCAACATATTAGCGAAACTGTCTTCAGTAAATTTCGTGCCAGTCTTATCCCCTGTACCGCTTAAACCGACTACCAACCCATACCCGACCAATTGGTTGACACGAACACCAGCTAAAGTAGCGATGTCTTTGATTCGTTCAGCAAAAACTTGAGTTGCAATCAAATGAATTGCCAATATCCATCGAATAACCAGCATTCGCCGCATCTTAATTCCTTGTCGTTTGTAATCTCGATAATTACCAATTAAGTCGGGAATAAAGGCCCCCATAAAATCCTTGATAACCATCCTTGAGCATTCGTATTATTAATTTGGCCAGTTCCACCATAAGAAATTCTCGCATTGGCAATTCTGTCAGAGGTAATAGTGTTATCTGCTTTTATATCCTGGGGACGAACTATCCCTGAAAGACGAACGAATTCATTGCCCTGGTTAATTCTGACCCATTTCTCACCTTGAACAACCATATTGCCATTCGCCAACACTTTGGCTACCGTCACTGATATACTGCCCGCTAACTTATTGTTTTGTATTGATCTGCCTTCTCCGTTAAACTGCCTTTGGTTATCCAAGTCAAAATCCATGCTGTAACCACTTCCCAAAGAGATGGGTCTACCCAAAAAGAGTTTATTTGTGATTTTTGTCGTATCATTTTTTCTCTGAGTGGTAGTCGCATTTTTCTGAGCATCAGTTTTTTCGATTAAATACACCGTTAATATATCACCCGGATGCCTTGCCCTCGGTGTTTCAAACAAAGGGAGAGCCGTTTCACTACTATAAATAGCACCACTTACCTTTCTTAATTCCTTGGGATCCGGAGTTACAGGATAAGTTGGAGCATAATCAGGATTGTCGCCTGGTGCCGGTGGGTGTAAGGCTTCACACCCAAACAACAAGGCTGTAGCTAAGCAAGAGACAGCTATATTTAATCGGTTCATAACCTATCTCACTTACAGAGTTTGGGTTAAATATTGCAACATACTGTCAACGGTCTGAATGCTTTTTGCTGTTATTTCATAGCTTCTTTGAGCCTGAATCATATTAACCAATTCTTCAACCACATTCACATTAGAAGCTTCTAATGAACCTTGCAATAAAGTACCTAATCCGGAGTTGCCAGGGTTATCTGTAATCGGTGTACCGCTTGCTACAGTTTCCGTATATAAATTCTGACCAATGGGTTGCAGCCCCGCAGGGTTTATAAAATCGGTTAATTGGATATTTCCTATAACGGATGGCGCATTATTCCCTGCGACTAAAGCACTAACCGTGCCATCTGTCCCAATAGTAATTTTGGTTGTTTGTGGCGGTATCGTAATGTTGGGCTGAAGAGGATACCCATTACTATTAACAATCTGGCCTGTACTATCAGTTTTAAAGCTTCCATCACGTGTATAGGATTGTGTGCCATCTGGCATTAAGACTGTAAAAAAGCCACGTCCTTCGATAGCAACATCCAACGCATTTTGTGTATTCTGAAGACTGCCCTGGCTGAATATTTTTTCTGTAGCAACCAGATGCACTCCTGTCCCCATGTTTATACCGGTAGGAATTTGCGAATTTTGTGAAGATTGAGCACCAGCCTGGCGAAGATTTTGATAAATTAAATCCTCGAATAAAGCTCTACCCTTTTTAAACGCAGTTGTGTTGACGTTAGCAAGATTATTCGCAATAGTAGCAATATTCTTATCCTGGGCTTCCAAACCTGATTTACTCACCCATAATGCTGGTTCCATAACGGCCTCCTGCTATTATTCTTATTATTATATCGGCCTTAATTATCATTTCAGTTTATCAAAGCCTTCCGTTCCTAAAATCACCTGTGACACCTAATTATTGGAAAACGGTTCGCCCTCAGTGAAACAAATTAAATTAATTAAGTTTACTCTTGCAATAGCTGTGCCAATTTTTGTCCATTATCATCGACTGTTGATAATAACTTCATTTGGGCATCAAATTCACGACCAGCACTAATCATAGCTACCATTTGATCAATCGCTTTTACATTACTCCCTTCCAATGCACCGCTTTGCAATTTAATATTACTATTAGCAGTAGCCGCACCTGATTTCAGTTGGATCAAACCTTCATCATTTTTATAGATATTATTTCTATCCAGCGTAACTAATTTAATCCTGTCTAAGATTGCCAGAGATTTGACATCACCTTCTAAAGGGACAATCGATATAGTTCCATCCGAACCAATCTCTATGGATTGAGCAGGCGGGATAGAAATTGGGCCTCCATCACCCAAAACAACCTTGCCTGAGGCAGTAATTAACTGCCCATTAGGATTCAAACGCAAACTGCCCCCTCTGGTATAAGCTTCACGACCTTGGCTGTCCTGAACAGCCATCCATCCGTCCCCATCAATGGCCACATCCAAGTCTCTGCCTGTGGTAATAATCTCTCCAGGAGAAGTATCAATTCCGTTCGCATTTTGAGTGATAAATGAATGAGCGCTGAATTGGTTATTTCCATTCGCATTATTCATGTACATGGTTTGTGCCTGATATAAATCAGCCTTAAACCCAGGGGTATTAATATTTGCCAAATTATTGGCAATTATTTCCTGTCTTTTAAAATCTGAACGGCTACCAGAAATGGAATTATACAGGATCGGTTCCATGACTTACCTCCTAGCGAATATTGATGATCGTTTGAGTAATCGCATCACCGGTTCGAATTGTTTGAGCATTCGCCTGAAAATTACGCTGAGCATTAATTAACTTGACCAATTCACCAGTCAAATCCACATTTGACTCTTCAAGTCTTCCTGAATTAATTAATCCCAAACCGCCACTCCCAGGAGCACTAATCAATGGCTGTCCTGAAGCAGTAGTTTCAGCCCAGCTGGTATTGCCTATATTTTGCAAACTTTCTGGATCTGCAAAATTAGCCAGCTGAATCTGGCCCATTGCTAAAGATTGGCCATTCGTATAACGACCATAGATCATTCCTGAATCATCAATATCCAGTCCAGCAAGGCTTCCGGTAGTATAGCCATTATTATAAGCCGACTGAACAGCAAAGGGACTACCAAATTGTGTACTATCCGATAAATCAATATTTAGATTTAAAGGACTGGAACCATTGTTTAAGTTGAATGACAAAGGAATTAAATTATTGGGTAAAGCGGCGTTTGAGGTATCGAATACTCCCGCAAACGAGCCATCAGAATTAAAGTTAGCTCGGAATAAATTATTTGTATTTTGAGCCCCCACATTAGGAGGAACGTTTTGATTGTCTATCTGAAATGCTACATACCATTGATTTTCTGTGCCAGCAGGTGATGCGGCATTAGGTGAACCAGCCAAGGCAGTAGAATCAGCATGAATAAAATACATGCTCAATACATGTGAATTTCCTAAACTGTCATAGATTGTTGACGAGGTGACATTGTTATAAGTATCGGTTGCCGGACTAGCCCCTCCGACCCAATCCACATTCGGCGCTTTGCTTTGAGAATTCAGATTAACGCCTACTGAGACATTTGAACTGGCTCTGGGGGTAATATTCGCGGTGTTTATTCTTAAATCGCCCGATGCTCCTGTAATTGCCCCATTAGAATCAGTTAGTAAACCAGTCAACCGTTGATTATTTGCATTGACTATATAGTTCTCATTATTCAACTTGAATTGCCCGGCCCGAGTATAAATCTTGGCTCCTTGATCACTTAATATAAAGAAACCCGAACCATTCACAGCCAGATCGAGCGTATTGTTTGAGGTACTTAATGTTCCTGTAGCGAATGATTGATGTACACGTGACAGTTTAACGCCACCACCTACAGCGTTGCTGCCAGAGCCATAAGCGCTGGATGAATAAATATCTGCAAACTCGGCTCTTGAGCCTTTAAATCCTATTGTGGCAGAGTTTGCAATATTATTACCTATAACTTCCAAATCTCTGGTTGATGCCTGAATTCCACTTAATGCTGTATTAAAAACCATAATAGCCTCCTGCTTTATAATTTTTTAGCATTTGCCCTTGACTGCTTTATAAGCAATGCGCTTATGACTTAAGCCATCGTTTCAATAAGGCCACGGTGACTGAAATCATTGATTTATACTGATATTTGCCTTACCTGACTTAAATAGACTGATCCTACGCCCGCTACATTAAGCTTTAGATCCTCGCCATTTTGCCCAAGACTAACACTATCGACATTGGCTGACGTCATAGTTTTCAATGCCACTTCTTGTCCGCCATAAGTACCAGTAACCTTTATTGTATATCTTCCTGATGCTAAACGTTGATTACTTTGGTCAGTACCATCCCAACTAAATTGGAAAAACCCGGGTTCTGGTTGTCCCAAGGGAATAGTTTTTATCAACTCGCCAGATTCCGTGTAGATTGCGGCACGAAGATTAGAAACACCAGGTGCCATATCAATGGCAGCTTTTACATCTCCTTCTGTACCCAGGCTCAGGGTATTGCTGTTTACTAACACCTTGCGGCCAACCAAAGCGGATGCTTGAAGCGCTTGATTAGATTGTAGAGATGAAGCTAATTGTTGGAGTGATTCTTGCATTTTTGTGATTCCATCATTGGTGCTAAACTGAGCCAGTTGAGATAAAAACTCCCCATTTGCCTGTGGTTGCAGAGGATCTTGATTTTGAACTTGTGCTACCATCAAACGCAAAAAATCCTGTTGCCCCAAGTTTTGTCTTTTACCTGAATCAATTTGATTCAAGCCTAAACCACCTGCTGAATTGGAACCATTTACTGAATTGGTAGTCATTCCCTTCCCCCTTATTCGCCTAATTGCAGCGTCCTTTGCATAAGTTGTTTGGTTGTATTAAGTAATTCAATATTCATTTGATAAGAACGAGAAGCTGAAATGATATTTGCCATTTCTTCAACGTAATTGATATTTGATGTATAGACAAACCCGTCTTTATCAGCTATTGGACTATTTGGATCGTACCTTCTGTGCGGTTCTGCATCACTCTCATAAATACCATCCAGTTTCACGCCAGCCTTAATTTGCTCCCCCATCCATTGATTTGCATTCTCCTGGACTGACTTGAAAACAGGATATTTGGCTTGATAGACCTCATCTGGACTACCTGCTTCAACATTCGCATTACTCATATTGCCAGCACTGGTAGTCAAACGCACTGTTTCTGCGGTCATTGCAGAAGCCGCAATGTCAAAAATTGCATTTAATGACATGATTATTCCCCTTTCAATGCGGTCAGCATGGACTTGATTTTGCCATTTAAGAAACTCAAGCTGGCCTGATAATTCAATGCATTTCGAGCAAACTCGGTAGTTTCCATATCTTTATCAACGGTATTACCATCTAAAGAAGCATGATGTGTCATTCGGTATTTCAAATGAGTCATAAAATCGGCATTGGTATTAATATGCTGGTCCGAAGTTACCCTTAACTGCTGGCTGTTACCGGCCATAGTTGCTGTCAGTACTTCATTAAAATCAACATCCCGGGCTTTAAAATTCGGTGTATTAACATTGGCTATGTTATTAGCAAGAACTGATGCCCTCTGATCTCTTGCAATCAACGCCTTGGCATGAATCCCAAAATAAGAATCAAGATTAATGGCCATATTTACTCCTGTCTTATTGTTATTTAAGTCTTAACCATCATTTGACATTATGCCAATTTTCCAATGCACTATATGGCTTCATACTTGTCTTCAAACCTCACTGAAACATAAAAATGATAAAAAAACCTATTTAAACAAAGCAAACATTGTGCCAATATCCAAAAAATGAGAAAATGAAGCATCCAAGCGCTAATTCCCTATGCAGAGTCTCATCATGCCAATCTCAAAGACACTTCCTTATAATGCAATAGAGCAAATTAAATCTTATCTGCTCCAACTCCAAAACACAATTTGTGTCTCACTGGAGTCAATTGATGGCAAAACCAGATTCCATGAGGATTCCTGGCAGCGAGCTGCTGGAGGTGGAGGAAAAACAAGAATAATGGCGAATGGGAATGTCTTTGAAAAAGCCGGCGTCAATTTTTCACATGTTTCAGGGGAACAATTACCAGCATCAGCCAGTGCACATAGAGAAGAATTGGCAGGAAGACATTTCAGCGCATTAGGGGTATCTCTGGTCATTCATCCTCAAAACCCCTATGTGCCAACAACACATGCCAATGTTCGATTTTTTGTCGCTGAAAAGGAGGATTCAGAACCAGTCTGGTGGTTTGGTGGAGGATTTGATTTAACCCCTTATTATGGATTTGTTGAAGACTGTGAGCATTGGCATCAAACGGCATTAAATGCCTGTTTACCTTTTGGAGAAACGATTTACCCAAAATTCAAGCGTTGGTGCGATGATTATTTTTTTATTAAGCACAGAAATGAAGCACGTGGGATTGGCGGCTTATTTTTTGATGATTACAATGAAATCAGCTTTGATCACAGCTTTGAACTCATGCGTAGCATAGGCGATCATTTTATTCTGGCTTATGAACCCATAGTGGCTCGCCGTAAAGACATCCCTTTTGGCAACAGGGAAAAAGCATTTCAGAATTACCGCAGAGGCCGTTATGCGGAGTTCAATTTAGTCTATGATCGAGGCACTTTATTTGGTCTGCAATCTGGCGGAAGGACTGAGTCCATATTGATGTCCCTGCCTCCCATTGTTCATTGGGAATACAATTGGCATCCTGAAAAAGGCAGTGATGAAGAAAAATTATACACGGATTTTTTACCTGCAAAAGATTGGTTGAAAAAGGAGTAAAACACCAAACTCAAAAATAAATGATATCCTTCTCCCCTTACCTGAAAATTTCGAGGAGCCAGTATACATGCAGTAAATAAGCACCGCGAAACGTTTACAACGCGCAATAAAATGGAAGAGACAGTTTATGCAAGAGATCTGTTGTTAAGCTATCTCCTCTGAGCTTCTTCTTAAGGTTCTTAACCCAAGAAACAAGAACATCGCAGCAACCAAATTTAAAAGACAAAGTATCAAAAAAACCTGAGGAATTGAAAAGCTAAAAAACAATAACAGCATGACTAACAAAGTTCCCATTACCATAAACAAGGCATTGAAAATATTGTTCGCCGCAATCGTTCTAGCCCTGTTCTCAACTGGACTTATAATTTGCAAGTAAGTATACAAGGGAACTACAAATAGTCCTGCACAAAATGCTAACATAAATAAATCAAAAGCAATTCGCCAATGGGTAAATGAAGTAAAAAAATTAAATAAGTTAAATAAGGGGGTCTTTAAATCATGACCCGCAGGAGATGACCAATACAAATCAAAAGCAAAAAAAGTAAAAGCGAGCATGGCCATTGGGACAGCAGAAAGATTAACTTGTCCTTTCAATAACCAATTTATAGTAATTGATCCCAGAGCAATGCCTATTGAAAATAAGGCAAGAAATAGAGCAAAAACATGAGCGCTAGCCCCCAAAACATAATGGGTATAATCAGGTAATTTGGTCAGCATGATAGCGCCAATTAACCAAAACCAGGAAATAGTTAATATGGATATAAGAATTCCATATTCTTTTTTCGCCTCCTTTAGCATCTTCACTGTGGCCCGCCATAAATTAAAATCCACTTTTAATTCATGAAGTGCTGATGGTGCAGGAGGTATAAACAGGCTGGAGACCAAACCAGAAAAAGCGGCACTTAAGGTCATAATAATCGCGATATAAGGGGTAGCCTCCTTCCCTCCAACGGTTAACGTACCCAATGTAGTGCCTAATAAAATAGCAATAAAAGTGCTGGCTTCAATTAGGCCTGTCGCTGCTAATAAATTTTTCTTAGGCAAATGGTCTGGTAAAATCGCATATTTGATAGGTCCAAAGAAAGAAGAATGTACCCCCATCCCAGTCAAAGTACACATCATCAAGAAAATGCTCCCACTGTATAATGCAATACCTCCAATAATCATTAATAACACTTCAAGCACCTTAACCAGACGAGTCAACAAAGCCTTGTCATATTTATCTGCCAATTGTCCGGAAGTAGCGGAAAAGATAAAGAAAGGTAGAATGAATAAAGCGCCTGCAATAGCCTGATAATATTCCGACTGTTCTTGTGTATGGCTTAAATGATAGCTAATCATAGTCAACATCGCTAGCTTATAAGCATTATCGTTAAAAGCACCAAAAAATTGGGTCAGGAAAAGGGGCAAAAATTTTCTTTGTTTGAGAAGACCAATAAAACCTGCTGCCATTAGAGCTCCATTTGTGCTTTAAAACTAAAGTTAAGTTAACAAGGATATTTATGTATTGAATGAAAGTAAATGATAAATACCAGATAAAAAGCTTATAGGATGCCACTCCCACTATTTAATTTACAAATGCAGCACATTGTGATTGTTATTTCGCGATATTAATTTTGGACGAATTTATTTCAGGAATTGGAATGACAAAAGAACATACAGGAGATTTACACTAGCCAACACCCCAACCGGCTCATCCATTTTTACTTATCATTTGAAAAATAAAATTAGCGCGGTCTTTAATAGGGCATTTGGGAACCTCTAATAACACATACCCACAATCAAAATACCCCTCTTTTACAGCATAATAAGTTTGCAACGCTTCTTGATAATCCTGTTGGCGCTCATCGTCATTTTCATAAATTTCAGGCCAGGGAGGGAAAATAAAGACTGTTTTATTATAACGAAATCGTCCAACAGCCTCATTCACTTCTTTACTCGCCTCACCACAAAATGCTTTGGAGTAACCATACAAATCCGGGATTCCCCGATCGAAAAATACAATTTTTTCCTCTGACTGCATCTTACAATAATCTGCAATCGATTGTTCAAGCATCAAGTCTCGAAACGCTTTTCTATTTCCAGTATGTATCGCATCACCACCATCAGCCTGTTGTTTTTGAATAATAGAACGTGCTACTTCAGAAACTGTTAAATAGCCCCAAGTATTTAACTCATTCAATACGGCAGTTTTGCCAGAGCCAGGTCCTCCCGTAAATATAAAAAAATTAGTGCATAGCATTAAATCCGCTACCATAACCTGTCATACCTTTAAAAATTGCTCATAAATTAAATTACAAAGCTTTTAGTGTACTCATATCAATTCTCTTAAGCTTTTATCCAGCTTATCTGTTTCGCAATAATAAAAATGAGTATCCAAAGGGCACAGCTCAAATTCTTTAGGTAAAGAATTCTTATTAACAAGAACAAATCCATTCTTTTCATAAAAACGTCTTGCTGCGTTTAACTGGGCTACTGTCCCCAAAAACAGCTTTTTAAATCCATGTTTCATGGCGTTTCTAACTAAAGTCAGCATTAATTTTTGAGCTAATCCTAACCCTCGATACTTAGGCGCAATAAAAAATTTTTTTACTTCCCCTTCAGTATGATTTAACTTCTTTAAACCGATAGAACCGATAATCCCCCCTTGTTCGTCAACCGCATACCAAAAATTACAACTGCTATAATAGCAATACTCCTCTTCGGCCTTTAAAATTGATGCATTGATTTCAGGAGTAATCGAAAGATGAAACTCATTCACTTGAATATTTTCAATCATATTAACAATTTGTTTACGCAAAGCTCTGGAAGTTGACAAGCGTAAAATTCTAATCTGATCACGAATTAAACGACTTTGTTCTAAAGCTTGAGCATACTTTCCAATTGCAGTAATTACTTGTTCCCTCTCTTCGTCAGTTAAATAATGAAATGCTCTTTTTATTTTAGTATTAGAATATTCATCAATATAATTTACCTTTTCCTTACCCTTATCAGTGACTCTTAAAAAACGCTCTCTCTTATCCAGCCCTTCGTTTACCGTAACCAATTCATCATTAATCAAAGAATTCACTATCCGCGACAGAGTAGGTAATGAAACTAACAACAATTGACTCAATTTGGAAATAGTAATATTGGGTTCTTTATTTATTTCAATTAAAGTATGCCAATAAGAAGGCTGCTCCTTTGCAGCTAACTTATTTAATTGCAACATACCTAATTCTCGTACCAATTTTCTTGAATATTGCCTGAGTAAATCAATTGGATCATCAATCATCTTGCCTCTCATACTATAAAAACTATATTAATAATTGCACATATTATAAATTAATATTAAAATAATTCCATATTTTATATATTTTTATTAAATTACTTGGTTAGAAAGTGAGAAAATCTATTTAATGCGGATAGAAAACCACCCTTTCCAACCCTGAGGTGAGATACATTTAGAGAGTTTAAGTCATAGAAATAATGTCGTATTCACTAAATGTAAAACCAAAAAAGAGCGTTTAAAAATTAGCTATGATATTGGCTGAAAAACTTAATAAAAAAACTTGGAGTTTCTATGGAACAATGGCATCAATTTACTCTACTATTTCCTTTAATTATTTTAGTTTTTATTTCATTAATCAGTCCTGGGCCAGATTTTGCTATCACAGTCAAAAACAGCTTGGCTTATTCCAGAAAGAGTGGTTTATTAACCGCATTAGGAATAGCTTTGGGCAGCTTGGTTCATATCAGTTACACTCTTCTTGGATTAGGCTTGTTTATTACCAAAACGCCTATAATACTGCATATCATCCAGTATCTAGGCGCTGGATACCTCTTTTATATTGGCCTTAAAAATCTTGGTGCCAAGCCAAATGCTGACCAAATAGGAAGTTATACAACGAACAACGATTTAAAACCAAGCGAAGCTTTTTTCAATGGGTTTATAACGAATTTATTGAATCCCAAAGCCATGCTCTTTTTTATCAGTTTATTTTCAGTGCTTATGCCCAGAGAAATCTCAATCTCCACCAAATTATTCCTGGCAATTGTCCTCTTTCTACAAACATTGTTATGGTTTTCTTTTGTTGCATTCAGTCTTTCTGGAAAAAATACGCGTACGAAATTTCAAAGAATTAGCTATTGGATTGAGCGTATTACAGGTGTCATTTTAATTGCATTGGCATTAAAATTATTGCTAAGCCAATTGGTCTAATGCTCAGATAGAAGAACATACAAAATCCATCAAACTTTTATTAAGGAATTCTGTATACGATATAAAACATGCTTCGCTAACCTGTGATCAGAGACTAATTTAGGATGTAAAAAATCTCCCGCAAAATCTCTGATCATCCCAATCCGCTCCATAACACCCCTTGAGCGGGAATTATCAGGTACGGTAAAAGAAACTATTTCGGGAATATGCATATCCAGAAAAGCATATTCAAGTACCGCTTTTGCCCCTTCTGTAGCATAACCTTGCCCCCAAAACTCAGTTGCCAAACGCCAGCCTATCTCTACACAAGGAGTGAAGTGAGCATTCCAGGTTGGAGCATTTAATCCAATAAAACCAATAAACTGCTTATTGTCCTTCACTTCAGCTGCCCACAAAGTAAATTTTTTTTGAGATAATTGTTCATTCATTCTGATAATGAAATCTTTAACCATATCCATAGACCACAATTCGGGGAAATACTTCATGACCCGAGGATCCTGACTCATTCTATAGAAAGGGATAGTATCTTCTCTATCCCAAGCTCTTAGCAAAAGCCTTGAGGTTGTTAAATATTTCATGGCAAATATATTCTTCCTTCCAAATAAAGATGGCAATTTCCATAGAGTAACACTCTGTTTTCCTTCACTTCACAATAAAGATCACCTTGTCTGAGACCTCCTTGTAAAGCAGTTATATGGTTCTTCTTTAACCGTTCACACCAATAAGGAGCAATAACACAATGAGCAGATCCTGTTACCGGGTCTTCTGGTACATTACAACCAGGGTAAAAACAACGAGAATAAACATCGGTTGATGTTCCTGGAGCAGTTAAAATCAACCCCCTATAGTCAAGATGAGCCACAGCATTCAAATCAGGCTTGGCCTCACTCACTTCTTCTGCATTTTGATACACAAACATCAAATCAAATTGACTTTGTAGTACCTTAAATGGTTTTTTTAAATTCAAATGCTCTAGTTCCCTTCTAAAATCGATTTCTTCATAAGGTAGAGCTGGAAAATCCATAACCAAGCCTTGCTCTGTGTTTTTAACCCATAGTTTACCGCTCAAGCTATGAAATAAAATTTCTTTTCCAGAAAATCCCAATTGATTAAAAAGTACATAAGAGCTGGCAAGAGTAGCATGCCCACATAATGCCACTTCTTCATTGGGGGTAAACCATCTGAGCCTGTATCCCTCATCTTCTCGAACAAAAAAGGCTGTTTCAGATAAATTATTTTCAGCAGCAATGGCTTGCATAGTCTCATCACTTAACCATTTATCTAACGGGCAAACAGCAGCAGGATTACCTTTGAATAAATTTGAGGCAAATGCATCCACTTGATAGATTGGTAAGCTTTTCATAGATGTCTCCTAAAACAACTTGTAGATAATAACATAGCTTGTTATTATATAGCAAGCTATTTAATTGTGAGAAATTTATGTATCTTTCCTCTCTGCTAAAAAAAACAAATCGTTTGTTAATCAAGCGAGCCAATGAATTAATTAAACCTTATGCTCTGAATCATGCCTACACTTATATATTGATGGAACTGTATAATGAAAATGGGTTGACGCAATCTGAATTGGTTCAATTGATTGAAGTGGAACAACCTACCCTTGTAAGAACTTTGGATCGAATGGAAAGAGATGGATTTATTACTCGAAAACCAAGCTCCATGGATAGAAGAGTCGTTCATATTTTTCTTACAGAAAAAGCCAGACTTTTGCAAAAAAAATTAGATGAATGTTCTAGAATGCTTAACCACGAGATACTCGCTGGTTTTTCAGAAGATGAAAAAACAAAATTACAAGAGCTTACTCATCGCGTTCTTGATAATTTAAGGAATCCCATTGAATAATTTATAATGATATTACTAATCGCTTCATTCTATAGCGTCACCAATGTGGGCTTTACTAATTTTTCAAAATCACCAAAAGAGAGTTGCATCAATTCCGAATGAGAACCCGCATTGAATAAGATATTATCCTGTGCACTCAGTTTAGTCGACACCAATACTGGTAAACCATACAAATTACCGAATGGGGGCATAGCTCCAACATCACATTCCGCAAATTTCCCTTCAAACTCTGATTCAGTAGCAAGTTCAAGATCAGAAGTACCAATAGCTTCTTTAAGTTTCATAAAGGTAATATGGTCACTTGCAGGTAATACTACCATGGCTAAACGTCCATCCATTTTTATAATAACCGTCTTTGCCAGTTGTTTTCCTGAAACATGAGCAGAAGCAGCGATTTCTTGTGCAGTGTACGCTGGTGAATGAGCTATAGACAAATATTTTATCTTATGGCTGTCCAAAAATTGTTTAAGCTTTTTAACTGGCATGACAAACTCCTTTTCGATACTAACTCATTCTTTCAGAAAATGCCCTCTCTCAAGTGCCCTTATTTAAAATTTTGAATCATTTGTTTGGAAGCAGTCATTTCGCCTAAACAATTACTCAACAGCAAACTGCAAATTACCAATAGGCCTCTGATACCCCTGTTAGTTCATAATATGGCGTTTACCTTCAACGTAAACCGTACTTGCAGCAGCCTCCTGTGTGTTTTTAACCGTTTCAACAAATCGTACTCGGTCACCAACCTCTAATTTATTGATGTCATAATCAACGACACTTTGGCCTGTAAATCGTATCAGACGCCCATCAATTGTTTCTATGTAGCCATAATCAGCAATGGGACATACTTCAAGAACTCTCCCACCACGAATAGAATCCTCATGACGCTTGACATGGCCTCGCCGTTGATTTGCATAATTTTTAAGCTGGCGCTCAATCGCATTAAAAGCGTCTCTTAGAGAAACATATACATCTTCATGCGCATGCTTGTTTGATGATTCACGGCTCACAACTAACTCAGCATCAGGAACTGTCAGATCAATACGTACATGATAAAGCTTTCCTTTGTTATGATGGCGATGAGGAGACTCAATGACTACTCGACAACCCATTATTTTGTCATAAAGACAATCAAGCTTTTTAGCAAGTTTTATAGCCCTGCTTTCAACAGCTTTTGATGGATCCATATTTCGGAATGTCACCTGAATAGGAAGTAACATTTTTAACCTCCCTTATGTTTTGATTATGAATAATTTCAGATCTTATTTACTAATCTATAGACAAAAAAAATGTTGCTTTCAATAGAAAAATGATAAGCACTTGAATTAACAATAAAAATAAAATTATTAAAACCAAACTAAAAAATGGTATAAAAAATGAATTGAGTTGACATACAAATACTTTATATCTGAGAAACTTAATGAGCATATAACAACAGGAGACTGATGCTTTTTGGGGGGATTGCATACGTGGATAAGCCTAAGAGTTCGACGCTGCACTCCGAAGCAAGATCGCTTCAGACCATTCTCTTTAACTTACACTCGTCCTCAAGTCAGCCACCTTCTCCATTCATTTTAGATTTGGAACAGCTGTACTTTTTGACTCGGCAGTAGACTATAAAATTACCGGATTTTATGTCAAACTCTCAGGTTTCTATAAACATGCTCTTAAGTACTTTAACGAGGCTTTAAAAAATAAAGCGTAGCCTCACCAGATAAAATCATCTGGCTTATTCTTCTGTGTGTACTGATTCGCTAGCCACTACCACATTTTGTGCTTTCAAACCCTTAGGTCCTCGATCAAGTTCAAAGGTGACTGGATCATTTTCATGCAGCGTTTTAAAACCAACTCCCTGAATGTCTTTGTAATGCACGAAAATATCTTCGCCTTTTTGATTAACAATAAAACCAAATCCTTTTTTTTCATTAAACCATTTAACATGGCCTGTTTCTCTTTGCGACATTCGCATTTCCCCTTTGACTTACACAGATACATCAAAATTGTTATTTGAATAAATAAAAGTTCACTTTAGCGCAACTTAAAGTGAAAAAATAAATCACTCCCTAATAAGGAATTTACGCTATAATAAACCCTTTTCCATGCAAGGATAAATCCTGCACTATGATTAGCATATCAGTTTTTTGTTGATTGTTAAGGATTTTTTTAAAATATGTGATTGTTTTCAATAAAATTTTGTATTAGGAAACCAGAATGAATCATACCAAATCATCTTTTATAAAATTAGCTCTGGAGTGTCAAGTACTTAAATTTGGTGAATTTACTTTAAAATCAGGACGAATAAGTCCCTATTTCTTTAACGCTGGTTTATTTTATCACGGTGATTCCTTACGTAAGTTAGGTCAATTTTATGCAAAAACCCTTTTAGAACAAGAAGTTTCTTTTGAGCACTTGTTTGGACCAGCGTACAAAGGTATCCCACTCGCTACCGCAACTGCAGTGGCCTTGGCTGAGTTAGGCAGGGACATTACAGTGACTTTTAATCGTAAAGAAGTAAAAACTCATGGAGAAGGCGGACAATTAATTGGTTCGCCGCTAACAGGAAGGACAGTGATCATTGACGATGTGATTACAGCGGGCACAGCATTCAGAGAATCACAAACCCTGATTAAAGAGAATGGAGGGATTCTTCGTGGTGTCATTATCGCTCTGGACAGATGCGAACGAGGATTAACTGAGAAATCAACCCTGTCAGAAATCAGGGAGCAAGGAATTGAAGTCTATTCAATTATCAATTTGTTTGATCTAATAGAATTTCTGAAAAATGACAATCAATACGAACAGGTACAAAAACTGGAGTCCTATCAAGAGCGTTATGGCGCATAATATTAGGATTACAGATTTTCCTTAAAAAAGAGTAAGACAATCATCACTCATTGTGTTTTCAGTTGCTGAGCTATCCATGAAGATCAGCAACTTACACTGAGATTGCCTCCGTCTATTGCTTGACGTCTTCTTCTCTAAGTTCCAACCATACTGCATTAAGCACCGCGAACACACAAGCCAGTCCTGTGCCCAAAATCCAGGAGAAATACCACATAGAAAAACCTCCTAATACGCAGAATCTTGCTCTGCTTTAATAGAACTTTCAGTTACCTTACCTCGTAATACTCGATAAACCCAAGCCGTGTATGCAAGCACAATAGGCAATAATAATACCGTTGCCACTAACATAATAAACAAAGTAACCTGGCTGGAAGAGCTATCCCAAACGATCAAACTGTATTTAGGATTTGAAGAAGAGGGTAATATGAAAGGAAACATACTAACCCCTACCGTTGCAATCAAAGTACCAACGCTCAATCCGCTCAGCACAAAAGCCAACACACTTTTATTCGCAAAAATAATCGCTAAAAAAGCGGATATTATGCATAAAACAGGCACTAAAAGTGATACTGGATACTCTTTATAATTATTAAACCATGCTCCGGCTTGAATAATGACGTCCTTGTAAGAAGGATTTGATGGCCCATCATGGGGAACTGTTCCTTTTAAAACATAACCATCAATACCATAATAAACCCAAGCCCCTAATCCAATAAATAAAAAAATAACCAAAAGAGCACTCCAGCGAGCCCTGTCTTTTGCTTTATTTTGCAAAGTCCCTACAGTTTTTACTTGAATAAAAAAAGCACCATGCATGGCAAGCATAAGCACAGATAATAATCCACACCCTAAAGCAAACGGATTGAGTAATTCAAAAAAACTTCCCGTATAGAATACTCTTAAACTCTCATCAAAATAAAATGGAACACCTTGTATGACATTTCCAACCGCTACCCCAAAGATTAAAGCCGGAACAAATCCACCGATGAATAAAGCCCAATCCCAAAATGCTCTCCATATGGGGTTATCCAGCTTTGATCTGTATTTAAAGCCAACGGGTCTTAAAATCAACGCCAAAAGAACAACCAGCATAGCCAAGTAAAAACCTGAGAAAGATAAGGCATAGAGAGTAGGCCAAGCCGCAAAAATAGCGCCTCCGCCCAGTATAAACCAAACCTGGTTACCCTCCCATGTTGGGCCAATGCTGTTAATTAATATCCGTCTCTCAATATCTGTTCTACCTAACCAGGGAAGCCACATTGCCACACCAAGGTCAAATCCATCCATAATGGCAAAGCCAATAAGCAAAATACCTATTAACAACCACCAAATTATTCTGAGTGTTTCATAATCCAAAGGCATTTGATTCTCCTTTCATCAATGATGATTCATACCATCTGGGCCAAGACGTATGTATTTGACCATCAAGTAAATCTCAACAATTGCAAGAACAGTATAAAACAATACAAAACCTGCGATTGAAGTCATTACTTGTCCTGATGTTAAAGAGGAGGCCCCCATAAAAGTAGGCAGAATACCCTCAACAACCCAGGGTTGACGGCCATATTCTGCTACTATCCACCCTAATTCAGCAGCTATCCAAGGTAAAGGCAAAGAGTAAAATGCAACCCTGTGGTACCAAGATGTTTTTTCCAATCGATGTCTTACAGACAAATAAAAACCGGTTGCGAAAAGAAGTATAAAATATATCCCACAAGCAACCATAATTCTAAATGAGAAGAACATTGGCAGGACTTTAGGTTTGAGATCGTTCGCCGCTTGATTTATTTGCTCCTCAGTAGCATCCGTCACATTCTCAGTATACTTCTTAAGCAATAAAGCATAACCAAGATTTTCGCTATGTTTTGTAAAAACAGCCTTGGCTTGTTCGTTCTTTGGATCTTTCTGAAGAACTTTCAATGCATCGTATGCAATCATCCCATCTTTGATTTTTAATTTTCCTTCCTCAATTAATTCAATAATACCTTGTAAAGGGGTATTAAACGAACGCGTGGCAATAATACCAAGGGCATAAGGAATATCTATTGCATATTTTGTCGTTAGAGTCTTCTCATCTGGTATTCCAAAAACAGTCAAATTGGCGGGAGCTTTCTCGGTATGCCACATCGCCTCCATAGTAGCCAACTTCATTTTTTGGTTTTCATTGGCAACATAACCGCTCTCATCGCCCAGTACCACAACAGACAATGCCGAAGCCAAACCAAAAGAAACTGCGACCGTCATTGAGCGTTTGGCAAACGCTTTATTTCGCCCCCGCAAAAGAAAATAGGCGCTTATGGATAAGACAAACATGGCTCCTGTTACATATCCCGCACTGATGGTATGCACAAACTTGGCCTGAGCAACAGGATTAAACAGCATTTCGTAGAAACTGCTAACCTCCATTCTCATCGTTTGGTAATCAAAATAGGCGCCTACAGGATGTTGCATCCAACCATTAGCAATTAAAATCCACAATGCTGAAAGATTAGTGCCTAAAGCTAATAACCATGTTGAGGTCAGATGCTGCAATTTTGACAATCTATTCCAGCCAAAGAAAAATAAACCCACAAAGGTAGCTTCCAGAAAAAAGGCCATTAGCCCTTCGATCGCCAGTGGAGCACCAAATACATCTCCCACATAATGTGAATAGTAAGCCCAGTTAGTACCAAACTGGAATTCCATAGTCAGACCGGTTGCAACTCCCAAAACAAAATTAATCCCAAACAAAACACCCCAGTATTTGACCATTTTCTTCCAGAGATCACGGCCAGTCATTACATAAACTGTCTCCATGATAGCTAACATAACCGATAACCCCAGCGTAAGGGGTACAAATAGAAAATGATATAGTGCAGTTAATGCAAATTGTAACCTTGATAAATCAACAACTTCAGCAGCTGGAATCATAAAACTACCTCTTGTTATTTGGGGTAAGTACTGTTTGTTCTTCTTTTCCTAACAACCATTCTTTATTACTAGACAACTCAGGATGCATTCCTCTGACACAGAAATACCATAATAAAACGAGCAATATCATTTTAAATGAAAGGGTAAATACAATATCTCTGGTAAGTGGTTTCATGACATTTCCTCAGGATTTATCATATCGACAGTCTCTGATAAAAATATTTACTTCTGCCTTTTGATTTTCAGTCAATCCAGTTTCCCGGAAAGAGACCTGTATACTCTACCCCATCCAGAATTTTTTTTCACTAAATTATTGACAATGCTAAAGATAATCATTATCATCATTAAAATGTTACAATACGTTAATACATTAACATGAAAATACACGGATCTTTTAAAAAATCTGCGCTGCCTAATTTGATGCAAGCTATCAGCTTGCTTAAAAACGAAGACGAAGCCATGCAGTTTTTTACAGACTTATGTACTCCTGCTGAACTAGAATCTATGGCTGATCGATGGCAAATAGTTCCTTTGCTACGCCAGGGCATCCCATACAGAACGATTCATGAAGAAACAGGGGTCAGTGTAACAACCATCACGCGAGTTGCGCGTTGTTTAAGCTTTGGTACAGGCGGTTATCGTTTAATAGCCGAAAGATTGGAGAAGTTGTGAAAAATCGTTTACGTCTGGCCTTACAAAAAAAAGGCCGATTATCAGATGAATCTTTAAATCTCCTACAACGCTGTGGTTTAAAGTTTCGTATTAAACCAAACGCATTATTAACTCATGTTGATAATTTTCCAATCGATTTACTATTTGTTCGCGATGATGACATCCCTACTCTCGTATTCGACAGTTTATGTGATGGTGGCATCGTGGGAGAAAATGTGCTGCTGGAAGCTTCTTTTAACAGACCAGACAAAGCCTATAGAAAAATATTGGCATTAGGCAGTTGTACTTGTCGTTTATCGATAGCAGTACCAGAAGCATTCGACTATCAAGGAGCCGGTAGTTTGGATGGGAAGCGAATTGCAACCAGCTATCCAAATTTACTCAACAATTATCTTGCTGAACGAAAAATTAGTGCGGAAATTCTGACATTATCCGGCTCGGTTGAGGTAGCGCCACGAATGGGAATGGCTGATGTCATATGCGACTTGGTATCCACTGGCCAAACACTCGAAGATAACAAACTCAAAGAAGTCGATACTGTTCTTAACAGTCAGGCCGTCTTTATTCAAACTCAGAGACAATTGGATCCTGATATTCAAGAGTTGTTTGCCATGCTTGCCAGAAGAATCCAGGCTGTCCAGCAAGCTCAGGAAAGAAAATACATAGTTTTTCATGCGCCCAAATCCGCCCTTGAGCGAATTGCTCAGAAATTACCAGGCGCTGAGTCCCCAACCATTCTTCCATTACCGGGAAACAATGAAAAAGTTGCAGTGCATGTAGTCTCCAGTGAAGGTGTGTTTTGGAATACGTTAGAGACAATTCAATATTTAGGTGCCAGCTCCATCCTGGTATTACCCATTGAAAAAATGCTGGAGTAATTCATATGTTAACAATTAAAAACTGGCAATTACTTTCTGAAAACGATAAAAAGCTATGCCTTTCAAGACCGCGACAGAGTTCTGCAATAAAAGAAAATGTGCTGGAAATTATAAATCAAGTTCAATTATCAGGAGATAAAGCACTTTATGATTTAACTAAACAGTTTGATAGAGTCAATTTACAATATTTACAGGTTCCTCAGGAAAAAATTGAACAGGCAAACATACCGAAAAATGCCCTCAATGCTATAACACAAGCCATTGGAACAATCTCGTCATATCACCAGTCTTTGTTACCTGAAAATACCGAGATTTCTACTGCATCAGGAATTACAATCCGCAATGTCTACAGACCAATCCAAAAAGTTGGCTTGTATGTGCCTGGAGGAAATAAAACACCTTTAGTCTCTTCGCTTCTCATGCAAGCAATACCGGCAAAGGTAGCGGGCTGCCCAATAAAAGTGCTTTGTACTCCCCCTGATGCAGAAGGGGAAATTAACGAACATATACTCGTAGCCGCAAGATTATGTGGTATCGACACAATTTACGCTATAGGCGGAGCTCAAGCCATAGCGGCTATGGCTTATGGCACTGAAAGTGTCATCAAAGTGGATAAAATATTCGGACCGGGTAATAGCTATGTCACTCAGGCAAAAACTTTAGTTGCAATTGACGCCGACGGAGCTGCGATTGACATGCCCGCTGGGCCATCTGAAGTGATGATTCTTGCAGATACTGAGGCAAACCCTGAATTTATTGCTGCAGATTTATTAGCCCAGGCTGAACATGGCCCGGATTCACAGGTTATTTTAATTTGTGATGAATGTGAATTGGCAAACCAGGTTAATCAACAGCTGGAAATTCAGATGAGTTATTTGTCAAGAATAGAATTTATCAAACGATCTCTCGCGAATAGCAGGATAATTATCTGTTCTAATCAATCGGAACAGCTGGATATTATCAACTCCTACGCTCCGGAACACCTGATCATTAACAGAAAAAACCCCGAACCATGGGTTGAGAAAATCGTGGCTGCCGGAACAGTATTTCTTGGCTCTTGGGCCGCAGAAACAATGGGGGACTATGTAACAGGAAGCAATCACGTCTTACCTACCAGTGGTTTTGCCAGAAACCATAGCGGGCTTTCTACTCTTGATTTTATGACACGATTTACCGTGCAAGCCATAAATCAAGAGGCTATCCGTAATTTAGGTCCAGCGGCAATGACTTTAGCGGAATTAGAGGGTTTGGATGCTCATGCCAATGCCGTTCAAATAAGACTCAATACTCTGGGGGATTAAATGTCCATACTCAATCTTGTTCGTGCAGATCTATTAAATAGTAAAAATTATGTCCCCGGTGGTGAGAGTGCTCGCTATCGATCACATGCCAATGAACTGCCTTGGTCACCAGTTACTATGGGGGAGCACAATTTAAATTATTACCCAAACATTGGCTTACAAATAGAGCTGCAAAAGCAATTGGCAAAACGTTATCAAATCTATTCCGATCAAATCATACTGACCAGAGGAAGTGATGATGGCATTGATTTGACAACCAGACTTTTTCTAACCGCCGGAAAAGACGCTTTCATGCAATTTCCCCCTACTTTTCCTATGTACGCTTTTTATGTTCGGCTACAACAAGCAGAATTGATCGAATGTCCTTTGGATAGAAGGACTAATTTTCGCCTCACCCTGGATCAAATTGAAAATAGCTGGAAACCAAACTGCAAAATTATCATGTTTTGTAGTCCCAATAACCCGACTGGTAATTTGGTGGATTTAAATTTAATTGCCAAGACATGTGAACTGTATGCGAATCAATCTATTATAGTTGTGGACGAGGCGTATATAGAGTTTGCAAATGCACCAAGCGCTACGTCCTTAATTGGAGAGTTTGAAAATCTGATTGTCTTAAGAACCCTGTCGAAAGCCTTTGGGCTGGCTGGATTACGTTTAGGCTGCATTATAGCCCAGAGTCCTATTATTCAAGCTTTTAATAAAATCATTGCCCCCTATTCCATTGCCACTCCTAGTATGGAGCTGGCTAAAAGAGCTTTGAATAATAGCGATTGGTTCACAAAAACTATTGAGCAAATCAAATCATCTCGTGCCTGGGTTATAAAAAAATTTGCCGATAATCCAATCATTGAAAAAATTTATCCTACTGAAACCAATTTCATTCTCATTCAAACACGATTTTCAAAACAATTAACCACTTGGCTTGCCCATTATGGCATCGCAGTAAGAGATTTTCCTTCGTCCTCTTTATTGCATGATCACCTTCGTATTACGGTGGGTCATGATGAGCAAAATCAATTATTGATTAATACCTTATCCTCATTTAACGCTGATGTAGCAGGATTAAATTATGAAAAAGATTTTATTTATTGACCGCGATGGCACCTTAGTTGAAGAACCCTTTGATTTTCAAGTAGATTCTCTGGATAAAATTAAATTAACTTCTGGAGTAATACCAGCCCTATTGCAATTACAAAAAGCTGGCTTTACCTTCATTATGGTATCCAATCAAAATGGCATAGGAACCGTAGCTTTTCCAGAAGAGGATTTTGCTGTTTGCCATGAATTTATCCTGGATCTCTTTTCCTCTCAAGGGATTCTTTTTGATGAGATTTTTATATGCCCTCACACCCCAGAAAACAATTGTATTTGTAGAAAACCTAAAACTGGCTTGCTCGAACCTTACTTAAAAGAAACAGTATTTGCCAAACAATATTCATGGGTAATTGGCGACCGGGATACTGATAAAGAGTTTGCTGATAATCTGGGCGTTAATTTCTTGCCCATTTCGAAAACACATACTTGGGAAATGGTGGCTTCTGCAATTATCAACGATGCTCGCAAAGCGTCTGTGCAAAGAAAAACAAAAGAGACGACAATAGATTTGTCAGTTCAACTGGATAGCGATCAAACCAGTGTTATAGACACCCCTATCCCTTTCTTCACTCACATGTTGGAACAAGTAGCAAAGCACGGGGGCTTTGATTTACGATTACAAGCTTCCGGAGATTTGGAAGTAGATGAGCACCACTTGATTGAGGATACAGCCATTGCATTGGGGGAAGCAATTAGAACAGCGCTGGGTGACAAATGGGGAATTAATCGTTACGGTTATACCCTTCCTATGGATGAATCATTAGCTACCATTGCAATCGATATTAGCGGCAGAAGTTTTTGTGACTTCAAAGGTCAGTTTACTCGTGAATTTATTGGCGGTATGGCAACAGAAATGATCCCTCACTTTTTCCAATCGCTATCGAGCGCGTTGGGGGCAACTATCCATATCGAGGTAACAGGCACCAATCATCACCACATGATCGAAGCATGCTTCAAAGTTTTAGGTAGAGCCTTGCGACAGGCATGCTCAAGAACGAATAATTATCTACCTTCAACCAAGGGTGTATTATGATTGCTGTGATTGATGTCAGTGGGAATAATTTAACTTCTCTGACAAATGCCTTGATTCGATTGGGAGGGCATTTTGCACTGACCCATGATGCTGAAGAAATACAAAAAGCAAGCCATGTCATTTTGCCAGGGGTTGGAACAGCACGTTCTGGTATGACAGCTTTGCAGCAAAATGGGCTAATAGACGTTTTAAGAACCTTAACCCAACCACTTCTTGGCATCTGTCTTGGAATGCAATTATTGCTTGAATACAGCGAAGAAGACGACATACCCTGCCTGGGTTTGATTCCTGGAGTTGCAGAGTTATTAAAAGCTGAAAGAAATCATCCTGTTCCTCATATGGGATGGAACAATCTTCATTGGCAAAAAACATCATCATTACAACAAGGATTAAATAATAGTGATTATGTTTATTTTGTTCATAGCTATGCTCTAAAAGCAGATAATTATGCATTAGCTCGATGTCAGTATCATGAAGAGTTCACTGCAGTTGTAAAAAAAGGTAATTTTTATGGTATGCAATTTCATCCAGAAAAATCAGCCAATGTTGGCATGGTATTACTAAATAACTTTTTATCTTTGGAGTCTACATGTTAGTTATTCCAGCTATTGATTTGCAATCTGGACGATGTGTGCGCTTAAAACAAGGACGGTTTGATCAAGTAACGCAATTTAGCGTTTTTCCCATAGAAAGGGCTTTGCATTTTGCCAAACTAGGCGCCAAACGCCTTCACGTAGTCGATTTGGATGGTGCTCGCAGCGGAAAAATGCAACAGTTGGAGCTCATTTGTTCCATGCAAAAGACAGGAATACCAATTCAAGCCGGAGGTGGAATCAGGAGTATAGAACAAGCTTTGGAATGCAGCAACGCAGGAATTTCACAATTGGTCATTGGCAGCCTGGCTATTACAAATCCTGATTTGACAATACAAATCATTGAAAAGATTAAACCTGAAAATATTGTTCTTGCTCTGGACGTTCGTGTTGATACAAAAGTCCCCCTTCTTGCGATTAATGGCTGGCAAAATAATAGTACAAGCAGCCTTTGGGAAGTAGTGTCCTATTACGAAAACTATGGGATAAAGAACATACTTTGTACTGACATCGCATGCGATGGCATGATGAATGGTCCTAATTTCGATTTGTATCAACAAGCAGTTGAATATTTTCCTCAGATTGCCTGGCAAGCCTCAGGGGGAGTACGCCATATGCAGGATATTACAACGCTGAATTCATTAGGAATATCCGCCGTAATCCTTGGGCTAATGCTTTATCAAGATCATATGAATTTAGAGGAATTATTATGTTAACGAAGCGAATCATTCCCTGTCTTGACGTTCGTGATAATCAGGTTGTCAAGGGAGTAAAATTTCGCAACCATAGAATAATTGGAGAGATACTCCCTTTGGCTGCTCACTACTCAGCATCAGGGGCTGATGAATTAGTATTTTATGATATTACTGCAAGTAGCGATGACCGATCTGTTTGTCCTGATTGGGTCAATAAAGTAGCGGCTACTATCAATATTCCATTTACAGTGGCTGGAGGCATCCGAACCTTGCATCAAGCAAGATTAATATTAAATGCCGGAGCAGATAAAATCTCAATCAACAGCCCTGCGTTGGAAAACCCTTCATTAATTAATGAATTGAGCAAAGAGTTTGGAAAACAATGTATGGTAATAGGAGTTGATAGTCAGTGGATAGTTGATGATTATTATGTCTATCAGTATACAGGCAATGAAAATAAAAGTATCAATTCAAAACGCAAAACTCGAGAATGGATATATGAAATTCAAGACCGCGGTGCTGGTGAGATAGTCCTTAATTGCATGCAATCTGATGGCGTTCGAATGGGATATGATATTGCACAGCTATCAGAAATGATTAACCTCTGCCACGTTCCCCTCATCGCATCGGGCGGTGCTGGAAAAATTGATGATTTTGTTGAGGTATTTAAAAAGTCTCATGTCAGTGGGGCTTTGGCAGCAAGCGTTTTTCATGACAAAATACTGGCAATCAATGACATAAAACTAGCATTACAAACAGAAAATATTGAGGTAAGACTATGAGTGACTTGGACATTAACTCTCTTGATTGGCAAAAAATGAATGGACTATTGCCGGCAATAATCCAAAACGCAGAAAATGGTAAAGTATTGATGTTAGGTTATATGAATCAGGAAGCATTAATTGCCACACTAACTACAGGACAACTGACCTTATACAGCAGAAGTCGGAAAAGACTGTGGCGTAAGGGAGAGTCTTCCGGCAATAGTATGGCTCTACAACATATTAGTGCCGATTGCGACAATGACAGTCTTTTGATCCAGGTTATTCCTAAAGGGCCCGCTTGTCATTTAGGTTATTCAACCTGTTATCAGCCACATAATAATTATACTCTTGGGTTTCTTGATGGTTTGATTGAATTAATTAATGAACGTGCTGAGGAAAAAAATCCAAACAGTTATACTGCTCAACTCTTGGATTCTGGTGTGAACCGATGTGCTCAAAAATTAGGAGAAGAGTCGGTAGAAACAGTGATCGCTGCTGTGAGTAACAATAAAGAAGAACTTATCAACGAAGCGTCTGATTTAATTTATCATTTATTAGTGCTTCTCAAAGCTTGTGAGTTAAGTTTTTATGATGTTTTATTGTGTTTACAGGCAAGAGACAGAAGTGTACATACTTAATTGCTTATTCCATAGAAGATCTCTATAACCAGAATCCTCAGTAATTATCAATCAAGACTAGTTAATTTTTTAAACTACTATTAAGAAATTAACTTTTCTTGAAATACTCTTTAATGTAATCAGGCAAATTCATTTCCAACACTGCCTCATCCTTTTTAGTTGCATAGTAAGAAGGCAACTCACTCACCATAGCAGGCTGGGAATACAGCTTGCACTCAGGGAAGTATTCAAAAAGCAACTGTATTTTTCCCGCAACATCATTGCCAGCAATGGTTGAAATAAATTCAAATGCCAGATCAATGCCACTGGAAATTCCACCAGTAGTCCAAACTTTACCTGACTTAACGATACGCTTTTCAACCAATTGGACATCCTCAAAAGACTTTAATTCAGGCATAGCGCGCCAATAAGTTGTTGCTTCATGATGAGTCAATAGGCCTGCCGCATGCAATAAAAATGCTCCAGTACAAACAGAAAGCAAATAGTCAGTGTTTTGAGCCTGCTTTTTCAAAAAAGAAATCAAACGTGGATTATTTACTTGCTCTCTTCTACCAGCCCCACCTGGAACCAGTAAATAATCAAATTGTGGAGAATTGTTAAATTCGCAATGAGGTTTCAGGCTAATTTGATTTGCGCAACAAACTTCATTGCTGCTTTCTGCCACCAGAAACATATCAATAGAGGCATCAAGAATAGTTTTCCAGGTTGCAAACACTTCCCACGGCCCAATAACATCCATAGGCTGGACGTTTTCATAAATCAAAACTCCCAATTTTTTATTCGCCGCATCTTCCCTTTTCAGCGCGTTTTTCATGCAATGCCACCTTAATCTGAAAAATCCCATTTTTTATATTAGTTTTTTTGATAATTGACCTGCATCGCATATATACCTCAGCTTATCTATAGCTCGCAGATTATCAGGTACTTTTATCAGAGTAAATCGAGAAAAATCTCTAATAATTAAAAGACCTCTTCATTTTTACAATTCGTTGATAAGCTTCATTAATCCTTTGTTCAGAAATCTCTCCCGATCGAACTTTTTGCTCGATCATGTCAATGATTTCTGTCGAGTCTTGAAATTTTTCTACCAATTGATTACCAAATATTAGCATATCTGCTCCTGCATTAATTGAAAGAGTAACAGCAGTTTCTAATCCATAATAATTCGTTATTGCTTTCATTTGCATATCATCGGTGATAACAACCCCGTCAAATTTTAAATCACGACGCAATAATCCGTTAATGATCTGGTAAGAAAGGCTGGCAGGTAGCCCTGTCATATCCAGTTTTCTATTCACAATATGAGCTATCATCACCATATCGCAATGATTGGGTTGAGATAATAATTGTAAAAAAGGGATTAATTCTTGCTCGCTCCAGGTGTCACTTATATCTACAAAACCCAAATGTGAATCAGATAATGAACTGCCATGTCCAGGAAAATGTTTATATGAACAATGTATTTGATGTTTTATAAATTGCTCTGTATAAAGTTGCGCGTATTGAGTGACAATTTCCGGTATCGAAGAGAAACTCCTGTCTTTTTTGCCTATGATAGGATTATCTGGATTTATATTCACATCTAATTCAGGGAAAAAATTCAAATTAAATCCTGTTGATTTTAAAGTATTTGCCATCAATTCTGCTGATGCATCAGCTCTTTCCAGAGACATGGAGCCAATATCTTTTGCTGAAGGCATTTCAGGGAATCCATAACGGGGATGCAATCGATTAACGTTTCCCCCCTCGTAATCAACAGAAATAAGTAATGGTAAATTATCTCTATGATATTTACGATTGGCTTTTTGCGTAAGTGTTTGTAACTGATTATTTAACCGGTTAACTTGTTCCGGACTTTCTATATTTTTATCAAAAGTTTGTGACTGCTGATTAAAATCAAAAAGAATAACACCACCAATGTTGTTTTTCTCAATTGCCTGGGCAATAGGTGATTTCTCGTCAACCACTTTGCCCTGGAATCCTAATATTAACATTTGCCCAATTTTATCTCTCAAACTCACTTGTGTGGCACAAGCTACCGTAGTCACCAAAACAAGAAAAAAAGATAAAATAATTGACTTGATTTTCAATGCTAAACTCATTAGAAAATGCTTAATTTTCTCTATTGCGATATGCGCCAATTATACATATTAAGACCAAACCAATCAAATGTTATACAAAAAAATTAACCTAATACCATCCTTGATTTAAAAATCAAGGTTCCCTTTATACCAATGCCAATAAAATAGCTGTTAAATAATTTCCCTCTGGAAAAGCTGCCAAGGTAGGATGGCAGCTTGCTGGTCCGTATACGCCTAAAATACGCGCCTGCTTTCCCATCGCAACAGCCTGAGCGCTTACCAGGGAACAAAAATCCTGGGATGACAGCGCTGAAGAACAGTTGCAAGTCATCAATAAAGATCCTGGTTTCATATATTTAAATGCTTCTCTATGTAAAAATCGGTAATAATTTTTAGCTTGCTGTAAATGTTTTTGTGAAGGAACCAGTTTTGGCGGGTCAAGAATGACCACATCATATTCGCCAGCCATTTTCAGATATTCTCTGGCATCTGCCTTAATAAATTCAATGGTATTTAAGTGATTTAAAACAGCATTATTTTTAGCCTGCTCTATTGCCTGCACCGAGCTATCTACAGCCGTAACATGAAGAGCTCCCGCTTTAGCTGCGTGCAAAGCAAACCCTCCCGTAAAAGTATAAAGATCCAGGACTCTTTTTCCCCTGGATAGTTTTGCTATCCTTTTGTGATTTTCTCTTTGGTCAAGAAACAATCCAGTTTTTTGGGTTTGCGCAAATTCAACATGATACAGAACACCTTCTTCCAAAACCTGAGTGCTACCCTGACTTTTCTCTGTATGAATTTCTTTCCAGCCATCTTGAGATAATGGCTTGTTTTGAGGAAGCCAAATGATATGATTATGCGGGAGTAACTCTTGTAATACATGAACAATAATCGATTTATTCAATTCTACCCAATAGGCAGAACTTGCTATAACACAATAGTCATTAAAGCAATCAATCGTTAAACCAGAGAGTCCATCCGCTTCACTGTTGAACAATCGATAAGCATTAGTCTGTTCATTTGGTAAATCAAGACATCGTCTCACCAGACTGGCTTGCTTGATTCTATGAGTAATTAAAGACTTGTAATCGAAACTATTTATCTGTTCATTGGAGAGAGCAAGAACCCTTACTCTATATAAAGAGTGCTCATTATAGGCTCCGAATCCTAAACTCTCACCTTCAGAGCCAATTATCTCAACCAATTCACCTGTAATTAGCTTGCCAGAATATTGAGCTATGGCTTTGGGGAAAATCCAGGGATGACCTCTTAATACAGTGTTTTGCTTTCCACTAACTAAAATAACTTTCGCTTTCATTCTCTATTTCCCAAAACCTAAAAGTCAGTTAATCTACACTATCAAGAATTATACTTGCAATGGAAAGAAGGACAAATATGCGGCAATTTACAAAATACCTAACCATTTTTCTATTTTCATCTTCAGTGAGCGTTGCTTATGCCGGTCCCTGGTTCACTGGACCTTTATTGGCACCCGCAGGCCATACCGTCCCCAAGGGCCATACCAACCTCGAAGTTTATGGCATTGATGTCTTTACTGATGGGCAATACAATGCATCTGGACAAAGAATATCCACACCCAAGTTTAAAACCTTTGCCGCCAACCCAATACTCACTCATGGCTTTACTGACTGGCTGGATGTGCAGTTGACCGTGCCTTATTTATTCAACTCGACACGCGGAGTCCATGAGAACCATTTGGCTGATGTTTCAACTGCATTGGGAATACAAATCCTAGAGCAAAAAGGTTCCCCTAAAAGAATCGATTTTCGTGTCCTTTTACAGGAAACAATACCCACTGGACGTTATGACCAATTGAATCCGGCTTTACTTGGTACGGATGCCACTGGTCTTGGAAGCTACCAAACGTTAGTGGGCTTAGACTTTCAATATTTATTACAAGTTTTTAAAACCCATTATCTAAGAACACGATTTATTGCATCACGCCTTTTTTCCAGTAATGTTCATATTGATGGACTAAGTAGTTATGGTGGTTCAATAAATACTCATGGGACGGTTAAACCCGGCATTGAAAATAACTTAGACTTGGCCTTCGAATTTACTCTTACTCAACACTGGGTTGCCGTAATGGAAGGTTATATTGCAACTGGTAAAGCCACTCGATTTAACGGTATTTTAAACTTTAACAACATTGGCAGCCCGCCGGTCAATGTCAGTGATTTGGATGCTGCCCCCGTAGTTATTGGCAACGCCTCATTTAGAGAAGAAGCACTAGCTCCGGCAATAGAATACAACTTCAATGAAAACATTGGAGTAATTGGTGGAGTTTGGTTTCCCGTGAGTGGAATCAATACTTCTCATTATATGACCTATGTACTGGCAATTAATGCCTTTTGGTGATAGCACATGCGTTATTCCTCCTATGAAATGAAAAAAAACAGGTTCACTTATGGCCTTGCCCTTGGAGCTCTTGGGGTTGTATTTGGTGATATAGGTACTAGCCCACTGTATGCTTTAAAAGTTACCTTATCAGGCATTCCTATCAATCAATTCAATATATTAGGCGTATTATCGCTCATTTTTTGGTCATTAATCATCATTGTTTCTTTTAAGTACTTGATGATTATTTTTAGGGCTGACAATGATGGGGAAGGAGGAATTTTGGCACTTCTTGCTTTAATGAAGCATAAGAGTACCAAATATCAACCTCTATTTTACATAGTCGCCATATTTGGAGCCGGTTTGTTATTAGGTGATGGTATGCTTACCCCGGCCATTTCCGTTGTCAGTGCGGTAGAAGGTCTTGGAACTCTTTCGGATAAGCTCTACCCTTACGTTCTCCCCATTGCTTCTGTGATCCTCGTTTTGCTTTTCTCTTTGCAAGCCAAAGGCACAGCAAGGATAGGCTATCTTTTTGGGCCACTTATACTTATTTGGTTTATAACCATAGCCATATTAGGAATATTGCAAATTGTAGAGCATCCAGTAGTTTTGCAAGCGATCAACCCCTACCATGCCATTGCATTTTTGGTTGACGAAGGCCTGAGAGGATATTTTTTACTGGGGGGTATTTTCCTTGTAGTAACAGGAGGTGAAGCCTTATTTGCAGACATAGGTCATTTTGGTAAAAATCCAATCCGATTCAGCTGGTTTTTTATAGCGCTTCCTTGCCTGCTATTAAATTATTTTGGCCAAGGCGCTAACCTGATAGTACGCCCCGAAGAAATAAGCAACCCATTTTTCATGATTGCGCCACCATGGTTTTATCTGCCTTTAATTATTATTGCAACTGTTGCTACAGTGATCGCATCTCAAGCAGTAATTTCAGCAACTTTTTCACTAACCAAACAAGCCGTGTTGTTAGGTTTATGCCCCAAAATTCCAATTGTCCAGACCTCCATGCTACATTCAGGACAAATCTATGTTCCACAAATCAATTTTATTCTATTTATTGGTACCATGGCATTTTGCCTGGCTTTCAAAACCTCGGATAACCTGGCTCATGCTTATGGAATTGCTGTAAACCTTGAAATGCTTTTAGTTGATGCCATGGTTGCTTATGCTGCTGTTTCAATATGGAGATGGTCAACATTCAATGTGATATTTCTCTTTGGTCTATTCCTTTTGATTGATTTAGCCTTTTTAGGAGCTAATACTCATAAATTCATTACAGGTGGCTGGGTTCCAATTGTTTTAGCTTTCTTTATAGCCTTCATTATGTACAGTTGGCGCTATGGGTTAGAGTATTTAAGAGATAATTTTTATATGAACAAAGAAGATATCTCTAAAATTTTAAAACAACTACAATATAAAAGTTTAAATCAACTGCCCGGTGTTTCGGCGATTTTTATTACTGATGTTTATGACAAAAGTGGTGGTAGCTTTCTCCATTTTCTTAAACTAAACCGCTCAGTACCGGAAAATGTCTTAATTGTAAATTATATTGTTGATAACATTCCTTATGTTCATTATAGCCAGCGCTATGAAATTGTTTGCCTTGATGAAAAAGTATGTAAACTAGTAATACATTATGGCTTTATGGAAACAATTAATATCCCAAGAAGTCTGGAAAAAGCTTGCAATAAAAATATACTTCCTTTTAAGTTCAATGTTGACACAGCAACATTTATGGTTGAAATACCCAATATTATGGCTTCGAAAGAAAAAAGATCACTAAGTTTTTATTGGCAAGAAAAACTGTTTGCTTTCTTGATGCGCAATTACTCAGCGAATTTAAATATTGAATTCTATAAATTACCTTACAATAGAACTATAGCAATAGGTACCTATTGTATTTTATGAGTTTTGGTCAGGGTCTGTTGGCAGTTTGCTCTCTTGCGTCGAAATGGCAACAGCCCCTAATCATCGCAGTAAAATGCTATCCGTGATAACATCGCAAATTTATTTTAAGGACTGATTATGTGGTTCAATAATGCACTGATGTTTCAATACAAACTAGACGGTGGATGTGATTTAAACCATTCTTTGACTGAAGAAGCGCTTAAGCCCTGCCCCCCCCATGCTCGCTTTACTTATGGCTGGGTTCCTGCGTTTGAGCAGGAAATGGTGCATGAAGTAGCTGGTAGCACGCTTATTTGCCTGGGTAAAGAAGAGCGAATTCTCCCTAGAGGAGTCATTAATAAAATGCTCAAAGAAAAAATTCAGCAAATAGAAGCAGCCCAGGGTCGACCGGTAAAACGCGCAGAAAAGGCTCAAATGGCTGAGGATCTTGAATTTGAACTATTGCCTAAATCCTTCTGTGTTCAAAAAAAACTTTTAGCGATTCTTGATAGTGTCAGTCAGAGATTAATTATTAATACTTCAAGCAACAATCAGGCGTCTCAGTTGACTTCTTTTTTGCGTAAATCAATCCCTGGTATTGTGATAGAACCATTAAACCTTACCGAAAATCTTGCCTTGCGATTCGCAGAATGGATCCATTCTCCAGCAACTCTACCTGATGACTTTCAATTAGCCTCCGATTGTTTACTCTTTTCTCTTGAAGATGAAAAAAAACGAGTCCATTGTAAAGGCTACGAATTACCTGCCGAAGAAATCCTGACTCTATTGGCTCAAGGTATGGGGACTGCAGAAATCTCATTAATTTGGAAAGAGCGGATTCAGTTCACCTTGACGCAGGATTTTACTTTTAAAAAACTGAAAAGCCTTGATTATCTGATCGACGATTTTAATGAGATCAGACAATTGGAAGAAGAGTATCAAAGACAAGATGCCGCGTTGACCTTATTAAGTGGGGAGTTAAGAGAACTTAGTAACGGATTAATGAAGATATTTGTTAATCATGCAGAAATGAAATCGGCTCAAATTGAAAAAGTTGCAGAAGATTGCACAATATAAAGTCGTATCATTTTAACCCGTAACCTATCGAGGGAGCTCCTTTGCTAACAGAGCTCCCTCTCATCTTGATTCAAGAGAAAACGAGTGGATTGCACATCACTTGCTTAACCCAGCTGACAGAATAAACTCTATAAATTTTTGTACTCATCAAGAATTAATTCTGATCATATTAGAAGTATGATAAGTAGCCTTGTAAACAGCCATAGCATCCTCCGCTGCCTTGTTAAGCCCTAATGCTTTATTGGCTTCGTACATTACCACTAAAGCCTTTTGAGCGCTGGGAGCTTGAGGATAGTTTTTCACTAGATAACTGGCCCGTTCAATGGCAGCCACATACATTTTACGTTTGAAGTAGTAAAGAGAGACATTGAGTTCGTGCTGAGCAAACATATTTCGTAGATAAATCATACGTTGCAAAGCATTGGCTTTATATTTGCTGTCAGGAAATTTCTGAATTAAAGTAGCAAAGTCAACCAGTGCTTGAGTTTGTGTTCCAGGGTCCCTCCAGGATTCATCCATAGGAAGCATTTTGGCAAATACGCCTCGTGTTTGCTGGAAGTTAGCCAAACCTCTCATATAATAGGCATAATCAACGTTTTTTGCGCGTGGGTACAGATGAATAAAGCGCTCCGCCGTTGCTGCAGCAGAAGGATAATCTTCGTCTTTATAATAGGCATAAATAAGCTGCATTTGAGAGCTTTCAGTATAGTCACTAAAAGGATACATAGACTCCATGGCTTCCAACTGTTTGGCAGCAGTAGCATATTCCTCTTTTTTTAAAGAGGTTTGTGCCGCAGTGTAGAGCTGTTTAGCTGTCATGCCTTTATATGGGTTATTATCCTCATCATCTTTTCCCCATTTAGTACACGATGAGATTCCAACAACTAACCCAATAAGAAATAACACATGAATTCGTTTCATAAAGCACACCTATCAATTATATCTGCTGTATTTATAAGTACAGCAACTGGAAAATTTGGGACATTATACCTAGGACCAGTTAATTTGCGAACAACCTATTATTCTTTTATTTATCTATAAAAAAACATTTGCAAAATGATAGGCGTTCATATAGTATTCTCGACCGGAGAGATGGCAGAGCGGTCGATTGCGGCGGTCTTGAAAACCGTTGAAGGGCAACCTTCCCAGGGTTCGAATCCCTGTCTCTCCGCCAGACAACATTACCATGGTATATTTCCCCGAGACAACCAATTTCACTTTAGCGTTATTCTATTCTTCAAGTACAAAAAGTAAGTGAATGACATCCAACCCATTAATACAAAAGACTAAAGTCATTGTATCTATTAACTTGATACTGCCAGATCAAGAGTTGTTTTGATATGGAGCACGGTGCTTTCTCCACGGGTTACTTTTTTTGCAAAAACAGATGAGCGATTTTCACTAAGCAATTGTTGGGTAGATTGTCCATCATTAACTCGTGTGGCAAGCCAATTATCGATAGCTTTTCTATATTCTGCAACATCCTCAGGCAAATCAGCCAATTCGTTTGAAAGTACTTTAAACCGCTGTTGCTTCGCTTGGCGATCTCCGAAACCCACTATAAGGCCAGCATGATGAATCTCTTGATCAGCCAATTTTCTTATCTGTTGGCAAGCAAAATATTCTTTAAATTTCATTAGAGTTTCATGTTGATATTTATTGGAAAAATCAATTACCCATTTAGCATAATAAATCAAACTCTGCATGTGGCCATGTGGATTTCTTTTGCCTAGATTTCTTTCCATATGGTTTAATACAGCGAGTAAATCGCTATTACTCTGGCAATTGCGGATATCTTGCTCGTAATTACCTACTCCAAGATGCGTTCGGGAAAAAAAGGCATGCCAGGGATTTTGATAGGCTCGCAACAGATTTAAAATAAGTCGTTTGATATTAAAGAATTCATTCGACTCAGCAATGGATTCTTGCAGCAACATGTCAAACTCGAGTAAAGCACGACGATTAGTAATCAGATTACGATATTGAAATGTTTCTGTCTTTATCGGTTTTTCTTTAAAATAAAGTGGTTGTCTTTGACCAATTTTGGGAATAACTACCTTGCCCAGAATCAGATCGGCAATTTGCCGATTACTAAGCTGTTGATTATCTTTGAAAACCATATTGCTTATCAAAAGTTGAATATGATCGTAAACCTTTTGCTCATGCTTTGGTAAATGATCAGCTCTCCATTGAGCATCTTCCCTAAATGCAGCAACCATTCTCTGATAACTGTAATAGGTATCTTTCAGACGTAAATTTCCTAATTTGAAAGTAGCAGTATGGTTATAAAGAGTTTTAAGATGTTGATTTTCAATTAAAAAATCATCAAGAGATAAACTCTCATTCTTCTCTTTCATTTTTTGATATTGTGCAGCTAATATTTTAAAATGCATCAGAATTGCATCCGCAGAAGATTGATGAGTAGACTCCATGTCTTCACGCCGCTCATCTGGACCACCGGGTTGAATAGAGGTAACGATATTGAATTTTTCAAAAATGGGCTGTGATAACATGTCATCCATTAACGCGGTATCCCCAGCAAAATAAATATCTCCATCTAATTGATTTGCATGCAGCACATAGCCATTAAATGCTGAGCAATGAGCATCGGTCAGCGATCGACCCGACCAATGCCTGGCAGGCACTGCAGTTATCCTTAATAATTCATTCCCTTGGAAATCTGTAATCTTTGCTTGTTCCCACCATTTCAACCCTACAACATCGGTAAATCCCATGCCTAAAAAGAATGATTCGTCACCTTCCGGAACTACCATCTTGGGTTGCTGTTTTAATAGGCGCTTCAATGTGGACTGACTTACATGATCATGGTGATTGTGAGAAATCACTACTATATCAATTTTGGGTAATTTTTTACTGCCAGTTCCATCAATTAAACTCCCTTCTTTTGTCATACGCGGGTATAGAAATGGAGCCAAATCACCTTCAACAGGATCAGTGACTACATGCAATGGCGAATCATGGGCCGGTATGGTCATTAGATTTGATGCATGGCCAATCCAGTAATGAGTGGCTGATTGTTGTGGGCTTACCCCTGGTTCAATCGCGGGATCATTGGCATAGACCTCACTATCCAAATAGTCATGTTCTTTATAACGTGCGGTTTCAAAAATATGAATACCCATTTTAGCCAATAACCAATTGCATAAGGCTTTTAATCTTTCCCATTGAGTAGAGAAGAAAATTCGCTGGGCTTCTGAGCCATGTTGATGCGCTTTATCATCGTCTGGCGAGGTATAATGCCCAGTGCACGTATCATATTGAATCTCAGGAAGAAGATGTCGTTTCAGATCATCCCTGAATTGATTCTCGATATGAAAATGTTCCAGTCTCTTAATAATCAAGTTTTTGCGTTTCAGGTACTGACTATTCTCTAAATTAAAATTCAAGCCTTCAATTACCCGATTCGGTTGTAAATGAAGGAAATTTTGTAAGCTAATAAACAAACTAGAATATAAACTATTAGTCTTATCTACTTTGTCGCTTGAAACTTCATCGATAATTTTCTTTAAATAATTACTCAGGGCAGTAGCATGTGTTGATTCAGATTTGAAAAACCAGTTCCTTGTAACTCGCTCATTGTCAAAAGAAAAGCAGGATATTGGCGAGTTATAGTGTGCAATAAGTATATTAAGATTATTAATAGCGTGTTGAATTTGAGCATCAGTTAACATATTTTTTTACCGTATTATCCAATCAGCTGATTCGTTTGCTATATTTTGCCAAGAGTTATAAATGTCTGCTTCATTGAATTCTCAATATTTTTTATGATTTCATGACATATCTTTGTTTGATTACGCTTTCCACTTCCTCTATACCAAAATCCAGGTTTTCCTGCTTGGCAGCCCATATCGAAAATCTATTTTTTGCTACTGAAGTATCTCGAGCACTTTTATCCTGTAGCCATAAAGCATGGGCCACTCTCTCCGGAGTCAGCGGTTTTTTCTTATTGACTTTGATGCCTGATAAAAACTCCGGCTTATCAGGAGTTAGAAAATCAGAAAGGTTGATTTGCTCATGTAAATTTTTTTCTAAACGAACCAAATGCTCCCTATGAGCACTCCTTAAGCATTTTACCTCATGAGAATAATGCGATGTTTCGTTAGCGTACTCTTTCTCATTGACATAAATATCGATTGACCCTACCAGTCCTGTTGTAATCAAGGCTGCTCCAACAGCAATGAGAGCTACTCCGATGGGGGCAAGAACGCCAGTCAAAAATAATGCCGCACTGACTCCTACGATTAGACCCATAAAAATACTAAATCCAAATGAATCTTTATTTCTACTGAAAAAACCCTCATTTTTGGGAGGAGATAACCGGCTTAGCTCAACTTGTAAATGATGATTTGCTTTATCTTTATCTACAAAATATTGTTTTACCAGAGGATTGGTTTGATAATAGTTTCTAATCTTCTGTTCAACACTTGCGACTTCAAATTGACTTAAGAGCAAAATATTTCGATTATCATGATGTGTTCCATCAAATTTTATATCATGGAAATCGGATTTTATTTTTTGAGCCATTGCCTTAAAAATATGGGATAACTCCGGGTTCTTTCTCTGTGCATCCTCAATCATTTTAATCTGTGCATAACGCTCAGAAATATTATTTAATATTCTGCCTATTTCAGTAGTTTTTTTATTTACAGAAGGCATCTTACTTAACGATAAGGAAATCTTGTTGGATAACTCACTTAGATGCTGCTCATAAATTCCATCTTTGAAAAACTCAATATCTGCAGCCATATCAGCTTTTATTGAATTGATATAGTGTCTTAATTTTTCATCATCCAATTGTTCTGCCAATTCGATGAGAATATTGAATTGTGCAGATTTTCGGTCACGATCGTCTATATTTCGATTCCCTTTGATCCGTGAAGCCAATTGTCGAATATAATCCGCATTGAGTGTTCCATCTTCCTTAAAAATGCCTTTTATTAAACTGGCGACTTTATCATTATTAATGACTCTCTTTAATTCTCTTTCAATAGCATCAGGAGTGTCCATATCGACTGTTGATTGAGCTTCAGACCTTACATAATTTGGAGAAGCAAGAACTGATACTTTCCTGCCCTTGTAATTCCCAACGGTATTTTGGATAACTGAAATAATCCAGCCTTTATGATTTCCTTCACTATCACCATTTGGAGCGGCAACCAGGGAAAATCCTGAGGGTTGTCCAGCAGAATTTTTATAAGAAAAACAAATTCTCGTTGTATTTCTTGTTACTTCCATGAATGCTTTAGGGTCTTCTTCTGACAAAGGTAACGAAAAATGTTTGGTTTGAAGAATTTCTCCTATTACCGCACCGGTATTGTCTCCCTGAGAAAAGGATGGATAAACACCTTCTGATAGCGCCAAATCACCTTGTGGATTGACAGTTAACCAATCAGATTTTAATTGCGCAACAGTAAGTCCATCAAAATCCACGTAACAGGTTCTTTCAAGATCTTTATCGATTTGCTCAATAGTTTTAGCAACAATATTTTTTTGTGTTTTGGTTTGTTTCAATACTTCTTCAGGAATTAACTCAACATCTTTGGATAAAAATACACTTTCAGGCAATGAAAATATTTTAGGTACTTGCTGATAAGTTAAATTGAATTTTTTAATACCGGACATAATGACTGGCTCCAATATTTTCTCAATGCACATATTGTAACATTTTATTCATCAAGAAAACATTAGAATCAATGTGATTATATTAACACCATCATTGTCTCTTTCGAATCAAATCAAAAACGGTATGATTAATCAGATAACAGCGAGGAGCAAAATAAAAAATATTCCCGTGCCATACTTCTTTTTACACGGGATATCATTTAATTTAGAAATCAGTACTGTACTTTTTATATACTTCATCCGCTGCTTTCAATGATTCCAAAAGTTGTTTCATTTTATCTAGAGGCCAACTATTGGGACCATCACTTAGTGCCTTATCCGGATCAGGGTGAGTTTCCATAAATAACCCTGATATTCCAACAGCTACAGCTGCTCTTGCAAGAGCCGGAATAAATTCTCTCTGCCCCCCGGATACACCATTATTGCCCCCGGGCAATTGAACCGAATGTGTTGCATCATAAACCACTGGACAGCCGGTTTCACGCATGATAACGAGGGAACGCATATCAGAAACCAAATTATTGTAGCCGAAGCTCACTCCTCGCTCACAAGCCATAATTTGCTCATTACCTTGCGCCTTTGCCTTCGCAATAACATGTTTCATTTCCCAGGGAGCAAGAAACTGTCCTTTTTTAATATTAACCGGCTTATTCATGGCAGCAACTTTTTGGATAAAATTGGTTTGTCTGCATAGGAAGGCTGGCGTTTGTAATACATCTACCACACTGGAGACTTCAAATAAGGGCGTGTCTTCATGAACATCAGTCAAAACAGGAACACCTATTTGTGATTTAACCTTTTCCAGAATCGATAACCCTTTTTCAAAGCCAGGCCCCCTGTAACTGGAAATAGATGAACGGTTTGCTTTATCAAAAGAAGACTTATAGATGAAAGGGATATTCAACTGACTGCACATTTCCTTTAAATATCCTGCGGTCTCTAAAGCCAATTCTTCACTTTCAATAACACAAGGGCCGGCAATCAAAAACAATGGCTTATCCAAGCCTGCTTCAAAACCACATAATCTCATTTTTTGTCCTTCTCTTGATGGTGAATACGAGCTGCAAGTACAAACTCCTTAAATAGAGGATGACTATCTCTTGGATTTGATGTGAATTCAGGATGAAACTGACAAGCTAAAAACCAGGGGTGGTCCGCTAATTCTATCATCTCAACCAGTGAATTATCTGCTGATCGCCCTGAAATAATTAAGCCATGTTTTACCAAACTATCCACATACTTGTTATTGACTTCATATCGATGGCGATGGCGCTCTATAATTTGTGGTTTGCCATAAACTTTTCTTGCCAGAGTGCCTTCAGCAAGATGACAGTATTGTCCGCCCAAACGCATGGTTCCACCCAAGTCAGTATTTTCGTCCCTGATCTGCTTGCTGCCATCGGCATCCATCCATTCACTAATTAAACCAAGCACTGGATACAATGTTTCTTTATTGAACTCGGTCGAATTAGCTCCTGTCAAACCGACTACATTTCTCGCAAATTCAATAACAGCTGTTTGCATACCCAAACATATCCCTAAAAAAGGAACTTTATGCTCCCGAGCATATTGGATAGCCTTAATTTTGCCTTCGACTCCTCTCTCACCAAAACCACCAGGTACCAAAATAGCATCAATGGATTCAAGCAATAAAGCGCCATGCTTTTCTATCATCTCAGCATCAAAATAGATAATTTCTACTTTTGTTTCAGTATGAATTCCAGCATGCAATAAAGCTTCATTAATCGACTTGTAGGCATCATTCAGCTCCGTATATTTACCTACCATAGCGATTTTCACTGTCATCGTTTGAACTGCTTGCATATCAACTACTCGTTGCCACTCGCTCAAATCAGCCTGCTTAGCTTCCAGGCTTAGTTTCTTAACAACAATTTCGTCTAAATGCTGCGCATGTAGAATCATAGGTATTTGATAAATACTATTCGCATCCTCAAGAGAAATCACAGCTTCTTTTTCAACATTAGTGAATAGTGCGATTTTAGCCCTGTCTGCCATGGATAATGGTTTTTCTGAACGGCAAATCAATACATCTGGCTGGATACCAATAGAACGCAATTCCTTTACCGAGTGTTGAGTTGGTTTGGTTTTGGTTTCCCCAGAAGTAGCAATATAAGGAACCAAAGTAAGATGAATAAATATCGCTCGTTGTGAACCTAACTCAATACGCATCTGCCTAATTGCTTCAAGAAAGGGTAATGATTCAATATCACCAACAGTTCCTCCTATTTCAACCATAGCCACATCGAATGCATCCGCACCGAGTTTGATACAGCGTTTGATTTCATTAGTAATATGAGGAATAACCTGAACTGTCCCTCCTAAATAATCACCACGTCTTTCTTTCTTAATTACATTTTCGTAAATTTTTCCCGATGTGAAATTATTACGCTTGGTCATTGTTGTTTTAACAAAGCGCTCATAATGTCCCAAATCCAAATCGGTCTCCGCCCCGTCATTCGTTACGAAAACCTCGCCATGCTGAAAGGGACTCATAGTACCAGGATCAACGTTAATGTAGGGATCAAGCTTTATCAACGTAACGCGAAGACCACGAGCTTCAAGAATAGCTGCAAGAGATGCGGCTGCTATGCCTTTTCCTAAAGAAGACACAACCCCGCCAGTAATAAAAATATATTTTGTCATTTTTTGACCCCGCTCAAAATGCCGAATCCACCAATTTGGTGTTCAATTTAATTTGCATGTAAACGGGATTCAATTCTATCAAAATGAAGATATAAATAACAGAAATTTGAGCAAAATTAATAGAACTATTGCAATTGTTGTTTAATAGAACGCATGGAAACCGCACAATCTATCGCATCTCTCCCTTTATGGCCGTGAGTTCCTCCCACTCTTGCCAAAGCCTGCTCATCATTTTCAGTAGTTAATACACCAAAGATAACCGGAATATTATAATCTAACATAACCCTTTGGCATCCCTGGCTGACCTGATCACAAACGTAATCATAATGAGAGGTTTCACCACGGATAACTGCTCCAAGTGCCACTATGACTTCTACTTTTTGTTTTTTCGCTAGCAACTGTGCAACAAACGGAATCTCTACTGCGCCAGGAACCTCAACTAAGGTAATGTCCTCCGATTTAAAACCCAGTTCAGTCAATCTATCTAACGCCCCTTTTTTTAATGCAGAGGTTATCAGTTCATTAAAAGTACTTACAACTAGCGCTATTGGAAACGTGACACCATCACTAACAATTGTTTTTATCTCTCTCATGTTTATCCTAATCAATGGCTAATAAATGCCCCAGTTTTATTTTTTTGGTTTTTAAATAACTGTGATTTTCTCTGGAGGGCTCAATTTCCAAAGGAATGCGTTGAGTAATCTTCATTCCATAACGCTCAAGAGAAGCGATTTTTAAAGGATTATTTGTCAGCAACCTTAATGCTTCAACCCCTAAATATTTCAGTATTTGGTATGCTACGGCATAATCTCTATCGTCAGCGGGCAATCCTAATTCCAGATTAGCATCGACTGTATCAAACCCCTGCTCTTGCAAAGCATACGCCTTTAATTTGTTTGCCAAACCTATTCCGCGGCCTTCCTGACGCAAATAAATTAATATACCGCCTTCCGCTCCGATCTGGGATAAAGACAACTCCAGTTGCTTTCCACAATCACATTTTCTGGAGCCAAAAACATCACCTGTTATGCACTCAGAATGAATTCGAACCAAAGGCACTTGATTACCATACAAAGGGGGTTTAACCAAGACAAAATGTTCACAGGAATCTATCTGATTCTCAAAAACAGTCATAGTAAAAACACCGTTCTCCTCCAGAGGAATTTGTGTGGTTGCAACGGGATGAATCAGATTTTCATGCCGTACTCTGTACTGAATTAAATCTTTAATGGTGACTAAAGGGATTTGATGTTTTTTTGAAAAAAGAGCTAATTCATCACGTCTGCTCATTGTTCCATCTTCATTAATGATTTCACAAATCACTGCGGCCGGGGTCAATCCGGCAAGTTTTACCAAGTCAACACTGCCTTCTGTTTGACCTGGTCTTTCTAAAACTCCTCTCTTTCTAGCCCGTAAAGGAAAAACATGTCCAGGTGAAATGATATCAGATGGCCCGCTTTTTGGATCAATAGCCACTTGAATTGTTCGAGCTCTGTCTCTTGCTGAGATGCCTGTGGAGACACCGTTAGCTGCTTCAATCGAAACCGTAAACGCCGTTCCATACGGCGATTTGTTATGCCGAGCCATCATGGGCAGTTGGAGTTTGTCTATCAATTCTTCAGCCATAGGCAAACAAATTAAACCGCAACCAAGACGAGACATAAAATTAATGGCTTCAGGAGTAGCGTGCTCAGCAGCAATCACCAAATCACCTTCATTCTCTCTATCTTCATCATCCATTAGAATAATCATTTTACCGGCTTTAAGTGTCGCCACAGCCTCTTCTATTGTTGCTAATGAATGTTTCATGACACTTCCTCTAGGTTCAATTTCCCGATAATTTGAAGCTGATGAGCCACAATACGGGTAAGATAATCAAATTCAATATTGACTTGCTGGCCCACTCTCAATGAACCGAGATTGGTCATTGATAATGTATGTGGCACCAGCATGAGTCCGACGGTTTGTTCTGATACAGTATTAATAGTCAAGCTAACTCCATCTACTGTAATGCTACCTTTGGGTATTAAATAATGATTATGTTCTGGGATAAAACCATCCAAATCCATCGCGATAAATTCATTAACAGCACGAATGGATTTCACTTTGGCCCTGGTGTCTACATGACCCGATACATAATGACCACCAAAGCGGGTTGATGCCAGCATAGCTCTTTCAAGATTAACCATGTCGCCAGATGATAATTTTGACAATGTGGTAACATGCAGAGTTTCAGGTGAAATATCAAAACACAGTTCAGGAAAATCTGCTGGCAAAAGGGTTAAACAAACCCCATTTACAGCGATACTCTCACCAGGTTTCAAATCCTGATAGCTTGAAGATACGACTAAACGACTAGAATTTTCTCCTTGCCTATTCATTAATACTTTGCCTGTATTTTCTATCAATCCGGTAAACACTCATCCTCCTGCCAATCCAAACATGCTATCATATTGTCACCCATAGCTTGCCAACTCACCGTATGAGCTTTTTCAAAAATCCCCTGTTGTTGATAAGCTGAAATCGCTTGATGCCCTAAACTGCCGGGAACTAAATACAAATAGGTTCTATGCACCAATCCCTTACTATGTAACGCAGAAAAAATAGCTCCGCCCGCCTCAACCCATACGTCATGATATCCCAGTTGACCAAGATGAGTTATTATTGCCTCCAGGTCCATCAACCCATTTTGCAAAGGCATCGCATAATGAGTGCTATTAGGATAAGTCTTTGCCTGATTTGCTTGTGGTTGATGATAAATGTGGCAATGTTTTGCTGTCGAAAAAATGATTGTGTCATCAGACAAACTTAAATTGCGGTCAACAATGGCAACTGGCTTTGCTACCAATCCACTATCTAATCTGGCGTTCATTCTTGGATTATCCATTTGAACTGTCTTGGCACTGGTTAATATGACATCACTGGCAGCACGCATTTGATGAGTGAACTGTTCGCATAAAGCATTGGACAAAACCACTCGAGCTCCCTCAGACTTTCCAATTTTACCATCAAAAGTTTGTGCTATTTTAACAGTGACTCTTGGTTTATGGGTCATAGTCCAATAAGCATAGCTTTTATAGAACACATCAATTGCCTTTACAGGAATATGCCTGACTTGTATTCCATGTTCACGTAATTTTTCTGAGGAGTTACTTTTGGCAACAATGGGGTTTGGATCAAAATAGGAAAAAACAACCTCCTCTATACCATGATTGATAATAGCATCAACACAAGGGGGAGTTTTGCCCCAATGATTACAAGGCTCCAGCGTGACATAAAGCGTAACCCCTGGCGTTTGGGGTGGAATTTGTGATAACAATAATTGTTCTGCATGCGGTGTACCTGCACCTCTATGCCATGCCTGTGCTATAATATTACCATTTTGCACAGCAACCGCCCCAACGCTGGGATTGGGGGCACAAAAGCCTCTCCCCAGTTTGGCTTGTTCAAGTGCTGCAAGCAGAAACTGTTCGTGCATATATTAACCACCTTCTTAATGTGGTCGAATGATAACAAATTATTCAATTATTGAGTAGCCTAATGATTAAATTGAACTTAAATTATAAGTTAATCACGAAAAAGACATTACCTAAACTATTTTACTGGGGTTTGGGGATCGTCTTCTTTTTTTTAGCACCTACAACTAATGCCGGGAGTCTTTCACCCTATACAACCAAAGAACTGGAACAATTAGAAAGAGAATTTATTCAACTTATTAATCAGTCGGACAGCGTAGAGCGCAATCCTTTGGCCAGTCAATACATCAACTCCATAGGAAAAAAACTGGCACATTATGGCCGTATCAAAACACCTTATTTTTTTATTGTTAAATCCAAAGAAATCAATGCATTTGCAGGTCCAGGAGGGTACATAGGCATTAATACCCAACTCATTTTAACGAGCAGCAATGAAAGTGAACTGGCAGCTGTAATGGCTCATGAAATTGCGCATGTTCGCTTACATCATCTTTACAGCATTATAGAACACCAAAAACAGATGCGTGTTCCATTATTAGCCTCTATTCTGGCGTCTGCAGCCTTGGGCGTCTTGAATCCAACTGTCGGGATGGGCGCTATGATGGCATCCGTTTCCGGATTTTCCCAGGACAACATCAATTTTACACGCTCAAAAGAAAAAGAAGCCGACAGAATTGGTATAGACATGCTGATTAAGGCAGGCTTCAATCCTCAAGGTATGGCCGCATTTTTTAATAAAATGCAAGAAAATTCCCGTTATTATTACACTGCCAATATTCCAGCAATACTGCGGACTCACCCCCTGGATGCTGACAGGATAGCTGAGGCTGAAAACAGAACCAGCCGTTTGCCTAAAAAACATTATACTGATTCTTTGGACTATGCCTTATTTAAAGAGTTAATCAGAGTTTCTGTCGCCTCTAATAATAAACAAATTCTTGATTATTATGAGCATCATTGCCATAAAAAAAATCCTGCCACTGCTTGCCAGTATGGATACGTACTTGCCTTGTTAAATAATAACAATTTTCAAAAAGCAGCTGAAAAATTAAACCCTTTACTGTTACAGGATAATAGTAATCTCAATTTTCAAATTGCTATGGCTCAAGCTGAATTAGGTTTATCACAATATCAATCAGCACTCTCCCGTCTTGCTGAATTACAAAATAATTTTCCTGACAATTATGCTGCTCTAATGGCATACGCCCAAGGATTGTTAACTGCAAACCAACCTCAAAAAGCTACAGCCGTACTTCTTAAGGGTAGTAGGCAATACAAAGAGGACTTACCGCTTTGCCGAGAATTGGCAAGGGCTCAAGCTGAATCCCATCAGAAAAGTTATGCCTATTTTACTCAAGCACAATGCTTGCTACTTGAGGGGCAAAAAAGAGGTGCTATTGCTCAATTAAAAGTGGCGCAGAAACTGGCCAAAAGGGATGCTTATTTATCCGCAAGAATTTCAGCAAAAATTGATGAAATAAAATTTATGGTTGAAAACTAATCTAGATATAGATTAATTAAAATAAAATGATCTCATTTATCATTCGCCAAGAGTGTAAGGGTTTAATTTTGCTTTGTTCAGGCCCAATATAATTAATTAATGCTTGCAAGCATCTCATTTCTGATAGGTCTTAAATGGAAACAAAATAGAACATATTTATCAAAAAGAAATTAGATGGCAAAAAGGTCTTTTCATAAATAATTTTCGATATTTTCAGTAGACAAGATCATCTAAAAAGCCAAGTATTAATTTGCTTTCACTTTGGATAGGGAGTTGCCATGAATGAAATTCAAGAATTCTTGCGTCAAAAACTGAATTCGCCGTTACCTATTTCACGACCTCAATTGGCAAAGCTACCAATGGGTACTATGGAGTTTGTTACTTATGGTAATGGAAAACCCGTACTGATTATTCATGGTGGAGGGGGTGGTTATGATCAGGCAGTGCTTTTATTCAAACGCTATATCCCTGATGGTTACCAAATGATTTGTCCTTCTCGTCCCGGTTATTTGGGAACACCCATTGATACTGGACAAACAGCAGAAGAACAGGCAGATGCCCTGGCCGGCTTACTGGATTATTTGAATATTACCAGCGCAGTTATTGTAGCCATATCAGCTGGAGGGCTTTCTCTGTATCCTTTTGCCATTCGCCACCCGAAAAAAACTAAAGCAATCATTGCAATAGATGCTATAGCTGGAGAATATTTAATGCCTGAACAATCCAACAAATTGGCTCAAGCCCTTTTTATGACTGATTTTGGTTTATGGGTCGCTAAAAAAAGCATGATTTATTTCCCCAAGTCATTTATCAAGAATTTAATTAAACTGGAAGGTTACCTGGATCCAGTACGTGTAGATGACCGGGTGAAAGAGATCTTAAATTGTCGGGAGCGCCTGGAAATCATTGCTGAACTAATGAATAGCATGGCGGACTATAAGGCCCGTAAAACAGGGACCGTGAATGACATGGCAGAGGGTGTAAAAACCAGCTGGTATGATTTTTCTAAAATTAACTGCCCTGCACTAATAATTCATGGGACACATGATGCTGATGTAAAATTTTACAATGGTGTATTTGCTTATGAGCGATTAGCATCGAAAGAAAAAGAGCGCTTCTGGATTGAATACGGCACTCATTTGGGGTTTTTCTTTGCTCATCAGGCGCGTGAGGTGCAACAAAAATTCCAGGAATTTATAATAAAGCATGGTTAAACAGTTTCTTGTTGAAAAGTTCATGGCGGCAGAATAAACAACTTCTAAATCTATCTACTAAATAACGTGAGTTATAGATAAAGAGGATATAAAAACCAGTCGAACCCCAGGTTACGTTTGGGCTGAGGAGATACATAAGCATCGTCTCGAAGCCTTGACAAAAAAACATTAAATCCGATGCTAGGCTTCGAGACGGCATAAATGCCTCCTCAGCTCGAGCTGATTCGAAATAATAACTGATTTTATTAATAACTGAAGTTAAATATATTGTTTTAATGCTATAACAACAACGATTGGAACAAATAAGACTTAAATCAAGAAACGTAGTTTGTATTGTTTGAATTCAGTCGTCAAGAGTTTCCACCTTGGAATCGCTCATGACTAAATGGGAAATTATAAAATACCATTATAATTTCCCAAACAATTCATCTTATTAAATTACTTTACAGCAACTTCTTTCCACCAACTGGTTTTGGTTTCTGCAACCCAATCGGCATTTCTTAAATTTTTAACAAACAAAGCAGTTTCCTCAGGGCTTGAGTGCTTGGAGTCAAGTTTTATACACCAGTCCCAGTCTCCAGAGGTAGACCAAAGGCTTTGAACACCATTCATCTTTGCTATTGCAGCAGAATCTGACCAGGCATTTTTAGTTTTTAAAAAAACAACACTGTTCCATGAGTTCATTGTTTCTTCCTTAATTTTAATCAATTATGTTTTTTCGCATTGAACATAAATTCATTGCGTTATATAAAATTAGACTATGAATTATCAGATTTCAAACTCGAATGAAAAAAAATTCTGATATTAGACCTTCTACCTAAGCTAATTATTTTGTTTCACGGCAAGGCGAAAACGTTTTGAGGAACAGAGTTTACATACACAGGACTTACGAAAAACTCCAAGGTCAAGGCAAAAAATGTTTTTAATGAGGGAGTTTAGATAAACTAAATGACCGAATTAAAAACATTTTTTAACATAGAGATTGGGGGGCATAAGTCCTGATACAGTAAATGAGCAACTCAGAAACGTTTTCAGGGCGACAATAAAACGAAAGAAGCTGGCCAGGCAAGAGGTCTATTTTAACCTTTGAAAACCTTCAAAGCGCAACATCTAATCAAGTCCCAGTTTTTTTAATCGATAACGGAGAGTTCGGAAGCTGACCCCCAGTAGTTGTGCCGCAGCGGTTCTGTTCCATTTTGTTTTCTCAAGCGCATCAAGAATTAACTCTTTTTCCTGATCCTGAAGGTAACCATTTAAGTTAGTTGACGTGGAGGGTACGGCAACAGCTGGGGTTATTGTTGTTCTGGGCAAATGTAAATCGCTTGGCTCTATGACCTCTCCTTCACACATAGCCATGGCACGCTCAAGGATATTTTCCAACTCTCTGACATTTCCCGGGAAATGATAACGGCTCAATATTTCAAAACAAGAGGGATTTATTTTAACCAAATTTCTGTTTTGATTTTTAGATAATTTTTTTAATATCGCCTCTGTCAGGCAAGGGATATCAGAAAGCCTTTCCATTAAAGTTGGAACACGCAGCTCAATCACATTAATTCGATAATACAAATCTTGACGAAACCTCCCTGCATTGATTTCCTCAATCAAATTTTTATGACTCGCACTTAGAATGCGAACATCGACCGGAATTTCATATAACTCACCTATTGGTTTAATTGCCTTCTCCTGAATTGCGCGTAGTAATTTAACCTGCATGGCGAGAGGAAGTTCGGCGATTTCATCAAGAAACAAAGTGCCGCCATGAGCTGCAACAAATAATCCTGTTTTATCCGAAATCGCTCCTGTAAAACTTCCTTTTTTATGGCCAAAAAACTCTGACTCCATCAACTCACCAGGTATGGCACCACAATTTACAGGAATAAATGGCTTATCTTTTCTGGGACCATTAGCATGGATCAGCTGAGCAACAAGTTCTTTCCCAACACCCGAATCACCTTGAATGAAAACCGGTGCCTGACTACGAGCTAATTTATGAATGCTCTCACGCAGTTGTTGCATTATCAGGCTCTCACCAACCAATAGACCTTCATCAGGACTCTCGGTAGACGGATTTTGCATGGATAATGCCGTCTTAACGAGTTCTCTGAGCATCTTTAAGTCAACAGGCTTGGATACATAATCAAATGCACCAGCCTTTAAAGTATTGACCGCACCTTCTACATTTCCATAAGCAGTAATGACAGCGACTGGCAACTGTGGTTTGTATTTCTGAATGAATTTAACAATTTCTATACCATCTCCGTCAGGCAAACGCATATCGGTTAAAACCAAAGAATAATAATTTTGTTTTATATGTTCTATGCCCTGCTTAAAATCAGACACCGCATCACAAATTAAACCCATGCGTGATAAAGTAAGAGTTAATAACTCTCTAATGTCTGGTTCGTCATCTATAACAAGCACTTTACTTTTGATCATATTAAAAGTTCATCCGATGGATTCACAGTGATCGCAAAACAGCTTCCTTTATTTGAGTTTAACAAATTTAGCCTGGCTTGATTAATTTCACACAAATCTCTGGCAATAAATAACCCCATCCCAGTACCACCTCGCAAGGTGGTAAAAAATGGTTCAAAGATATTATCTCTGTGTTCTGGAGGTACACCCGGTCCAGAATCGCATACCGTCAAAGTGATTTTATTCGAAGAAGATTTGGCAGCAATGACTATATTCACATTACCTTCATGATCCCGTCCATGTTGAATGGAATTTTCACACAATATAACCAAAATCTGCTCCAATTGACTTTTATCAAAGACCACCGATAACGACTTATTGGCAGGTAATTTTATCGTAAGGTTACAGGGATTATGGTGAGTAAAATCCTGCTTAAAATGTTCTAAAAATGTAGCAAGTTCATTAACCTGTGGTTGAGATTTCTGACGCCTTGAAAGTTGCAATACATTTTTAATCACCCTGTTCATTCGCTCACAATTGTTCATGATTAATTGTTTTAAACGAGTATTCTCTTCATTTAAATCCTCATTATCTCCAAACAATTGAATAGCATGAGCAATCGCGCCCAAGGGATTACGTAATTCATGAGCAATACTTGCCGAAAAACGCCCTAAAGCCGCTAATTTGAGTTGTTGTGCTTGTTGTGCAATATAAGTCATGTCCTCCAGAATAATCAGTACTTCAGACTTATGTCCAACAGAAGTAGAAAAAAAATGTACCCTAAGATAAGGATCTTCAATAATAGTTTGAGCTGTACGTTCATTATTCGTTGTTTTTAAAAGAAAATCATCAAATTTGGATACAAGTGAATCAGACAGTTGGTCCAATTTTTGAATTGCATGATGTTTACTCAGATTAAAAAATTCACGGGCAGCAGTATTCATCAACCGGATTCGCTTTCCCTCTGCAACATAAATAATGCCTGAATGCAATCGTTCGACAATATATTCATTGAGCCTTTGCATTCCTGCCAACTCATAGCTACGGTGTCTGGCCAGACTCTCAGACATTCTGACCCAATTGGATAAATACCAGGCGGTGATAGCCGTTGCAAAAAAACCAGCCCCATAGATTCCACTATAAAAAAAAGTGCTTAAGTCTTTTTGATTATAAATAAAAAATTGCAAAACATTCCCACATAGCAATAAACAACTGGCCAGTGATGCAAAATAGATGGCCAACCGCCCGGGAACTAAAATGCTTAAAGCAGCAATAGTCACATTTAATAATATGCCATAACCGGATTCCAAATTACCAATGAGACCCAGCATGCTGGAAATGGCTATAACATCAATCGTACCCGATAAAAACACCTGCTTATCAAAACTTAAAATTTTTCTATGCCAAAAATAAAGAAAAATCAAAGCAAATACTAAATAGGCAAAAGCGATACAGAGAAATAATAAGGGATAATATTTATTGATATAACTGAAATAATAAATGCCTAAAAATAGAAAAATACTTACTATTCTGTAAATATTGTAAACCAACAATATTCGCCATTGTCTCATTTTCGGATTATTGATTTGGCGAGCAGCAGACATCCTTTTCTAATCCATTAGATTATTCAGCGTATTTTAATTATATAACCAGACTTGAGCATTTTGCACAATACATCAACTAAGACCCACACCAATGATCACTGATATTTCCACAATTTATTTTTATTCCATATGGTCAGCGCATCTTGAGAACCACTGTCCTTGGCTTTTCCAATCCAATACTTTGCTTTAGCGAAATCTTTATTAACACCCATGCCATCAAGATACATAATACCCAGATTAATTTGTGCCAAATCCAAACCTTGTTCAGCTGCCTTTTGATACCAATACATGGCCTTCTTAAAATCTCTTTTTACTCCTTCACCACGTATATACATAACCGCCAAATTGTTTTGCGCCAGATCCAATCCTTTTTCAGCAGCTTTTTGGTACCATTTAATGGCCAGTTTATTGTCTTTCTTTATCCCCAAGCCTTTCATATACATAATCGCGAGATTATGTTGCGCTAAAGGTAATCCTTGTTCTGCCGCTCTCTTGTACCACAAGACTGCTTCGTGATAATTAACTGACAATCCATTACCTTTCATATACATTAAACCCAAGTTATTTTGGGCTTCGGCAAATCCTTGATCTGCGGCTTTTTTGAACCATAAATAAGCCTTTTTGTAATCTTGCAGCTCGCCATCATTTGAATAGAGAACACCTAAATTATTTTGAGCCAGAGTAAATCCATTCTCTGCGGCTTTTTCGTACCAGTAAATAGCCTTTTTCATATCCTTTTCGGTACCAATTCCTTGTTCATAAATATACCCAAGATTATTTTGAGCTTTTTCCCCACCTTGTGCCGCTGCTTTTTCATACCAATATATTGCTTTCTTGCCATCTTGAATGGAAGGATCACCAGTCATATACAATACACCAAGGTTAGTTTGAGCAATCAGTGAACCTTCATTTGCTGCTCTGGTATACCAACTAATAGCTGCTTTTAAATCTCTTGGAACCTCTTCGCCTCGCTCATAAAGAACACCAAGATTATTTTGAGCATCAAGATCTCCTTGCTCTGCTGCTTTGATATACCAGTGAATCGCCTTCTTGATATCTTTTGGTATACCATTCCCATACATGTACATGACTGCAAGGTTATATTGTCCGTCTGAATTTCCGCCTTCTGCGGCCTTTTGATACCAGATAAAAGCCTGGCCCGGATCTTTTTTAACACCCAGGCCATTTTCATATAGGATCCCTATATTATTTTGACCAATTGCCAAACCCTGTTCCGAAGCCTTCTTAAACCAATACATTGCTTGCTGACTGTTTTGGGGCACACCCTCTCCTTTAAGATACAATACACCGAGATTATTTTGTGCCTCAGCTTGTCCTTGATCTGCAGCTTTCTGATACCAATAAATCGCTTTCTTTAAATCTTTATTTACTCCATCACCCTTTTCATATTTGAGCCCTAATTCAAACTGTGCTTGAGCATCACCCTGTTCCGCCTTATCCTCTGTATTGAATTGTTTTTGTGAACTACGATAGGTATCAACATCCAGCGCTGATAAAGGGGAAGTTAGAAGTAATAAGAAAAATCCTGCAACAACCAATTGTTTCATCATACCTCCCTGCAATCATTGTTCAATTATAGCACAATTGATGATGAATAAACATTGACGCTCTGGTGCCACACAAGCAAAGTGCATCTATAGGAGTAAGATGTAATAGGGAAATGTTGCTATCCCGCATTACAGATTTCTCATAATACAGGATAGCTTGCAATTAGAAAGTAATTTTCATCTCATCATCAGATTCAGAGAGGTTTTCTAATTTTAAATCAAAGGATTGTACCCAATCCAAGGTCTTGTTAATCAGTTCAACACAGCTTGAGTGCTCTCCATAACGCCCTGCAATTCTCGGTTTATATTGAGAAAAATCTTTATATACCGATTGGAGAGTAGCAATCATATAGCCTTCAACATATTCTTTGTCATCAAACATGGGAGATTGACGATTTAAATTATCGACAATATTTTTGGCTGCTTGAGCATAGTTTGCAAGGAGTTGATAGTAATTGGGCTGCTGTTCACTAAAAAATCCTTTGGCTCCAAATAATTGCCGTATTTGAACATCAGCAGACACTGCAATTTTATTCCACATTGTATTATAACGTTCTTCAAAGTCAGAATCTTGAAATCTCATATTAATTCACCATGTACAAAAACATGGCATATAATACTAAAAATTTATTATGTGAAGATTAAGAGCAACCTAATTTAACCATTACTCTTCTTGGGCCCCAATGACCAACTGCTCCCTTAAATACTCCTGCAATTTGCGTATGACAATTTAAGCAATGTCCAGTATCATCCACCCGATAATCCAATATTCGATACCAATCCCTTACAATCACAGGTAATTTACAATGGGGACAATAAGTGCTGCTGCCGGTTGTATCGTGAACATTTCCCGTATACACATAATGTAAGCCTGTCTTGATTGCGATTTCTCTGGCTCTTTGTAAAGTTGAAAATGGAGTCGGAGCTTTATCCATCATTTTCCAATCTGGATGAAACGCAGTGAAGTGTAAAGGAACATCAGGCCCCAGATTAGTCATAATCCATTCAGACATCCTCTCAAACTCGGCATCCGAATCATTTTCTTCTGGAATCACCAAATTAGTAATTTCAAACCATACACTGGTTTCCTTCTTCAAATAGATGAGAGTATCCAGAACAGGTTGTAAATGAGAACCAGTAATTTTGTAATAAAAATCTTCACTAAAGGATTTTAAATCGATATTGGCAGAGTCCATGTATGTATAAAGCTCCCTGCGTGGCTCAGGATTAATATACCCTGCAGAAACCGCTACCGAATGAATGCCAAGCTTATGACATTCCTTTGCGACGTCAATGGCATATTCCATAAAAATCACCGGATCATTATAGGTATATGCCACACTTAGGCAATTCAGGTTTTGGGCAGCTTTTGCAATATCTTCTGGCATGGCAGTATCTGCCAATGTATCAATATCTCTGGATTTGCTAATGTCCCAATTTTGGCAAAACTTACAGGCTAGATTACATCCCGCAGTTCCGAAAGATAAGACAGGGCTACCCGGCAAAAAGTGATTCAATGGTTTTTTTTCAATGGGATCTATGCAATAACCGCTAGAACGGCCATAGGTAGTTAATTTTATTTGATTATCCAGGTTTGCACGAACAAAACATAACCCTCTTTGCCCTTCACGCAATTTACAATTACGAGGACATACATCACATTGTATGCGCCCATCTTCCAGCTTATGCCAGTATTTGGTTGGAATAGTATCAAACATCAAATAGCCCACAATCAACTCTTAGTCTATATTTATAAGTATAGTATGTTCAGTTGTTCCGGAGTGTTGTTGTGAGCGTCCGTCAACCAGCCGTAGCTGGGTATTTTTATCCTGACGATCCATTGACTTTAAAGCAAACCGTATTGAATTTCCTGGACCAAGCACCAATTCATAAGCCAGCTCCAAAAGCAATACTGGTTCCACATGCTGGTTATGTCTATTCAGGAGCTGTAGCAGCTTCTGCTTATGCCTCGTTACGCGATAAAAAAGACACCATCAATAAAATCATACTATTAGGCCCTGCGCATAGATTGTATTTCAAAGGCATTGCCTATGATCCTGTTGATAAATTTGCCACGCCGTTAGGAGAAATTGATCAAGATAAAGAGCTGCTAACTCAAATTATAGATCTACCCTATGTCTATTCACTTCCTGAAGCTCACCAAAATGAACATTGTCTGGAAGTACAATTGCCTTTCTGCCAAATGATATTCTCCAAATTTAAAATACTCCCCCTGGTTATTGGAGAAACAAATCCTCAAGACGTAGCCCGTCTAATAGCCCGAATATGGGGTGGTGATGATACCCTCCTGATTATCAGCTCTGATTTAAGCCATTATCTTCCCTATCACATAGCCCAAAGAGAAGATAAAAAGACTTGCCTTTCCATAGACACTTTAAATGGTGAAGAAATACTTCACGATGCCGCTTGTGGTTATTTTCCTCTGCGCGGTTTCCTGTATTTCGGTCGCCAAAATCATGTTTACAGCCGTCTGCTCGATTTACGCAACTCAGGCGATACGGCTGGAGATAAGGAAAGAGTAGTAGGCTATGCCGCTTATCACTTCTACCAAAAACTTAAATTTTCAGAGCATTGCGCAGATGAATTGAAGTACATCGCAAAAGAAACAATACGATTACAAACAGAAGAAAATAAAGCATTAACCATTAATTACAATGATTATAGTCAATTATTACAGATGCGAGTTCCTACTTTTATTACTCTAAAAAAGAATGGCATGCTAAGAGGTTGTATGGGAAGCCTGACAACTAAAGATCCATTAGCTGAGAACATCATTTACAATTCCATACGGGCAGCAAGTGCAGACCCACGCTTCCCCCAAATAAAGCCATGTGAACTAAAAGAGCTGTCACTAACTATTTCGTTAATTAAACCATTATCTCCTTTACATTTTGACAGTGAAGAAGAGCTCAAATCACAACTGCAAATTGGTCTCGATGGTTTAGTATTAATTTGTGGTCCCTATCAAGCTACTTTTTTACCTTCTGTATGGGAGTCTGTTAAAACAAAAGATGAGTTTATTAATCATTTAAAATTAAAAATGGGGCTTTCAGAAAACTTCTGGTCTTCAGAAATGAGAGCACTTCGCTACGCAACAGAAATAATAAAATAAATTGAAAAACTCATTAATAATGCTCAAATAAGAATCCAGCCCCAAATATTATTTTCATATAGCCCAGATTAACAAGATATAAAATCAGCAATTTTGCCAATAACAGGCACATTTTATGCTAATTTTAAAATATAGGAATTTTGAGATACAAAAATGGATAATTCATTTGTATTCAATGAAACGACCTTAAAGCGTGTACCCCATTTTTTGGTATTAATTATTATTTTATTGTTAGGCCTGCCTTACATAGGTTTAAACTGGGGTTTGGACTTTAGTAATTTGGCCATTACAATAAATGATGGGAAAATAGCAGGTTCCCAACTCATTGAGTCTCAAATTCGCGGTTACTTCAGACAAACTCTCTTACAATGGTCAGGATTTTCTCTTGCTGCAGTCACCGTGTTATTAGCGTTCACTCAGTATCGACTGAGTAATGATAAAATTGCTTTAATTATTGGCCTTGCCATTCTATTCTCTGGCTCCATTGAAGCACTTCATACCTTGGTTATTGATGGCTTAGCCTTGAAAACAGCAGATAAGAATAACCTGGATGCCTTAATTTGGGTTTTCTCTAATAGTGTTAGCGGCTTTATTCTAATCATCGGACTTTCTTTACTGGCCCATGCAAGCGATGATAAACCAGTGAGATTGGTAACTTTTATTCTACTGACTACTTTTTTGGTCTTGGCTGCTATCGCAGTCATTTATTATGCCGCTGTAATAATACAAATTCCTGATATGTGGCTTTATGATTCTTATGTTTCCAGACCTTTTGAACTCATATCCGTCTTTATCTATCTTATGTTGATGATTATTGTTTACCCAAAAATCTATGCATCTTACCCGACTATTTTATCTGATTCTGTATTCTATATGTCACTCACCCAAGTCGTGTTGGCTATCTACATCATGCTATTATCAACAACTCCGTATGACAGTGCCTTTAATATAGCATATTTTCTTAAAGTGGTTGTTTATTTTATACCTTGCACCTGTTTTGTAATTAATTACGTTTTTTCATACTCAGCGGTACTGGAAGGGCAAAAAAACTTAAAAATAAAACAGGAAGAGTTAAAATATATGGCCTCTCATGATCCTCTGACAAACCTGTTTAATCGCAGGGAATTTGAAGATTTGCTTGATAAATCCATTGCTAATGGCCAAAGAAATAACTCTTCCCTGGCTTTACTGCTTATTGATTTAGATAATTTCAAGGCAATAAATGACACATTTGGTCATTTTCATGGCGATGAACTTTTAAAACAATTTGCCAATCGCCTGGTTTTACTAGTTCGAAAAGGTGATCTTTTATCCAGAGTGGGTGGAGATGAATTTACATTAATCTCTCTGAATATAGAATCCCCTTCCAGCGCAAGGCATCTGGCAGAACGAATTTTAAATGAATTAAACAGTCCCTATACTATCAATGGCAAATTAATCACAGTAACGGTCAGTATAGGAATATCTATTTTTCCTGATGATGGAAATACTACAGAAGATCTGTTAAGAAAAGCGGACTTGGCTATGTATAAAGCAAAAAACTCAGGAAAAAATACCTATCAATTTTATACTGAACAACTAGGTTATTCACAGCATAGGGAATCCGAGCTGGAATCTCATCTTCGAAAAGCATTACAAAATGATGAATTTGAACTTTATTACCAACCCAAATTTAACCTGATTAATATGGAGATTATTGGCGCAGAAATTCTTTTACGCTGGAATAATGAAGCCCTGGGAGGAGTGTCTCCTAATGAGTTTATACCAGTAGCAGAAAACACCGGATTAATAACAGAACTGAGTCAATGGGTTTTACAAAAATCGTGCATACAAATAATGCACTGGGCTAGTCAATACAACAAGATGCTTTCCTTTTCCATAAATGTTTCGCCTGTTCAATTAACAAATCCACAATTTCCTAAAATTCTTGAAAAAATACTACAGGAATATCAATACCCTGCAGAATATCTCGAGCTTGAAATTACTGAAAATGCTTTAATGGGTGATCAAGATGAAATCTCCAAAATGCTTAATGTAATTTCCGACTTGGGAATAAAGTTGTCATTGGATGATTTTGGCAAGGAATACTCCTCCCTTAACAGACTAAAAACTCTCCCTATTGACAGTTTAAAAATTGATAAAACATTTATCTCTGATATACACAACGAACATGAGAAAGTAGTCATTATAGACATTATTATTAAATTGGCTAATGAGTTAGGAATGAGTATTGTTGCCGAGGGTATTGAAACCATACCTCAATTAAAATATCTTGTGTCAAGAAAATGTCATTTTGGTCAAGGCTTCCTCCTGAGTAAGCCCTTAACTGCAAATGAGTTCACTTCAATTGCTTATACCAAGTTGGGAAAAACCAAATCTAACGCAAAAGTCATTTCATTAATTAACAATAACAGACTTTAATTAGAACCATATACTGGATCTTTCAAAATGTATTTCTTATAGATGCTGTGCATTTTAGGTGATATCGTTCATTTAAGGATATAAAAGGCTTTTCTTTGCCTTTTATATCGAATTCATATTAATTAATCACGAAAATTTTCATACTGCAAAGGTAATTCAATATTTGATTTTTTTAATAAAGCAATGGTTTCTTGAAGATCATCTCGCTTTTTTCCGGTCACCCTCACTTTATCACCCTGAATAGAAGTTTGGACCTTAGCCTTAGTGTCTTTTATGTACTTCACTATCTCTTTAGCAGTAGGTTGGTCAATGCCTTGTTTAAAAGTCATGGTAAGAGTATAGAATTTTCCACTATGTACAGGTTCATCTTCTATCTCTACTCCTGATGTGCTGAGGTTACGTTTTGAGCAATGATTTCGGAATAAATCCTCAAGTTGCCTCACTTGAAAATCAGATTCAGAACGCAAAGTAACAGTCAGATCTTTAAGCTCGATAGTAGCCTCAACTCCTCGAAAATCAAATCGAGTGCTTACTTCTCGCACTGCATTATCTACTGCATTGCGCAAATCCACTTCATTCATTTTAGAAACAATATCAAAAGAAGGCATAAACAATCCGTTAAAATTAAAATTGTAATTTATCAAAAAACAGGGATAGGTGAAAGAAATAGCACCTCCATTTTCCCTCTTGTAAAAATTATATTTGTCTCAAAACAAATCAATTGATTAACTATTGCTTAATTCCGCAAAGAGTGTTATCAAATAAATTGGAATAAAAATTACCCAGTTGGTTATGGATATTATTAATCGGCAGCAAAAAAAGCTATTGCTAATTTAGTGTTAATCTGGAATTACCTTAAGTTTTTTTTTGCTTTCTCAAGGAGTGAGAAGTATGGGAAAGGAAAAGAGAGAGCTGGAAGCCTCATATATACCGTTACCTAAGAAAGGGCGCTTTTGGATCCATTCTGAAAGTTGCTACACGGAGGAAGAATTAAACTTCAGAGAATGGATTTTAAAAATTCGATCGAATTCAGGGGTTCATCCGGATTATCTTAATAATCCCAGTTCCTGGTTTGCCAACGACGATCAAGCTTTGGTTAATCTTTATGAACATGCCTGGTTTTATTCAAATGCCTACAAGCCGAGACATGTGTTAAGCCTTGATGATTTTCATGTCCAACCCATTGATAATCAGCGCCTCCAATGGCCACAACTTTATGACTTAATGCAAAAAGTTGGTGACTATCTTTTATTAAGAAATAAGGAGTTACCCCCCGAACACTTAAACCAACCCATGAATTTTGTCCTTCTTGATGTAAACAATATCTTAAAAGGGCTAAGTCAGAACAACAACATACAACAAGTAAAAGAGCAACTTGAGTCAGTCACTCGCTACCTGCGTACTATTGAAAAAAATATTTCACCACTGATTGGTTCGGACCGATTATTTTTAGCCAACTTTCGCAAAACAGTGGATACTAAAATTCACCCGCATCTGGACCATATGCTGGAAACTCAACTACTTAGAGATAAGTTGGGAGAGTTATCAAAAGACATCAGAAAATTATCCAGTGAACGAAATAGAATCTTGCATTATGCTCTTAATGCCAATTCGGTAAATCCCCACTCTTATGAATTTGAACTGGATAAAATCAGTGACTCCGCTTCTTATCCAACTCAAGCAGCCAAACACTGCGCTCAGAAATCAAATGAATTGGTCGTAGATCCTCTGCCTATACTGCATTTAACTAAAGAGCAATTAAGTGATTGTCCTCACTTCAAATTAATCACGATGAAAGATGAGATCCTTGATCACTATGCCAAAGCAGTCTCTGATCTTAACGAGTTGGAACGATTTCAGAAGGTCATCCAGGAAATCATGGATCTTCTGGGGCAGGCTGGCGAAGTCTATACTGTTCATCAATTCAAACATCAAATGCAATCTCTGCTGACACAAATTGATAGTTTTATTGACGCTTCGTCAGAACACATTGATGAAATAATTGATGCGAACACTCAAGCCTATCATAAGGCAATACAAGAGGAACAAAATTTACCCTTCTGGAAAAATTGGTTGACTAATGAAAAAGAGAAACTAAAGATTTTTATTAAAAATCAGGACACACTCTCTCAATTTCCATCCAGTTCTTCTGATCTCAAAAAAACAAACAAGGCTTTAAAAACCCGGGTCAATGAAGTCGTTAGCCATTTAAATCAGCCTAAGTTAAAAGAAACGTCCTTTGAAGCAATAGCTGGACAAACTCAAGCACTTAATAAATTGATGTTATCAATGCACGACTGGATGAAAATCCAACATGAATTGAAAGGGCTTCCACTTCCCCAACCACCTGAACCCCTCAAGATAATGCCAACTCCTATACCAACAGTTGATGTATTCTCTTCTCCCCCGCCTCCACTTCATGCATATAAGCCTCTATTTACTGCCCTGCCTGGCAATACAACAGCTCCTTGTATGCCTGACAATAATCAATGCAAAACAACCCCCAGCTCACCCACACAAAATTCTTTAGGTTATTTAGGATTAATTGCCCTGATACCTATTAGTGTCATAGCCTTATATTTGGTTATTCATTGGATGAATAAAAAAGATGCTCAAATACGAGTATCTGGCACAGAAGAAGAGTTCAATAAGATAAAAGAAAAATTTGAAGATCTATTAGCCGAACTTAAAGGTTTCGAGCATTCGGAAGAGATTGATCTCTCAGATGACTATTATTTCATTGTCCAAGACTATGAGGAATTGATAAAAAAGACAAAATCAAACCATTATGATGTAGAAGCATTACAAGATACTTATCAAGAATTGGAAGATCTCTATGAAGAGTATTGTAATCCTAAAAAGGAATTACTGAACTTTTAACTCAATTTTAAATATTGCATTTTATATTGCCCCTAAATTATCCCCTGGGGCAATAAGTTACATTTTAACTATATGTTTTATATAAAAAATGACTCTCAGCTGAAGATAAAAATTCATTTAATTTTATTAAGTTATTGCCTGCAATCAAAGGAAGTTTTTCGGTAGTAGTCATGTTTTGTTGAGGAAGCCAAGGATTATCAATGACCATATTTGAAGAAATCATATGGGGAGCGACATATCTAAAAAATCCTGCCATTTGGTTCTTTTTCGCAACATGGGCATAAGCCGATGATCTTTTTCTTTCAACTATATCTCTGTCTTCCTTCCTTGTGTAATTGTCATTTATTTGATTGGATTGTAAATAAATTTTGAGTTTTTCTGTTTGATTCCTTAAAGAGGATAAATACTCACCAGCAAAAATTCCTTCGACAATAATGATATCAGCAGGAATAATTTTCATTTCCCCATTCAATACTCTGTCACTGCTTTCCATATCATAGGTCGGTCTGAATATGGTTTTACCAGCTTCTAAATCCTGCAAATGCTGTTGAATTAATGTTTGTTCCAAAGCTTCAGGGACATCAAAATTCTTTGGTTTGTCCGGATCCATCATACTTTGGGGCAAGTAGTAATGATCCAGACTTAATATCGTAACCGTGAAATTTTGTGCTTCTGCTATTGTCTTAATTTCTTCTGAAACAGTCGTTTTTCCAGTTCCAGTTCCTCCAATGACAAAGATAAATTTAGACACGTAATATTCTCTTGCGGTCAAAAAAGCCATTATAATAACTGAGGAACAAATTACAAGAAAACCGATCAATCTGTACCTTGATAAGCTCTTGAGCCAAATCCAGTACTCCAAAGCTTACAAAGCGAACCATTTTAAAGATTGTAGCTAAAATAAAATGATTACAGCAAATGCTGGCATAAAAAACATTTATTTTAATAACCAATTGATAAAAAAGTATTTTTTTAAAACCAATCAAATTTCATCTAATCATGTTATCCACAAAAACTGTGTATATCTTTGTGAATACCTTATAAAAGTGCTAGTAAAATCAGCATCAAATACCGATGATTTTTTACTTACCAATCTGATAAAGCTCAAAAATGAGAGCGCAGCATATTGATTATAAATTCCTCACATAATCGTAATTGCTCTACTTCAACATATTCATTTGCTCTATGGGCTTGTTCGATACTACCTGGACCACACACAATAGTAGGAATTTCTGCCTGTTGAAATAGCCCGGCTTCTGTAGCGTAAGCTACTTTCATCAGCTTATCGCTCTGGCAAACTGTTTGAGCTGCTCTGACAAAAGGATCTGTAATCGGCATATCCAAACCAGGAGCTTTTGCTATCGTATCAAGGTTAACATTAGAGTCAGGATGGTCCTGATGCAGGCTAGGAGCAAGCTCTTCCTTAACATAAGACATAATTTTCTGATTTAAATCCTCTGAGCTGTCAGTAGACAGATTTCTAAATTCAAAAACAAACTCACACAAGTTTGGAATAGTATTATAAGCATTACCTCCTTTGATGAGATTAGTGGTAAGTGTTGTATATGGAACATCATAAGAAAAATCTCGATTTCCATATTTTTTAAATTCATTAGCCATCCCTCGAAGATAGCTTATAAAAGACGCGGCATGTTCGATCGCATTACATCCTTGATTCGTTAATGAAGAATGGGCAGCTACACCATGTATTTGGCAGCGATAAGAATATTTGCCTTTATGACCCACAACAGGCTTCATTAAGGTTGGCTCACCTACAATGCAAGCACGCGGTTGATAATTAAGCTCCACTATTTTATCGATGAGAGAAGGCACACCAAGACAACCAATTTCCTCATCATAAGAAAATGCAAAATGAACTGGAAAATCCAGGTTCATTTCTTTCAATTGTGGGACTAAAGCCATCACGACTGCAATAAATCCTTTCATGTCACACGCGCCACGACCATACACTTTGTTATTTTTAACAGTGGCTTGAAAAGGATCACTATCCCAAATTTGACCGTCAACAGGAACAACATCAGTATGACCAGACAGAATAATACCCCCTTCCAAACGCCCTTGTTTTCCTGGCAAAGTAGCTAACAGATTAGCTTTCTGCTCTTTACTATCGTGAATTAGGATAGGATTAATCTTGAAATCATTTAACCCATTCGCCAAATATTCAATCAATGATAAATTAGAGTTCCGCGAAGTAGTATCAAAAGAAATGAGTTGTTTTAACCAATCTAAAGTTGTCATATTCCTACCTTTTAAATTGCAACGAGATGTTCTGGCTGATTCTCAGATAGCTTCCTTTCCTCCTGATAAGCAAGGACTGCTAGCAAACTGATAAAGACCGTCGTCATTTGATAATAAGTAAAAACCATAGGGTTTTTAGTGTATTCAATCAACGCCGTTATAATAAATGGAGCAAAACCACCAAACAACAGAACAGCTGAATTATAGCTGACGGCTAGACAAGTAGAACGTACTGATGGTGGAAATAAGGAGCTAACCGTAATGGTCAACACTCCAAAATAAGCGCCGATACACAAACCTAAAATGTTTTCAACCAAAATGAGAATAGTTACACCAGGGTATTGGTTGAGTAAGAAAAGTAAAGGATAAATTAATCCAAAATAACAAGCCAAAGCACATAACATAACTATTTTTTTGCCTATTCTATCCGACAATGCTCCAAAAAAGGGAATAGTAATAATACTGACTAATATTCCAGATGCAGTGCCTAAGTACGCCTCTGTCAGCGATAAATTCAAGTACAATTTACAATAGGTAGGCATATAGCTGAATAAGGTATAAATCGAGCCTGTACACCCGGCTACAAGACTAAAAGCTATCAACAGAGAACGTTTTTGTTGCTTTACCAAGATAAACAACTTTCCTGTGTCCTGTTGCTCTTTCTTCCAGGTAAATTCCCGTTGCAATCGACGTCTTAAAATCCATCCTAAAGGTAGAATCAACAGTCCTAAAGCAAAAGGTATTCTCCAGGCAAATTGATAAAGGGTTTGATTGGAACAATAGAAAGTTAAAATAAGGCACGCTGAAGATCCCATTAATATTGCCAAAAGCTGGCCTACCATTTGTAAGGAAGTGTAAAACCCCTTTTTATCGCTTGGCGATAAGCTAACTAATAGAGCGCTGGATATGCCAAACTCGCCACCAGTAGCAAGTCCTTGCAACAATCTCGCAAATACAATGACACAAGTAGCAACCAGACCTATTGTGGAGTAGGATGGTGTAAAAGTAATAAGCATGGTTGCGGCAGCCATCAAATAAAAAACGAACATTAATGCTTTATGATGCCCATACTTATCTGCCCAAACTGCTAAAATAAAACCACCAAGAGGCCGGACTACCAGAGCCACTCCAGAGCTTGCCATTGTAGCCAAGAGGGAAGTCACAGGACTATGATTGGGAAAAAAAGCTTGGGCAATAAAAAGCAGCATGAAGTTATAAATCATGAAATCATACCATTCCATAGCATTACCAATACATATTGCTCCCAATGTTTTAAAGGAGGTATTTGATGTATTCATGTTTCCTTACGAGGGTAAATTTAGAGCAAAGCACATACTAGTAGAATATAAAAAAAATTACCATGCTTTATAAGAAACTAAGATCAATATTAATTTTACTGGTAATTCCCTATCAACTGATTTAAATTATTGACTTTTACAATAATAAACATGGAATGAGTTACTAAATCATGAAAAAATTTATCCTGTTCCCTTTAATTTCCGCCCTGTCCAGTACTTTTGTCCATGCTGGTGGTATGGGTGATTCCAACTCTTGTTGCTCTACTTTTGCGTCACTTGAGGGTGGATACACCTGGAGTTCCATTGATGGATACAATTTTACTATAGTCGGTACCAACAATACTCTTACCTCGACAGAAGATAAACAAGGTTATAGTGGCCGTCTGGCTGTCGGTGTGCTTAGTATGATAGATGATCAATATGGATTCACCGGCGAAGTAGGCTGGGGGTACTATGGTAGAACAACCATTAATCCAAGTGTTGCAGGAGCTTTAGGCCAGGTTCCAGCTGCCTTGACGATCAAGCATACCTTGAGCGGATTTGATGCCCTGCTCGGCGTTACCTATTTTCAAAACTATTTTAGCTGGTCTGCCAAGGCGGGCGCGCTCATTCAAAATATGCAAGTAGACTCTAGTGCCTTTTTCACTCCCCAAATATTTCCTATAGTGGATAATTTCGATATGAAAACGAACAGGACTGCTGTTTTGCCAGCAGCAAAGCTGGGAGTTGCCTATAACTTTGATTCTAACTGGGCTATTACCGGCTCTTATTTGTTCGCGCTTGGAGCAAATCCAGGAACAACCGCGACTTTCAATCCTAACACATTAAGATCCAGTCTGAGTATTGACGATGAAAATCCCATGATGAATGCTATTTTATTTGGGGTTCAATATACCGCTTAGTTTAATATTATTTAAAAACGTCACCTTTTATATGGGGTCAAGTATTTGGCCCCAAGACTTTTTAACTTATTCCTTCAACAGGTCTTCACAGGACTCAAAAAAAGGAGATAAAAGCTCCTCTCTTTCATTTTGTCATGGTTTGTCATTTGTTATTTTTAGACTTTTCTATCGTATACTTTTCCAAGTAAATATAATACTTCTTCATCCTCAGTCTGGGAAAAGTCTTCATACCAAAGACCCACAGCGTTAAAAGACATGGGAGATATAAGACAAATGTATTCATCCGCAACACTTTTCATTATGTCATTCATATCTTCAGGTGCTACAGGAACCGCTACTATAATTTTTTTAGGAGACTCCTTCCGTAAAGCAAGAACAGCTGCACGCATACTAGCGCCTGTGGCAATACCGTCATCTACCAGAATTACGATTTTATTTTTTAAATCAGGAAAAGGTTTGTCACCACGATAAGCTCTATTCCGCTTTGCTAATTCGTTTTCTTCTTGAGAAAGAACCTGATTAATGTCTTTTTGAGAAAGTTGCAAATATTGCAACAGCTCTTCATTATAAACTTTTATTTTATTAATGGCCAAAGCACCGAAAGCTAATTCTTCATGCCCAGGAACACCCAGTTTGCGAACAATCATTAAATCTAATGGAGCATTTATAGCCTCAGAAATCATTGCAGCTACAGGCACTCCTCCACGGGGTAGTGCAAGCACTATGACATCATTTCGGTTCGCGTAAGGCTTAAGCTTATCTCCTAATAATTGTCCAGCTTGATAACGATCTTGAAAGCGATCCATTTTCCTACTCAATTATCTGTCCTGCTATTTTTATTGTAGTTCAGATCTGGAAATTATCCTGCTGTCAGCAAGAGTTTATTCTTAATCTTCTCTGATTTTTAGCTGAATAACTACCCGTACACTATTTCGTCATTAGAGTTGACTTCAGATACAGAGAATAACCCTGTACCTCAAAATGGCGCATCAAGGAATATATAGAATGGATTAATCTATAGATTCGAAATATGACTAACCAAAAAATATGATCACATTTTAGGCATAATTTAAAAATTGACTCTATACTTATGCTGTATGCTAAAAAATAATTGAAGCAACATAAGGAGAGTACAATGAATGTACATAGCATGTGTTTTTCGAGGGTGTTACGTTATGCTGCTGTGACAAGCCTTCTGTTTATGGCTGTGTCCTTCACATCAGTGGCAAATGCGGCTCAGGGATGCGGGGAAGGTTATCACAGGGCCATTCATAATGGTACTTGTGTTCTAAACTATCCAGGCGCCTTTGCAACCCCTGCGCCAGCACATCCAGGCTGCTGGCGTAATATGTGGGGACAATTGCGTTGCTATAGATACTAATTCAAACTTGAAAATACAAACATATCAAACCTTATTTCTTGCTGTTATATTTTTGATATAACTAGCAAAAATAAGGTTTTATTCATAGAAAAATAGTCATTCTAAACACCTGAGAAACCCGAAGGTTTTTCCAAGATTTCGGTTTTCTCGGGAGCCTGTAATTTTCCTGTTAAAGCAACGTATATCCCGAACAAAATTAAACTTCCACCTATGATTTGCGAAATACCGGGAACTTCACCTAATATCAAATAGGAAAAAATAATAGACATCAGAGGAATTATTGATGAACTGATTGCAACCTCTGCAACTTTTGCATGTTTCATGCCCAGCATACTGAAATAATATCGCAAAGCAATAATAACACTCCCATAAAAGAGCATCCACTCCCATAAAAATGGGGAAAAAAGATCAGCAAAATGATGCCAGCCAAACATAGAAATCACTATAAAAAAGAATAAAACAAGCCCCAATAACATTTTTAAAATACTAAACAGATAATGGGGTAATCTTCTAAGTGCATGAAAACCAATAATAGTTGAAGCAGTACTGGAAACTACTGCCAAAAAGATACAAATTTCACCTGAACGAGGAATAGAGCTGAGAAAAATAAAAAGAGGACCTGTTTTCATTTCAGGGTTTGGAGTTAAAGCACCTGCTCCCCCCAGCCAATATTGAAGAATAACTATTGCAAATACTCCCAAGGTAGCTAAAAAAGCCCCTGTGGTTACTCGAATATTAGGCACCTCTCCCAAGAAAATCCAGCCGGCTAATAAAGTCATAGGGATCTGTAGATTGGAAATAAGAACAACATTAATCACATTGGTGTACATTAATCCCAAAAAAAATAAGGTGGGCGTTAAAAAACCTGCGAATAAAGCAGCCAGAAAAATTAAACACCAATTTTTCGCTGTTAAATGTTCTGGTTGAAATTCTTTTAGCTCTCTAAAATGAATTAAAATCAAAGTGAGCACTGCAATGAAGTTTCCGGCAAATAGGACATTACAAAACGAAATTGGGTTACGACCATTGACCAAATGCTCATTCCCAAGAGTGATAAGTTTTGCTATGACAGGATTAGCAGCACTTATTATGAGCGAACTCAGGAATAAATATAGTATTCCCTTATGTCGAAACAGCATCTTAATTTCCCCCCCACATCCTTATCAAGGCTTTAATTTTGTACACTCAATTTTACCTGTATCTACATCTTTTTTCAGGTGAGAGACTGCAATCAATAGCATATCTTGATTAGCCCCCCCCTGATGCACAATCAAATAACATGGATAGAATATGCACGATTTTAATAATCTTATCTTGCGAATCAATACATAAAATTTCTTTAGATTTCTTAAGTGCAGCTAAAAATTTACTTTATAAATCTCCCTTACAGCACAATACACGTCAATAAGAGAAGATAAAAGGAAAGAATACAATTAAATCCAGGTTTATTTACAAGATAAAAAACCACAGTTTCTATTTATCCGTTGCTCGTCTATGCTCAATAAAAAATTAGCTGCCGGTTGACGATGGTTTAGTGGAAGATGGTTCAATATCAGTAAACTCATCCTTCATATCTCCTGGTATTTTTTTAGCAACTTCTTCTGTATAATGACCAGGATGTTCTTTAAAAAATCCAATTGCTAATTGACGCAAACTTGCAGGATTATTAAGATTCTTAATGATTTTATAATCATTATAATTAAAAGATCCTAAGAAAAATTTATCAGGACTAGAGTCTTCAACTGAATTAGTTCCGATAATTTTGAGATTAGGGTAAATCGACCGTAACTTCTCGTTATATTGATTTACTTTTGATTGTATAGCCTCTTCATGAGTATCTGTAACTTTCGCTTTTGTATCAGAATCTAGAATTGAAAACGGAACAGTATATTCTATTAGATGTGATAAAGGATTATATTTCCATTTACAATATTCCTCTCCTGAAGAAGATGTCGGTAATGGTTTAAATCGATTTAACAGTTCTGCAGCATGCTCGGCATAAAACGAAAAAAACTTTTCAGGATTAAAGAGAACGACACGAAACTGATCTGGTTCTTGCTTTGACTTACGTACCTTTAATCGTGCCTCTTCAGGGAGTATTTCTTTTAATGATTTAAATAATTCCTGGGCATCATCTTTACTCATCAAAGGAGATACAATAACTCTCCCCTTGGATTCAAATTTTACAGATTTCTCAGTACGATCTTTATACAAGTCATGAATAAAAGCTATTAATTCTTTCATGCCAATTATCAACCATATTGATAAATATATAATCAAATTTAGATATAATTAATTAACATGTCAATTTTTACACTTGGATTTTTGACAATAAAAGCTGGATAGAATACTTAATTAAGCCAATACTAGCCGCTGACTATAACTAAAAAACTATTCAAATTTCCCTTTTTCTAAAAAGCTCAGCACAAGTTTTTTTACTTTTGAATCATACATAATAAAAGTATGCGTATTATTAATAATAACCTGCTCTGTTTGTCCTTGCAGACGAGCATAGTCTGGAGGAACTTTAGCGTCAAACCGCCCGGCGATTATCCCCATTTTGATATCAGGTACAGGAACACGATGCACATAAGATGTTTGCTCAGAACTTAATTCAGCCAAAGGTTTTATGAAGTAGGAAATCATCGGAAATAGTTTAATAGAGAATTTTGCCAGCTTCGAACCTTGATTAGGAGGAGCCAGCATAATGAGATAACCTACGTGTTTTAATTGTTTTTGAGATAATTTGGATAATGCTTCCCTTACAATAATGCCACCAAGGCTATGGGTAACGAAATGAATTTTTATTGCCGGATTATTCTCAAGTATTGTTGTAATAAATTGATTTAAATAAACTCCATGCTCTTGAATATTGTATCTGGCGGAGGGGTATTTGTACAAATAGACCTGATATCCCTGAGCCTCCAGATAAGCTTTTAATGGCTTCATACTCACATAGGTACGCATTAAACCATGAATTAATACAATAACCTCTCCAGGATGCCTGGAGTTTACTTCTGCTAATGAACGGTTTCTCTGAATTGGATTACTGGTATCAGGGGAGTAAGCATAAGCCTTGACAAATGTGGTTATTCCAATGAATATCATCAGAATTATTTTTATGCTTCGATTTTTATTGATAATGGAATAACCCATTATTATCTCTATTATTGATTTGAATAAAATTATTCTTTCTATAGATAAACTTAAAATGATTATTAATCAAGAATATCCATTCAATTATTGCATTGAGTTGAGTGCAAACTAATTCAGCATGAAAATAAAACCAGCAAATGAGCTTATGATTGCCTTATCAGATAAAATAAACCACATATTTCCCAACTAAAGGCTAAGAAATTTTTCAAGAATAAAGGTGTTAATTTTGTTAATTTTGTAGTATATTTGTCCACGCTATTTTGGAGATAAAACACATGACAAGTAAATTGGTCATTTACAATATACAGAAAAAATAACGAACTCTCCAAAATTATTTTTTAATACTTGGAATAATGTGCTTTGCCCATGAATCGATACGGATTCTACAGTTGTTTAGGAGTGTAAATGCTTGAATATTTGACATGGATTACTGCCAATATTGTATTAGTGAGTAATTCAATTTTCGGAACACCACATCCAGTTCATGCTCAATTACAAGTACCTCAATGTCTTGCTGCAAAAATGACGACTGCGCATGATGTCCTGGCTGAAAATGAGCAATTCAAAATCATTGATCTGCCTGGCAGCGATATTGAGAATGTAACTCTTTTAGCAGAACAAGTGAATTGTGGCGATTTTATCGACGTAACGGATAAGTTCTCGGATACCCTGTTGACCGCCAAAAGAAAGTCAGCAAAAAATATTCTGCAAAGCAGCGCATTAACTGCCCTTAAAAAATCCCAAGAAGACAAGAACATCTATGAGATTAAACACCAAAAAGAAGTCAATGCTGCAATAAAAGAGGTAGTTGCAGACAACATTTGGCAAACATTAAATCACTTGACCTCCTATAGTAATCGTTCAGCAACCAAAGACACAGGAGTTGCTGCAGCGAATTGGTTAAAGTCTGAATTCGAAACAATGGCAATGGAGTACAATCGCAGAGATACTGCCACATTTCTTGTGAAAGCAGGTTGGTATAAACAACCCTCCCTGGTGACAGTCATTGGTAAAGAACTGAAAACACCCGCCATAGTCATTGGCGCACCAATGGATACTTTAGATGGGAACATGCCTGGCGCTGATGAAGGTAGCGGTGCTGCTGCCATTATGGAAAGCACTCGTATTTTGTTAGCCTCCAAGCTGAAATTCAAGCATCCGATTTATATTATCTGGTACGCTGCCAGCGATAGAAATTTGGCTGGGTCTCAATATGTAGTCCAATATTTTCAAGAAAAATCTATTCCTGTTAAAGCCGTACTGCAACTCAACAAGACAGGGTTTCGCGCTAACTCAGATGATTCAACCATGTGGGTATTTACCGACAATACAAACAATGATCTGAACCAATATATTGCAAAATTAATAAAAAATTACATCCATACACCAGTTAATTTTTCGCAGTGTAATTACGAATGCGGTGATCATATTTCCTGGAGTCAAGAAAATATACCCGTAACCTATGCAGTTGAATCTGACTTTAAAAACCTTAACCCCTATATCGGCAGCTCTTCAGATACAATGGATTTTTTGAATCTGGAACATATAGCTAACTTTTCAAAGCTGGCCATTGCTTTCTCAATAGAGCTGGGCTCCAAATAAAAACACGTCAAATCATTAATATCAGGGTAGGCGATTCTTATAATTCCTACCCAAGATCTATCTACGAGGAGGACGGCTATTATAATTTGCCACTCTTGAGCCCCATTCCAACAAGTTTTTATTGCAATCATCCTTGTCCAGGAACACCTCAATAAAACAAAGCGCGTCTGTTTTTTCTGCCTGTTTAATTGCAGTGAGTAGTTCCTTGTTGGTTTTAACTACAAAAGATTTTGCATTACTCTGTTCCCCGCGGAATACATTAACCAGTTCAGCGTAACGCCAATTATTAATGACATTATAAGGACCATCATGAATTTGTACTTCAATAGTGTAACAAGCATTATTCATTAAAAAAATAATTGGTTTATACCCGTAACGTATCATGGTTGATATTTCCTGGGCAGTCATTTGAAATGAGCCATCTCCTATGCAGGCAATCACTCTTTTTTGATTATGCAAAGCAGCTTGCATGCCTAGCAAAGCACCCACTGACCAACCAATAGAACCATACTGCATTTGAATTTCGAAAGGACAACCTTCAGGCAAAGACAGGCGCATACAATTAAACCAGGAGTCCCCTGTTTCAGCCAACAAAGCTTTTTTGTCAGAAAGCATTTTCTGAATTTGGCCAAACAAATAACGGCTGCTTAATGGAGCGTCAGGTTGATCTAACTCTGGATAGACAACAGTTTCTTCAGCAATTCGTTTATAAGCTTTGTATGAAGCATCATTAAATTTTAATTTTTTACTTAATTCTCTGAGAAAATCATTCATGAAGATATTGGTATAAACTGTTTCACCAATAATAACCCCTCCCTTGGTGGTCTTTATTGATTTGTGGGGGTTGATTCCCCATACATACCCAACTGTAGTATAGTCATTCTCATTAGGCCCAATAAGCAGATAGGCATCACTGGAATCGATAATTTCGGCGCATCCAGAAGAGCTGACTGGTCCCCAATAGATACCTATAAAGTTAGGATGCTGTTCTGAGATAAATCCTTTCGCATCGGGCATAGCCGCCATAGCATATCCAGTACACTTTGCCAACTCGCTGACAGAATTGATTGCATTACAATGCCTAACCTTACTACCTACAATCAAGCTGGGCTTTAGAGCGGAGTTTAATTTTTCAGCAGCATGCTCTACTGCTGCAGCCAGAGACGAACTGTCGCTAATTTTATAGGTGTTGAATGCGCGTTGAGTAGGCTTGGAGATAGGATAGTTAGCAATATTACACGCTATTTCAATATAGACCGGCTTTTTTTTAGCGATTGCGATTGCTATAGCCTCGTCTATCTGCATGGCAGCCTGCTCTGGCTTTCGAATACAAACGACATGGGCAGTAATTCGAGAAAAAATGTCCCTTACATACAAATTATCTTCAGTCGCCAACGTGTGATGGAGAATTTCAGCATCCTGTATGGAGTTGGTATTTGGGCCACCTGATATAACCAAAATGGGAAGATTTTCAGCATATGCTCCTGCAACTGCATTAACAACACTAAGTCCACCGACACTATAAGTAACGAATAAAGCAGAAACCCCTTTTACACGGGCATAGCCATCAGCAGCGTATCCGGCATTCAACTCATTACAGCAATTAATCATTTTTATTTTTTCGTTTTTCAGGACCTCATCGAGTAAAATAAGATTGTAATCACCCGGTATAGCAAAATATTCAGAAATATTTAATTCCTCCAGCCGCTTTGCCAAATACTCTCCAATTGAGCACATGTTAATCCCTTATTAAATAAGAACTTTTTAAATTATAGCACAGCCAAAAATCAGTAGGTGGCAAGTGAATACCTGCTAAAAAATAGAGTTCACAAGGCATCAAATTGCAGATGATAATTTAAATATTCTATCTTGGAGTATGTTGACAATTCGATCCAGAAACTACATCCCGCGTCTTGGGCGCGGGATTAATGGATGCTGTGGACAAACAAACTGGTCGGCATTTTTGTTAACACATCTTAAAGGCCAGGCACAAATTCACCATTTTTCGATGTCAAAATCTCATTTTGAATGTCCATTATTTTTGCCAAATACAATTTGATTTTGCCCTTTTCATCCTTTTCACAAAGCGCCTTTTCTTCTGATGTCATTCTAAGTAAAAGTTGGATGTAATCATCAGAAGCGCTTTGAGTGCTATCCGAAAATGTGGTTGATAACGTGCCATTAATAACCAAATCAACCAAGTTTGGGCTGATGAATTTTTTCCTTATCAATGAATTCTGTAATAGTGCAGATTGATTTTCGCTTGCTGCTTCTTCTTTAAATTTTATTAAAATATCCTGCATTATTTTTAGGAAAAGGGTTAATCCTTCCATTGGATTGATTCTTCCAAGTGATACTTCATGCAGGATTTCCAAGCATTTTTTCCTGCAAGCCTTTTCCAGGATATCATCGAAATCATTCACAAAGGGAGGTAATTCTACCGTGGCATTCAAACTGTCCATAAAGTGAGTTCCGGAAAGAAGACTTTTATGTTTTAATCTTCCCTTGTTTTGATAGATAGTACTATCAAGCAATGATGGAGTAAGACTGCTATGACAGGCTTCAGTGATAGTTATGCCCCTGTTGGTATTACGCCCCCTGCCATGCTGAAGATCGGTATAACCATTTGTTGGAACGATTTCTGTATTATAATAAGCTATCAATGTATAAAAAAATAAGTCAACACGACGATTAGCATGTTCAATGACATACTGTTTCACCATTGACAGCAATGCGTCTTCTTCATCCCGATGTACATCTAACTCTTTTCTTGAGTATGGCAGTGAGAGTGCTGCACTAAAATTCTTTTGATAATTGAATCGTTTACGTTTTCTGTGACTAAATTGATCCTGTTCTGCCAATTTTAATTTTGAAAAAAACCTTGAATCCGGTAATGTTTCAGTAAATTTACGCTCTTTTAACTCTTTAGTTTTCAGAGTGTTTTGAGGGTTAACGGTACTCTTAAGCAGCGGCGCCTGGAGTAAAGGGCGGGAAGTTAAAGAAAGATCTTTGCGCATTACTGCGGAAAGGTTTCTACGAACACTAAACATTCTCATCATGGTCTTCTCCCTTAATAGCCATTATGTCACCGTAGTACCTGCTCAAAGCATCAAGCGTCTGTTTTTCCATAAAGACACTTAAACTTACTTAGTGAGAGTTCACAGTCTGGATGATCTTCAAAGCCAGCTCCCTGTCTAAGCCAGAACATATACTGTCTTTTTACAGTACATAATAATCTTTAAAAAAGCAAACATTAAAATAACTTAATATTGAATGCTTCATACAGACAAGTTAATTGCTATGCTGATTATTATTTACAAATATTGATACTTTTTTTAATATGCATCAATTCAATACCAAGGATTTACTGTGTCATACCAGACTTTTTTCTCGACTTGATCGTCATAATTCAATCTTGTGCACCCGCATGCAGCCATGCAAATACAAAATTCTAGCCAGTCGAGGTTAGATGCGAAGCTTGGTTGGGCAAATCAATTTGTCCGGCTAAACCTATAAATTAAAATAGCGATGTAGGAAGAAAAACATGCAAAACAAATTATTACAGTTTATTTGCATCAAAAAATTGTACAAACAGAAACAGTCTTATAAATCAATAATAAAATTTGCCAGTTTGCCTTTAGCAAAGAAACAAATTATGTGCTCCATTGCATTACTCTTCGTTATAAAATTGTCTTGGGCAACTCATCATTATGACACAATAATTATCGGTGCCGGGGTATCCGGATTAACCGCAGCGCATCATTTACATAAGGCACAGCAAAAAGTACTGATTATTGAGGCAAAAAACCGCCTTGGAGGCAGGGTATATACCAGCTATGATTGGGGTTTCGCCACTGATTTGGGGGCATCCTGGATTCATGCCATTGAAAACAACCCATTAATGCCGCTGATTGGTAAACAGTCAATTATTATCAATACTTACAGTAACTCTGATCCAGTAGCCATGCTGAATAATTATGCTTTATATGACAGCGAAGGAAAGCCAGTATCAAAACAAACGCAGACTTTATTTTCAAGTTTAACCAAGGAATTCTTAAGATATTGCCAAACTCGCAATCAAATGATCTCTTTCGCGCAAAATCTCACTACCTTTGCAAAACAAAAAAAACTTACTTCTGAACAACTTGCCTTACTGAGTTATGCCTTGGAAAATATCTATACTTACGAATTTGCTGATAATTTGACTAAATTATCACGCAATGTCCATTCCGCATCCGAGGCATCCATAGCTTCTGGAAAAAATGCCCTTGTACCTGAAGGCTATTTCCAACTTTTCCGCCCACTTACTCAGCATGTTCCTATTCATTTAAACCAAATAGTTAGCCAAATTAATTACGGAGCTGATGGTGTCAACATCATAACTCAACATGAAAAATATCATGCCAACCAAGTCATTATTACCGTCCCATTAGGCGTGCTCAAAGCCAATGCAATCAAATTTCATCCTGCTTTACCCAAAGATAAGCGCACAGCAATCTCTCAGTTAGGAATGGGAAGTTATGAAAAATTGTACTTATTATTTGACAAGGTTTTTTGGGATAAAGACAAGGAATGGATTGGCATGCTCCCCCAAAATGAGCAAGAAGCATTCAATATCTTTAATTATTACAAGTACACAAAAAAGCCTGTACTCATCGTATTTACCAGTGGCAAACTTGCGCACGATATGGAAAAAGAACATTTAACCGAATGGGTGATGCAACATTTAAGACGAATTTATGGAAGCAACATCCCGAAACCAATTAAAAATAAAAAAACTCATTGGGGCAGTGATCCATTCACACGTGGCAGTTATTCCTACTTGCCGGTAAACGTTGATAAGAGTGTTATTGGCATTCTCGCCCAACCTGTAGCTAACCGTCTCTATTTTGCTGGAGAAGCTACCTCAACCACAGATCCCAGTACTGTGCATGGCGCTTATCTATCAGGGATACGCGCAGCAGAAGAAGTACTGGCCAGCATCAAACACTCTGGAAAAAATAGAGAAAAAGATAAAGCTGTCAACTCATAAACCCATCTTGATTTTGGAGAAAGTGATGTACACTAAAAGAGATAATCATTTGCTGATTAATAAAGAGGAAGAACAAGAAGAAAACCAAAAAACGGTATTTGTCCCTCAAACAAATAGTTTGGCTCTTCCTGAAACCCAAAGCTACTTTTGTACAGCAGAGCAATGCTCTTTAAATAACCCCTATGCCCCAGCTCAAGGTTATACAAGACCTGATTCATTGCATTTCAAAACAACCCCTATAAACTCAGAGATTTACGAACAAGTATTTAAAGTTTCAGAAGAAACTGTTAAAACCGAAACACAATTTGCAAATAGAGCTCCTGGACACTTGGAAAAAGAGGAAAATCGTTCCGGTGATTGGAGTGGGTTTATTCCGGATGAGTTATATCAAATGATGATGGAGGCTGCAAAACAAGGCATTTTTGTCTCGTTCCTTCTCACTCTCACTGATGAAATAATAAATGACTATCTAAAAAATCATCATTATTCACAGCAACAGATAAATTGGATTTCTCAAGGCATTCGAGCTTTAACTTTAATTGCTATTGGTACTTCACCAGGAATCGCTTTGGGATTACCGATAAGCACACTTTTGCTGATAGAGCAGTTGGGCTTTGATAAAACGAATGTTAATTATCTCACAACAAGTTCAGTCGTAGCTTGGGGGCTATTAAGCTCACCTTTTAACTTGCTTAATACTTCCCTTGTGATGGCAAGTTCTATTGGAGCCAGTGTATTAACCAGTAAAATAACACAATCATCCTATCAACTTGTGCGTAACAGGTTTTTTTCTTCAAAACCTGAGAAAGAAGAATTAGAACAAGAGAATATATTGCAAAAAACAATCCAGCAATAATCCACCGCACAAACTTTAGGAATTACGATGGGATTTCTGCTAAAAAGAACCCACTTCTTCCCATGCTTGGGAAAAAATAATCAGAGATCACTTCAGATTTTATAACCAAAATTCTCAAGCACAGGATTAAAAGATTTTAAATCATTAGTTGATATTTACTGACTAACATTGTCTATATTTATTATTATGATTACTATTTATTCAGAATAATGGCACACGATAAAACCTTCTTTTCTCAGCAAGCACACTCTAGCCTTACTTTGGTTAATTATGTGCATCACGACGGAATTGGTGATTTCAGGCATTTACTTGATTTTGTGTCTTTTTTTAATAACACTCCTGTTTTAAAAGAGATAGAATTGATTTGTATTGTTATAAACAGTCACAAACCAGGTAATCCTCAATCTGTGTATATAAAAGAGCAGTTGGAAAGCATGAATGTCACACACAAGATTTTGATCTACGACTCCATTAATGGTCATGAGGATTTACGACAAGAAATTCAAAAAAATAGACCATTACGAAAACAATTACAGCATACTATTGGAATCATTGATATTGCATTGAATACCTCTTATAAACTGGTTATTCAGGAGTTTTGCAAAAACAAACCACCAACAATCACTATAGCCGAAATTGATTTATACGCTACTTATGATCAACCATCTCTGGCTTCAGATCCTGAAAAACGTATCGATAAATCAAGATATCAAGCTGATCACGTCTACATAATGGGGCTGGGGACAGGAAAGGTAGGGCTAAAATTAACCGGAGGATTATTTAACTCTCCTCAAAAAGCCCGAGAAGCTTTGCAGCAAATCAGTGACAAGAGAATTAAAAATTTACTGTTAGATCAAGTTGCTGAAGAGCCCATTTCACAAGAAACAATAAACGTTTTTTTACAAAATAATCATTTTATTCCTGGGTACCTTCAGGATATCGATACTATATTTGGATTCATCAGTATTTTTGCCACCAATCATAAATTAAATGAGGAAAGAAAAAATCTCATTTTTTATTTAAACAATTATCAAAATCTATTCAAGAAAAATTATTATGATGAAGACACGGGGCGACGCTACTCACAGTTCACCGATTTATTGTTTGACAAACATTTACCTTGGCATAAAGTTTTTGCAAGTTCAGGTATCCGCTCAATTACCATCTATAACTACGCTGGTCAAAAGCCTACTGAAGAAGAAATAACCCTAAATCCGGAAGGTCAGCAAATGACTATCATTACTGGTATTATGCTTAATGATACTGACTATCAATTGCTCTATGACATCCCACAACATTTCGTTGCAGCTTCAGGTGACAATACGCTGGAAAATGCTATTAATCATGGTCTGCTATTTTTAATGCAATATAAGTATCAATATCATACCGTTAGAGAAATTGCTAAAATTGCAGAGCAAGCAAAAGATACTTTAGGTTTTAGTGAAGAAGAAATTCGAGAATTTCATGCCTATTTTGGTGAGGCCCATCACCTTATCAGTTATAGTAATGAAAAGTCTACAAAAGCCAGATCTTTGTTACAATCAATAGATTTAATACGTTTGTCTTCCAATATGAGAAAAGTTTGCGCCTATTTAATAGAGAACGAGAATTTTTTACATCAATTACCTGAAATTTTACAAACCGATTTATTGAATATAAGCAAACCAGGAATGAAACAATAAATTTTATCAATCACTACAGCTTCTGGTAGGTTAACATGTTTATTCTATACTCCTTTTTGAGCGTAGCAAAATTAGTTTAGCAACCTCGATCATGTCTTCTTTCATGTTCAAGTAACCAATGTTTACGATTTACACCACCTCCATATCCTCCCAGTTCGCCATTAGCGTTGATAATCCGATGACAAGGAACCACTATAGCTAATTGATTAGCACCATTGGCATTAGCCACCGCCCTGTAAGCCGACGGATTACCTATTACTTTTGCCTGTTGCAGATAACTTCTTGTTTCACCATAGGGAATATCGATTAACGCAAGCCATGCCTTTTTTTGAAAAGGGCTGCCAATTAAATGGATAGGTGTATTAAACTGTCTTAGTTCTCCTGAAAAATAAAGCTCCATCTCTTTTTGTATAGCCTTTAACACTGGGGAATCTCCCGGGATAATGACTGCTTTGGTTTTATTTCTCAGCCTTTCAACTTCTCTTTCCAACCCTCTTCTATCGACGAATTCAAGTAAATATAAAGCGTTTTCATCTGCAACAGCCAGCATAGGACCTAAAGGTGTATCCAACCAGGAAGCCTTAAGAACTTTGTGCTGTTCATTAAAATGAGATGGAGCTGCTCCCATAATCTTCGCAAAAGCATCTCTAAAACCACTACCTGAGTGATATCCAGCATCAATTTGCGCATTAATCACTAAATCACCTTCTCTGATTTGTTTCATTGCCATGCCCATTCTTCTGGCACGAGCGTATGCTACAAATGTCATGCCAAATCTTTTCTTAAATTGGCGCCTTGCTGTTGCAACATCAACTGATAAGGCCGCAAAATCACTGTCTTTCCATCTTTTTTCAGGATTAGCCTCAACTGCATCAACCAAATGTTTAACCAAATCAGAGACTTGATTTGGATGTGACAGAGGCTGACAACGTCTACAGGGTCTGTAAGAGGCTAATAAAGCCTCTTGAGCGGTATGAAAAAATTCACAATTTTCCAATTTTGGTTTTCTTGCAGGACAAGTTGGTCGACAAAAAACACCTGTTGTTTTCACTCCGACATAAAAAATCCCTTCATAGCAGGTATTTTTACTCAACAGAGCAGTATAATATTCCTTTTTTCTTTGATCGTTAATTTCAAACATCACCATTCCTGACAAGCTTTCTTACTAATTATTATAAATCTTCTTTAAAATGGTGAAGCCGAAAATCAGACAGTGAATTTTTAAAATTAGAAAAGGCGCCAGTTATCCATGAGAAATATTCCCATGCCTGTTTTGATGTTTTGCCTGATGATAAACATAGGCTGGATAAAAGAAGTAAAAAGGCAATAATTTAACTAAAGAATAAAAAAAGAAAGGTAATCCTGCTATTAGAGTAATAATCTTTAAAATCGCATGCTCACCAGTAATCCCTATAATAACCCAGGGAAAGATCAAGGACAGAAGAATCAAAAGACGTAAACCCCAAACCTTGGCAACCAATTTTTTATTATTAAGAGCAAATTGCAAGGACTCGAGTCCCTTTTTCATAGGTGATTCAGGATTATTTACACTTAAAATAGGCGTAAAAATAGCCAATACATAAGCTAACAGCACCAATGCTCGGAAAGGTTTAAAGAAAGAGCCAGCGATCTCCATGATAATAATAGTCAATAAAATGGGGCCCATAGACATGCCCATTACTTTCGAAGTATTGGGATTAATAAAATCGATATCATCCGTATTCATTTTGACGGGTTTGCCATCCAGATGGGCCTTAATCATCTGATATAATGCATCAAGAAAAGGGAAAAGAGCGAAATAAAGTAGCCCTGCTATTAGCAAAAGATAGGGATAATTAATCAACGCATGGTCAAAATTAATCCAACCTAACTGATTTAACCCTAATGGAATAATTAATCCAAAAACAATAAAGACAGCAAGTGGTGTTAATATAAGATAACTTAAAGGCCACCATAGCGAAGAGCGGCAAAGTGAGTAAGATTGCCATGCCTCATTAAACCAAGGGAAGTATTTTTGCACAGTCATGAAATGTCGGACACTAATTATATTAAATGATTTATATTAGCACGTTAATTCCATAGTTAAAAGAATACTCACAAATGCTGAATTGACATATTGAAAGGTATGTTAACAATTCATCCTCACCGCCTACGTACCGCTGCTTGCCAGCGGTATCCATAAAATAAATTTATGATTGTTTTTCTATGTTTTAGGACCGCTTGAACTCAACTCATCGGCCATGTCATTTGTGTTTCTCTCTTGCGTAGCGAGAGTGAAAAATAAAGTAGGGCTGTGGATAGGCTTCTCGTCCTTTTCCGAACATTCTTTATCAGGTTTACCTGCAGAGTCGGATTTTAAATCGACTCTTTGAATCTCGGTGTTACTCTCATGGGCTTTTACAATATTTAATGGAGTACTATTCCAAAATGCATTGGCTATAATACCTGATATCAACAAACCTGCTCCTACACCAATAAAAGCTCCCGCTATCGCCCCCATTAATACACCCAGTCCTGGCAAAAGGAAAAAACCCATGAGTCCGCCAATAATAGCCCCTACTCCTCCTGAGGTGAATGTACCTCCACCTATAATAAGACCTGTTCGCATAGCCGGTGATAATTGACTTTCTTTAACAGTTTGGCGAATAGTTGCTTTTTTTGATTTATTAGCATTTTCAATTTCAAAGGATATCCCTTTTGCTCCTGTTTTAAGTTTGTCAGTGGACGATATTGCCTCTTTTTTATCGGCAGCCCGCATAGACTGAACGGCAGGATGAATGTGCTGTCTTCCCCTGTCTTTATCAACAAGCGCTCGCGTTTCTTCGCGCGTTGTCATACGAAGCACATTATCTTCATTACCTAAATTATCCAGCGTATCGATAAGAATCGGATTATAACTACCTTCTGGAGCTCCAAATTCTTTCATTTTCTTATGGCTATAGGCACAAGTAAAATCCCCACATGAGTAAGCATCACCTTGCGGATGTTTCGGACCCGTATGCCGTATATTCACAAGCTCTTTGGGAACGCCACACTGGTTTAATAAATCAAGTACATAGTCATCAAGTACTGCAGCGCCTTCAGGCCCATAAGGGTCAAATAATTCAAGATCATAAGCTGTATCGCTAGTGCCGCCTTGGGGTTTGCTTAAATAAACTCCTCGCCAATGTCCGGGTCCAACAGGTATCATAATGTAATGAACTTCAGGATTGAATACATCACTTGCCAAAGTTTCTATAATCGCATTAGCAGAATGAGAGTCGTAGCGATTGAGAACTGCCATCACAACGATACGCCCCTGAGATTTTGGCATGAGCAGAGTCATGTCATGATCTTGCATTTGATCACGCTCTGTTCTTAAATGCAATGCTGTTTCATCAAAACGTCCCTGCATAAGATGTCTTTGGCGGTTTATTTCAGATTGAGCCTCCATTTCTGCAGTGATCAATCCATAAATGAAATAGGAAGTTCCCTCCAAATCCGGATTGTGTTCAGACTGGCTGTCTTTAATGGTTTTAATTAACAAATTGATAACATTTTGGTTTTGGGCATACAAAGGAATATCATCTGCTGCAGCGAGATTATTAATAAGTTCTATGAGCTTCTTGTCTGTTTCATTAAGTTGTCTGGCGTATTTTTGGATTAATGATCTTAAACTTTTATTCTGAATTTCTTTACTTAATGCCATATTATCGCTCCCTAAATCCATATACAGATGCTATATAAAACAATTAAGAAAAAATAAAGCTTCCCTCCTCTTTAATAATGTATGCTCCACCTGAAGCAGTTACGCAATGCTTTTGACTCTGAAATAGACCTCTTGCCTAACCTGTCTCTTTTGTTTTAGGGCAAGAGGTCTAATGAAATAAAAAATAATTAACCGAAAAGAAATTCACTCTCATGATTAATTATTGCACCCATTGAATATATGATAACTTAAACACGATAACATGCTCATGTCCACATAAAAAAGAGCATTACTTACCCGTGATAGAGATCACAGCTTATATCTTTATTGTTAATACATCAGTTGGATGCGAAAACAATTGATTTTCTGCAATCACTTTTGCCCCGCTTTTTTCATAAAATCGATTCAAGCCAGGTTTTAAAGTATCCAACATAATGTATTCCGATTTTGAATCGCTTGCTAATTGTTTCGCCTCATCAATAATTTGCTTTCCAAAACCCAGCCCTCTATATGGTTTATCAATATAGACATACATCAACTCATTCACTACCGGGGGTTTAAATCTTCCATGGTTAAATTCCGGACTCATCTCTTTATCGAATAAAACGAACATGGCAATGGGTTGTCCATTAAAAGTTCCTATATAAGTATGCTCTTTCAAATCAGACAGGATTTTTTTACGAAACTCTAGCCCTTTATTACGAATATATCCCCATTCTTCCTCTGCCCATGTTGCGGCAAGATCCAAATATTTCATGCAATCAGACAGTTTAGTAAAAGTGAGTTTGTGTTTGGACATTGCTGAACTAAAAAATAACATCTGATAACCCTCTTAATTAAAATGATACAACCTGCAAATTTTATCTAAGGCCACCCCGTTTTATAAATACCTCTGTCTGATATGAGCCAAATAATATTGCGGATTTAACTCTTCGCCTGTTGCTTGACGCAATAACTCTTGATAAGAAAATAACTTTGCTTTTTGATGAACATTTTCCCTAAGCCAAATTAACAACGATTGAAAGTCACCTGATTTGATTTGATCATTGATATCAGGGATTGCTTTTTTGGCCGCCGAAAACAATTGAGCGGCAATTAATGCACCAAACGTATAAGCAGGAAAATAGCCAAAATTTCCAGAAGGCCAATGCACATCTTGCATCACACCATTTTTGTCATTCCCTTTTGTTGATAGTCCTAAATATTTTCTCATGAAGTTGTCCCAGACCTCTGGTAAATCATCAATGGTAATCTCCGAAGAAAACAAAAGTTGTTCGATTTCGTAACGCAGTATTACATGTAGTGGATAAGTGACTTCGTCTGCCTCAACACGAATTAAATCAGGTTGTACTTTCGTACAATGAAAATAAAGATTCTCTTCAGTTATATTTTGAGCTTCTTTAAAATATTTTTTCGCGATAGGAACCAAAAAACTTATAAACTCCAAACTTCGACAAATTTGCATCTCAATAAGCAACGATTGGCTCTCATGCACAGACATTCCTAATGAATGGCCAACAGGTTGCCGACTCCATTCTTTTAGCAAGCCTTGCTCATACAGAGCATGACCTGTTTCATGGGTAATTGCCATTAAGGAAGATATGAATTCCTGCTCACTGTATCGGGTTGTCATTCGAACATCATCTGAAATACCACCACAAAACGGGTGGTGGCTAACATCTAATCGACCACGATTAAAGTCAAACCCCAATCGAGACATGATTTCAATCCCAAATTGCTTTTGCTTTTCCGCAGAAAAATCACCTGAAATCACTTTAATATCTCGACTTTTTTGTTTTTCGATAACGTTGGGAATAATGGCTGGTATTTCTTGTTTCAAGATATCAAAAACCGGGGTGATGGCCTTGCAATCCAAATCCGGGGAGTATTCGTCGATTAAGACATCCAAACAAGGCTTATTAAATCTTTGTGATTTAATATCGGCAATCATTTTTACTTTTTCAAATAACTTTTTAAAGTACGGTTTAAATGAGCGCCAATCATTTTTAGCTCGTAATTCCCGCCATGCCTGAACACATATCAAAGATTCATTCGTAAACTCTTCTATCAGTTGCGCTGGAATACAGGTTGCTTGCTGATATTGCCTATCGATCCAATAAACATTTCGTCGCTGCCATAATGATAAACCTGGTAAATCTTTTGCCCGTTTTATCCAGTCACCTATTTTTTTATTAGTTAACCATTCATGTTGTACAGCACTTAAAGTGGCTAACGCTTCTGCACGCGCCTGACCACCCCCGGCTGGCATCATCGTTGCTTCATCCCAGGAAACAATGGCTGCTAAATTTTCAAAATCGTAATATTTTTTAAAATGTTGTTCTAATTGTTGATAGGCATTCATGAAGGACTCTTGGCTTATACTTTAAAAATATGGGTTCCACTCAGATCTGATAGCTTTCAAAGCACCACATACAGAATAACATAGTTAAAATCCTTTCAAGAAATTTAAAAACTGACTCATGAAAAAATATTATAGACCAAAATCCGGATCGCTATTGTTCGCTGGTGTCTGGCCCTTTAATTTATTTAATACATAACTGACTTCCGTCAGATCCTTGAGAATAAACTCATATCTTCCCTGAACATTAACAATCTGGATATCTTTGGGAAAAAGATCTTTTACTTTATACTTAAAATCTCTATCAGACTTAGTGTGAATTCGGACTGAATTATTTTCCAAAACAATTTTCGGAATATCTTCTTCTGTATAACCTTGGGACTCTAAAAATTTAAGTAGTGTATTCATCTCATGATATTTATTCAGTAAATTATCCACGGAATCAGGGATTACTCCGATCGGCCTATGCAAAAAACAGTCATTTTGGGAGGAAGGTTCTTCCTGATGTTTGAAGAGACTCAGATTTTGAAGGGTTGATGACTTATCTGCTTTTCGTGCTACGATATGGCAAGGTATCAGATAAGCCAGTTTTTCCTGTATCTCTTCTGGCAACACTACAAATAATCGTTGGGTTCGCTCAATATCTTCTGGTTTATCCGATGTACAATGCGATAGAATCAATTTCACAATGAAATCTTGATACTCCTTCTGAATATACCTGGAATCAAACTTAATTTTCCTCTGAAAATCTTCAATTAACTCGGAACAAGCAACGTTTCTATCATGAGTTGTAAATTCTTTGTATTGACGACTCATTTTATCAATTAACTCTTCACTTAAAGAATCGCCTCTTGTCATAGCAAAAACACATAATAAACCGCGTATGGATTGTTTTGTGTTGACGTAGCCACAGGTGGCATAATTCTGTGCTGCAGCAAAAATAAAGGGGGGTAATACTCGGGCATCTTTAAGACATGTCTTGATGTCTTTTTCAAATGCTTTCTTCCCATATCTAAAAAGACCCAAGTTATTTTCTCCTATCTCAAAATGAGAGAAAAAGTCTTCATCCAGCTTACCGTCTATCTCATAGATAACTGAACCTGCTTTCGGTTCCTCTTTCTTAATTAAACCCTTATCATTAAGACATGAAGCAATTCCTCCTTGCCCTCGGTTAGAAAATACAAGATAAGTTTTATTGGACTCTTTATCCCATAATATGGATAAACCAACACCATGTTGCGTCCATCCCACCGTAAGCAATAGAGGTTCGCCTTCCAAATACGTTTGATATAAAATTTTCCGCGCCACCTCCACATTCGCTATGCCGTTTAATAGCACTGTCTTTTGTAGCGCCCTTAAAACAGTCTTGAAGTCTTTACTATTGTCCGTCCGATTGACAAATCCAGCGACTGCATGTAACAAAAATCTATTCGCCTGTTCGGCACCAGCAGTGTATTCGTTTAACCCTAACCTGTGCGCATAACCCTCCAAACTCCTTGCTTCGGGTATAACAAATCCAGTACTTATAAAATGCTCTATTAGTAGCATACCGGCTTCAACGGAATTGACCTTACCAAGCATCAAGAACTTTAGATCAGGATTACAAACAGGTAACAGAAGTTGAATCATCTTGACATCATTCGACTCAATTGCTCGCGACAAACAGTCTTCTATCAACGCCTCAGGAATTTTATCTATTGAGTCAGTAAACACTCTCCTTAATTTAACCAGTTTTTCTTCATTTTTATCTTCCATTGCCAAAATGGTTGCATCAACCAGCTCTATCAATTCAAGAATTTCTTTATCCCGAACTGATAAAATAACATCCACTGCTCCCAACTCTTCAGGATTAAAGGAAAATCTCTTTTTCTTGCTTTCCAAAATACAGTAAAAAAATGCTGTATGGCCATCGGGGTCGGTAATATTTATATTTGGTATAATCTTAAGTTCTATAATCGCTTTGACCGGGTTAAAGTGACCTTTTTTAGCTTCCTTTAAAAAGATCTCTTCTAACAACTGTTTATTACTTCCAATTTCCTTCTTCTTTTCCAAATAATTATAAATTTCTACGATGTTTTCAAAATATTTATTTCCTTCATAAGGACTGTGCAAAAATAGAAAGTGCAACAGTTTTTCCTCGGATAAAGAAACATGAAGCTCATCGATAAGGTATTTAATGATCTCAAGGCGCCCACAAGTAAGAGCCAACTCCAAATAATACTGAAGGATTTGTTCATGAGTGAAAGAGTCATGATTGTCTTTTCTCTGTTTAAATAAGTTTCCACTCTCAAACTCTTCTTTGAATATTGCTAATCCATTGGCTATGACTGCAGCCTCAGCTGGAATTAAATAATTATCATCAACCAAATAATTATAATATTTTTCATCAAATCGTTTATCGACTTCCAAAATACTTTGAATCGATGATCTGGAATCAGCCAAAATTTTATCTCCTCTTGATGGTTATCTTTAAGTATAATCAAAAAATAACCAGTCAGAGATTTTTGGTTTTTTTCATGCGACTATGCGATCATTTGAAGCAATTTTTAAAAATATTCCACTCCCTGTAAAAATAATTTTGTTTTTTTATTCAATAAGAAAAATTTGTTTAATTACTCTACCAAGCTCTGTAAATTAATTGTAAACTTGACGCCGAAAAGATAGATTGTTAATGAGATTATCTTTTTTGGGCAGTATTTTTTGGATTTAATTTTTAGTTTAGGAGTAATGATTATGCCTTTAACCCCCCCCGCTTCACCAAAAACTGAAAGACGTTCTGAAGAAGATAATCAACAAACTAATCAACAAGGAAACGAGCAAGGAAATCAACAACCAAGAAGCAGTATATTGACTCTTTTTGGTTTTACTCCTAATGCTCTAGTCATGCCATGCCCTCATGGCCACGGTCACTTCCATATTATGGATATTCAGGCAGATGATACATTAGTATTTGCTACTATGAATGGCAGTCCGGAAATAATGAGTCTATTGGCGCTTCAATTCCTGATGCAAAATGTCAACTTAAATCTTGATGATATGCTGGCAGCAGAAACAGATGCGAAAGAAGCAGAAGAAAAAGAAGAACAGGAACTGTCATCGTCTGAATCAGTGAATGAAGAAAAAGAAGAAGCAGAATTTTCATCTTCTGAATCAGAAAATGAAGAAAAAGAAGAAGAAAACGAAGAATCAAGCCGTTTTACAATGTAATATGCCTGCCCTCTTTTGAAGGGACACCCCGTATTTACCTGAGGTAAATACGGGATTTTTTTAATTCCTCTGTCTTCAATATTGTCAATCTTTATCAGAATAAATGTCCCAATAATCAAACGATAGCAACTAATCTCAGTAATAAACTATATATCACTGAATATCCTATATTTTCTCAACCAATATTTTTCTGCTTTCAAAAAATCAGTTAAGAGTTTGGAAAATCAATAATAAATGACCGAATTAAAAACCTTTTTAACAAAGAGATTGGGGTTTTTCGTAAGTTCTGAATAAATAAAAGGGCTATACTCGGTTTATTACTCTAAAAGATCATTAGGATAGGGACATGACGAAGACGGATAAAAAAATAGTGGTGGTCACAGGTTGTTCAAAAACATCTGGCGTAGGATATAATCTTGTATGTGAAATGCTAAAGCGCGGGCATCAAGTCATTGCAACGGTGAGAAATCTTGAAACAAGCCAAATTAACAAAGCAAACCTCCCAAACTCCAGCAATTTGGATGTAAAAATATTGGATCTTTGCGATGAAAATTCAATTGACCGCTTTATTAAAGAAGTCTTAAGTCAATATCAATACATTGACGCCTTGGTTAACAATGCTGCTAATGTGGCTATTGGCCCTGTTGAAAGCGCAACCACTCAAGATGTATTAACAACTTTTCAAACCAAAGTATTTGGCCCATTGTCTTTAATCAGGGGATTCATCCCTGTAATGAGAGAAAGGAAAAAAGGTTTATTAACAACAACATCGACGATTTTTACCTCTGTTCCCGTTAGTATTCCAGGTGTCGCAATCTATTTTTCAGCACTCGCAGCATTTGAACGATTACAAGAATCCTTGGCGATTGAGCTGGCCCCATGGAATATCAAAGTAATTAATTTCCAACCTGGGCCAATTACCACAGAATTGACCCGATTTGATGGCTCTCGCGCTGATATTGTTGAGAAATACTATAAAAACTTTACTGAACAAGCTTATCAATGGTTCCATCAGAATACTGTTTTTCAAAATGCAGCGGAAGTAGCCAAGGTATTTGCTGAAGTTATTGATATGGAGAATCCTGATTTATGCTATCAAAGCAATCTTTTTGGAAAGCAGTTTGTTGCAAAAAACAAAAAAGATACAACAGGGCGTGAAGGAATGGACAAGCTTCTGGAGCATTTCAAAAATTTACCCCATGACAATCCTGATGATTGGAAAATTCAATAAATGATTTACTGGATAAAGTCATACTATCCGCCGCGAAATCTTTGTGCATAAGCAAAAAATCGATCATGCCCGCGCAGGCGGGCAACCATTCCTCGCTTACCACCTAAACAAGATGAAGTAACTCGCTGATATACAATAAAAATCATATAATCTCGATCGCAAAATTGCGGCAGGATATAGCAACCAACCAGGATGAATAATGGGAGAGAAACAATATGTTGTTTATATATTAGCTAGTAAGGCATATGGGACCCTTTATACCAGGATTACCAGTAATCTTGTGCAACGAATATATCAGCACAAAAAAGGTTTGACCGAAGGATTTACTAAAAGATACAACGTCCATCGGTTAGTTTATTATGAAATTCACACCGATGTTTATGAAGCAATAACCAGAGAAAAATGTATTAAGAAATGGAACAGGCAATGAAAATAAACTTGATCGAACAAAAAAATCCTCAGCGGCTTGACCTGAGCATTGGATTATGTTGATAGATGGTTGCCCGCCTACGCGGGCATGACTGATTTTTTTGCTCATGTACAAAACACAAAAATAGACAATAGTTGACTAATTTTTTAATATTGGGAACAAAGTTTGTGATTGACTGGACAAGATAAGTCACAGCACACATAATTGCAGTTTTTATTTAATAAAGCAGATGACAACACCGCTCATTGAAATCCGTCAGATTTATAAATCATACGGCAATACACCAATTTTGAATAATGTTTCGCTAAACGTCAATCACGGTGAATTTTTAACCTTACTGGGCCCTTCAGGTTGTGGAAAAACAACCCTTCTTCGGCTTATATCTGGTTTTGAACAACCAACGCAAGGTGAGATTTTCATTAATGGTCAATGTGTTAATCAATTACCACCTCAAAAACGGGATGTGCATACTGTTTTTCAAAGTTATGCCCTTTTCCCTCATTTATCCGTTTTTGAAAATGTCGCATTTGCCTTGCGCTGCAAAAAAACGCCCAACCAGGAAATCAGGAAGCGAGTCTTTGATGCGTTAAAACTTGTACAACTTGAATCGTTAGCTGAAAGAAATGTGAAACAGTTAAGTGGAGGCCAACAACAACGTGTTGCGATTGCTCGAGCAATCATCAATAGACCTCAAGTACTGTTGTTAGATGAGCCATTGAGTTCCCTTGACTACAGGCTTAGGAAAGCCATGCAATCCGAATTGAAACAATTACAAAAAACCTTGAATATGACGTTTATTTTTGTAACGCATGATCAGGAAGAAGCCTTATCAATGTCTGACCGTATTGTCGTCTTTAATCATGGCCACATTGAACAAATTGGTACTCCCAAGGCTGTCTATGAAACCCCTGCCAACCTGCATGTTGCCATGTTTATTGGCGAAGCGAATATATTTGATATTCAGGTTCACACAGTAAAGGATCAAGACATCATAACGAACATTGAAGGAATCCAGCTATCCTGTAAAAACACTGGCAATTATCAAGTCAACGACCGGCTTCATTTGATCGTTCGTCCAGAGGATATTCGAGTTTGGAGCTTATCCGAAGTAGAAAAAACAGAAGGAATGTTGCCTGGTCGTATTGTTGATATCATTTATAAAGGCTCTACGGTTGATCTCAAAGTGGAATTGTCATCAGGCAAAATCATCAATGCTTCGGAGTTTTTTGATGAAGACGATGATAAGCTGGAATACACTCTCCATGAAACCGTTTGGGTACAATGGTTGCCTGGCTGGGAGGTTTTATTACCTTATGAAGGCTAAATCATCTGCACTGTATTTATTGTATTTTTGGCTAATTATTTTTGGCTTCATTCCTTTGTTAATGGTGCTGGTTGCCAGCTTTTTATCCCAAGACAGTATTCATCTTGTTACCTTGCCATTGACATTGGAAAATTATTTTGACTTGTTTACTCCTGTTTTTGCAAAAATCCTTTTCCGATCCTTGCTGATAGCCTGTGTCACCACCCTTCTTTGCCTGCTCATCGCCTATCCCTTTAGTTATCTTATGATTAAATCAAAACACCAATCTATTTTATTGCTGTTGATTATCATACCTTTCTGGACAAGCTCATTAATAAGAACTTATGCTTTGATTGCTATCCTTAAATACAAAGGCGTGATAAATGCCCTCTTGCTGAAATTGCATTTGATTGATGTTCCCTTGTCACTACTCTATACCAATTTTGCGGTCGTTATTGGCTTGGTTTACAATCTTTTCCCTTTCATGGTCCTACCCATTTTTACTAATATGGAACGGTTCGATTTCAGGTTAATTGAGGCAGCTAAAGATTTAGGGGCAAACAAGTGGTCTATATTTACACGAGTATTTTTGCCTAACACAGCCCCTGGAGTCTTATCAGGTTGTTTGCTGGTCTTGTTACCAGCAATGACTTTATTTTACATTCCTAATGTATTAGGTGGCGCTCGTTCCATTTTATTGGGAAATTTAATCCAAAATCAATTCCTTGTCCTGAGCGATTGGCCTCAGGGAGCCGCTACCAGTGTGCTATTAACTTCCGTTCTGCTTATTTTAATGTTCATTTTTCGGCGACAGAACAATGAGGTCATTCGATGAAAACAATGACACAGCGCCTGTTTCTTTCTTTAGTTTATGCTTTTCTTTATATCCCCATTGCAATACTGGTGCTCTATTCAGTAAATGATGCCAAATTTTCATTACAATGGCATGGGTTTTCTTTGCGATGGTACAAAGAACTATTTCATGATCGAGGCTTGTGGTCTGCTGTTTTCAATTCTATCACCCTGGGCCTAACATCCTCTCTTATCGCTACAACAATGGGGCTATTGGCCTCAATCAACTTATTTTTATTTCGTACAAGACACCGCCAGATCCTATATACCTTATTACTATTACTTATTATTATTCCTGACATAGTCCTGGGGGTTGCCTTATTAATTTTCTTTAATATTACCCAAGTACCGCTTGGCTTCTTGAGCCTTTTAGTTGCCCATATTACATTCTCCATTCCTTTTGTTATCTTGACCATTAATTCACGTATAAACACTTTAAATCCCAACATTTATTTTGGCGCCCTCGATCTTGGCGCCAGTCGTTATTTTGCTTTAACAAGAGTCTTGCTTCCTTTATTGTGGCCTGCGGTTTTAAGCGCTTTTTTATTAAGTTTCACTTTGTCATTTGATGACGTCATTATCAGCTATTTTGTGGCAGGCCCTGATTTTACTATCTTGCCTTTGACTATCTACTCTTTAGTCCGCGCTGGCGTCACGCCTGAACTCAATGCATTGTGTTCAATTACGTTCGTTTTATCGATGATTCTCGTTATTATCTCTCATCGCTTGTCAGGTAAATTGATATGAAAATTTTTTCATTGCTGCTCGCTCTTCTTACATTTAAGGCATTCTCCAATCCAGTCGTCAATGTCTATGCCTGGGGAGGTGAAATCCCTAAAAAAATAATTCATCAATTCGAACAAGAGTCAGGAATTAAAGTCAATTTTTCGACTTATGATAGCAATGAAACCATGTATGCCAAGCTAAGAGCCAGTCAAAAGACCATTTACGATGTCATCCTCCCTTCCGCTTATTTTGTAGAGCGCATGCAAAAACAAGGCATGTTGCAATTACTCGATCATAAACTGCTTCCGAATCTTCATAATCTGGATGAACAATTTGTTAAAAATGATTATGATCCGGGTAACCGTTATAGTATACCCATCATCTGGGGAGCAACCGGGATTTTCTTTAATCATAATTCCGTATCGAACCCGCCAAAAAACTGGCAAGGCTTATGGGATAAAAAGTGGCGTAATCAGCTAATGTTACTTGATGATTCACGCGAAATATTTGCCATAGCTCTGATGAGTTTAGGGTTTGATCCCAATGATACCAATCCAAACCACATAAAAGCAGCCTATGAACACTTATTGCAATTGGTACCTAATATTAAGTTATTTGCCAGTGATAGTATTCAAGCCATCATGATAGATGAGGATGCTTTTATTGGATCAGCATGGAATGGCGATGCCTTCAAAGCACATACGGAAAACAAAGCCATTGAGTTTATTTATCCTCAAGATGGTTTTGTGATTTGGGTAGATTGTTTGGCTATCCCTAAAAACCCCCCACACCTGAAAGAGGCGTATCAATTCATTAATTTTATTCTGAAACCGGAAACAAGCGCTCAAATTGCACTAAAGGAAGGACATGCAATTACCAATGCCGCAGGAAGAGCTTTATTGCCATTGCCTATAAAAAATAATCCTGTGGTTTATCCGCCAGACAAAACACTAAAGAAGGGTTATTTCCAACGCGACATCGGCGAAGAAACACTAGCGCTTTATAATCAATATTGGGAACAGTTAAAACTTGCTTTTTAGTTTTCTGTTGTGAAGTAGCGCTAAATATCCAGATGAAGTACTTCATTAACTCAACGAATTAAAATTCAGAAAGCAAGGTTGCTTGCATATTTTGTATACAAAAAGAAAATAATTATGCTTAATTTGTATAAATTCAATCTATTTTATGTTTTTATTTGTCTCACTTTTTACATATTATTCTCATACTTAATATTTTTTTTTCACATCAGTTAATATTTGCTTAATAATTAATTGTTACCATTACAGCACATTGATTTAAGTGATTCAAAGAGGATTTACAATGCAAGAACGTAGAGAGAAACAGGGTAATAATTCACCCTATCTGTTGACGCCCTATGAAATGGCCAATTTAGTTTTTAAAACAGGAGCTATTTCTTTCACTGTTTCTGCAGGAACTCAACCATTTCAATACTTGCTAAACAAATTGCAATTTTCACAATCTGGAACTCCATCTGGATTGAGCGGAGGACTTTTCCGAGGCATGTACCGTGGCTTCCTTCCTTATGCTATTGCAGGTCAAAAACGCGGTGCTGTGGCTGTAACCCATAAACAAACTAACAAAGTAACAGAAGAGGAAGAATTCGAAGCCCCATTCCGTCAACGTTGGTGGGGAACCATATTCTTTTCTCAGGCTGATCTATTGGTTAGTAATGGTTTAAGTGGAAAGGCAAGACTGCAAAATGTCGGCGTTATTAATGCTGAAAACTTTAAATGGTCCCTTTCCAACTTTTGGAAATTAACTTCAGTCAACTGGGGTTCTCGTTCTTTTGCCGGTGGGGTCAATTTCGCATTGATAGGATTTGCAGGAGACTATGTCAGTTCATTTTATAAGTTTGATAAAGACTTGTATAACAAAATATTAGGCGGCGCTACTTCTGGCGTCATTGCGACATTATTTACAACCGCCCCTAATGCTTATGCGGATAGTAAATTGTTGCAAACTAAAGTGGCTGAAAATAACCGTTTAATTACTGTGTCACCCTATACCATGTTTGGTCAAATGAAATCACATGTAAAAGCGGTTGGTCTTAAGGAAGCCTTCATGACCTTTTTCAAAGTTAGCTATTTGCAGCAAGTAGCGGTAAGAGCTCCTCAAGCAGCCATCACTTTTGCCCTCATTTTTGGTATGGATGAATATATGGGTCCTCAACCTTTGAAAAAGGTTTGGCCTGGACGAGTCGAAGAGCTTGAGTCAGAGAATCCATCCCCATCCCCTACCAAGAAATAATCAAGAGTAACAAGGATGTTATTTTTCATCATTATGCCTTAAAAAACAACAATACGTTATACTGCATAAACTGTACTTATTTAATCTACATGACGTTAAAAAGATATGATTGATTTGATCTTAATCATACAAACAGGGGAATGTATTGCATTAGGCAGAAATTCATTTAGAATAAATGATGAATAATTAGCAGGATTATTATTAACTAATCAGGACGGTAAATATGTTATCATTCTTTGGGAAATGTATGTTAAAGACCTTAGGCGGAGCAACCAGGACAGCGGCTCTTGATACTGCGAGAGCAACAGCAACAACAACGGTTGTTCTAGGCACTATGTACCTCTGGGACAGAGTAGCTAAAAATTATGGACTATATGACAAGGAAAATTCCAAGCCAATAAACCTTGATCTGACTAATGACGAATATATGCGCCCTAAAGTTTAAACTAAAAGATTATTTTTGCTCCCAACTATCCTGTTGGGAGTATTTAGCTCTCACTTAAATCAAAATCTGAAATACGCTGCAAATTCTATTATTTAAAACGAGAATAAATTACCCTACCTATCCAAAATACGAATAAAGCAATAATTCCCCACAGTAAGATCATTGGGACAAACAAGATAACAAATTCGATGACTCCATAAGTAAACTGCCGTAAATTATCTATTAAAGCCTGGTAAGATTTCATCACAACTTCAGATATTTGCCATGTGGAATTTTGTGTATTTTTTATCGCAGGATCAATCTGCAGGTAAATTGTAACTAGTGAATATGCGATAGATTCCTTGTAATACTTAATCTGCCCTTCTATCACATCAATTTTTCTCTGCGTTTCACTCAGTTGTTGATAGACAGCAAGTACATCAGAAGTATTTTTTGCACCTTGCATAATTTTATTTAATTGATCTTTAGCAACCCTGTAATTTTTCAGCTCACTTTCAAGATCAACGTATTGCCGGGTAATGTCCTCACTCGTGATCGATTCCTCAATTACTTTAACAGCCAAAGATTTTAAATTTTGCAATACATTGTTTAAACGATTACTTGGTATTCTAATGCTGATTTGAGCGATATTCCCACCAACATAGAAACTATCCTGTCTTAAGTTAGAGTTTACTACATATCCTCCCTCTCGCTCAGCCATCTGCATAATTTCATCAATAACTTTAGTCGGATCATTGACTTCCAGAGTGATATTCGCATTACGAATTATCATTCCTTTCATGACTTGCTCTGAAGCAGAAGGATTATTGTTGCTATCACCAGAACCACCTGGTACCGCATTGACTTTTTCAACAGTGGGATAGGCATTCCCCATTGCTGGAGCGCCCCCATATAATGTTTGTCCGGCTCGATTTATCAGCATGTTGTACGCAAATAGAAGGACAGCGTAAACTCCAATAGCGACAAACAAGTATAAAATGATTTTCTTCATTTTTAATTCAATAGTCCGATATTATAAAAATAAGTGTGGCATAGACTAATTGAAATAACCAATAGCATTTTTTGATTTAACTTATAGTTAATTTAACTACCAAAACCATCAAAAATTAATCCTGATCATAAAATTAGTAATAAACTAATAAGAGACAGGGAGGTATTTCATGAAAAAAATAGCACCAACACTAAAAAATGAGATCATCAATACAGCAATAGACATTGCCCAGGATACCTCTTGGGAAAAAGTGAGGCTGATTGATATCGCTAAAGCATTAAATATCGATTTAAATACGATCCGATATTTTTTTGCGGAAAAAGAGCAAATCATTGATGGCTGTTTTGATCGTGCTGATGAAGCCATGCTCAATGCGTCCTCCAGACCAAAATTTGATTTACTCACTGCCAAAGAAAAACTGCATGATTTATTAATGACTTGGTTAAGTACTTTCGAAGGCCAGCAAAAAGTAATCCGGCAAATGATATTTCATAAATTAGAGCCTGGTCATCTTCATCTTCAATTGCCTGCAATCAAACGCATCAGCCAAACTGTTCAATGGTGGCGTGAAGCAGCTGGTCTTCGAGAAACCTTTATTCAACGTGCCATCCAGGAAACCGGATTAACCATCATTTATCTGGCCACCTTTAGTTATTGGTTATTAGATAACTCCACAGAGCATCTTGCAACTCGTCTTTTTTTGGAAAACAAATTAAATATGGCAAAAAATTTATCCAATTTTTGGGGTTTTACTTACTATGCACCATCTAAAATTAGCTGAGAGACTTGGTATTCAATTTCCTATCATTCAAGCACCTATGGCCGGAGGAGCTACTACTCCTGAGTTGGTTGCAGCGGTTTCTAACAGTGGTGGTTTGGGCTCTCTGGGCGCAGGGTATATGAGACCTGACGAGATAAGACAGGCCATTATAAAAATTCGTCAATTAACAAGCAAACCTTTTGCTGTTAATCTTTTTATACCCGAAGCACATCATGCAACACCAGAACAAATTCAAAACGCTTGTGATGATATCAATTTGTGCTGCACTGAACTAAACATTGAAATCAGTCCCGTGAGTAAGCCCTACTCCCTGCCTTTTGTTGACCAAATGCAAATCCTGATAGAGGAAAAAATCCCTGTCTTTAGCTATGCATTCGGTACATTAGAACCGATGTGGATCAAACAATTGAAGAAAAATGGAACCTTTCTGATAGGAACGGCAACCACTATACACGAAGCAAGAATACTTGAAGCAAGTGGGATTGATGCCATTGTTGCACAAGGAAGTGAAGCAGGAGGGCATCGAGGTACTTTTATCGGCAATGCTGAGGAAGATTTGATTCAACTATCTGAGCTGATACCCCAATTAGTAGAAACAATACGAATACCAGCGATAGCCGCCGGGGGAATCATGAATGGTAAAGGCATAGTTTCTGCAATAAATGCAGGTGCCTCTGGCGTGCAAATGGGGACCGCCTTTTTAAGTTGTTTTGAAGCTGGCATCACTTATAAATACAAACAAACCCTATTATCGCAGCAACAAGACAATACTGTACTAACACGTGCTTTTTCGGGAAAGCTTGCTCGTGGAATTCGAAATAAATTCATTATTTGCATGGATAATCGGAAAATAAATATCCTCGACTACCCCATTCAAAATGCATTAACCCAGATGATGAGACAAAAAGCCAGAGAAAAGGATAATATTGATTTTATGTCGTTATGGGCTGGACAATCGGCTCATTTATGCCGCTCTATGTCGGCAAGTGACTTAATAAGTACTTTAGTTATTGAGGCAGAAATTAGGTAAAAGAGAGGTGAATGATTACAAAAACAGGACTTACAAAAAACCTTAAGATCGAGGCAAAAAATGTTTTTAATGAGGGAGTTTAGATAAACTAAATGACCGAATTAAAAACTTTTTTAACAAAGAGACTGGGGGTTTTAGTAAGTCCTGAAAAATTCTTTCATCCATTGTCCTAGCTTGGCTTATAATAAAAATTATAAATAACATAACAGGATCGGTATGTTTCGTTATTTTAAACAGGGATGGCATGGAGATCTGAAATTTTCTGAAGTTCTGTTTGGTTCAGGTGGTGATTATTTTTTGCTTGAAGGCGGCCTGGCGTATATTGGATTCTATATTTTATTTGCCATTTTGTTAATAACATCTAAACCATTATCTCTAGATAATATATTAGCCCTAGCTCTCTTCTCCTATGGCATAGTCTTATACATCTGGTTAATTAAAGCATTTTGGGGATCGGCGCATCATTGCTCAAATAAAATTTCAGCCGTTTTGATTCGTACCTTTACCATTCTTTTGCCCTTGATTTCGATTGTGTTGTTTTTTCTGATTATTATTTATTATCTTGTTACAGCCATAACAGACGCTTTGAGTGGCTGATGATGTTGCATTGATTGAATGTTTCAACATCCTTTATAAAAAGGGAGTTTGATATGGATATTAAAAAAAACAAAGCAAAAATATTTGTTAATTACATGCTTCAGCTAGCCAATATCAATATCAATGGCCAAACACCTTGGGATATACAAATTTATAATGATGAGTTCTATTCCAGATTATTGCGTGATGCCGATTTGGGTCTGGGTGAAAGTTACATGGACGGTTGGTGGGATTGTCAACGAATTGATTTATTTATTTCAAAACTGATTAACGCAAATCTTGAGTCCAAAATTAAAATTAATTTTAAATTGGCATTTAATGTCTTTTTATCAAAAATATTGAACCTGCAAACCCAAAAACGTTCTCTACATGTTGGTAGACAACATTATGATAGAGGAAATGATCTGTTTCAGATTATGCTTGATAGCAACATGAACTACACTTGCGGTTATTGGAGAAAAGCTGAAAATTTGGAGCAAGCCCAACTCGACAAGCTCGATCTGACCTGCAGAAAACTCTGCCTTAAACCCGGTATGAAATTGCTGGATATCGGATGTGGATGGGGAGGACTTGCAAAATATGCTGCTGAAAACTATGGGGTATCAGTAGTTGGCATAACGATATCACAGCAACAATACGAGTTAGCTAAAACGCGCTGTGCTCATTTGCCTGTTGAAATCCGATTTCAGGATTATAGAGACTTAAATGAAAAATTCGATCGTATAGTCTCCTTAGGGATGTTTGAGCATGTTGGTTACAAGAATTACCGAAAATACATGGAGATTGTCCATCAATGTTTAAATGATGATGGTTTGTTCATATTACACACTATAGGTTCCAATGAAAGTGTCACAAAAGCCACACCCTGGATTTCAAAATATATTTTTCCCAATGGAATGATTCCATCCATCATGCAAATAGGCCAAGCTTCCGAAAAATTATTCGTTATGGAAGATTGGCATAATTTTGGAGCTGATTATTACAAAACATTAATGGCATGGCATGAGAATTTCAATAAGGGATGGGACCAAATTAAATCCCAATATAGCGAAAAATTCTTTCGTATGTGGAATTATTATTTGCTCTCTTGTGCTGGCGCTTTTGATGCCAGAATGTTGCAATTATGGCAGATTGTTTTTTCAAAGAAAGGAATTCAAGGAGGTTACTCTGCGCCGAGGTAAATGGTTTAAACGATTTATTCCGTATCGTAATACCTTCACCAGCAAACCTGGTTTTCCATGCCATGAAGTTGGCAAGATTATTCATATATCCCGTTAATTTTGCTTGCAATTTTTATTATCTGGAATATAGTTTGAACTGAAATTTTGTCTAAAAAGGAATTAATATGCCAAAAAATAATGAACCAAGTGGAGAAGAGCTCAAAAAAGCAGGGATAGTGGTAGGAATAACAAACCTGCTTTTATGGCCATTTTATTATGCCGACTCGAGATGGGGGTTATTTGCATCCATATTCGCTACTTCCGCAGTACTTTATGCTTCTCACGAAGTCGGAGAAAGTAAACGGCCCGTCGAAAATTCAGTGGCGCGACTTGGCCTCTTCCAGCAGCGTGGGGCCAGCAATGCTGAAATTGAAAATGCTTTTAATAATACGGTCACAGGTGCCGCTGCGATATATGATTGGCTTGTTCCTGGCTCTAATGGCCCCAAATAATAAGCATCCTGTCTTATAATAAATTATATTTTTGGGAAGTATTATTTTATCCAAAACCACATCGTTCTGGAGATTGGTAAAGATCTCCAGAAATCTGTTGTCTTTACTTCTCACTGCCTTTATCCAATACTTATAATTAATCTGCTAATGGTGGATAAATAATGAAATTTCGTACTAAGTTATTTCTTGGCCTACTTCTCATTGTAATCACTACTAACGGCATATTTCTGTTTTTATCTTATCAATATGGTAAAGAAACCGTATACAAAGAAGTAGGCTCATCAGCCCTATCCATAGCTGCGGCAACAGCTGTCCTGATGAATCCGGAGGATATCCAGAAATTTAATCTGGATACGTCTGCAAACTCACCTCTTTACAAAGATCTTGAAAAAAAACTTCTTGAAGTACGTAACGCAAATCGTCGCAAAGATGTGTATGTGAATTTCATATATAGTTTATTTCCTGACTCTAATAATCCCAAGGTACTTCGCTTTGCCGTAGATCCCGAAGAAAACACTATAGATAAAACTGAATTGGGAACTGTCATGAAACTTAAGACTGAATCAGGGCAGACAATTAATGTAAATTATGAATCCCCTATCGTTCTGCCTGAATTTGTTGAAGACATCTGGGGTACATGGCTGACTGCTTTATACCCAATAAAAGACGCACAAGGGAAATACCTTGGAAATATCCGAGTGGACGTAGACGCCGATTCGGTTAACCAAAGATTTCATTTCTTGCTGTACTCAGGTATTGCCGTCTTTATCTCAACATTTTTATTTGCCATTTTTTTAGGCTGGTTACTTTTTCAGTGGTTCAATAAACCCTTATTAAAAATTACAACTGCACTCAAAAATATTGCCCAAGGTGATCTTGAACAGCATCTCGACATTAGGACAAAAGATGAATTCGCGGAAGTGGGTCGAGTAATCAATGAAATGACTGAAGGATTAAGACAGCGTAACATGCTGCAAGTAAGCTTAACACGTTTTATTTCTCATGCTTTAGCAGAAAAAATTGTGAAATCTGGTGAGTTACCGCAAGTATTTAGCGAGAGACGTAAGGTCACAATTATGGTCTGTGATATACGCGATTTCACAACCATTTCGGAGCGTATAAAACCTGAATTGGTAGTTGATTTTTTAAATCATTTTTTTGAGAAAATGATAGAAGCTATTACCTCGCAACATGGAATATTGGATAAATATCTTGGAGATGGTTTTTTAGCGATTTTCGGTTCACCTGATGATGACGCCTATCAAGAAGACCATGCTATCCATGCCGCATTAAAAATGCGAGAAGCGATGAAATCACTCAATGCCGATTGGGCAAAAATATTAGGCTCTGAAATACAAATTGGTATTGGTATCAATACAGGCAGTGCCATTGTCGGGAATATTGGAACTGATATACATATGGAATACACAGCTATTGGTGATACTGTCAATTTGGCATCACGAATAGAAAATGCCACCAAAAAACTCAATACAGATATTCTAATCAGTGAATATACTTATATTGCGACAGATCATACGGCATTTCAATTTATAGAATTGGGAGAAATTTCTATCAAAGGAAGAGTTCATAAAGTAAAAGTTTATACGCTTTAAGATTAATTATTTTTAATCTGTAACAATTGACTGGGAACCCTTTATCACACCATATCAAAATACACCCACTAATTCTTGTGTCAAAATGGTATAGTCTTAATCAACACCAACAACACTTTGCTTGCCAGCTAGCCTCCTTTGGTTGGATTTCGCGAGGGAGATATCGTTTTATCCTTTTCTGTTTTATGCTCATCTGGATTTTTTGGGGAATCACTAAAGAACTCGTGCCTACGACCCTGAGGTCGTTTTCTCTGTACAACAGGTATTCGTTGCCTTTTACTTAAATCCATTTCTGGTTCTTCATTTTCTCCAGATGGTTCTTTATGTTTAGATACTGGCTTTCTTGTTTTCTCATCACCAATAGTTTTTTCATGACCTAATCTGATTTTTTTCTCATGTTTTTCCTTTTTTGTTTCTCCATGAGATTTAAGCAATTCCTGGACTTGCAACGGTGTAACAAACATTAAGAAATCCTGATTTTCTTGGGTTGACCATCCTGGAGAAGCAGGCACCTTGCTTGAGAGAGTATCTGTTTGAACGGGTTTTAATGGTTCTTTCTCGCCTTTTAAAATAAGCAATTCAGTATGATCTGATTTTTTACGCTTCACTCTATGTTGTAGTTTTGGACTAGGAGTCATTTGAGCTCCTTTTTCATGGAGTGCTTTCTCTATCAACTCTTTATTTTGAGTAATATGTTGCGTCAAAGTAGCCATTACACCCAGTGGTAAAATATCAATTGGCGTAACTTTATTGCTAGCCGTATTTATTGAAAAAAGCTCTCCATTCTTGTTTATTCCATATCGAATGCTATGAATTCCATCAGAGGCTTGAAAAGATGCCGCGATGAAGACATACTTATTTTCAGTATCAGATTCATTGGCTGAACTCCAACGTAATATAAACTCTGCCTTAGACTTGGAAAAGTATTGTTTCACTTCTTCTCCAGTTCTGATATTTTCCTTGTAGTGCCTGTCAACAAATATTTCCTCCATCACTTTATATATTTTTTCACTTTCCAGGGATTCTAATTGTTTAGGACTGTACAAGTTATAGCCTTCAATCCCATTACAGGTAACATAAAGACGCCCTTTATTTTTCCATTCAATCGTTGCTTCCTCAGTAAAATCAAAAATACGAATATCTTTGCTACCATTCTCTGTTATAAACGCCATAGCTGGCGTTCCCTCTGGAGTTGGAGAATAGTGACCATCAAATCGCATAGTAGTTGCTGCTGAAGCAATAACTCTTGTATTAATTTGTTTTTCCCTGAATAAGCGCCCCAATAAGCCTGCCCCACTACTAAGACCTCCCTCACCTGCATTACATGCCCAAAGAACGACAGTTATCGTATCACCTGCTTTGAGGCTTCCATTCTTCAGAATCAGATCTCTAAACTGTTTATATGTCCATTCGGTACTCATTGGCTGAACCGGAGTCGCTAATGGGGGAACATAATCGCCAGTAAGATGATCCAAGGCAGTATTGCTATGTCCGGTAATGAAAACCAGGCTGCCATCTTTAATTTGATTAAAGTACTTTCGCTCGTCAGGACGAGCCTGAGCGTCTCTATGCATTTTAATAACAGGAAAACCAGTCACATGGTTTATTCCAGCAGCAGTTCCTCCTCGACGAGGAAAAGAAGTTGTGGCTTCAGGGGATTGTGAACTTAATACGATTCCAGTAGGCATTATTCATACTCAATTAGTTTATCTTGAAAATTTGAGCAAAATTATATGCAATCAGATTTTTATTGGAACTTCAAAGTTGTTTTGCTTTGCTCAATTGCGAGTGCTTTATAATGATCAACGGGAATCATCTTGATTTTGAAGGAAACTTTCTATTAACTTCGTGCTGTCTAATATAAAACCAGCATAGTTTATTATAAAAACATTAAGATTATATTAATAACAATCAGCATTGAAATAAAAAATACATTTGAGATGTTTTAAAATTTTTAAGATATGCTCAAAAGGTAGACTGAAAAAAGCAGGAAGATACTACTCAAGATAAACATGATTTATTGAAAGTGATCAAGCAAGACTATGAACTTTAAAACATAAAAGTTTTTTAAAGGTTGAAAATCAAACTGTTTTAAATATTAAACAGTTATTTGGACTAAGATTTTTTTTTCTGGTGCATTTTATATACTTCTATTGCCTCTTTGTCCGGTCTATGCTCCATAGGCATCTTACGTTCTCTCCATGGCTTATTGATCTCCTGATAAAAATTCTCAAGAGTGAAGTATTTTCGATCATCTACATAATAGGTTTTATATTCATCTCTCGTCGTGATAAAGATAACTTTCCTGGGACTACAATAATACATTGCGGCCAGGCACATCGGGCAAGGATGAGCAAGTATATAAAAATCGCAATCGTATAAATGCTCACAACCTAATTTCGCTGTAGCAATCCGTATTGCATTAACTTCAGCATGGGCTGTAGGATCATGGGTTTGCGCCACCGTATTGGTAGCTTCAGCAAGAATTTTTCCATTCTGAACTATAAGACAAGCAAATGGTCTGCCCCCATGTCCCACATTCTCTCGAGCCAGCTCGATAGTACGCTTTATAAAATCCATTTTTTTCCCATTTTTAGCCCATAATTATTAATTATTTCCCATAATATAAAAAGTAACAAATGAATCTATCCAGGAAAACATAATGACTAAAAAAAGAATAGACAGGCTTATTTTTTCAGAAGTTGAATGCAATATGAAAAAATGCTCTATGGTTATTGCAGGCAAACCCATATCCTATGAGAAATTGTTTGGTACAGTGAATCGTATTGCAATTCACTTTCAAAATAAAGCACTCTCTGGAAGCCGTATCGCTTTTATGTTGCCCAATAGTCTTGAAATTATAGCCATTTACCTGGCCTGTTTTCAATCAGGATGTATTGCCATGCCTGTTAATCGCCGCTATGCGCCACCTGAGCTTGAAAAGGTATTGCGCGATGCCCAACCAATTTATTTAATTATCGAAGCAAGTAAATTATTTTTGCTAGAGAAAATCAATTGGTCAGCGACAGGAATTAAAAAAATTTTTGTCCTGGGGGAAAATCAGAATTATCCTTATTTTTCTTTTAATGAATTATTAAATGAACCAGCGAATTGCCCAAAAAATGGTATAGATTATAAAGCGCCTGCAGTAATTTTTTATACCTCCGGTTCAACGGGGGAACCCAAAGGAGTTGTTCATACGCTTTCTTCCATTGAAGCGATGCTTGACTCGACTTCATTGGCACTGGAAAACATTACTGCTGACGACAAAATGATAATCTGTGAGCCACAATGCCATGTAAGTGGATTTATCGAAACATTCTCTACATTATCACAAGAAGGTACCGCGTTAGTTCATGATGGTTTTGATATGGATTGGTACCTTGCGACAGTGCGACATGAAAAACCAACACTGGCCGTTCATCATATTGATACCTATATAAAGTTATTAGACTCTGGACGCTGTAATACAAAAACATTTCAATCATTTCGTGGAATTTATACAGGTGGGGATACACTACCTGTGGCAGTCCAGGACAAGTTTCTGGCTTGCGCTGGTAAACCAATTCAAGTGGGTTATGGAATGACGGAAGCCATTTGGCTAACAGTCTGCAGAACCCCTGATTTGACTCAAAAATCCTGTATTGGCAAACCGGTGAATGGGGTAACATTACGCCTTGTAAACGCAGCTGGAGAAGACGTACGTTGTGGTGAAACAGGAGAAATACTGGTAAAAGGTGATATGGTGATGCATAGTTATTGGAATAATCCTGAAGAAACCCGCAAGGCATTTATAAAAGGTTGGTTTAAAACAGGAGATTGCGGAATTCAGGATGAACAAGGTTATTTTTATTATAAAGGTCGGATTAAAAACATTATTATCCGCAATACATCCAATATTATGCCTGGTGAAGTGGAAGCAACCATTTATAAACATCCAGCAATTAGCGCAGCGGCTGTGATTGGTGTACCTGACGAAGCAGAAGGAGAAGTACCAATTGCTTTTGTAGTAGTAAAAAAGAGTAACCAATTGACAAAAGAAGAATTATATTCTTTTTTAATTGAGCAAATTGCTCAATATAAAATACCTGCAAAAATATACTTTATTGATGAGATGCCCTTGACCAATAGTGGAAAAATTAATCATAAGAAACTGTATGATTATCTTTAAAATTAAAAAATACACAGTTTACATGAGGTCAATAAGCATCACAAAAATATTTATGACCGAGCGATAAAATAAAAACAGCCCCTTTATGCAAGGGGCTATTTTAATGCGGGAGCACAGTTTAAACCCTCCAATTGCTTTACTGGCTTGCGTGAAAAAAAAGTTCCAAAATAGCTTAGGACAGATCCATTAGTACTTGTATCTCCTTCTTCCTCAACTTCGGTTACTTCCACCTGAGGGTACAAGCTGTCCTGAACCATTCTAAAACCTGAGAAAATACTCTTTAGTATTAGAGGCAAAAAACTCAACATAATCAGCATACTGGTCAAGTTCGTAGATTCATTAAACAGAGCATAATTAGCAAGGGATTGAAAAACAGCGATTATTAAGGCAATCCCCATTGTATTGGAAATCAATCTTGAAGCATTGATGTTCCGATTATCCATTGGCAAATCGGAGCTTTCATTTATTTCATAAAAAGCAATCCACAACCATAATAAGTCAAAAACAACGCTATACCAATGCTGCTGATTCATTTCTGTGACATCTGCTCCAACTGTTTTAGCCAAATCAAACGTCATTTTTCCACTTTTGAGTGCCAAAGCCATGGTTGGCTTTTCTTGTGAGTTGGCTAGAGGGGCAAATTTTTGAACGAACAGGCTTTTGGGTAGATTAATGTCAAACAGTTCATAAAAAGTTTTCTGGGAACCAAACAACCGTCTTAGCTGCTCCTCACTAATATTGGTTAAGCCATCCACTCCTGGAGCAAAAGTTCCATCATCTGAATGATGCGCTATCACCACATTAGAATTTTTCATCATCATAACATCATTAGTACCATCCCCGTTGGCAACAACAAAATAGTGATGGTCCTTAAGATAACGAGCTAAAACACCTTTTCCCTCAGTACTCATTTCAGCAAAAATAACGACGGGGCGTTTTGCCCCTTCTCTACCCATCAGTTTTTGGAATCTGTTCAATATCGCTTCATTAATACCTGAAAATATAACTGTAGAGTCAGAGGGATAATTTTCTTCATTTAAAAATTCAATACCTTTTTCGTCAATCTGATCGGCACGCAGCGTAACAATTTTTCCTGCATTAGCCGGGCACAATACTTTAGCAATATTTTCTGCTGCCTTGGTCGTATCTCCTGTTGCTACAAAAACTGGAACTGATATTTCCCGACATTGGGCAATAAATTTTTCTGCTCCTTTTTTTACAGGATTATCAATAATAAAAGTACCGTAATACATCAAATTTTCGAGCAATAATTTATTTTGCAAAATAAAATGCTCAATCTGCTTTTTATCATCCTTGCTAAATAATTCTTTCAAAATAGTAAACTCGCGTTCACTGAGTTTACCTCGAGCCAAACACCAATCACGAGATAACACTCCAGTACGACTTTGCATAGTCGTATAGGCTTTTAGCAAAGGAGTCTCCTTAAAAGCCTCTTGTTTGGGCACTCCGCAAAAGACCAGATAATGATCAGAACCATCCTGAACCAAAGTAAAGCGCCCGCCAAACGTACGATATAAACCCAAATGAAACGTTTCAATTTCTTTCTTAATGTCTTTAGAGATCATTTCTTTTTTAAAATGATTATTCCCTAAAGTAATCACTTCCAGACACTGCCGATTATCGAGTAAGGATTGAAATAACTCCAAAATAGCATGTTCCTCAGGTTCCAATTCTTTTTTATTGTTAGTAAACGCATTGCAAAACACTTCAAAAGTTTGCAGCCATTGGGTTTCTTCTGGCAGGAGCAAACCCTCCTTTTCCTTTAATGTCTTCTGAACCTCAGGAGCCATATCATTAGTCCATAACCCTAATACATCCATTCTTGTAGTTGTAAGAGTTCCGGTTTTATCTGAAATAATGGCAACACCATTGGGAAATCTGTCACGATAATAACCGCCAAGAGCATTACATAAATCAACCACACGAAGAGCATCTATGGTTCCAAAAGGCTGATCCCCGAGCTCGCTATTCAATTTTTTCATCAAACGGCTATTCACAGTTTCTCGTAAAAAAGCTTCAGAAAAAGGAATCATAGTCTGAAAGAGTGTGAACATGAGCCTTAGGGTTTCTGCAGGCATTGCAGTAATATCCCTTTGTAAAAAAGCAGCCATGATAACGGAGCCTAAAATAGAATATAAAACACTTCTTTGTTTTCGTTCGGCAATAATCTCATTAATGACTGCTTTTTTTTCATAGTTACTGCTTAACAAAAGCTCTTTCTCGGGTTTGATTTGAATAAAAATATTATCATTACCATATAAATTTAATTTATCGCCTACCAATACTCCTGCCTGTTTGCCATCTCTAACAGCGTGCAAATCCACCTTTTTATAATGCGAGGTAAAATCAGGCTTGGTTTCATGTTCTATCCAAACATCTTCCCCATTTTGGGCTTTCAGGTTAACGCTAAATTTTTTTTGTTCCAGGGTTTGAGTAAATTCTCCTTTTAAATCACGCCTTAAAGCAAGCAGCTCCCCAGAAACCGGTACACAAGCCAAATCGATGCTGCTATCACAATAAACCAGATCCCCTGTGCGTAATTGATACCTTGGGATACTTATAAACATTGGGCCATCTGCTGTAAATCTTAAAACCTGATGTAGCTTATGATTGTATTCGTAATCATGCTCAAGCTTCTGTTGCTGGATACGCATTTTTTTTATCGTCGATGGTGCCAAATCCGCTAATAATGCAGGCAAGTTACGAAATTTCTGCATTATTCTATCCGCATAGCGAATGTTGTGTGAAATGAGCCCCAGCTGAAATGCGCGTGAACTGATCATCAGTTCGCTGGCAATAAAATGATTGATTTGAAAATAAAGATTGGATATGGGTGTGAGCCCGCTTGAAATCACTGCTGTATCCGAGCGTTGCGCACCCTTGTTGTATTGGATTCGCACTAAAAACTCTTGTATTTTTTGTGTTAGATAAGAAATTCCGCTAGGAACCAGCAGCGCGCTGGTTCCTAGCCCGGCAATTAATGAATATTCATCAGAAATACTATCATTCAATAAATAAGTGGTGCCTTTGAAAACCGAACTATACATGTAGGTTATTGCCATGACTTCACTGGCTACTGCAGCAGATAATTCAACCTGGGAAGTAAATTTCCTGTCCGTTATCCGATTTAAAGCACAGTACCCTAATATCGCTGTACCAAAAAGAAATTTAAAAATAAAATCATATTCCGGGCTTCCCGTTTGATATTCGCTCATGGATCGGGTTAGATAATCACCAAGCAGCAATGCTGCTCCAGAGGATATCGTTGGCCAAATGTATTTTTTGAAACTGCTCCAATCCATAGAGTCTAAAGAAAAAGTCATGGCTAAAGTGTTATAAAGTTCCCTTACACGAGTAGAAAGAAAACTCCCTATGCCTTCTACAGTACTTCTCAGATAATACGTTCGATCCGGCTCAGTATTTTGTACCAATTGAAGCGGTAAAGCTCTGTTCTCTTTAGGAGTAGGTTTTCGCGATTTTTTTTCGGTCGTCTTTAATATCTTCATGTTATAAATCCTTTTGTACTCCAATAACACTCTATTGGATCTTTAGAGCTCAACCTGATAATTAACTTATCTGTATAAAAGTTCAAGAGGATTTGAAAAATAATTACAGAACGATTCAAGAAAAATAAGATTCTTTCAGGACTTACGAAAAACTCCAAGGTCGAGGCAAAAAATGTTTTTAATGAGGGAGTTTAGATAAACTAAATGACCGAGTTAAAAACTTTTTTTAACAAAGAGATTGGAGTTTATCGTAAGTCCTGTCTTTAAATAAGGTTATCTCCTGAGTTGAAACTGACATTGGCCTAATTTACCCTAGGTTGTACTTATCCACTTATGTTGCAAGCGACTTAAAGTGCCATTTTGCACAAGATCGGCTAGGACAATATTGACTTTATCCCGCAGTTTAAAATTATCTTTAGCAAACGCGATACCAAGTTTTTCATGTGTTTCAGCCTGCAAAGGAACAGCCAAATTTGTATAGTTTCGAATTAAACAGGAAATAACAGGATATAATTTAATGACCAAACCAATTTTACCGGCAGACAGATCTTGTATGGCTAATTCTATTTCATTGTATGCATAATATTTAATATCACTGAGTATGTTCTTACGTAATAAATCCTGAGCAACTTCGTCCGAGGTATTGCCTTTCTGTATACCAGCCACCAAACCTGTCAAATCCTCAAAAGAAGAAACATTTGGCTTTAATTCAGTATTAACCGCGATACCCTGATTAAACTGTAAATAGGGATTCGAAAAAAGTACTTGTTTTGAGCGGTTTGGTGTAATAGTCGTTCCTGAAATGACAACATCGTATTTTTTATTAGCCAAGCCTAAAAAAATATCATTAAAATTTTCTCCCTCATATTTGATCTGGACTAGCTGCAAATTTAAAATTCGACAAATTTCTTTTATTAAATCACCATCAAAACCATCACCTGGCTCAATATCAAACGGTGGATCTGGATAAGCAGTAGCCACCAATAATTTTCCCGGCTTTAGAATCATAGATATAACTATTGTTTGGAATCGATTCACTAAGTATAGATTAATCAGAAAAAATTCAGCCAAATATTTTTTATGCCATTGATTTAAATGAATAATTTACCCATGATTACACGAGTAATATATCCAGGATTGGTTATGTAATTAACAGCTAAAATTATAAAAACCAAAAAGAATATAAAAAAATCACTATGTTTATTTATCTATCTAATGCATTGTTATATAATGCTGAATTTTAATCATTTAGATTTAAATTAAATCTAAATTAACCAGAGATCACGTCATGCGTATGAAAATGTTTTCTAAAACAATTCCATTAACCAGCCAGGAAGCCTTTGAAATATTATGTACTACAGATTATCTTAAAAAAATTTCAAAGATTATCTTTAATTTTCAACAATTGTTTAATGTTGAAAGAAGTACTCTTCTTTCTCATCACAAGTTCAACCCCAAAATAAGTAACAATCGAGAATTCCTTCAAGATCTGGAAGCTCGTTATGATCGCCTCAATCAGGCAATAGAAAATAATGAACCTTACCCTTTTTTATACGGCGATGTATGTTTATTGAAAGAATACCTCCAAGTCATTCTAGGCTATTACCAGGATCAGCTTAAAGCACATCAGCCAGTAGCAAACAGCTATTTAAAACGGATAACTAAAAGCCACAAATTTTCAACTCTAATGTCTGATATTTCAGAAGAGGAGCATCCTGAGCTTGGCAAAAAAGATTCGGAAATTTTAATCAAGTACACCATTAACTTCTGTGCAAAAAAAATCATGATGGAAGATCTAAAAACAATTAGTGACCTTGTAATAAAACCATTTTTATTTGATCACAAAGACGAAGAAGGTTTTTCTTATTGCAATCCATAAGCTGGAGAATAGATTAGAGGGCAGTGACCTGGATTTAACGATATCTCTAAATCGGATACTGCCCAACCCCTTCCAAGCCCTACCTTGAAAAGCCTCTTGATTGCGCAGCTAACAATATTTTATTTCACTAAAATTGACTCTGAAAAACCGATCCAAAATGAAAACTATTGCCCTATAATTAAAAAAGATTACTTCTCTTATTAAAAATGGACCAGATTAAGAAGAGACCCAATTTATGAAACGGATAGTATTTATACTGTTGTTTATAAGCAACGTTCTAGTTCACAGTGAATCACTCAAGGTGGGTGTCTTACAATTTGCTCCTCCTTTCTCATCTATATCAGACAAAGCAAATCACTATTATGGTTTCGTTGTTGCCCTCATGAATATAATATGCAACCGTTTGCAAGAAAAATGCGAATACATCCCTATTCCTAAAGAAGGCGAGTTAAAAGGTCTGGATAAAGGTGTTTATCATATTGTTTTTAGCTCAACCCCTATCACGACATCATTACCTGCTAACTATCGGTACAGCTTGCCCTACTTACCCAGTGACGGTCAATTTCTGACATTAAAAAACAACTCGATTGATACCTTGAACGATATCAATTTTAAAAAAGTTGGTTTCTTTAAGATTAATTTTCAGCAATCTCCTCTTTTAAAAAAATACGAAACCACCAATACGCTTATAGAGTACACAGATCCGGCAGAATTAGTTAATGCACTAACAACCAAAAAAATTGATGCGATTTTAATCAATTATCAAGCGTCACGATTCATCGTGAATAATCTCAACCCCACTGAAGACGATCAATTAAAATTGATTGGCGATAAAATACCGATAGGAAGCGGATATGGGATCATAGCCCTTAAAAACCAATCGGCATTGATTGATAAAATTAATCACATTTTGCTGGAAATGGAAAAAGATGGTTCCTACCTCCGTATCTACAACGAATATTTTGGTGCAAATCCAGCATATAATCTTCATCATTAGTAGGTTAGTATGAAAATTGCCACATATGAGAAATTTAACCAAATTTATTAATAAGTTATCGAATAGGCAAGCGTGAAACTTTGACTGAACACGGGTTATGTTTAGAATGCAGGATTGCCGGAAACTTAAGTTTTTTTGAAAGTCCTGTTCCATTCAAGATTGCTTGACTTTTTCCAAATAATTAACTGTCGCCCTTTTACCAACGCTTCTCCCGAGCCAATATGATTCCATTTCATAATATCCTGAGCTGTAACTTTATAAAGTCGCTCAAGAGTATTATACGTTTCATTGGCTTGGACAATATGTATGACCCTGTATACTTTACCTTTTGTTGGTGTCTGGCTTAAGAATTTTGACTTTGAAATTTCGTGGAAAGGCAATGCTGGAGTACTTTTGGCGCTCGGAATTAACAAGATCTGATTGGGTCTTATCGAGTGTTCTGACAGACGATTTAATTTTTTTATTAATGAAACAGTCGTATGATATTTTCTGGCAATACTTTGTAAACTATCACTTGGAAGGACGAGATGTTTTCTCCAGCTCACTCGTTTATCAACAGGTGAATGGGATAAATTGAAATAAAATTGAGTCACTTTTGCTATAGGGATAAGCAAAGTGAAGGGTTTATAGGGTGCGGTAGCCCATCTATTATAACCCGGATTTAATTTGGTTAATTCACTAACCGAAATTCCTGCTAAACTAGCCGCATGATTCAAGTCAATTTGACTGCCAATATTCACCTCTTCAAAATAAGGTCGAAATGGCGTTGCAGGAAGATTTATTTTATAAGCCCGAGGGTTGCTCATGATTTCAGCCAAAGCTAAAAATCGAGGGACATAAATTTGAGTTTCTTTAGGTACATCCAGATTCCAAAAACTGACGCTACCTCCGTTAGTGTTATTTGCTTTTACAGCTCTGCCTATGGCTCCTTCGCCAGCATCGTAAGCTGCGATGGAAAGTATCCAGCTTCCGTTAAACACTTTATTTAAATGCATCAGGTGAGTCAGGGCTGCATCAGTTGAATGATTAATGCTTCGTCTTCCATCAAACCACCAATCCTGAATTAAACCTAATTGATTCCCCGTCACCGGCATTATTTGCCATAAACCTGCAGCACCAACCTTTGAGTAAGCAAAAGGATCGTAAGCGCTTTCTATCATAGGGAGTAATGCCAACTCACCGGGTAAATTTCTTCTTTGTATTTCTCGAGTTACATGATAAAGATAAGGCTCAGCCTGTTTACAGGCCTTAGTCACAAACCCTGGATGATCCAGTAGCCAGCGAATTTGATCTTGAACCTCTGGGCGATAGGCTTCATGATTCATCTTGAATTCACTGCGCAAAACATCCCATACATCAGGTGTTTCAAATGATTTAGCATGAGTACTGAAGATAAAAAAAATAAGGCAACTGAATAGCAGCTGTATTTTTTTATCGATGAATGTCTTAATCAAATTACTATTCCTGCTCTATAAAGCTTCTCTGGAGCCCGTTTATAATGTATTGTTTCTCTTCGCCTGAACCGGTCCTGAGCGCGTCTTATAAAATATACTCCTCTTAGTATCTTGTATAAAGCACTTCCTGCAATATAAGGCCATGATAATTTAACACCCTGTCTATTTAACGTTTTTTTATTAATATTGCTCTAACATTTGTTTCAATATATGCTGATGGCCCCTCCAGCAATTATTTATGACAAACTGATTTTTATCAGCGCGGTTAGGGTTTATTTTCATATGGAAATGGGATGGCCGGTTGTGTGTATCAAGCATCAAGGTTGGTGGGTAGACATTTAGCATTGCATTTTGCACGAA